>NZ_JBGJZP010000001.1:0-762502 GCF_042610515.1 Paenibacillus paludis
AACTGCGGGAACGCAGGGATCGCTTGCCCATAAGAGGAGGTTGCTCCTCTGTTCGCAAGAATCCACCCCTTCAAGCGTCAGCTAAGTGGTGGAGATTCAATCGATCTTATCCATTCAATCGCATGGGGAAGAGCTTACTTCTCCACTTTCAATTTGACTGTGAATGTTGTACCCTGGTCGGGCTCACTCCTAACCGTTATGGCACCGCCCACCAGTTCAATGACCCGCAGCGAAAGAGCAAGTCCAAGGCCGTTTCCCTCCCCGGAGTGGGAAGTATCTCCCTGATAGAATTTATCGAAAATATGCTTCATCGTTTCTTCGTCCATGCCGCAGCCAGTGTCTGCTACCGTAACCGTAATCGTATCTTTATCTGAAGTCTGCGATAAGGTGATCGTTCCGCCGGGGGCTGTAAATTTCAGCGCATTGGAGAGAAGATTAAGCCACACGATCTCAAGCATACTTTCATCTGCACGAATGATGGCACGGTCCTCTATGTCCGCCGCAAATTCGATATTCTTCGCTTCCCAGGAATTTTCAAAAGTAAGGGCGCAATCGCATAGCTGTCTGCACAGATCATAGGGTTCGGCAACGTGATTAATCTCCTGATTATCCAATTTGTTCAGCTTCAGAATATTGATCACCAGCGTCGTTAATTTTTGGGAGGCCGAAATGATTGTATCCGTATATTCTGTACGAAGTTTCGGCGACAGATCAACCTTTTGCAGCGCCATAGCGTAACTATGAATGACGGATAGGGGGGTTTTGATTTCATGCGACACATTGGATATGAAATCGTTTTTGAGTGTTTCGATGCTGCCGAGCTCTTCAACCATCTTGTTAAAATCCTCGAACATTACGTCCACATAATCCTTCTTATCCGCTCTATGGAGTGGTTCCAGATAGACAGAAAAATCGCCTTCCGCTACCTGTTTTGCGGCCTCGCTGAGTTTTCTCATGGGCTTATCAAAGGTTTTGTACTTCTGCCTTGCGGTGAAAAGGCAGAAGATGAGGGCAACGATGATCCAATATCCCGTGATCCCGAAGATGTATTGCGGTGGAACGTTTTCTACGGAAAGATAGGCATCGTAGATCAGCGCTTGCCCTGCGGTCAGCGTGGACAGCACAATAAAGGTCCAGAAAAACTCTTTCCATGAAAAATGCTGCGATTTGAGCCGGAGCTTCTCTTTCTTTATCTTCCTCATTGCAGCACTGCCTTGTAACCAAGTCCATGAACCGTCATGATCTTGAAATCCTCACAGCAGGAGAACTTGTCCCGAAGTTTAACAATATATACATCCACGGCACGCAGGCTTGTTTCGCTGCCAATGCCCCAAAATTCATCCATAAGCTGGGCACGGGAAAAGGTATGTTTGGGATAGGAAAGCATCTTGTAGAGTATGTTGAATTCCCGTAGCGTCACCGAAATTTCCTCACCGTTTACCGTTGCGGTCATCTCATCTGCGTCCATCATAAGACTTCCTACCGCCAGTTTCTTTTCATGAGCAATATTCGCCCGTCGAAGCAGAGCACCCACACGCATTACCAGTTCGTCCATATTGACCGGTTTGACCATGTAATCGTCAATCCCTGCACGAAACCCTTTTTGTTTCGAGGAAATATCGTCACGGGCGGTAACAAAAAGAATAGGGATAGTCTTGTTAATAGCCCTGACCGTTTCCACAAATTCAAAGCCATCAATCTCCGGCATCATAACGTCTGAGATGATAAGGTCGTACAGACTGTTATACATCAAATCATATGCCTCGCGTGGGTTTAAACACCCTTTAGCATCGTATCCGTTATCACACAGATAGGTGCAAATAATTTGATTGAGCTTTATATCATCCTCCACAACAAGGATATTGACCATGAAAAAACCATCCTTTCTAAGGAAACTAAAATTAGTATAAGAGTCAAATGTTAAAAAAATGTTTGGATGGAGGGATGAACGAAAAAACCCCTCCAAGTATAACAGTAATGTGATGCTTTTTACTGTCTACCTAAAGGGGATAATGTAATATCACTCAGAAATAATGCTTATCATTATCTGTTCACAAGCTCGTTAATTAGCTTCAGGATGACTTCCCGCTTAATAGGCTTGCTGACATACTCGTCCATCCCGGCAGCAAGACATTTTTCCCGATCACCTTTCAAAGCATTGGCTGTGACTGCGATAATCGGCGGACAGTTCTCCTTGTGTTCTTCTCTTATCAACTTCACCGCATCGAAGCCGTTCATAATCGGCATGTGCAGATCCATTAAAATAAGATCAAACTTTTCTTTGTTTGCTGCTTCAACTGCATCTATTCCGTTTGTGACAGTAGTGATTCTATGACCTATTTTTTCAAGTGTTTTGGTTAACACCAGTTGGTTGATGTAATTGTCTTCAGCAAGCAAAATGTTAATTTCCCGTGTATTAGGGTGCTTGTACAAGGAAGACTCTTGAGCGGGTACTGCCGCTGTTTTCTTGGGCTTGATGGTGAAGGAGAAAGACGAGCCACTCTTGCCGTCACTCTCCGCGTATATCTCGCCGCCCATCATATCGATGATTCTGCGGCTGATCGCAAGGCCCAGACCAGTGCCTTCGTGATTGCGCGTCATAAAGCTGTCAATCTGCGCAAACGGTTCAAAAATGTCATTCAGCCGCATAGGATCAATCCCAATGCCCGTATCAGTTACCGTAAAGGCCAACTTTGTCGGATCTTCCTTTAGCAGCTTCACTTTTACCGATATGCTGCCCTTGGAGGTGAACTTCACGGAATTGCCGAGCAGGTTCAGGAGGACCTGTTTCAAACGGTCGCGATCTCCGTAGATATAGTCCGGAACATCATGATTTATAGTACTGGAGAGCTCAATTTGCTTTTGATCGGCTTTCATGGAAATGACGGCGAAGCTGTCCTTGATGCATTTGCGAAGATCGAATGAATCCTCTTGCAGTTCTGTCCGGCCTGCCTCGATTTTTGAAAGATCAAGAATATCATTGATGATATTGAGCAGCGTTTCCCCGCTTTTGCGGATGATCTCTACATAGCCCCGTTGCTCTTCATCAAGGTTAGTAGTCTCAAGCAGAATATCCGTCATGCCGACTACCCCATTCATAGGGGTGCGGATTTCGTGGCTCATCATCGCAAGAAACTCACTTTTCGCTCTGTTCGTAGACTCGGCAGCCTCTTTTGCAAGCAACAACTGCCGCTGTTCAGAGATGTCCTTACAGATGAGGTAGAATCCGATATTTTGATTACTCACATAAATCGGTGCAATACTGGTGAGCACTTCAACAATCTGGCCACTCTTGGTTCTAAGCGCATTAATGTGCTGTTCAACCGAATCATCGTACAGCGCTCTTTTCAGAATCTTCTGGACATTCTCGTGGCCAATTAGACTCGAAAGCTCCATCCCGATCAGATCGGCCTCTATGGAGTAGCCTGTGATCTTTTCCGCCATACTGTTGGCGTTAATAATTCGGCCGTCTAGGCCAAAGGAAATCACGGTGTCATGGTTGTATTTTTTGAGTGACGTATACCGCTCAACTGATTCCTGAAGGCGCTGCTCGGATTCTTTTTGCTTGGTGATGTCAATGATTTGGCAAATGTAATACAATGCCTGGTCCGCCTCATCACTGAAAAGCTTGAGAGAAAGCAACCCCCACAAGTCGTCTTCATTTTTTGAAATAAACCGTTTTTCGAGCTGTACGTTGGTTCCGTCACCCATGAGCGCCTTGAGCTGGTGTATAGTTCTAAAATCATCATCGGGATGGGAAAGGTTTTCCAACCTCATGCCGTCAAATTCTGCAGTGGAATAGCCAAAGATCTGTTCAATGGCGGGGTTAACAGTTAAAATCACACCTTCTGGCCCAACAAGGGCGATGCCAAAGGAGGCGTGATCAATGACCTGTTGGTTGAATCGTTCCTGGTTCAGGTTTACGCGATGCATGGCGGCCTCCATAGGATAAGGTAATGTGTGCGTCAAAAATAGACCTCCTATATGGAAGGCCTGAATCTAGTGAAATGAATATAACTCCGAAATTGAATTACCCGATTGATTTTTTATTGAAACAGGAAGAAAATTGAAAATACCCGTAACATAATTTCAAGCTAGGAGATGATTAGAATGTACAATCAAGCCAAAAGAACGCTTACTACCGGACGATTGATTTTAAGACCCTTTAAAGAATCTGATGCACAACGAGTCAGTGAGCTCTGCAATAATTACAATATTTATAAAAGTACATTAACTCTACCTTATCCATACTCCATTGATTGTGCATTATCATGGATTCAAACACAAGAGGTTAATTTTAACAATAATAAATCCTATGAGTTCGCCATTACTGACAAAAATACATATGAGCTTTATGGAGCTATCGGCCTGTCCAATAACCAAACACACAAAAATGGCGAACTCGGGTATTGGATAGGTGAGGAATACTGGGGTAAAGGATATGCGACAGAAGCAACAAAAGCTATCCTTGAGTTTGCCTTCACAGAAAAGCATTACCATAAAGTGTACGCGAGATTTTTTGCTTCAAATCCAGGCTCTGGACGGGTTATGCAGAAATCGGGCATGGTGAAGGAAGGTGTTTTATTGCAGCATGTCTATAAAGAAAATAAATTTGTAGACCTTATTCATTATGGAATTATTAACACTTGAGGGTGAGCTTTTTTTATATACAAATGACCAATTGAAACAGCGGCAGCCATGGACGAGTGATACAGTCCTGGACTACCGCTGTTTAGATTATAACGATGGCTATCAGCATATCCGGAATGTTACAGACGAAACTGTTCATTATAAAACGGCTCTACCCCCGCTTTAAGATAGTCTCCGTATGCTTCAACATACCAGTTAAGGCATTTCGCTTCCCCGTGTTTAAATCAGCGGCATTCCGCTTTAACGCATCGCGGATGGGGATGACCTCTGTCATTTTTCTGCCGCTTTTCTCTTTACGAACTACGCAGGTCGGGATGTAATCGACGTTAGTGATACTTGTGTTTCCTTTTTGATCCTTTTTGATTTTAAGAGTAAGAATGATACTGCTTTGGGTATAAGGAATATTCATGAGTTTAGTCGAAACAAAATTACCCAGCGAATAGATAACGAATTGTTTCTTTCCCCGAACAGCTAACGGTTGAAGAACATGCGGGTGAGATCCCAGGATGATGTCCGCGCCATTTTTAAAGAAGAGGTTGACCAGCTGCTTTTGCCGCTTGTTTGGAGTGTACTTATATTCGTTTCCGAAATGCAGATAAAGCAAGACCAGGTCGGCTTTCTTTTTTATATTTCGAATTTCTCGGATGATTTTATCGGTTTCTATCCGATTGACCAGCCATGGCTGACTCGCCGGTACAGGAATCCTGTTGGTTCCTGCCGTGTAAGAGAGAATTCCGATCGTAATCCCTTTTACGTTTTTGATAAGAGTTTTCTTGGATTCTTCTAATGACTTAGATGTTCCGGTATGGTCGATTCCAGTATGGTCCAGAACTTTTAACGTGCGAATCAGACCCTGTGTACCATAATCCATGCAGTGATTGTTCGCAGTTACTAATACATCGAATCCGGCTTCCTTAAGTGCCGGGGCCAATTCGTCTGGGCACTTGAATATCGGACCGCTTGAACGCAGACTTTTCCGGCTATCCCGCCCGCTTCCGGCAAAGGTGGTTTCGAGATTGCCAATCGTCAAATCAGCCTGTTTCAGATAAGGAGCAACTTTTGCGAACAGGGGGCCGAACGAATAGGTACCGTCAGCTTGTTTAGCATCTGAAATAATATGACGTTTGACCATAAGGTCTCCTACAGCATTTATTTGTATTTCCGTCATCGTTATCCACCTTTTTATTGTTTTGATTAGGATATGGCGGAGGGGGGGTATGGGTTATTAATATTCACATCAGAACAAGGGCTGTTTCCGGGACATCGAAAGCTCGGAAAGAGGCTTTATTTTTTCTTTTTTATACAAAATGTGACCCTACGCATAATCACTTCATTTAAATCGTCTAAATTTAAGGTACACGAATTTTATCTCAAACTTTCAGAATTTGATTCAAATCCTCTTTTTTGTTTGGCGGCCATAATAGAATATGGTTATTGATAAACATTATCAACCAAACATTGGAGGTTAACGAAATGAGTACACAGTTCAAAAAAATCGCCGAGGATACTTTCTGGATAGGCAAAATTGATAACCGTCAGGTTCCCTTTCACCGCCTGGTTCTGTCAAAAGGAACGACCTATAACTCATACCTGTTAAAAACAGGCAAGCCGACCGTCATTGATACCGTAGATATGGAATTCGGACGTGAATATGCCGAGTGTCTGGGTGAAATGATTGATCTTCTGGATATTCATTACATCGTAATTAACCATACAGAGCCTGATCACTCCGGTGGACTGGCGGCTCTTGCTGGCAAGGCTGCAAATGCCACAATTGTATGCACCGAAATTGCCGTACCGGAATTGCAGGAAATGTACAAGCTTCATAGCCGGAACTTCCTGGTGGTTAAAGACGGAGATAAGCTGGATATCGGAGGAAAGACACTTCTGTTTAAAGAAACACCGTACCTTCACACTGCTGAAACGATGATAACCTATTGTATCGAAGATCAAATCTTATTTCCTTGCGATATCTTCAGCACGCATGTTGCGGTGGAGAATCTGTTCAGCGATGAAGCCGGTTTTGATATCACGGAAGATTTCCAGGGTTATTACGCCGCCATTATTCATCCTCACAGACGATATGTAAGAACACTGCTGGAGGCTGTCAAGGATATTGAAATCCGGATGATCGCTCCTTCCCACGGATTTGTGATCCGGGAGGACATCCGTAAATATATCGAAATGTACGCCACGTTGAGCCGCGAAACCACTCAAGGAAAAAAGGCAGCCATTGTATATACCACCATCAAAAACAGCACCAAGAAGATGGCCAAAATTATACAAGACTGCTTGCAGGAAAATAATATTGCGACAGAGGTCTGGGATGCGGATAAAAGCAACGCAGCCGATATTCTGAACAGCATTGCGTCAGCCGATGCGGTCTTTATCGGCAGCTCCACTAAATACGCGGACATGATCGGGAACCTGGAGAACATTCTGAAAGAAATGCAAAACATGAATCTGGAAGGCAAGCTTGCTGCAGCCTTTGGCTCATACGGCTGGAGCGGTGAAGCCATTGAAGTCATTCAGGATTATCTGAACGGAACCAACATGACGGTACAAAGTACTTCTGAGGTGATTAAATCCACAGGGATGACACATGTGGAGTTCCCTTTAAGAATCAGATTTTCCCCTAAAGAGAATGAGAAAGTACAAAAAATTAAAAATGCGGCTGAATTTGTATCGGATTTGCTGCTGAGTTCATTTTAGGGAGGAGGATTATAGGATGACAAAACATTACGTTATTGTCGGCGGCGGAGTAGCCGCCGTCCATGCCGCCAAAGCGATCCGTGATCAAGACGCAGAATCGGAAATCTCGATCCTCGGAGAGGAAGACCAACTGCCCTACAACCGGATTAAACTGACCAAAGGCCTGTTTACCGACCTGCACAGTGAGAAGGTGCTGATCAAGAAGGAAAAATGGTATCGCGATAATCGGATATCCGTAAAGACCTCTACCCGAATCAGTTCTGTCCACCCGGACCGGCAGCTGGTGGAGACAGAAGACGGGCAAAGTGTATCGTATCACAAGCTCCTGTTGTGTATGGGAGCAAGGAACCGCGCTCTACCGATTGAGGGTGCGGGCCTAAACAATGTTCATACCCTCCGTGATATGAACGACGCGGACCGGCTGAAAGACAGCCTGCAGGATGGCAGCCGTGTAGCCGTAATCGGCGGAGGAGTACAGGGAATCGAAACCGCTTGGGCGCTGCATGAAGCAGGATATCAGGTAACGGTGATCGAAGCATTTCACCGTCTGATGGGCAGACAGCTTGATGAGAAATCCTCACAGCTGCTTAAGGACACCCTCGAACGATCAGGTGTTAAGGTTATTCTGCAATCAGGGGTGGCATCTATTACAGGGTCAGAGTTTGTTACCGGAATTACGCTGGATGATCAGTCATATTTCTCCTGTGACCATGTAGTTTACTCTATAGGTATCGTACCGAACACGGCGCTGGTAAATGGCTCGAATATTCTAGTCCGGCAGGGCATTCTCGTAAATGAACAAATGCAAACAAGTGATCCGCATGTGTACGCAGCCGGAGATGTTGCTGAAATTAACGGGCATGTGGAAGGACTGTGGGGCGGAGCGATCGAGCAGGGCCGGATTGCCGGCAATAATATGGCCGCCAATCTCACTGTTTATCGTAGAGCTGTTCCAGTGACCTTGTTTAACGCTTTTGGCCTCTCTCTATTTTCAATAGGCAACGTTGATGAACGGCAATGTGACATGATAGTGTGTGGAGAAGAAAATGGAGCGCATACGCTCATCTATGTGAAAGATAACACAATTACCGGGGCGATATCCTGGCAAGGCGCAGCTGCGTCCCTGGTATATAAAGCCGCTGTCGAGCAAGGCATCACGCTTACGGGGATTGATCTCAACGGGAGCAATATCGTGGAAATTATGGCTGAAGTACAAACCAGATTGAACTAAACTACCAACTTTTTAGGAGATGATAATGATGAAGAAATACATCTGTCAACCCTGCGGCTATATCTATGATCCGGCAATAGGCGATCCCGATGAGGATGTGGCTGCAGGTACAGCATTTGAAGACTTGCCTGAAGATTGGGTTTGTCCGGTATGTGGTGAGGATACAAGCCACTTTGCGCCGGTTGAGGACAAAAAGTCTTCTGCTTCCTAAAAAGAAGCAGGAGTTGTAAAAAAAATGAACAAAAGGGGGGACAGTTATGAATGAGCATTCTTGCCAACACGCTGCAGAACCTTGTACCCGCAAGGTGCCGATTTTTGCTGCGTTGAGCGATGACGATCTCTCCCGGATCAGCGCCATGATCAAGCACCGTAAGTTCACTAAAGGTCAACCGTTAATTCTGGAAGGGGCGCCGTCGGATACGCTGTACATCATTCAGCGGGGGCATGTTAAATTATCCAAAACAACTCCTGAAGGCAAGGAACAAATTCTGCACATCCTGACGAACGGGGATTTCTTCGGGGAACTGAGCATATTTAACAGCGATGAGCTGAGCAACTTCAGTGCTTATGCGCTGAAAGAAACCAATATTTGCATGCTGACCCGAACCGATATGGAGCAGCTAATGACTGATAATCCGGATATTTCGCTTAGGCTGTTGAAGAGTGTTACCAAAAGACTAGCCCATACAGAAAATCTGGCGCAAAGCCTGGCAACCAAAGATCCGGAAATACGGATTGCTTACATGATCATGGAACTCAGCGACAAATATGGCAAGCAACGTGGTGATCATATTCATATTGACCTTCCGCTGTCTCGTGAAGAACTGGCCAGTTATGTCGGGGTCACCCGCGAAACTATTAGCAGAAAATTCTCAAGGTTCGAAGATTCGGGTCTTATTGAGCTGATTGGAAACAAGCAGATGGTTATTACAGATCCGGCTGGTTTGGAGAGTTATATGGGGTATTAAGATATGGAGCAAGCTCCGATACTTGTCGTTCTCAGAGGATTTCAGTATGATGAATACTGTATAACTTGTCCCTATGGGCTCGATTAATCGGAAGATGGCGAGGAACCCCAATGCAGAAAAGGAATAGCAGGAAATTTTTCCGTATTCGGTTAGAGGAAATGATTCAAACCTTGCGGCATGAAATTCGTTCCGGGAGTATTGCAATCGGCAGTTATCTCACTTCGGAGAGCGACCTGGAGGTGCGCTTCGGACTTAGCAACGCTTCCGTGCGCAACGGGCTCAAGGTGCTGGTGGACGAAGGCTTAATTGAGAAAATCCCTCGTGTTGGCAATCGGGTACTCTCTCCGGTGCCGGAGGGCAGAACGGCGATCAAGTTCGGATATGTGAACACGATCCCAAAGCTTGTAGAGATGCAAGAGCTTCTGAATGAGTTCGGCAAGCGGTATCCGCATATCGAAGTTCAGCCGATCGAGTTGTCTTCAGGAAACTACTCATCATCGCTAAAGGAACATTTGCAATCGGAAATCATGGATGTCGTACTGATGAACAATAATAATTATCAGGATTTTGTGGAGCAAGGCTGTACGGAGCTGCTGGAGCCGCTGGACGAGCAGCCGGACACCTACCGTTTTCTTTCCGATCCGTTCCGGTATGGTGACCGTAATCGCGTTCGGCCCTTTATTTATTCTCCAGTCGTGCTTTGTTATAATAAACACCATTTTAAGGAAGCCGGCGTATCACCGCCTGACAGCAGCTGGACCTGGGATGATTTGTTCGCTTACGGTCGGAAGGTAGCTGAGGGTCAGGATTGGTACGGATTTTATTTTTATTTGCCTTCCCGCAACCGGTGGCCGTTGTTCCTGCTTCAGAGCGGCACGACGTTTGAGGCAGAACAGGACGGCGAAGGAAAATTCCGGCTCAGTGGCTCTAAGCTAATCGACAGTTTAGGTACCATTCGAAAGCTGATCGGCATGAAAGATGTATTTCCAGCTGTACTGTCCGAGAGCGACGCCGATGCGGAAGCGTTATTCTTGCAAGGCAAAGTATCCATGATTATGACGACTTATTACTTCTTGAATCAATTGCGTCATTCCGATCTGGCATTCGATATTGCCCCGCTGCCCAGGCTGCAAAATGCCAATACGCTGCTGATCATAAACGGGCTGGCGGTTAACAGCAAATCGCAGAATAAGGATGCTGCCATGCTTCTCGTCGATTTTCTCACCTCGCATGAGGCGCAACTGCTCCTTCGGCGCAAGACGCTGAATATTGCAGCCAACCGTTTGGCGATGGAATGGGAAGGCGAGGAAGCCGGTTATCGTCCGGCCCGCTTTCAGTTATACCGCGAGATCTTTCCCACCTATCGTCTGGTCACGGAGCTGGGCTTAAGCAACCGCCAGTTAAAAGACATTCAGCGTGATATCATGATGTTTGTTTCTGGCTTGCTGAATAACGATGAGTTATGCGGCAGGTTAGAGGAAACATTGAACACGATGGATCAGGAGACTCCGCTCTCTTGAGTAGTGCATTGTGATTTGAAAATTCCGGCACAGGTTCAGTTCTGAACCTGTGCTTTTTGCTTTGTTGAATTATTTGTTCACCAACAATTACTAACTCATAAAAGACTCATATAAAACATAAATACATATTGACTACGCTTACATTGTTATTATATGATTCTTTAGAAGTCAGATATGAGTTAATGCTGACTCATAATCATTAAGGTGGTGTAGCTGCAACGATGGAGAAGGACGGAGTTTATTTTCACAATGTTTCGGAGCTGGTACATAAACCCTATCAATCCGGATTGCACCTGCAGCGTTTTCCGCAGCAAGTGCGTACCGGTTTGTCAGAGAAAGGACGGAGCAAGGCCATACAATCGAACGGCTGTGAATTGCGGTTTGTCACCGAATCCAAACATGTCAGAGTGACCGTCGGCTCGAATGATAGCAATGGCCGCGTCGTGGTATGCAGAGGGGATTTTTTTCATTCCCAGCATTTACTGCAAGCCGGTACGGTAACCACCCTGCATTTGGAGCAGCCGGAACGTTTCGCGGAGGTGCCGAGCGAGCGGCTGAATCAGTCTGGATTTTCCTCTAATGTGTGGCGTTTGCATTTTGACCGCTTCGGGGCTGTCTTCTATGATGTGGATGCATTTGGCTGCGAAGTGCGCGTGCCAACTCCAGAGGAGGTACCGAAGCTTACGATGCTGGCATACGGATCTTCCATCAGTCAGAGTGCGGGATCCACGCATCATTTCAACGGATACTTGCAGCAGACGGCGCGCAGACTCGGCGTGGATGTGCTTAACCTTGCACTCAGCGGATCCTGTTACTGCGAGAACGTTGTTGCCGATCATCTGGCGGAACGCGAGGATTGGGATTTCCTGTTTCTGGAGCTTGGTGTCAATATGCGCGCAGTCGTGTCTCCTGAGGAATTCAAGCGCAGGGTGTCTTACCTGCTGGACCGGGTTATCGGACACCATCCCGGCAAACCTGTTTTTGTCACTACGATTTACCCGAATCGAGCAACTTATTTTCTTGATACAAGTCATCTTCTTCATGTCCAAGAGGGGATTTTTAACGAAGCGCTGCTCCATTGCTTTGAAAGCAGTAAACATCCGCAGCTGCATCTGCTGGATGGCGCAGCGATTATGCGCGATCTTACATCGCTCACGTCCGATCTGATTCATCCTTCGGATTACGGACACACGCTGATGAGTGAGCAATTAGCAAAGCTGCTGCAGCCGGTGATCGAGCCGCTCCAAACTTCAAGTCATTCTAGTGCCGCTGACCAAAATTTTGTAACAGGGAGTTGATGGACATGAAACGTTGGATGCTTACCGTGGTGGGAGTTTCATTATTAGCCGCCTCTATGAACGGATGTTCCACTTCAAATAAGGGAGGAGAGGAACAAGCAGGGGAGAGTCCGGGAAAAAACACTGCTTTCTCCATATCGTTCCGGAGCGGAAACATTTCGTATGCAGACAATCATCCGAATATCAATGATGACAAATGGGTTAAAAAGCTGGAGGAGCTTACCCATACAGATCTTAACATCCGTTTGATGCAGCAGAAAAATTTTGACTCGCAAATGATCCAAATGTTCGCGATCAACGACATTCCGGATGTCGTTCAAGCAAGCTCCGGGCTGACGAATCCCCAACTGGCCGGTTCCGTGGAGGCCGGAGTATTCATGCCCCTTAATGAATTGCTTGAGAAGTATGGGCAAGACCTGCTCAAGAAGGTTCCGAAGGAGGCTTGGGAAAAGGAGACCGATGCGAAAGGCAACATCTACGCGATTCCCGAATGGCTGTCCAATCCGTCACGCCGGGCGACTTGGATTCGTGAGGATCTTCTGGAAAAAACGGGGCTGCCAGAGCCGAAAACAGTGGACGACTTCCTGAACGTCATGCGTGCCTTTAAGAAGATGGGTGTGGAGAATCCTTATATGGGCCGGGAGGACTTTGTATATTCGGATATGTTCTTCGGGTCTTACGATACCTTTGGCAATTTCTTTATGAAACAAGGGGAACAAATCGTACCGAAATTCATGGATATCGAGAATATGCAAAAGACGATTCAAACCTACAAGACAATGTTCGACGAAGGACTGATCAACAAGGAATTCGTCACGATTAATCCCACGAAATTCAAGAACGATATCCTCTCAGGCAAAGCGGGCATCTGGAACATGAATGCCAATCTTTTGATCCAATGGGACCAACAGCTAAAGGAACAGGTACCTACCGCGAAAATGAAACTGATCGCCTCGCCGACAGGGCCGGATGGGAAGGGTGGACTTCGCCTTGTCGGTACGGTGCCGAGAGCCTATTTAATCAACAAGAATGCGAAGGACCCTGCCGGAATCGTCAAGTTTTTCAACTGGATGGTCAGTGACGAAGCGGAAAAGTTCTTTACCTTCGGGATTGAAGGGGAAAATTATACGGTTGAGAACGGCAATATTAACTACAATAGACCGAAAACCGCCGATGAGGTCGACGAGGAAACGTTCCGACAAATCCTGCTGTGGTTCGTACAGGATACAACCTACAATAAAGGCGCGCTCAGCCTCACCCCTGAAGGAAAAGACTTGATGAAGCTCTACGATACGGTACTTGCGAGGGAGGGCCGCGACGGGATTCAATTCGAACCCCAGGTGCAAGGCTACCAGAAAAACCCGGATATTACTCCAGGGGGAGATAAACTGCCGCCCGTCATATTGACGCATGTGATCAATATGGTGTACGGCAAGGAGCCAATTTCTGATTATCCGAAGGTGGTGGAGGAATGGCTGCAGAAAGGGGGGAGTGATGTCGTCAAGGAAGCAACAGAACGTTTTAACAACAACGACGGTGTCATTTTGTCCCGGCAACAATAAGCGTTGATAATACCTATACCTTGTCAGGGAGGAATTTATTTGAGAAACGGACTGCACAGGAAAGCTTTTCGATTCGGAACAAGAGTACTGTTGGCCTTGACTTTGTTATGTCCCCCTCTTGAATTGCAAGCGCTTACTCAGGTGCATGCAGAAACACCGGTGCCAATCCCTCCACCGGCTGAACCTCAGCCGTTTCCGGTTCCGGAGGGCGTTGAGCTGTATGAAGATGTGCTGATTGGAAATGCTGGAACGCGTCCGATTTATACTTCGATAGCCGTACCGAAGACCACGCCTAATGCACCGGTGCCGGTGATGGTATACATCCATGGGGGAGGCTGGAACCACAGAGACCGGAAGCAAGCCCTTGCCAGCATCTGCAGCTATGTGACCAAGCGGGGATACATCGGAGTTTCACTGGATTACCGGTTAACCCCGGAAGCTCCGTTTCCGGCGCAAATTCAGGACGTGAAGCTGGCAATTCGTTATTTGCGCGCACATGCAGCAGAATATCATCTGGACCCTAGTCGAATCGGTGTATGGGGTACGTCCGCAGGCGGTCATCTTGCCTCGCTGCTCGGTACGACAGGGCAGATCACTTCAGGTGAGACGATCACACTGGATACAGGACATGTCGTAAACGTTCCGGATTTGGGCGGGAATGGCGGTTGGCAGCAATATTCCGATCAAGTCCAAGCCGTTGTTGATATGTACGGACCAGCGGATTTCACCACAAACTTCGCCAATAGCTACAAATCCGTGAAAGCACTTTTAGGCGGAAATAACGCCTTCTCTGTGCCGGACCAAGCGCGGCTGGCCATGCCCGGCACTTATGCCTCACCGGACGATCCGCCTTTTTTTATCCGCCATGGTGATGCCGATGCGACGATCCCATACACAGATAGCGTTACGTTCTCCAATCAATTGAAGGATGCAGGCGTGAAAGTGGTCGATGTCAAAATCGTGCTAAAACAAGGACACGGCTTCACCGGCGAGGCGGCTGAGCAGGCAAGCGCCGAGGCGTGGGCCTTTTTGGATCAATATGTGAAGAACCGTATCACAACAACACCTCCGGGTGATGTAACCAGTATTCCGAACTTTACGCCGGGTCCGCCTCGGGAACCGGTCACGTTCACAGCTCCGGGATTAACCGAAGCTGACGGAACAGTGCATCCGGTTCATTCTCCGCATGTGACAACCGGCCGTGTCCTGAATGTGCTGAACTATCATGCCGATCCCGCTGATAACGATGCAGACGACGGCCTTGCCATTCAAGCTGCCATAAACAGCGCCCAGCCCGGTGACGAAGTCTATTTACCGTCCGGGGTTTATAATTTGAACTCGACACTAGATACCCTTGTCAATTTGAAGCTCAAGTCTGGTGTGAATCTTCGCGGCGAAAATCAATCCGCAACCATTCTCAAAACGTCACTCAACAAGATGAAAAACAGTTCGCTTATGAAAGTATCCGGTCAGCATGATCTGTCCATTTCCAATCTCACCCTAACTTCCACCTGGAAGGGTGTCTACCGGACAGATCATAAAGTGAACAATCCGGACGCCGGCGGTCCCGACAGTATGATCACCATCGCGAATTTTGGCGAGCTTCCGTCATACAACATCACGGTTGATGGGGTTACTGTTGAGAAGTATTCACGTATGGGCGTGCGTATCGACAACAGCCGTGATATTGTCGTACGCCGCAGTACGTTCCGCAACGCGACGGATGTAGGTCCTGGCGGTGCCGGCTACGGCGTGTCGATTCAGGGCATAGCCAAACAGGATCGTAACGGATACGATAACGACACCCTCTGGAATGTTGTCGAGGACTCCCGTTTCGAAGGGCCTTATTTGCGGCATGGCGCGCTGATCCAATTTGTCGCACATAACAATGTCCTGCGAGACAATCAGTTTACGAATACAAAGCTGGATGCCATCGATCTGCACGGGGAACTCGAATATTTGAACGAGATATACGGCAATGTGATCAGCGATATTCCTTACGGCGCTGCGGTCGGACTGGGAAACACCGGCGGAACAGCACCCAGTAATCACAGTAAGACAGGACCACGCAACTATATCCATGACAATACGATTCGCAATACAAGAGAAGGAATAAATGTAACTATGGGTACCCCGGATACAGTCATCGAGCGCAATCTGATTGAAAATACAAGCGGTATAGAGGATGCCAAGGGCATTCGGGTTTTGAATGGTCCGGGCACGATCATCAAGGAGAATGTCATTCGCAATAATACATCATCGAATTATTGGGCTGTATCGCTTGAGCATGATCCCGGCGACAGCAAAGCAAATAATATCGGAGAAGGTGACCCGCAGAATGTTCAGTTAATCGGGAATTCGCTGACCGGCAATACGAACGGCATACGGCTTCTTGCGGGAACCGGGATCACCCTGCAGGCAAATCTCGTTGACAGCGTAAGTCTCAATTATTTCAAAAGCGAACATGTGGTGGTAGAAGGCTGGCCTTCAAACAACGTAGCTAACCCCTAAAGAAAACACAAGTACACTCACAGAAACCCCATATTGCAAGCGCTTTATTGTAGGTAGAATAAGGATAGATTCAATCACTATTCGAGGAAATGGAGGAAAGACGATGCCACATATTGAGATCAGAATGTACGAAGGCCGAACGCGTGAGCAGAAGGAGGAGATAGTCACTGTATTCACGCGGGAGCTATCCCGGATTATTGAACGGGAGGAACGGTTCATCACCGTCGAATTTGAGGAAATTCCCCTAGATGAGAATGCTCCGGCAAACCTGTTGAAAACAGGACCTGGAGGAAACGGTCATGAAGGCTAAGTTAACTGCGGTAGACCTTATTAACTACAAGGCCGATACGAAAAAGTCCCTGCTTTTAAACATGTGGAAATTCAGAGCGCTGTACGTGATCGCGATTCCCGGGATTTTGTACTTTATCATTTTCAAGTATGTGCCGTTGGCCGGTTCAGTTATTGCGTTTCAGAACTACAACATTTTTAAAGGCTTCACAGGCAGTGAGTGGGTGGGACTTGAGCACTTTAGAACCATGTTTCAATACCAGGATTTCGGACGGATCTTAAGCAACACGATTCTGCTGGGCTTGTATGATCTCCTATTCGCCTTCCCGGCTCCGATATTGCTTGCGCTCCTGCTGAATGAAATCCGTCTTGTGTTTTACAAACGTTTTTTGCAAACAGTGGTGTATATGCCCCATTTTCTGTCCTGGGTAATTGTCAGCGGAATCGCCTTGGGCATTCTCTCCCCAGGAACAGGGATCGTGAACCAGGTTTTACAGGCCTTCGGGTTTGAACCGATTTATTTTCTTGGTGAAAATTCATACATTCGCACGATTCTGATCAGTTCCGGCATTTGGCGGGATTCCGGGTACGGTACGATCATTTACCTGGCCGCATTGGCAGGAATCAACCCGGATCTGTATGAGGCTGCAGAAGTAGACGGAGCCGGGCGCTGGAAGCAAACCATGGCGATTACGCTCCCGTCTCTTATACCGACAATTATGATTTTGTTCCTTCTCCATATCGGGAGATTTCTTGATCTTGGCTTCGAGCGGGTCTGGGTATTCCTGAACGCGCTTAATACCGGGAACGGGGAGATTCTGGACACTTATATCTATAAGGCGGGGCTGCTGTCTCAGCAATACAGCTATACAACAGCAGTGGGGCTATTCAAGTCGGTAGTGGGACTCATTCTGGTGCTCATCGGCAACATTTTGAGCAAGAAAACAACCGGTGAATCGCTGTATTAATCGCTCTTTATGGAGGTAGGGATGATGAGAGTACGCTACACTCGCGGCCAGAATCTATTTAATGTGTTTAATCTTTTGTTTCTGACAGCCCTTGCTTTGGCTATGTTTCTGCCGTTTCTGAATGTGATTGCCCAGTCCTTCAGCAGCTCCGAAGCAATTATTAATGGCAGGGTAGGCTTGCTGCCCAAGGATTTTACGGCGATCAATTATCAGTACGTCTTCAGCGATCACTCCATTTGGCGGGCGTTCGGTGTCTCCGTCTATATTACGGTGTTGGGCACTGCCATCAATCTGATTGCGACAGCTTCTCTCGCTTATCCGGTGTCGCGTCCGGAATTCGTAGGGCGTAAATACATCGTCATGATGGTATTATTCACCATGGTATTCAGTGCCCCCCTAATTCCGAACTTTATTCTGATTAAGAATTTGGGGCTTATGAACTCCCTATGGGCACTCATGATTCCCGGCGCCATCAGCGCATTTAACTTCTTCGTGATGAGAAGCTTCTTCATGCAGCTGCCGCAGGAACTGATTGACTCCTCCCGGATCGACGGGTGCGGCGAGCTGCGGATCATCGTCAGTATGGTACTGCCGCTGTCCAAACCGGTCATGGCCTCATTGGGGATTTTCTACGCCGTCGGGCATTGGAACACTTACATGAGCGCGCTGTATTACATCAACAAACCGTCCTTATGGCCTCTGCAGGTGATGCTGAAGAAGCTCTTCGAGACGGACGATATCAGCATCGACCCGGCTTCTTCGGTCTATAGCTCTCTGGCACACACCTCGCCTGAGGGCATCAAAATGGCCGTTATTATTGTCGCAACTATTCCGATTATCATGATTTATCCGTTTCTTCAGCGCCATTTCGTTAAAGGAATGATGGTCGGCTCCGTGAAATCCTGATCTATTATAATGTGATAGAATAGGAAACGCATGTAGCGAGACGAATCGGAAGGTGGTATCCATGGATGAGATGTGTATTGATCGTAGACGACGAGCCCATGATTCGAAAGGGACTTTCTATCATGATCTCTCAATGCGGCGGGCATCCGTATAACATCAAGCTGGCCCAGAATGGAGAAGAGGCAATTCAGCTCATTATGGAGGAAGCGCCGGATTTTCTGTTTACAGATATCCGTATGCCTAAGGTAGACGGACTGGAGCTGTGCCGGCGATTGTCGGAGATGGAGACGGATATTCAGACCGTTGTCATCTCGGGCTATGGGGATTTTGAATACGCCCGCCAATGCGTGTCTTATGGAGTGAAAGAATATCTCCTGAAGCCCGTAAGCAAAGGGGGCCTTCAAAATGTGATCGCCAAGTTAGAGGCGAATAGAGTGAAGCTGGAGAGCTTTGTCTCTGTCGCCAAGCTCGATGAATGGGTCGTGCGTATGGATGATGCCATCTGGACCTTGGATAAAGAGAAGCTTCACCTTGTATTAAAGGAATGGGAAACGGACTTCCTCCAGCGGAAGATGAGCCGAAGCCAGCAAAAAGAACTTCTGGAAGAGGGCTACACTTTGCTCGTGAAGAGGCTCCATATCAATTCGGTCACACCCCGTAAAAGCGTGCTGGACTTGTCCGCAGCATCCGGACCTGATCAGTTATTCCACTGCTTCGCAGAAGCGTCGGCAGCTATAATGGAAGAGCTTCGGATCAAGCGCAAGGGCAAGGCGAAGGACCCGATAGAGGAAGCTAAAGCTTTCATAGAAAAACATCTCGCCCAGGAAGTATCACTGGAGGAGGTGGCGGAGGTGCTTGGACTGAATGCCTCTTACTTCAGCCAGTTGTTTAAGCACTCGACAGGAGAAACCTTTGTACACTACCGCATTAAACGCAGAATGGAGAAGGCCAAAAGGCTGCTTGCCGATGCAAGCTATCGGATAACCGATATTTCCTATGAGGTCGGGTATGCGGACCACCCCCATTTTACGAAGACGTTCAAAAAGTTCACAGGGCAGGCTCCCTCCGAGTACCGCAACCGGCTGGGAATTGATTGATGAGAAAGAGCCTGTCGAACAAGCTGTTTGCCTCATTTCTGACCGTCATCGTTCTATCCTTGGCCATGGTAGGATTTATCTCTTATTTTCAGGCTTCGGCTGAGCTTGATAAATCTTCGGAGAAGTCCATTGCCCAAGTGATCAGGAGCGCGTCCTATCAAACGGACCTGTATTTGCAAAATTATGAAAAGGCCAGCGATTCCATCCTGTCCTACAATCAGGTCAAACGGTTCCTGGATATGGACCCGGAGGACAGCTACTCTTATTATCAATATACAAATGACATACAGAAGGATTTATTTCGATCTTTATTCATTCTTTATCCTCAGATTAACCTGATGTACGTTATTGGTGAACACGGCAAGGCCATTAGCGACGATAACTCATATCAGGCGTATAGCCTGAAGTTCCATCCGCTGGAACGCTACCGGTTCTTAAGCGAGCACACGCCGGAGAGCGGCCGCATCACCATTCTCAACACAAATGTGATGAATGAAGGGGATCAGAACATTATAACGATGGTCCGCCGGATCAGAGGGATCTCGTCCTATCACCCCAAAGGCATAGTGGCTATCGAATTCAAGGCAGAAGACCTGGCCCGTATATGGGAACCTCTTGATCTGGGACAAGGCGGGTCCTTCTTTATCATGGACGAATTCGGCAAACTCCTATATCAGCCCGAAGGAAATGAGAACCATCCAGGGTTATCTGCCGGTCACATCCGAAATGTATTTCAGCACCCTAATGACTCTGTTGTGGAGAAGGTAGACGGGAAAGAGTATTTGTTCGTGTCGAGAAAATCCGATTATTCCAAATGGCAGCTTGTGGTATCCATACCGGTTGGCGAGCTGCGCAAGCCGATCTCCACCATTCGTACGACCACGCTGGTTGTAGGAGTTCTCACCCTTATAGGTACTTTGTTGCTTGCCACCTGGTTCGGACGATCCATCACGAAGCCGATCCTGATTCTCAAGGAAGGCATGAGGCAGACGGAAAAAGGCAATTGGCGCAGGCTTGAGATGAACGGCCGTCAGGATGAGCTGGGGGGATTGATGCATAGCTACAATCTTATGGTGTCCCGGCTGTCCGAAATGATCGAGCGGGTATATGAAGCGGAGCTTACAACCCAGAAGGAGGCATTGGAGCGTCATCAGGCTGAATTTCAGGCACTTCAGCTGCAGATTAACCCGCACTATCTGTATAACACGTTAGAAACTATTAAATGCTACGCCGTTGTACAAGATTCGGACGAAATTACAGAAATAGTGGAGGCCATGGCGTTCATGCTTCGTTACTCCATCCAGACCAATCTGGAGGAGATTACGATTGCCAATGAGCTTAATCATGTACTGAGCTACATGACGATTCTCAAGCACCGGAACGGCAGGGAGTTCGAAATTGATGTTGTGATTCCGCCGACGCTGCTGCTGGCCAAGATGGTCAGGCTGACGCTTCAGCCTTTGATTGAAAATATTTTTCAGCATGCGTTTCCCGATGGGATTGAAGATAGGCATTATATTCGTATCGACGCCAGGATAGAAGGGGACAGGTTTCTCGTTCTCGTAGAGGATAACGGAGCAGGGATGTCCCGGGAACGGCTAGATAAACTCCGCGAGAAGCTGAACCTGAACCAGCTGGCGGATACGGAAGGCGACTCTCTCTATCATCGAGGTGGGATCGGGCTGATGAACGTCCACCGGAGAATCCAAATGGTATTCGGAGAACAGTATGGGTTAAGCGTCGAAAGTGAGGAGAATGAAGGAACACGGATGATCTTATCCATGCCTGCGGAGTGAAAATACGGATGATTAAGAAAAAAACTACTACTTGGAGGAATATGTAATGAAAATTGATTTGACTGGTAAAATCGCGCTGGTTACAGGGTCCAATGCAGGGATAGGCCGGCAAATTCTAGAGACGCTTGCAGCTTCCGGCGCCAAAGTCGCCGTAAACTATCTGTACGGTTCTTCGGAGGAAACGGTCGAAGCCGTCCGCCAGGCTGGAGGAGAAGCTTATGCATTTCAGGCGGATGTCACAAATCCAGCCCAGCTGGACAATATGGTGAAGGAAATAGAGGCGCAATTCGGCGGAACCATCGATATCCTCGTCAACAATGCCGGAGGTATGGTCAAGCGGGTTCCCAATACCGAAATGGACGAAGAACATTACAACAAGGTGATGGACGTCAATTTTAAATCATGCGTGTTTGCCTGCAAAGCGGTTGCAGCGGGAATGATCGCTAAGAAAAGCGGGAAAATCATCAATGTATCCTCTCTCGCGGCTCATGACGGCGGAGGACCGGGCGCTTCCATCTATGCAGCAGGCAAAGCGGCGGTATGGTCTTATACCAAAGGACTTGCCAAAGAGCTCAGTCCTCACGGGATTAATGTAAACGCTATCTCTCCCGGATTTATCGGTCAGACCGCATTCCATGCCACCTTTACTGCAGATGCGGCAAGACAGGCGACAATTGCGAAGATTCCATTGGGCCGGGAAGGCGCACCGCAGGATGTGAGTAACGTGACACTCTTCCTAGCTTCAGAGCTGTCGGATTATCTGACTGGCGAAATCATTGAAATTAACGGAGGCTTGTTCATGCGATGATGAACCTTAAGGAGAAAGCAGACACTTTTTCCTGGGTTGGCCCTGTGGTGGATAAATTGAAGAGGGAGCTGGACTTTTTCCGGGGAGAAGAGATTCGGCTTCCGGCAGAACCCGGCGGCTGGTGGCACCAATATGTGTGCCCCCGGCATCATACCGAGCTGATCTTTGATGCTGCGGAGCAGGACGCGTTTGTCTTTACTTGCCCGCAAGGCTGCAAGCTGGAAGGCGAGCCTTACCGGGGAGCCTGGCTGGTATACCGGCATCAGGCGATAGCGCGTTACGCACTGCAGGCTGCCGCGGTATTCGCCGCAGACGGGGAAGACTTCTATAGAGGCTTGGCCCAGAGGATTCTTGTCGGATATGCGGAGCAGTTCCCGCTGTATCCGGTTCATCCCGATGCCCAACCCTGGATGCTTAGCGGCCGTGCCTTTCATCAGGCGCTGACGGAAGCGATCTGGTCCACCACACTTATTCGGGCCTATCTGCTTCTTGTGGACCATGGAGTAACGTTCACGGAAGAGGAAGAGTTGAAACTGCAGGTGTTCTTCATGATGCTGGAGGAGAGCATGGAGCAATACCGTCACATTCTCATTCACGAGAAGAAGAATGCAGAGAACAATTATACCGCATGGCTGAACGCCAGCCTGGCCTGTGTATATGCCGCCAAAGGTACCCGGGAAAAACTCGGTTCCCTGCTGGAGGGGGAAGGCGGTTTCTATCATCATCTGACTATCGGCGTCAAGCCGGACGGCTTTGAATTTGAAGGCAGCACGTACTACCATATTTTTGTACTGCGGGCTTACCTCATAGCAGCCGAGATGGTCGGACGCTTCGGGGTTGAGCTATATGATGCCAAAGGAGCGCAGGGACAATCCATCCGCGGTATGTTTCAGCTGCTGGTCGAGCTTAGCGGAGACAACGGGGAGCTTCCAGCAGTGCATGATGGTCCTTATGCACGTGTTCCTTTCGCGCGGGAAATCGTTGAAGTGCTTGAAATAGGGTGTACGGCTTACAAAGACCCCACCTTCCAGCCTATACTGGCGAATGCTTACCGGTATTTATACGGACAGGAAGAGCGGAGCGGTCTGGAGGCGGTGCTGTATGGAGAAGGAGAGCGTAAGGTGCTTCATTCCGCCTCCCGGGCAAGGGCTTCTACCCTGCTGCCGGATTCGGGCTTCGCCGTGCTCCGTCATCCGGGCAACCCGCTGTCCGTACTGGCAGACTTCGGTGAGCATGGCGGATCTCATGGGCATTATGACAAGCTTCATATCACGATTATGCACCGTTTGGGAGAGGTTGCTCCCGAGCTGGGCATGGTTCCTTACGGTTCTATTTTGCGCAAGGAATGGTATGCCGAAACCGCGAGTCATAACACGGTCACCATCGGAGGCTGCTCTCAAGCAGCCCATACCGGCAGCTGCAGGAAATTTCGGCAGGAAAGCGATGATACGTACTTATGGATTCGCTCGGATGGTGCCTATGAAGGAACGGTTCTCGACCGGCATCTTTTGTTGACTGACGGTTGGCTGCTGGACTGGTTTCATGTTGAGCAGGCAACGGACCGGAAGCAGGATCAGGAGGTGGACTTATGGTTACATCCAACAGGAGATTTGCTGTTACCGGTGGAGTCCCGCCGCATCCGGAAGGACTCCCCGGCAGTCCTCGGACAGGAAGCGGGCTACGGTTCGGTAGAGGTACTGTCCGTACTGCAGAATGAGACGGACTGTGCATTAAGCGCCGGGTGGAGCAGCTGTTATGATGGAGTGGGCCACGCTGCGGATTATGAAGTCTCCGCGTGTACTCTGCTGGCACCCGGCTCCATTCTGCATGAAATCCGCACACCGGGTGTTGCTGAAGACCCGAGCAGTCTGATCCGAGGCATCATGCTTCGGCACAGAGGCACGTCGGTTGATTTTATTACAGTTTATCGGGCCGGTCATGAATCTGCTTCACTAAAGCTTGTGAGTCAGGCGGGTGAAGAGGCCCGAATCCAGATAGAAACAAACGGGCAAAGAGTCATCTACTGCCTGAATCCCAAAATGGGACTGATTCAGGAAGAGTCCCTGAATACGGAGGAGTAGAGATGTCAGAACCTTTATTTCAACCTGCCAGCGGCGTGCTCGACCTGCCTTATGGTCCTGATGAACATTTGGATGTTGGAGAGAACCCGCCGCGGTTTACATGGATGCCCGCAAGTCTGGAAGCAGGGAAGTATGAGCTGCAGATCTCCTCAAACAAAGAGTTTGAGCCTGAATGTACGCTGACCTACAGTCAAATTCCCTATAATCTGTTTACTCCGGATAAAGCGCTTGAACCAGGCATGTATTATTGGCGGTACACTCTTATCGGAGAGAACGATATCCGTTCCGAGTGGAGCAAAGTAAGAGCTTTCGTGGTTGCGGATGAGCTGCCGTTAACGCCTCTGCCATCCCGAACGGAACGGTATACCGCTGCTTCCGGCAATCATCCGCGGCTTTGGCTTCAGGAGGAACAACTTGAATCATACCGGGAAACCATCCGCCAAGACCCTGAGTTAACAGGCTGGGCTGATTTCCTAAAGCATTCCGTACTGCCCTGGACAGAACGAGCGCTTATTCCCGAGCCTGCGCCGTATCCGGATAACAAGCGTGTTGCCAAGCTATGGCGGCAGATGTATATGGACTGTCAGGAAGTTTTCTATGCTGTTCGGCATTTAGCCATAGCAGGGGTTGTGCTGGAGGACGAAGCGCTTATTGCCAAAGCGAGAGAGTGGCTGCTTCATGCTGCAAGCTGGAACACGGAGGGTACCACCAGCCGGGACTACAATGATGAATGCTCCTTTCGCATAGCCGGAGCGTTGGCATGGGGCTATGATTGGCTGCACAGCTCTCTGACAGAAGAGGAACGTCTTAAGGTACGGCAGGCACTGCTGCGGAGAACCGGTCAGATCGCCTTCCACGTCATCGAACGCTCCCGAATTCATCAAGTGCCTTATGACAGCCATGCCATCCGTTCTTTATCCTCCGTGCTCGTTCCCTGCTGTATTTCCATGTTGGGCGAGGAGGAGGAAGTTCAGGAATGGCTTGATTATACGCTGGAGTACTTCTCCGCCATGTATACTCCATGGGGTGGCAAGGATGGCGGCTGGGCCGAAGGCCCGATGTATTGGACCACTCAAATGGCTTTTGTTACGGAGGCACTTAATCTGGTCCGCAAATACATGGGCATCAACTTCTATGAGCGTCCCTTCTTCCGCAAAACCGGCGACTTTCCGCTCTATTGCTTCAGCCCGGATACCTTGAGGGCCAGCTTCGGGGATCAATCATCGCTGGGAGATCCGGTCAGTCTCAAGACGGGCTTCAATATCCGCCAGTTTGCCGGTTTAACGGGAAATGGACAGTACCAGTGGTATTATGAACGGACAAAGGAATTGAATCCCGATAGCCAGATGATCTTCTATAACTACGGCTGGTGGGATTTCCGGTTCGATGAGATGGTTTACCGCACGGATTATCCGCAGGTTCCTTCAGAACCACCGGTGGCCGCAGAGCCTCTCAAGTGGTTTCAGGATGTTGGCTGGGTCGCCATGCATCACCGGATGGAAGCTCCGCAGGAACATGTCATGATGCTGGCCAAGAGCAGCCGTTACGGTTCTGTGAGCCATAGCCACGGGGATCAGAACGCCTTCCTGCTGCATGCTTTCGGCGAGCCTCTGGCTATCGAAAGCGGCCATTACGTCGCATTCAACAGTACAATGCATATGCAGTGGCGCAAGCAGACCCGCTCCAAGAACGTAATTCTTATTGACGGAAAAGGCCAATATGCCGGCACGGACAAGTCGAAGAACATGGCAGCCTACGGCAAGGTGCTGAAAGCGACCACTGCACCTGGGATCAGCTACACGCAAATGGATGCAACGGAAGCCTACCGGGAGAATGTACCCTATATTAAACGGTATGTGCGGGAGATCCACTTTTTTGACAACGCTTATTTTGTTATTACAGATAGTGTCGATCTGGAGCGTCCCGGAAAATTGGATTGGCTGTTCCATACGCTCTATCCCATGAAGTTAAAGGACCAAACCTTCAAAGTAAATGGCCAAAAAGCTCAAATGGAGGGCAGGTTTGTCTACAGCTCCTCCGGAGATATGGCGCTTAGCCAAAATAATCAATTTACCGATGTAGATCCGAAGGAATGGGAAGGGCTGCCCGAGCACTGGCATTTGACTGCATCCACCCAAGAGGCTATAAGCCATCGGATCGTTACGCTTCTGATTCCCCAAAAATCTGGAAGCCGGGATTACGTATCATACTTCATGGACGATCAGGACCATGGGGTTCATGTTTACTTTACCAATCAGGGGGTTACCCGCCGGGTTGAGATTCCTAAAGCATATTAGTCTAAAACACATTTTCATTTGCGTATGGCACCCCATTGTACAAGGAGAGGGTTATCATGAAAAAATGGATTGGCGTCTGTCTGACTGCTTTATTGGCTGCTACAGCCGTTGCAGGTTGCGCGGACAAGGACAAAGAAGAGACTGCCGGAGGAGCGTCAAATGCGCCGCAGAAAACTAAATTCTCCATCTCGATGCGGACACTGGCTTTTAACTATGTTGAGAAATCACCTAATCTGAATAAGGATAAATGGGTGAAAAAACTGGAGGAGATGACAAACACCGATCTGGACATTGTGCTGGTGCCTCATAAAGAATTCGAGCAGAAAATGGTTCAGATGTTTGCCACTAACGATATTCCGGATGTGGTTCAAGGCTCGGGCGGTGTAAACGGCAAGGAAATGGCCGGTTCCGTTGAAGCCGGCGTGTTCATGCCCTTGGATGATCTGCTTGAGCAACATGGTCGGAACCTGTTGAAAGTAATCCCGAAGGAAGCCTGGGAAAACGTCACCTATCAAGGAAAAATCTACGCAATACCTGAGTTCCTGTCCAATCCGTCCCGTCGCGCGACTTGGATTCGCAAGGACCTGCTGGATCAAACCGGCTTGCAGGTTCCAAAAACAGTAGATGAGTACTTGAATGTGCTGCGGGCTTTTAAAAAACTGGGTGTTGATAACCCTTACATGGGACGCCAGGATTTCAAATATGCCGATGCTTTCTTTGGCGCTTATGATGTTTTTCCGTACCTGACGATGTTCGAGGAAGTAAACGGCCAGGTTCAGCCGAAGTTTATGGATAACGAAAATATGATGAAGGCGTTAGAAACATACAACACCATGTATAAAGAGGGGTTAATCAACAAGGAATTCGCCACCATCAACCCGACCAACTACAAGAATGCGATTCTCTCAGGCAACGCGGGCATGTGGACGATGAATGCCAACGAGCTGCTGCAGTGGGAGCAGCAATTGAAGGCTACAACGCCATCCGCCAAGCTGGAGATTATCCCGTCGCCAGTTGGCCCAGACGGAAAAGGCGGCTCTTATTTGTACGGCTCCGCTACGCGCACCTACTTTATCAAGGAAGGCACGAAAAATGCTGCGGATATTGTGAAATTCTTTGACTGGATGCTGAGCGAAGAGGCGGAAACCTTCTTTACCTTCGGGATCAAGGGCGAATCCTACAAGGAAGAGAACGGCAAAATCGTATATACGGCCCCCACGGATTCCGCTGCCATAGATGAAGAGCGCTACCGTCAGTCTTTCCTGTGGCTGGTGCAAGACACCACTTATAACAAGGGTGTCCTGAACATGACGGAAGAAGGCAAAAACCTGATCAAAGTATATGATACGATTCTGGCTAATGAAGGCCGGGACGGGATTCAATTCGACCCGCGTCTGGACGCACTGGTGAAGAATCCGGACATCGCTCCCAACTCGGACACAGCTCCTCCGGTGCTGCTGACGCATATGGTGAAGATGGTGTATGGCAAGGAACCCATCGGTGACTGGCCGAAGGTTGTGGAAGAGTGGCTTTCCAAGGGCGGCGAGGACGTCATCAAGGAAGCTATGGAAAAATACAACTCTAAAACCGGCGTCACCATGCCCCGCAGATAAGATAGCCCTCCTGATGGTTTAAACCGATGCGGATACCAGTACTTCGGATGGGGTATCCGTTACTACAGGGAGTTTATAGGCGTGTTAAACAAGCTGTCGAGATTATTCTCGGCAGCTTGTTTTGCAGTGTCACTGGGTGAATCTACTTCTTCAGGGTTGTCAGCATACTCTGGATATGGCTCTCCATTAGCTGCCGTGCTGTTTCGCTTTGTCGTTCCTCGATGGCAATGGCGATCAGAACATGATAATTGGAAGCTTTCGTCCGCATATTGGGCAGCGTATTGGTCTGCTTGCGCCCTTCGGCCAGCAATGGAAGAATCGAATTCAGCATCCGCGCCACTACCGGATTTGCTGCCCCTTCGGCGATTAACTGATGAAAGGCAAGGTCTGTCTCGAAGAATGGGCCACCTTCCTCCATTTGCCGCACCATTCGCTCTGCCAGTACCCGCAGCCTGCGGATCTGATCGTCATCGGCCCGCTGCGCGGCCAGAGCGGCAAGTTCAGGCTCAATGAGCAGTCTTGCTTCCAGCAGATCCACTATCGAAATGTTTTCCAATTCCTCTAAGGCTACCGCCGGATCATCCAACAGCAGCGGATCGTTTCGTACATACATCCCACGTCCGTGCTCAATGCTGACATTCCCCTGACTCTCTAATATCCGCAGCGCCTCGCGTACTGTAGTAACGCTAACGGAAAAATCAGCAGCTAGCTGCTGCAGAGTAGGAAGCCGATCCCCCGGAGCCCATTCCCCATCGAGGATTTTCTGTTTCATAAGCTCTATTGTAGCCTGAAACGCGGTCTGTTTGATCTGTTTCATGTTTAGCCGTCCTTATCACTTGGAATGAATTCATTTTAGCATAGGAGCTTCTTGAGGATAAGCAGATATGTCTAAGTATTGATTTAGTATTGACTAGCAAACAACAAGATAATATGATTGTAGCATAAAGATCGTATCATTATCGTAAAGGTAATTACATTTAACGCTAAAAAACAATGGATCGCACGGTTTTTTTGTGTAATAAGGCAAAAAAGTAAGTGATTTAATTTCGTTCAAGATTAAAGATATGATCTTTATGTGGAAACTCTATCAGTGATGAAGCAGAAGGAGGAGGGGCAATGGAGGTAGTAACCTTTGGGGAAACCATGGTACTTCTGGCACCGGACCGGATGGTTCCCCTGGAGTATGTGAACGGCTTTCACAAGCATGTTGCAGGAGCCGAGACCAATGTGGCAGTTGGGCTTGCCCGTATGGGACATACCGTGGGCTGGTTCAGCAAGCTCGGAAATGATCCATTTGGACGCTATATTAGGCAGGTCGTAAGAGGACATGGCGTCGATACTTCCGAAGTCAGGATTACAGACGAAGCGCCGACGGGAGTGTTTTTCAAAGAACAAATATCCCCGGACAAAATACAGGTGTACTACTACCGCAAACAATCGGCTGCCAGCCTGATGCACGAGGATGAGCTTAATGAGGCTTATGTTGGAAAAGCCCGCATCCTGCATGTTACCGGCATTACTCCGGCGCTTAGCCCGGAGTGCAGGAAATTAACCTTTCGAGCCCTCGAAGCGGCAAAAAAACACGGTGCGGCCATTGTGTTTGATCCCAATATCCGCTGGAAGCTTTGGAACAGAGAGGAAGCCTGCGTTGTGCTTAATGAAATGGCGGCACTTGCCGACTACGTGCTGCCCGGTATTGAGGAGGGACAGTTTCTGACAGGATGCTGTACGCCTGCAGACATCGCAGATCGTCTGCTGAAATCCGGCGCCGGTGCTGTCGTAATCAAGCTCGGCGCCAACGGGGCTTATTACAGTAACGGACGAATCGCGGGAAATGAGCCAGGGTTTCCGGTGAAACGGCTCATTGATCCGATGGGGGCCGGAGACGGTTTTGCCGCCGGATTTATAAGCGGATTGCTGCAAGGGGAGGACCTGCCCTCAGCGGTCCGACGCGGCAACGCGGTAGGTTCCATTGTTGTCGGGGTAAGCGGCGATGTGGAAGGTCTTCCGACACGGCAGGATGTAGATCTTCTCCTGGCAGGGGGATCCGACATGGAGGATATTATCCGGTAAGTGAGGGCAATCCAAAGGAGGAGGAAAGAAATGGACAAAAAAATTCAGATTGAGCGGTTGATAACTTCCGGACTGGTCGCTGTTATTCGCAGACCTGAGCCTGAAAGGGTGGATAAAATTGCCGCGGCACTGGCAGATGGCGGTGTCGGGGCGCTGGAGATTACAGCCGATACGCCGGAAGTGAACAGGTTGATCGCGGACATGAAGGCGAAATATGGAGATCGCCTGCTGGTGGGAGCAGGTACGGTGCTGAAGTTGACGCAGGCCGAGCAGGCTATCGCGGCGGGAGCCGATTTTATTTTTTCGCCAAATTTGAATGAGGCAATTGTGGATCTGACCTTAAAGTACGGGCGAATCTCCATCCCAGGCGTAATGACGCCGACCGAAGCTGTCAGAGGGCACGAAGCTGGTGCAGACCTGCTAAAGGTGTTCCCCGGCGGTTCGCTGGGCGCCTCCTACATAAAGGAACTGCAGGGGCCCCTTGGTCATATCCGGATGATGCCGACAGGAGGGGTGACACTTGCGAATGTCGGATCCTTCATTGCCGCCGGATCTGTTGCCGTCGGTTTAGGAAGCGCTCTCGTAGACCGGAAAGTGGTGGAACGGGGCGACTATGGGAAGATAACAGAGACGGCCCGCCAATTTGCGAAAGAAGTCAGCAAGGCTAGAATGAACAACACAAAAGGAGCTAAATAATCGATGAAAATAACCGGATTTGAGACCTTTATCGTTCCTCCCCGCTGGCTGTTTCTAAAGATTGAAACCGATGAGGGCATATCCGGCTGGGGAGAGCCGGTGGTCGAAGGTAAGGCTCACACTGTTCAGACCGCAGTGGAAGAGCTGATGGATCTTTTGATCGGACAGGATCCTCAGCGGATTGAAGACCTATGGCAGTTGATGTACCGGGGAGGATTTTATCGTGGCGGGGCTATTTTGATGAGCGCGATAGCCGGGATCGATCAGGCGTTGTGGGATATTAAAGGGAAAATCTACAATGCGCCCGTGTACCAGCTGCTCGGCGGCGCTTGCCGCAATTCAATGCGGGTTTACTCCTGGATAGGCGGAGACCGCCCCATCGATGTCGTCAAATCTGCTCTGGAGAAGAAGGCCGCCGGTTTCACGGCGATTAAGATGAACGCCTCGGAAGAGATGCAGTTCATTGATACACATGACAAGGTGTATGCAATCGTTGAGCGGGTCGCCGCCATTCGGGAGGCCTGTGGACCGGAATTCGGGATCGCTGTCGATTTTCACGGGCGGCTTCACAAACCGATGGCAAGGGGACTGGCCAGAGAGCTGGATCCGTACCGTCTGATGTTCATTGAAGAGCCGGTGCTGCCGGAAAACAACGAAGTACTGCGGGAAATCGCACATCATACCAGCACTCCGATCGCGACGGGTGAGCGCATGTTCTCACGCTGGGATTTTAAAAATCTGCTGAAGGATGGGGTGGTCGATATTATTCAGCCCGACCTGTCCCATGCGGGAGGCATCACGGAATGCAAGAAAATATTCGCCATGGCCGAGGCGTTCGATGTTGCGGTCGCTCCGCACTGTCCGCTTGGGCCGATTGCTCTTGCCGCCTGTCTTCAGGTAGATGCGACGTCTTATAATGCGGTCATTCAGGAACAAAGCCTCGGCATCCATTATAATCAAGGAAATGACCTGCTGGATTATATCACCGATCCTACAGTTTTTGCCTACAGTGACGGTCATGTCAATATTCCCTCCGGACCGGGTCTTGGCATTACGGTGAACGAGGAGTATGTGCGGAAGATGGCGGAGTCGGGCCACCGTTGGAGAAATCCGGTATGGCGGCATCGGGACGGCAGCATTGCTGAGTGGTAAGGCCTATTACAATATTCAGGAGGATGGTCATGTCATTTATTCCGAATTACTGGGAAGATACCGAGACGCTGCAGATTAACAGGAAAGCATCCAGAGCTTACTATATCCCATACGCGTCAGCTGCAGACGCGCGCCGCAGAAAGCGGGGGCGTTCCCCGTATTATCAGACGCTGAACGGCCGCTGGAAGTTCAAATATCACGCCAGCGTCAGAGAGGTCAAGGAAGATTGTGTGGCCCCTGACCATGACATCAGCCGTTGGGATGATCTGGTGGTTCCGTCCTGCTGGCAAGTTAACGGTTATGATCAACTGCATTACACGAACATCAACTATCCCTTTCCGTTTGACCCGCCCTTCGTGCCCAATGATAATCCTGCCGGACTTTATGTCAGGGAGTTCACACTGCCGGATAATTGGAACGGCAAGGAGAAGGTGGCGGTATTTGAAGGAGTCAATTCCTGCTTCTACCTGTGGGTGAACGGACAATTTGTTGGCTACAGCCAAGGAAGCCGGATGCCGGCCGAATTCGATATATCGCCTTATGTCCGTCCTGGTGTGAACCGGATGGCCGTCATGGTGCTGAAATGGTGCGACGGAAGTTATGTGGAGGATCAGGATCTTTGGAGATTCTCTGGTATTTTCCGGGACGTCTACCTGCTTGCCAGGGATTCCGCTCATATCTCCGATGTATTCAACCGCACATCTCTGTCCGCAAGCTTCGATAGTGCGGAGCTAAACTGCGAGGTGGAGACAACAGGCAGGCTTGAAGTTGAAGCTGTTCTGCAGGATGCAGACGGTGCTGAGGTAGAGCGGACGCAGGCCGTGATCGAAGGCCAAGGTACGTTGAAGCTGCATGTTCAGAATCCCGTGCTGTGGAATGCAGAGAACCCGCATTTATACCATTTATACTTGTTCGCAGGCGATGAAGTGCTGCATTTTCCCGTAGGCTTACGCGAAATATCCATTCAGGATGGCGTGTTCACGATCAACGGTCAAGCGGTAAAGCTTAAGGGTGTCAATCGACATGACTCCCACCCGGAGCTTGGACAGACGATTCCGGTCAATCATATGATCAAAGATTTGCGGCTGATGAAACAGCATAATATCAATACCATTCGAACCTCGCATTACCCGAACGACTCCCGTTTTCTGGAGCTCTGCGACGAATACGGCTTCTATGTGATCGGAGAAGCCGATCTGGAATGTCATGGCGCGCTTCCTGCAGGGGACTTCAACTGGTTCACGCGCAACCCCGAGTGGGAGAAAACTTTTGTCGAGCGGGCAACCCGGATGGTGGAGCGGGATAAGAACCACCCATGTATCATCATTTGGTCCATGGGCAACGAATCCGGTTATGGAGAGAACCATATGGCAATGGCCCGCTGGACCAAAGCAAGGGACGCTTCACGTCCTATTCACTACGAGGGTTCGGATCCCCGCCACGGCGGCAGCCCGGATACGGAGGTGCTCGACATGGAGAGCCGGATGTATGCCTCCAGCGGGGCGATTGCAGCGTACGCGTCCGATCCGGATACGACCAAACCGATGTTTCTGTGTGAATACAGCCATGCCATGGGTAACGGGCCCGGTGATTTGCAGGATTACTGGGATGTGATCAACCGGTATCCGAAGCTGATGGGTGGATGTGTCTGGGAATGGGTGGATCATGGCATCAAGATTATGAAACACGGACGGCCTTATTATGCTTATGGGGGAGATTTCGGCGATCAGCCTAATGACGGCAACTTCTGCATTGACGGTCTGGTTGCCCCCGACCGGAAGCCGCATTCCGGACTGCTGGAACTCAAGCAGGTGATTGCACCCGTTGTATTTGAAGCCAAAGAAATCGGATCGGGGCTCATAGAAATTCACAACCGCTATGATTTCAGGGATCTATCTCATGTGAGAGTTCTGTGGAAATTGGAAAAGGACGGTGAAACGGTAAGTCAAGGTGAAATCAGCGGTTTGTCGGCCGGCCCTCACGGATCGCAGACAATCGAAGCTGGTTTCGCGATGCCGGAGGAGCCGGGAAGGTACTTTGTTACTCTGTCGTGCAGGACGGCGAAAGAAACCTGGTGGGCATCACCCGGCCATGAAATTTCCTTCGGCCAGTTTGAACTGCCGGCTCCGCAGCGTGAGCTGTTCCAACCCGAGGCCCGGTCACCTCTCCAGGTGGAGCGCCGGGACGACCGGCTTGTCATCACGGGATTTGATTTTGAATATGGCTTTAATCTTGGCACCGGTATGTTTGACAGCCTGGTCAAGAATGGAGTGGAGATGCTGCTTGCGCCGCTTTCTTTTGCGGTATGGCGCGCCCCGGCGGATAATGACCGGTTCGTGAAGCACGAATGGATGCAGGAGGGGTACGAACGGGCTGTAACCCATATTTACCGCGTGGACACGATCCGGCAGGACGGTGAAGCCGTAGAGCTGGAAGCGTTCTTCTCGATGGGAGGCTATTTACGTCCGCCGTTCTTACGGGGAACGTTCCGCTGGAAGGTGGACGCAACAGGAGAGCTTTATCTCCGTACTAACGTAACGACCAGAGACGGTATTCCATTCTTGCCCCGGTTCGGGCTGTGCGCTGTGATGCCGGAAGGGAATGAGGAGATCGAATATTTCGGCAGGGGTCCCCATGAAAGCTACATCGACAAGGGACATAGCACTAAAATAGGAAAATACCTGACTACCGTCGATGAGCAGTTTGTGGATTATATCATGCCGCAGGAGAACGGTTCCCACAATGAAACGGAATGGGTTATTGTCTCGAATGAGCTCGGCATGGGACTGAGATTCCGGAGTGACCGTCCATTCTCCTTCAATGCTTCGCATTATACACCGGAGGATCTGACCCAAACCTCGCATCAATACGATCTGACCCGCAGGCCGGAGACAATTGTTCATCTGGATTATCAAATGAGCGGCGTAGGCTCCAATTCCTGCGGTCCCGCGCTGCTGGCTCCCTACAGGCTGGATGAGAAGGAGTTCCAGTTTGAGCTGAATATTGCACCGGTGTTCAAAGAAGACGAATAAACCGGGATTAACCGGATTTGCGGAAATAGGCAAGGGGGACCGGATCACGTAGATCCGGTTGCCCTTTTTACGCTTTGGTAAGGCCAGTCGATGCTGTGGAGGGAACGGAATGAAAACGAAAGCTTCACACCCCCGGAACAAAGGCAAACCGCAGGCATTATCAATAGGCCGAAGCATGTACGCCAAGCTGCTGATGTTCTTCACAGTCATTGCGCTGCTTCCGTTGGCCGTAATGGGTTATTTCTCTAATCATAAATCGTCGCAGATCGTGAATTCACAGTTCGGGAGCTACGGAATGAACGCCATTGAGGAGCTTAAGCTCCATTTGGATACCAGCATCGCGCAGATGGACAATATTACGGGCAATCTACTGAATTATTTGATCTCTACACCCATGGTCATCGAAGATGGCGGAACGCTGAACTATAGCCGATATAAGGAGGAACAGGCGCTCCAGCGCTATCTTATATCTTTTGAAACGGTCAATATTGTAAGTGTTTCGGTTGTGATGCCTTCGGGGAAATTTATCGGAAGCGGCGGACTTGATCAGGCAAGGCTTACGGATTCCTCCTTCTGGCGCCAAGTTGCCGGGAATGGCGGAAGACAAGTTATCATCCACCGGCCGGATTACTATTACAGCTTTGTAAATGACAACATGGTCATCAGCCTGGTTGTGCCGGTCAAGGATCACTTCGGACTCCCGCCAGGCAGCCGGATTCTAATCGATACGAAGGCGGATTCTGTGGTGAATCTGCTTCGGGCGTTTCAGCATAATATGAATGCTCACCTGCAAATACGGGCAGCGGACGGAAGCGTACTGCTGCAAAGCTCGGAGAAATACAGTAGTTCGGAGGACGATATTGTCTGGTCCGGCGTTATGGAGCGGGAGGGCTGGACTGTTGAGGCCAGAATGCCGCATGCTGAGTTCTATCGCTCCTCGGGCGTGATCCTGAACTATACGCTGATTGTTGCGGGCTGCACGCTGCTCTTCGCCATCGCGATGGCCCATTTCTTCTCGCTTCGGCTTACGCGGCCCATTCAAAAGCTGACCCATTCGATGCGAAGATTCGGACAAGGGGAGCTGTTCATCCAGACCCCGGTGCTCACCAGCGATGAGCTGGGCTATTTAAGCCAATCCTTCAACCGGATGACCGGACAAATCCAGGATCTGGTGCGTGAGATCAGCCGGAGCGAAAAGCTGAAGAGCGAAGCGGAACTGCGGGCGCTTCACTACCAGATCAACCCCCACCTGCTATTTAACACACTGAACAGCATTCAGTGGAAGGCGAGGTTGGCCGGGCGCCGCGATATTCAGAAAATGATTGAGCATCTGGTTGCCGTCCTGGAGAGCACTTTTGCAGTGACTAAAACACTGGTGCCGCTTGAGGAGGAACTGGCTTTAGTGCTTCATTTTATCGAAATCCAGCGGCTCCGGTACGATGATGCCTTTAGTTTCAAGCTGGAGGCCGAGCCGGAGCTGATGTCCTGCCTGGTGCCGCGGATGGTGTTCCAGCCGCTACTGGAGAACATCTTTTTTCACGGCTTTACAGACGGAGCAGGTGAAATTAGGCTGTCACTCGTCTCCGGATCAGGCGAAATTAAGGCGGAGTTAACTGACAACGGGATCGGTATCAAGCCGGAGCATTTGCTCTATGTGAGGAACGGCCAAGTCATTCCGGGCAAAAAAGGAGGACTTGGCATGCGGAATGTCAGAGAGCGCTTTAACATGCATTTTGGCGAAAACTGCGATTTTACGATAGAGTCCGAACGAAACCACGGAAGTAAGGTGATCATACGATGGCCAAAGAATTACGGAGAGATTTACCCCTGAAGGTGCTTATCGTTGATGATGAACAGCTTGTGAGAAAAGGGCTGAGGATGACAGTGGACTGGGACAGACATGGCATGGCAGTCGTCGGCGATGCACCTAACGGCATCCTGGGCTGGGAGAAGGTGCTCAATCATGAACCCGACATTGTCATTACCGACATCGTGATGCCCGAGATGGACGGAATCGAGCTGGCTCATAAAATTAGACACAGATATCCCCATGTCAAAATCCTGTTTCTGAGCTGTCACCGCGACTTTGCTTACGCACAGCAGGGGATCCAGCTCGGTATCTCCGACTATATTGTAAAAACCAGCATGGGCGACGAGGAAATGGAGCGATGCCTCGATAAAATCCGGCGTGAATGCGAGCTTCATCTGCAGAATCAGTCCTCCATGGCAGCATCTGAGGACGAGATGCAAATTGTAATGGAGTGGCTTCGGGTACAGGATATCAGTGCAGACGAGAGGCTGGTAGCCAAGCTGAATGGAGATTGGAGCTGGATGACCCGAGGCGGCTGCATCTTTCATTTGTATGATAATGGAAGCGCTAACAATTCCAGTTTTTCGATGTCTGATGACAAACGGAAGGAATACCGCAATGAAGTCCCCTCCCCAATAGGCCCGGAACCGGAGCCAAAAGCTTTTCTAAAGATTGGTGAGGCATTTGCATCCGGGTCACCAGGACGTGCGTTCTTACCGTGTCCAGACGGTACTGCGCTGCTGGCCTGCCACTGGGCGGAACGGGATACGGCGGAGCATGAACTGCTGCATCTGAAGAGTTCACGTAATCCCGGATTGGGATGGAGACTGGAGGGGCCGGTTGAGGGCGGGGTACGATGGATAGAGGGCGTGCTGCGTCTGTTGCGCCTGCGGGCAATCGAGCGCGAGACCCGTCTGGTTAGCCGCCAGCATAAGGAGGATATTCTCAGCGCCATTGACTATATCAACCACCATCTGCATCTCGATCCCCGAGTCGGCGAAATCGCCGACCGGATCGGTATAAGCCGCAGTTACTTCAGCACCGTATTCAAAGAAGCAACAGGCAGCAGCCTGATTGATTTTCTTTCCCAGAAAAAGCTGGAACGGGCACAGAATCTGCTGGCAATGACAGACTACCGTATGGAGGAAGTAGCGGAGAAGATCGGGATTGGAGACGTCAAATACTTCGCCAAATGGTTTAAGAAAAGTGTCGGATTCGCTCCGGGACAATACCGCCAACAAACAAAAAGACACCAAAATCCAATGAATTGACCTTTCGCCCGTGTAGAAAACGGGCTTTTTTATTACATTCCAATAAAAGTGAACCTTTTTCGAACGGCAGTCGGATTTGAAAACCCTTACATTTCTCTTATGATGGTATCAACCCACTCAAGGAGGTCAAACAATGCATAACAAAAGAGGGAAAATGCTGCTTTCCATGCTTTTTACAGCTTCCATGCTGTTAAGCGCCTGCTCTGGTTCCAACACACAGAGTAATTCCGGATCGGCTGGAACGGATCAGGGGGGAGAGGAGAAGGTGAAGCTTGTCGTCTGGATTTGGGAGCAGGCCAAAGCCGGGATTGATCTAAATATGGACCGGTTCAAGGAAGCTTATCCCAATATCGAAGTTGAGTTCCAAACCATGAAATCCACCGATCTTTATCAGAAGTATTTGGTGTCCTCCAATACTGACGACGCGGTGCCGGATGTGCTGGCGCTCGAATCGACGAATCTATCACAGATGGTGGAGATCAATTCGCTGCTCGACATTACCGAACGTGTGGCTCCATATAAAGATAATATCGTTCCCTACAAATGGAAGGACGCCACCATGGACGATAAAATTTATGCCATGCCATGGGACAGCGGCCCGGTGGTGATGTTCTACAGGAATGACCTGTTCGCTAAGGCCGGTCTGCCGACCGATCCGGATGAGGTCGCCGCCAAGATTAAGACTTGGGACGATTATTATCAAGCCGCCAAGCTGGTGAAGGAGAAGACAGGAGCGTTCATGTACGGCGATTCGAAGACCAATTCCAGCAACCGCGTGTTCGAATCTATGATGTGGCAGCGCGGATACTGGTATTTTGACGAGAACGGCAAGGTCACGGTCGATAGCCCGGAAGTGAAGGAGATCACAGATTACTTGATCAAGATGCAGCAGGAAGAGCTTGTCTATGACGCCCGCGCCAACTCCGACCCTTGGGGCAATGCCATCGGTGAGGGTAAAATCGCCAGCGTAGTCGGCGGTTCCTGGCATGACGCGATCATCGAAAAGCAGTACTCGCCGCAGGATTCGGGCAAATGGTCAGTTACGACGATGCCGAAATGGTCAGCAGACGATAAATATGGCGGGGCTAACCAAGGCGGGTCCAACATGGCGATAAATAAAAACTCGAAGCACCCGGAAGAAGCCTGGAAATTCATCGAATTCATGCTCGGCGATAAGGAGTCTCAGACCAAAATGATGCTGGAAGCTGGGCTATTCCCCTCGTTGAAGACAGTATATTCCGACTCGGCAATGGACAAGCAATTTGATTACTTCAAGGGCCAGCCTATCTTAAAAGTGTATGCCCAATCACTGGAGAGCACCTATCCGCTTGCTTACACCTCCGATTTCCCGATGGCCAACAAGCTGATGACGGACGTGTGGGCAAAGGTGTTCCTGAATGACGCCTCCTCTGGAGATGCGCTAAAGACAATGGCCGATGAACTCCGGCAGAAGACCAAAAGAGAGTAGACAGCAGCAAGGATCAAGGAGGTGAGAATATCTATGGGCAAGACAAGATGGAACAGACAGATGCGTTACGCTCCGTATCTGTACATTTCCCCATACTTTATTTTATTTGGAATCTTTTCACTGTATCCAATTATTTATTCGTTTTATCTCAGTCTCACGGAATGGAACGGTGCAAGTGACAAGCTATTCATCGGGCTGGACAACTATACGGCGCTGCTGAAGGATCATTACTTTTGGCTGTCGCTGTGGAACAGCTTAGTCATCTTCCTGATGTATGTGCCGCTAATGCTCTTTCTTGGCTTAATCTTTGCCAGTATGCTTAACTCCAAATGGATGGTGGGCAAAGGGTTTTTCCGGATGGCTCTGTTTGTGCCGAATTTTGTGTCGGTGGTCGCTGTATCATTCGTATTCGTGCTGCTATTCAATACCCAAGACGGGCTGATCAACACGTTCCTGCTTAACCTCAGTTGGATCAAGTCTCCGCTTCCTTGGCTTGATTCCCCGTGGTGGGCGCGCTTTTCTGTGGCGTTAATGGTACTGTATCGTTGGCTCGGCTACAATATGCTGCTGCTGCTGACCGGTCTGCAAAGTATTCCGAAGGATTTGTACGAAGCAGCTTATGTCGACGGAGCGACGAAAGTGAAAAGCTTCTTCTTCATTACCATTCCTTTGGTCAAAAAAATGCTGCTATTCTGCACCGTGCTGTCCACAATCGGCACCTTCTCGCTCTTTACCGAGCCGTACATTCTTACCAAAGGCGGTCCGCTAAATTCGACGCTGACGCCGGTGCTGATGCTGTATAACGAAAGCTTTCAGAATTTCAACTTCGGCTACGCCTCGTCAATCGCTGTCTGCTTCTTCATCTTGATGATGAGCATATCGCTGATCCAGATGCGTCTATTCGATGAGAAATAAGGGGGGAGAACCGAATGACGCTTTTGACTCAAACGAAAAAGAAGTCTGCGGCGAAAAGGGCCAGCCGTTCAGGTGAGAAGGGTCTGACCGCTGGTGCAGCATTTGTCCTGATGGCCGTGGTCTCCCTCATCACGTTGTTTCCGCTGTTCTGGTTATTCAGCTCATCGCTGAAAGATATCAGCCAAATCTTCGTCAATCCGCCGATCTGGCTGCCGACAACGCTACATTGGGAGAACTTCACTGAATTGTTCGTGAACCGTAAATTTGGCATTATCACCTGGAACAGTTTGCTGCTGTCCACGACGATGACGATTACTGCGCTGCTGTTCTGCAGCCTGGCCGGGTTCGCCTTTGCCAAATATCGGTTTCGCGGCAAGGACATTCTGTTCGTCTTCGTGCTCGCTTCGCTAATGATTCCTCATGAAGCAACGATGGTTCCACTGTTCGTCATTTATAAGAACCTGCATCTCATCGACAACATCTGGGGAGTGATCTTACCCGATCTGGCCAATGCTTTTGGCATCTTCTTCATGCGGCAGTACTGCAGTTCCATTCCCGATGAAATGATGGAGGCGGCACGAATCGACGGTTGCAGCGAGATTGGCATGTTCCGCCGGATCATTCTACCCAACCTGAAATCGGCATTCGCCGCCCTGGGGATTATCCTGTTCGTCAAGCAGTGGAACAACTTTCTGTGGCCGTCCGTGATTCTGCGCTCCCAGGAGCATATGACGTTGTCCGTGGCGCTCAAGGCGCTGGAGGACAGCAACAATACACCTTATCATCTCATCATGGCCGGTTCGGTTGTAAGCGTACTGCCGCTGCTTATTATCGTTCTGATTTTTCAGAGACAGCTTATTTCCGGCATGATTGACGGTGCGATTAAAGGATAAACACGAATAGATTAAAGAGCTGGACATTACCTCGTGAATGGGAAGGAGTTACGCAAGCCATGAAATTTGGTGTTGATTATTATCCCGAGCATTGTCCGCCCGACTTGTGGCAGCGGGATGCAGTAATGATGAAGGAGATGGGCATCGAGGTTGTGCGGATGGCGGAGTTCTCATGGGCTAAGATGGAGCCGAGTCCCGGCATCTATGATTTCGGCTGGCTGGACGAAGCCATTGAACTGCTGGGAGAGCAGGGGATTACAACCATGCTGGGCACGCCGACGGCGGCTCCGCCGGTGTGGATGATGGAGCTTCATCCAGATCTGTATCCCCTGAATGCGGAGGGACAGAGGGTAGGCTTTGGCGGCCGGCATCATGACTGCCAGTCGCATCCACACTACCGGAAGCATATTAAAGAATTTGTGCGGACCATGGCTCTGCGCTACCGGGACAACCCCTATGTTGTCGGCTGGCAAATTGACAATGAGCTGGGTAACAGTCACCGTAATTTGTGCTATTGTGATCACTGCCGGGCAAGGTTCCACCGATGGCTGGAGGAACGGCATGGGACGATCGAAGGCCTGAACCAGGCGTGGGGAACGGTGTTCTGGAGCCAGACATATACCTCTTTCTCGCAGATTCCCGTTCCACTTGCTACACCTAACAGCCATAATCCATCGCTTCTGCTAGATTGGAAACGATTCTGCTCCAGTCTGGTCGTCGAGTTCCAAAAGTGGCAGGCGGATATACTGCGGGAGGTATGTCCCGGCCATCTTATTACGCATAACTTTATGGGCTTCTTTGACAAGACTGATTATTTCGAGCTGGCGAAGGATCTGGATTTCATCTCCCACGATCAATACCCGATGCTGTTTCTGGAGGAGCGGATCAAGCGCAGCTCGCCCTCCCACCTCGGCATGGCGCTCGATCTTATGAGGGGAACCAAAGGGAAGCCGTTCTGGGTGATGGAGCAGCTCGCCGGACCGACAGGGACGGAAATTCTCGGCTCAACGCCCCGGCCGGGGCAGATGCGGCTCTGGACCTTTCAATCCGTTGCCCATGGTGCGGATACCATCGTCTATTTCCGGTGGGATACCTGCCTGTTCGGCAGCGAGCAGTACTGGCACGGCATTCTGCCCCACAGCCGTATTCCGGGTCGCCGATACGAGGAAATCCGCGACAGCATAGCTGAACTGGCTCCTCATATGGAGGCTTTCCGCGGGGGACTTCCCGAAGCCGAGGTTGGGATTGTGTTCAGCTACGACCAGGAATGGGCGCTGCAAATCCAGCCGCATCATCCCGACCTGAACTACGTCGCACATCTGCACCGTTATTATAAAGCATTATTTGATCACAATATCCCTGTAGATCTGATTTCCGAAAATGACGATTTCTCGAAGTATAAAGTGCTGATTTTTCCGCTCCTGTTCGTCACCGATTCAGAGCTATGCCGAAGACTATATGAATATACAGAAGCGGGCGGGCATGTCCTGCTCGATATGCGGACCGCAGTCAAGGACCGGGATAATGCCGCTATCCCACTGACGCTGCCGGGAAAATATTCGCAGCTGCTGGGTCTAAGCATCTACGATTACGACTGTCTGCGCCAATTCGGGCAGAGTGTGAGCTGGCTGAATGATGAGGGGATTTCCAGAGCAACCCAAACGGAAGATGAAGGCGGGAGGTCTGAAGAGGAAGCGGAGCTGTGGTGCGATGTGATCACTGTGGAAGGCGCAGAGGTACTAGCCGTATACACCAAGGATTTCTATGCCGGGACACCGGCGGTTACCCGCCATACTTACGGCAGGGGACGAGCCTATTATGCCGGCACGGAATTGGGGCCGGAGACGATGGAAAAGCTGATCTTGGAGATGATTGGCGACGCTGGGGTCTGTGGAATCGCAGCCGCACCGGAAGGTGTCGAGATTACCCGGAGACGGGGCAAGGACGGTACTTATTTCTTTGTCATGAATCATAACCGGACGGTATGCGAATTGGATGTTCCAAAGGGATGGAGTCTGGTTTCGGAAGTAAGTGGAATGAACAAGGGTTGCAACCCGAAATTGAAGTCTGAAGCCTCCAAGGAATGGCATGAATCCAATCCCATCCTGCTTCAGCCTTTTGATTGTGCATTGTTTCTTGAGATCACCTGATTAACTTGAACTACATCAGCGGCAGTTCATAAAATCTACCTAACAGACGGACACAGCTATATTGCGTCCGTCTGTTAGGTTTTTTGCAGTCAGATCTATAATGAAGACAGAAAGACTAGGTATACATCGACAATCATAATATATCATGATATATTATTATGTAAATCATGAATAATAAGAGTCAGGAGATAGTGAAGGTCATGAACGAACCGACGTCTTCTAAGCCGATGTATGAGAAGATCTTTGACGAAGTGAAGGAGAGCATATTGACTCAAGCCTATAAGCTTGGAGAGCGTGTTCCTTCCGAGAAAGAACTGGCTGATAGCTATAATGTAAGCCGTATTACCAGTAAAAAAGCACTTGAGCTGCTGGCCGCCGAGCATTTGATCGTCCGTAAGCCGGGCAGGGGCTCGTTTGTGGCCGATCCGGCCGCTGAACTTCAGGAGCTGCCTCCAGGAACAAGTACCGGAATCCCTGCAATCAATGTAGAAGAGAAGACCATCGGGCTGATCATCACCGATTTTGGAAACAGCTACGGTACGGGGCTGATCTATGGCATGGAGCAGGCTTCACGCGATAATGACTGCTTTCTGGTCTTGCGGAGAACCTTCGGTATTCCCGAGAATGAAGAGCAATCCATCCAGAAGCTGCTCAACCTGGGTGTGGATGGGCTGATTATCTTCCCGGCGCAGGGCGAATATTTCAACGCGGAAATCCTCAAGCTGGTCATTGGCCGTTTCCCTCTGGTGCTGGTGGACAGACATTTAAAAGGGGTAGCCGCCGCATCGATCAGCACGGATAATCTTCAGGCAGCGCTTGAAGCTACAGAGTATTTGTTTGATTTGGGACATACCCATATATCATTTCTTTCGCCTCCGCCGGTCGATACCACTGCCGTCGAAGACCGGATTGAAGGCTTCATACAGGCACACGCCCAGCGGGGAATCATGGTGGATAAGGAGCTGTGGGTCAGTGACTTAACCTCGACATTGCCGAAGTTTTTTAACCCGGATAATATTGAACATGATCTCGCGCGCCTGGAATCCCATCTGAAGAGTCACCCAGACATTACTGCGCTGTTTGCCATTGAGTACAATATTGCCTTGCTCGCAAAGACAGCGGTGGAACGCCTGGGACTGCGCATCCCCGAGGATATCTCCATTATTTGCTTCGACAGTCCGCCGACACAACTTGGAGGAGGTTATGCCTTCACCCATATGCGCCAGAATGAAGAAGAGATGGGTCGGCTTGCGGTAGAGAATGTGCTGACAATTATGAATGGGCATTCTGTACCGAATAAGGTAATGCTGGAGGCGAAGCTGATCCCCGGCAGCTCGACCGGACCTGCAGTTCGAAAGTAACGGCAACAGATAGCGACGAACCCATTCAATCGGATGGGTTTTTTTATATCCAGATTCTTGAAATGATATATCATTAAGTTTAAAATATTGATTGACATATTATTTGTATACCAATATACTATTTAATGAAAGCGCTTAATAAAAATACAAAAGGGAGGTTATTTCAACTGTACTCTTCAAATGAACTACCCCAATCCATACAACGGCTGGCTGCACAGGTTCGGACAATATTGCAGGACCGCCCAAAACTGGCGGACATGTTCGAACAATGTTTATCGAACACCTGGAATACAACAATAAAACGCAATAAAGACGGAAGGACCTTTGTCATTACTGGTGATATTCCTGCCATGTGGCTGAGGGATTCTGCCGCACAGGTCAGGCCTTTTCTGATCCTTGCCGCTGAAGATGAAGAAATAGCAGACATGATCGAAGGATTGATTAAGCAGCAATTTGCTTTTATCGAGATTGATCCTTATGCAAACGCTTTTAATCAAGAGGCGGATGGACGGGGGCATCAGGATGATCTCACGGCAATGAACCCCTGGATCTGGGAGAGGAAATACGAAGTAGATTCCTTATGTTATCCGATCCAGCTCAGCTATTTACTGTGGAAGAATACCGGACGGACCAGCCAATTTGATGCTGCTTTTGAAAAAGGGGTCCGGCGGATTATTGAACTGTGGACCACCGAACAGAACCATGAGCGCGATTCCCTCTATACGTTTCAACGCCTACATGGAGCACCCACGGATACGTTGGTCCGTGAAGGCAAAGGCAGCCTGACGGCCTATACAGGAATGACCTGGTCCGGGTTTCGACCAAGCGACGATGCCTGCGAATATGGCTATCTCATCCCGGCCAATATGTTCGCTGTCGTTGTTCTCCGGTATGTGTGTGAAATTGCCGGTGAGGTGCTGAACAGCTCTGAGCTTGCAGCTTCCGCGCAACACCTGCTGGAGCAGATCGAAGGAGGTATCCGGCAACACGGTACTGTGGACCACCCTGAGTTTGGGACTGTGTATGCCTATGAGACAGATGGACTTGGTAGTGTGAATTTGATGGATGATGCCAATGTTCCCAGCCTGCTCTCCATTCCTTATCTCGGCTACTCTCCAGTTGATGAGCCTGTATATATGAATACCCGCAGCTTCATTTTGAGCAAGAGTAATCCCTATTTCTATTCAGGCATAGCCGCAGCAGGCATTGGCAGTCCCCATACCCCAAACCGTTATATCTGGCCAATCGCCTTAGCAGTGCAAGGAATGACTTCAGGAAATACAGAGGAACAGCAATCCATTCTTGACCGGCTGGCGCAGTGTGATGACGGTACCGGGTATATGCATGAAGCTTTTCATGCAGATGATCCCGGCGCGTACACCCGTCCATGGTTCTCTTGGGCCAATATGATGTTCTGCGAGCTGGTGCTCATGCGCTGCGGAATCGAAGTAAAGCGCAGCTAAATGAACGGCAACAATGACATACCAAATAGTCTGAGGGGGATGAAAACAATGAAGAAATGGTTGATTACAGCACTTACTCTGGTGACGGTCTCTGGTCTGGCCGCCGGGTGTGGCGGTAATTCTGGCAATTCCGGGGATGCCAATGCAGGGAAAAGCGGAACAGAGCAAGGCGGCAAGAGTGCAAAGAAGACAGAGCTTACTTTCTGGGGGGACTGGGGCGGAGAAGGCCAGAAGCAGTTCGAAACGATGGTCGATGCTTTTAACAAATCGCAGGATAAAATTCACGTGAAATACGTGCTGCAGCAGGATATGATCACTAAATTTCTTACTGCGGCCACGAACGGCGGTGCTCCTGACGTACTTTTCTGGGACCGCTGGCGGACTTCACTTTATGCGCCCAAAAATGTGCTGCATCCGGTGGATGACTATTTAACACGTGATGGGATCTCCAAAGATGATTTTTACAGCGAATCGCTGAACGAACTTTCTTACGACAATAAATTATACGGTCTGCCGCTTACAGTAGACGCTCGTGCACTATTCTACAATAAGAAGCTGCTGGCCGAAGCCGGGCTTCAGCCGCCGACGACTTGGGATGAGCTTGAAGCGGCGGCTGCGAAGCTGACGAAATGGAACGGAGACAAGCTTGAAGTAGCAGGCTTCTCCATGGCAGACCTGGGATTGTTCAACATGTATCTCCAGCAGGCGGGCGGCACCATGCTGACCGAAGACGGGAAGACCAACTTCAACAATGAGCAGGGTAAGCAGGTGCTCGAATTCTGGGACCGGATGATGAACAAAGATAAAGTGTACAAAGTGGGCTTTGAGCTGGGGCTCGGAGAAGGCCAGGATGCCTTTGTTACCGGAAAAGTCGCTATGCTCTATTCAGGCCCATGGATGCTCAGCACTTACAATAAATACGGCAAAGACCTGGAATACGGCGTTGTTCCTCCGCCAGCAGGCCCTAACGGTGACAAAGGCAGTGTGATGGGCGGCTTCGGCCTGGTTATTCCTGAGGGCTCCAAGCATCACGATGAGGCCTGGGAATTTATCAAATGGTGGACGGCTAACAAAGACAACGCTCTGCTGTGGGCTAAGACCAGCTTGAACCTGCCTGGCTTCAAGCCTTCGATGGAGGACCCGTTCTTCAAGGATGATCCGCTGTGGAAACCTTTTATGGAAACCCTGGAATTTGCTAAGGTCCGCCCGTCACATCCCGGCTATTCCGTGATGGAGACGGACGCCTTGGCGCCGAATCTTCAGCTTAACCAGCAGAACAAACTGAGTATTGAGGACACACTTAAGAAGTCTCAGGAGCAGGGAGACCAAATGCTTAAGGATAACGAAGTTGTGAAGTGACAGTTGTAGCAGCAGGGAGACGGTGCCTCCCTGCTGCTATGGAACCTTGCCGCATAATGAAGGGGGGAGTTGTATGGCTTCCATGAGAAAAGTGGAAAGACATCAGGCGCGGACTGCTTATTTGTTCATCACACCTACAGTGCTGCTGTTCGTGGTCTTTACAATTATTCCAGTAGTAATGGCCTTATATCTCAGCTTTACCAATTATGATGTGCTTAGCCGAAATGACTGGATCGGGCTTGATAACTACCGGCGGCTGGCTCATGATGATCTGCTGTGGAAAACCTTCCGCAATGTGTTTCTGTATTCGCTGATTTTTGTGCCGCTCAATATTCTAATTTCACTGCTATTGGGACTGCTGCTCAGCCGGGCGTGGCGCGGGGTGAAGCTGTTCCGCACCTTTTATTATCTGCCTACGCTGACTTCAGCTGTCGCGGCAGCAACGGTATGGATCTGGCTGCTGCACCCGGAATTTGGGCTGATTAACGGTTTGCTCTCCTACGTTGGGATTACAGGTCCGGCCTGGCTGTCCGAGACAAGAACGGCCATGCTCTCAATAGTCCTGCTGACACTCTGGCAGTCCGTCGGCTCTAATATGATTATTTATCTGGCAGGTCTGCAAGGCGTTCCGGATTATCTGTATGAATCGGCCCGCCTGGATGGTGCCAACAAAATGGATTGCTTCCGGTATATCACTTGGCCGCAGTTACGGCCGACAACTTTCCTGGTCAGTACCATGGCCATCATCGGTGCACTGCAGCTGTTTGACCAGGCTTTTGTTCTGACGCAGGGAGGGCCGGCCAATGTCACGAAGACACCGGTCTATCTGATCTACCAGCAAGGCTTTAACCAGCTGCAAATGGGCTATGCTTCTGCGCAGGCATTTGTGCTGGCGATGGCCATCCTGGTCTTTTCACTGATCAATATGCGGATATCCAAAGCGGAAGAGTCAGTCATTTAAACAGGGCTGCCCAGGAAAAAAGGAGGCTTACAGCTATGGGTGTTACCGGCGGCTCCGCCCTGAAGCGGGGCATTAACAAATCCATTTATTATATCGTATGTATCGTTATTGCTGTTGCCATGTTCCTGCCATTCTATTGGAGCGTACTAACGTCCCTGAAACCGGATGAGGAGATCTTTGCGATGCCGATCCAATGGTTTCCGAAGCATTTGACCTTTGATCATTACCGCAAAGCATTCTCGACCGTGCCATTTGCTTTATTTTTCTGGAATTCGCTTGTTCTTGCCGTATCCGGTGTACTGGCCAATTTATTCTTTGGCTCACTCAGCGGCTACGCTTTTGCGAAGCTGAAATTCAGGCTCAATAAGCCGGTTTTCCGGGTGCTCCTGGCTGCGATGATGATCCCCGGCATCGTAACCATGATTCCGACCGTTTATGTGATGCGCCATATTCCATTCGCCGGAGGCAATGATCTTTTCGGCAGTGGCGGCAACGGACTGATGAACTCCTTCTGGGGCATTATTCTGCCGGGCGCATCCGGGACGTTCGCGGTATTCTTCATGCGGCAATTTTTCCTCACCCTGCCCAGCGACATGCTGGAAATGGCCCGGATTGAGGGCTGCGGTGAATTTAAGATCTTTTGGCGCATTTATCTGCCGCTCACCAAACCTGCACTGGCTACCTTAAGCATCTTTACCTTTCAGGCAGGGTGGAACAGTTTCCTTTGGCCGATGATCGTCTTAAATGATCCGGATAAAGCGACCATTCAAATGGGGCTGCAGGCCTTTTCCTATAACTTTCAGACCGATTACGGGCCGATGATGGCCGGTGCGCTGGTCGCGATTCTGCCGATATTGGTGCTCTTTTTGGCCCTGCAGCGTTATTTTGTACAGGGCATTGCGTTCAGCGGTATTAAAGGGTAAGCAGCTACTGAAACCAGATCAGATATGAGGAGAGAGAGCCTTATGAAGCAATTGAAAATTGAGCCACGACTGTGGGAGGAACGGGCGGACAAGGCGCAGGAAGTGCTGGATCATTATTTCTGGAACGAAGACATGGGCATGTACAACATTGAGACGCCTTGCCCGAATGGAGAATGCAACACTATATTTCACTATTGGTGGATGGCTCATGCCGTGGATACGCTGGTGGACGGTCTGCTGCGGACAAGAGACAGACGGTACGAAGAACGTCTCGCCTCGCTGCATGAAGGTCTTCTCCGCCGCAATGGCGGAAGTTGGCCAAATGAGCTCTATGATGATATGGAATGGATGGCACTATCATGGCTACGTGCGTATCAGGCAACGGGGAAGGAGAGCTACAAGCAGACCTCATTAATTCTGTGGCAGGACATCAAGACGGGCTGGAACGATCATATGGGCGGCGGCATCGCCTGGCAGAAATCGCAGCTTGATTATAAAAACACCCCGGCCAACGCGCCTGCCGCCATCCTGGCTGCCCGGCTGTATCAGGCCTTCGGTGATCCGCAGGATTTAGAATGGGCAGAACGGATTCTAAGCTGGCAAAAGAAACATCTCGTCGACCCGGAGACCGGTTTTGTCTGGGATGGGCTGAACCGTGAGAGGGATGGCACAATCGATAAAGACTGGAAATACACCTACAATCAAGGAGTGTATATAGGCGCCGCAATTGAACTGTACCGGATTACGGATCAAGCCGGCTACCTTGAAGATGCCCGGCAGACCTTCACCGCAGCCGTTGAAGATCTAACCGGTCCGCAGCTCAGGGTGTTGCCGGATGAAGGAGGCGGAGATGGCGGTCTGTTCAAGGGCATACTGATCCGCTATACAGCCGAACTTGTAAAGTCCGATCCTGAGGCCAGAGAAGCTGCATCCTTTCTTCAAAGAAATGCGGAACTGCTTTGGGAGAGAGGGAAGGCGGCGGAAAGTGCGTTGTTTGGAACGGACTGGTGCCACCCGCCCGGCGGCATTGTACAGCTAAGCTCCCAGCTCAGCGGCATAAAGCTGCTGGAGCGGATGGCTGAGCTTGGCACTATTATCGGTGAATAATTAACGCCAGATGGGGATGATCCTATGGACATTTTTACTGAAGCTTCAGCACAGGCTGATTGGAAGGCACGTGCGGACTGGTTCCAGCGCTGCCTTCAGCAGCATTATTACAATGAAGAGACCGGTATTATGAATCAGTGGTTTCCCAAAGCGCATATCCGTCCGGACGACAACTTCTATTATTGGTGGCAGGCCCATGTGATGGATGTGCTTGTCGATGCTTATGAACGTACGGGAGATCCCGCAGCTCCCCTGCGTATCCGCGAATTCAGCCGTTGTCTGCGTGCTTATAATGGCGGTACCTTTTCCCATAATTATTATGATGATATGGAGTGGACGGCACTTGCGCTGCTGCGGGCGTACCAGGCTACCGGGGAAGAAGAATACAAGAATGCTGTGCTGGAGCTGTGGTCTGATATTCAAACCGCGTGGAACAGCCATTTCGGGGGAGGAATGGCCTGGAAGAAGGATCAGCTGGATTATAAGAACACCCCGGCTAATGCGCCCGCCGCCATTCTGGCTGCCCGTTTGTACGGATTATTCCGGGATCCGGAGGATCTGGAATGGGCGGTCCGTATTTACGAATGGAACAAAGCCCATCTGGTGGATCCCGGCTCAGGCTTTGTATGGGACGGAATCAACAGGCTGGGAGACGGCCAGATTGATTATGACTGGGAATTCACTTACTGCCAGGGAGTGTTTCTTGGAGCGGCGCTTGAACTGTACCGTGTTATAGGAGAGCAGCAATATGCAGACGATGCTCTGCGGACAGCCGACACAAGCATACGCCGATTGTGCCACCCGGTTACATTCATGCTGCCTGATGAAGGCGTTGACGACACCGGATTGTTCAAAGGAATTCTGATCCGCTACTGGGTTCAGCTGGAGAAGCAGTTTCCTGGAACACTGTCTATCCGTAAAGTTATTCTGGCGAATGCCCATGCTTTATGGACGAAAGGACTGGACCACGAGCTGGGACTCTGCGGCCCTTCTTGGGAGCATAAGCCTTTACTGCCGGTTCAGCTCAGCGTGCAGCTGAGTGGATTGATGCTGCTTGAAGGTGCAGCCGTTTTGGAAAATCAGCGGAACGAGTGAGCAGGGGATTTCAGCTTATCTAGGATACATTTCTAATCTAACCATACTGAGAATTGCAAACAGCACGTCTCCATTCCTAATGGGAGAAGTGCTGTTTAATTTGCAGGCTTCTATTCTTTCGTCATAAAAACACTATGGGGGTCTTCAATGTAATCCGTAAACGGACTATAGTATTCAGCTCTTGTACTCAGTTAGCAGAGTTGGCTGATGTACGGTGTAGCAACCGGTCCATAGCTTTCTGTTCTTTTGAGATTCATTCTTGCCCGCTTCATTCTGTGTTTATTTTTTATATAAAGAACGTCATAATGAACTAACGACAATTATAAGTATGTATAAAATTGATATTGTTGTAAATACAACAATATTGGACTGGCAGGTGATTGAATGAAGGAGATACTTCGTGAAGTTGGAATGATTGCGAGGGCATTAGATTCTATAAGTAATATAGAGTTCAAGGAATTAGATCTTACAAAAGGGCAGTATTTATATCTGGTTCGAATATATGAGAATCCGGGAATTATTCAAGAAAAGCTGTCGGAAATGATAAAGGTGGACCGAACAACAGCAGCACGTGCGATTCAAAAGCTTGAAATCCAAGGCTTTATTGAAAAGAAAGACGATGAAACGAACAGAAAAATTAAAAGGCTATTTACAACTGAAAAAGGTAAGCAAGCGTACTCTTTTCTGAAGAGAGAAGGGGATCATACCGATTCGGTTGCGTTAGCAGGATTTTCTGAAAAAGAACAAGAAACATTGTTTCGTCTTCTACTAAGAGTCAGAAAAAATGTTGAGGTCGAGTGGGAATTCGTAAAGAAGGGGAATAAAAGGGAGTACTGATATCAGAAGCGGCAGTCTAGGATTTTATTTTCCAATCCAAGACTGCCGCTGGTTTATTATTGAATTCAGTTAGAGTTTAACTTCTTCGTTCCGGCTTGGATCGCTGTATTTATAGATACCAGGGTTCAGTTCAATCTTTTCATCAAAGGGAATACCTTTGTAGCTATCGATATTAACCCCTGTAGATACCATACCCTTAGGTGTAATTTCAGGTACTATTTCTTTGCCATTAATCCGTACCGTAGTTTGGTTAACACCCTTGAAGCCAGGGGATTCGGAATGGGACTCGACCATCAAATTTCCGCCCTCAATATAATACGTGAATTGAATATCAAATCCATCCACATTAAGTTTGGCGAACTGCTTTTCTTTCTTAGGTTTATTTAGCGTGATCCAATTCTTAGAGGTATCCCGTTTTTCAATGACAGCATCTTTTAATTTAAGTTTCATTGGAACATCAGACCAGTCCTTATACCACTCCGAAGATTCAAATTCAAATAAATGCTGATAGCTTTCGGGATCATCTCCTTTTAAAACCCGATCCCCGGCGATTGTTTTATCCCCTATAACCAGCTGAGCAGTTTTGTAGTGGACAATTCCTTTTTTAAGCGATTCTTCTTCATTGATTAGGATCTGGATAACTAAAGGGGTAATCACCAGCTGATCAAACGTTATGCCTGTCTTTTTTTGGACTTCAGGACTGGTGTACAATTTCTTAGTGTACATAGCTTCACTTGCCTTTTTTCCATCTGCTTTAAAATCAAACTTCCAACTGCCCGAAATCCGTTTTGCTTCTTCAATGTAACTAAAATGAAGACTGGCATCCTTCCAATCGGGTTCAGTCATATCGAATACCTGTTCAATAAACAAATCCGAACCTTCGCTAGGCATGATGGTAGGAACTGCTTCTTTCACTTGACCACCAGCATTAATTACCAGTTGCGGGGTGCCGCGTCCCAAGTCAGATGGTGAAGCAGCGACTCTATAGCGGATAATGGTTTGATTTGAAGCTTGTCGAACGGATTCAATATGGAGGGTTGGATACTGTGTAGATCCGGTAACAATCGTATCTCCGGCTTGAGGGTTAGATTCTAAGGGAATATCCCTATTACGGAGAAAAATAAGATTTTGCGCTTCAAATTTGTAGTCTTTTTTATCATCCTTTAATGTATCAGGGGTTTCGTATACACCAAGGAGTTTCTTGCTTTCCGGGTCGTATTCTAAATTGCCGTATACTTTTGCCTCGCTACCGGATTCACTTGTCATGGTATTTTTCTCTGTAGCAATTCCAATATATTGGCTTAGGTCTGTTTTAGTATCCAAAGATATGAGCATTTTCATTTTTTCTCCATCCGTCACCACACCGTTCAAGTTCATTGTAACTCCAGAACTGGAAGCTTGGAGATCATACTGCTGGCCGATACCGTTTTTTAATGCATTGGTCACACTACGGCCGCCAATTTTATCCCAATTGATCGTCACACTAGCGTATACAGGAATGGCGACAAGCAAGATACATGAGAAAACGATACTGATGGGAACAACCTTCGCACGATGTCTAGGAATATTCTGCGAAGGCTGCAGATTTATTTGGCGTTGATATGCTTCTTTTTCTATGGCTGTCCACATTAAATCATAATCCGGCAGAGGAATGTTCTTATCCTTTTTAATATACTGATTCATTGCTGCTCATCTCCTTTAGTTGAGTTCCAACCATTTTGCCCTTTAACAGCTTGAGCCCCTTATTTAGTCTGGATTTTGCAGTTCCTTCGGGTATGTCCATCACTTTAGAGATCTCGGGTACAGTTAATTCGTTAATAAAACGAAGGACTACTACCATTCTGATTTTGTCGGGAAGCTTACTATATAAGCCTTGAATTTCTTTTTTTGTTTCCCGGCGATTTAAATGCTCTTCGACAGGGTTGGAATCCTGAGACCTGGATAGTAAATAATTACGTAATTCTTTCATCACTCCTGTTTTACGCCTTCTGATCAGGCTGTTACACTCATTCGAAGCAATTCGCAAAATCCACGATTTCAGGTTTCTTACCTTTGATCTATCTGCCAAAATCACTTTGACAAATACCTCTTGGCTAATATCCTCAGCATCAGCCTGGTTTTTCATCAAATAGTAGCAAAAATAATAAACATCTTCTTTATACAGCTCGAAAATTTCCCGGTCAGTCATTCTGCTGCACCCCCTTTTTTGTTGTTCTCATCAATAAGACAGATAGAGGCTAGCCATCGTTCATTTTATGTACACTATAGTTTTGACAGTAGACTCCGAGAATGAGAGAATATTGTTTTGTAGAAGCTACAGATTTCAAAAAAATTATGGAGGCATATTAATGAATCAGCGTTTTCGTATCACAAGATCAATGCAGGAAAACAATGCGGAGCCATCCATCTCTTTGGATGAATGCAAAGATTACTTTGCAGCTAAGCCCGACTTTGCATACTCACAGGTTTTTACCGTAAAAGGCCCGGAAAGCAACATGTCCATTGATGGAGACTTTTTTATGTGGAAGCAGGGAGATGTGGAAATTCCTTTCCGGCTTTACATGGGTGATTTGTATGTAGCTATTTCCAACGAAGCTGTAGTTCCCAAAATGATTGAAATTGCAACGGAATTGCAAGCTGATATAGTTGAAGGGTAAAACACCAATCAAGGAGGCCATTATGCTGCCGATACATCCTCAAGACATCCAAACTGTGATCGACCGCCTCACCGGTCAGGAACTTTACCTGCACCTTGAACTCACGACAGGCGCCTATGCCAGTCATTTGGACAGCAGCCGGCCAACGGCTTCGGCGTTCATCACCAACGCGGCCGTCTCTTATACGCACGGCTCCATCTCCGGAACAGGTCCTTACCGGGTCGGATTAAAGACAGCAAACGGCTGGATCTATGCAGAGGGCCTTACGCATGTTGATGAGAATGAGCATGAACGCCTTATCATGGCTGGGCACGACAGTCAAGGAAAGCTAATTGTGTCATTGCAATTAAGCCGGGAAAAGTTCTAATGAAAGCGGAGGATCAAGCAGCCATGAATACTAAACAAGCCAAACATGAGTGCATCTTAGTGGTATTTCCCCATCCCGATGACGAAGCATTCGTTGCATCAGGGACATTGGCTATGTACATAGAAGGCGGCGCTCAAGTCACCTATGCTTGTCTGACACTAGGGGAGATGGGCCGCAATATGGGCATTCCGCCGTTCGCGAGCCGTGTCAGCTTGCCAGCAATCCGCAAGGAGGAACTGACAGCGTCTTGCCATGCGATTGGCATTCAAGACTTAAGGATGCTCGGCTTCCATGATAAAATGATTGAGTTCGAAGACCAGCAGCTGCTGGACTCCCGCATCCTGTCACTGCTCCAGGAATTGACCCCGTCGCTGGTCATCACCTTCTATCCAGGGTACAGTGTGCATCCCGATCATGATGCCACCGGGGCCGCCGTCATCCGAACCATCAGCCGGCTCCCCGCGGCAGAACGGCCGCTTGTGTACTGCAGCGCCTTCGCCAGCAATCACGAGATGGTAATCGGGAAAGCAGATGTGACCGTAGACGTAACAGCATTCCTTGTTAAGAAAATGGCTTCGATTACAGCGCACCGTTCGCAATTCCAAGCGGCGGAACTCGTCGGCAACCGGGAGCTGAGTGATGAAGAAATCCGCGACCGGTTCGGCACAGAACAGTTCTGGACCTACCGGTTCGATTCATCTCTATGATATAGAAACAGGTTTATGGACAAATCCCCCTGCCTAAAGGCAGGGGGATTTGTTATATTCCACTTAAATGCTGAACCAACATTCCAACAAACCGCTTAGCCATTTGTTTATCCTGAAGTTCGCTGTTCCAACCGCCCTTGGGAACCAAGCTCATTTTCTGAAGTAAACCCATCATAGACATGAAGATAAAATGAGCGGTTTTCAAGGGCTCGGTATCTGACTTTAACGATCCATCTTTAAATCCAATGTCCAGAGCATCCAGTAGGAAATGGCGTTCTTTTTCCCGGTTCACAAAATTATTGTACTGCTCTTTGAGTTCATCACTTGAGTCGTAGGCTTCATAATGCAGGTCGAAGAGAAGAATAAACTTGATGTACTCTGGATGTTGCGAAGCATAATCAATCCAAGCCTCCAGCATCGAAGTAAGCATCTGCTTACCATTCATTTCGGGTGAAGCTGCTCTTCCAACAAATTGGGTCATACTCTGGAGAATTTCCATCTGGACCTCAAAGATCAGTTCGTCCATGGATTGAAAATGCTTATAGAATGTAACCCGGCTTACACCGGCCACGAGGCATACATCTTTAATATTAACTTTGAGAAAGCTTTGCTTCATAAAAAGTTCCTTAGCCGCAGCAATTAGTTCTTCCCGGTTTTTGTTTCTCAAATTCTGATGCCAGTTCTCAGTCATAGGCAGCGATCCGTTCTTTATCATTTTTTGGCTTTCGCAAGGTTAAGAAAAGAGCAGATGTAAGGATAAGTGCACCAAAAATATAGGGTATATTCATGTGTTTGTCAAACAACTGACCTGCTAAAATCGGCCCAAGTATATTTCCTATGCTGGTATACGTTGTATTCAATCCGGCAGCATATCCTTGCCGATCACCAGCTGAGTTGGCAATCAGCGTACTTACCGTTGGTCTTAAGAATGCATTAAAGGCAAAAAACAGGGCAGATACTACGATCAGATAACCTAAATTAAACTTGATGATCATTAAGAGCAAACTTATTGCCGTGATCACCAAAGATAGACGTATAAGTTTCATCTCGCCTAGCCGCTTAATGAGATAATCAAGCAGCCAGATCTGCACAATGATGCCTATAACTGCACCTACCGTAATTATAATTGAGATTTTAGCGGCATCAAAACCGTACTTTTGTTCCACAAATAAGGCATACACCGTTTCATAATTCATCAAACCAAATGTCATGATCAGAATGAGTAGGAGATAGCGGAAATACGAAGTCCGGAATGAATTTAGGATCAGGTTGCGAAGGGGCTCCCGGCGTACCCGTTTACTAACGGATTTCCGTCTTTCCTTGGGAAGTGTCTCTGGCATAAAGATACTAAGCAGCGTCGCTGCAAGTCCAAGCCCACCCGCAAAAAAATAGGGGACACGTATGCCGAATTCAGCGATAATCCCCCCTAACCCTGGACCAAGTACCATACCCAAATTCATGGAAGCCCCCAATAATCCCATTCCTTTAGCGCGGGTTTCCTGTGTGGTAATATCAGCGACATAGGCCATATTGGAAGGAACCATTAATCCAATACCTATTCCCCCGATAAATCGGGCAATATACAGAAGCGGCAATGTCGCAGATACAGCAAACAGCAGATCCGCAATGACCGTTAAAAACAGACCGGATATGATCATTGATTTTCGGCCCCACCGATCCGAAAGCTGCCCGCCTATAGGTGAAAAAATAAACTGTGCGGCTCCAAAAGCAGCAATAAGATACCCGGCTGCAGCCCCTGAGGCATTAAATTGTTTTAAGTATTCAGGAAGAATGGGGATGACCATACCTTGTCCCAATAAAGCGATAAACAGATTCAGCATTAGAATGAAAAGTGGAAATCTGGCAGACTTAGGTAAGCTGCTCATATCAAAGCCCTCCCGCGAATGGTTTACACTAAGTAAATATTAACACAATGTAAATCATTCTAATTGAAAGAGAGAACATTGTAAATGATAAATGCAACTCTTTTAACTTGAATGAATAGTTGAGAAATTAGAAATTACCATATGACTCCGATGGGTACTTAAGCTATAATGAGTTCTAAAAAAAAGAAAATGGGGCGTTATGAAATGAATCAGTATAAAGGTGAAAAGAGCCTGCTCTCGGAGAAAAAGGAACGTTTCTCCTCCAGCGGCTTTATTTTCGCGGCCATCGGCAGCTCGGTGGGTCTAGGAAATATGTGGAAATTTCCTTATATTACAGGAGAAAATGGCGGAGCGGCTTTCTTCCTGCTCTTCATCGTCTGTCTGGTGCTGATCGGCTTGCCTGTGCTATTGGCCGAACTCGCCATCGGACGCAGTGGCCGCGGAAGCGCGGCGACGTCGTTCATCCGTGCCGGAGGCGGAAAAGGCTGGAAGGCAGCTGGAATACTGCAAGTGATTGCGCCTTTTCTAATCCTCTCCTTTTATATTATTGTTGCAGGTTGGACGCTGCACTATGCAATGATTGCCTTCAATGGACAACTGTTCAGCACGACTGATTATGCAGGTGAATTTGGTTCATTTATCTCAGGGTCCTTGCCGATTGTCTGGCAGGGTGTAGCCATCCTGATTACTGCGGGAGTAGTTATCCTGGGGGTATCGGGCGGGATTGAGAAATTTAATAAAGTATTGATTCCCGGCCTGGTTGTACTCCTTATTGTATTGATGATTCGTGCGCTAACCTTGCCGGGTGCAGATAAAGGGGTTTCCTTCTTCCTCAAACCGGACTTCTCGGTACTGACGGCAGAATCCGCACTGGTCGCCTTGGGACATGCCTTCTTCTCGTTATCACTCGGAATGGGGATTCTTTTGACTTACGGTTCATATGTGGATAAAAATCAGTCGCTTGGCACCGCTACACTTGCGATAGGAGCCGGAGATTTGATCTATGCGTTTATCGCCGGATTGATTATTTTCCCGACTACGTTCTCGTTTGGCATTGCGCCTGACCAAGGACCTTCGCTGATATTCATCGCTCTGCCGGCGGCTTTCTCGGCTATGCCGTTAGGTTCGTTCTTCGGCGGTCTGTTCTTCATCCTGCTGGCGATTGCCGCCTTGACCTCAGCTGTATCCCTGCTTGAAGTGCCTGTATCCTTCGCGATGGAACGCTGGAACTGGAGCCGTCAACGTTCGGTTTGGGTATTGTCTCTGGTCTGTTTTCTGCTCGGTATTCCTTCAGCAATGTCGCTGGGAATGTTCCCTGAACTTACGTTTGGCGGCAAAGCCCTGTTCGACTGGATGGATTTCATTACCTCCAACATTATGCTGCCGCTTGGCGGTCTGCTGATCACCATTTTTGCCGGTTATTTCTGGAAGGGGGCAGCAGAAGCGGCTGGACTACAGGCGCGCTGGTTCCGCATCTGGTTATTCATGCTCCGGTATATTGCGCCTATTCTGGTATTCCTGGTGTTGCTGCATACCTCGGGAATCCTTAAATTCTAATTCAATAACCATTCATTGCAGAATGAACAAAAGAACTCTACAACCCATGTGGTTGTAGAGTTTCTTTGTTTAGAGCATCACCTAAGACTCTTCCAGTTGTCGTGAGTTCCTGTGCCGCCAACTCATGCATACCAAAGACAATGCAATGACCGAGAGGATCAAACCAAGCAGTCGAAATCCCCCAGCGCTGAACTTACCTCCCATTATGATGCCCAGCAATAAGGAAGAGAGAATGGTTCCCAGATATCTTGATGTCATAAATACGCCGGATGCTACACCGATCATTTCTTTTGGCGAGCTTTTGAACAGAGCCACTTGCATACCGACATTGTTTAACCCGTTCCCAACACCGAATGCAGCCAACGACACACATACACTGATAACCGGTGAAGTTGGACTCATGGTCACCATCCATACCGATCCTAGTGTCATTAGTATTCCGGATGTCAGCAATGCGGGCCCTGGTCCTGATTTATCTATCCATCGTCCGGCTAGTGGAGAAACAATGAGCGAGCATAAGCCTAAGCTTAACATCAGAATCCCTGTATGGGATTCGCTGACATGACGTACCATTTGCAAGTAGGACGGAAGCCCGAAAAAGAGTGAGTAATAAAGTACGTTAACGAGCATGAATTCGATATTAACCCAAGTCATCTCAGGATATTTGGCGAATGTGCGCAAAGGAATAAAGGGTGATGCCGCTTTTAACTCATGGCGTACGAAAGCCCCCAGTGCAAAAAGGCCAATCAGTCCGATAATGACAGGACCCAACGAGACATAGCCAGATGATTTTGCTGACAGTAATCCCACCAGCAAGGCGACCAGACCCACGATAAAGAGCAGAATCCCTGTCGCATCAATCAAAGCACACCATTTACGGAACGACATCTGGGATGAAACGGATGTTGGCGGTTCGTCCTTAGGAATCATCCTCCAAGCTAACACAAAGCTCGTAACCACGAACGGAATATTAACGAGAAAAATCGCAGACCAATCCCACCATTGAATCAAAACTCCGCCTATAAAGGGGCCGATAGCTGCCGCACCGGATAGGAAAATGGACATCATGGACAGCGCAGCCGCCTGTTTCTCCGTAATATGAATTCGCACAATGGCCATTCCAACTGCCACCATCATGCTTGTTCCGATGGATTGCACAATGCGGAACACAATGAGCCACCCAAAGGTGGGGGATAGCGGAGCTAATAATGATGCAACGAAGGCTACAACAAGACCGGTTAGAAAGATCCTTCTGCGCCCGAATAGATCACTGGCCTTCCCCATGACAGGTTGAGCGATAGCACTCGCAATATAGAATGAGAAAATGATCCAGGATACCTCTGTAAAATCAAGCTGATACACCTTTTGCAGCCTTGCTATAGCCACGGAAATCATCGAAGAATTTAATGGGTTCAATAGGATCCCCAGACCCACGGAGATCATCAGCCACCTGCTGCGAGCATTCATTTTTGGTCCTCCCCAAGTGTATTGATATTATCGTACTTGAGATTTATTATTTATTCCAACGCCTTTTATGTTATGATTTCATAGACTAGAAGGAATGAGAGGGGTATGAAATGGAACTTCTTCAACTGCAGTATTTTCTCGTAGTAGCCCGGCTGGAGCATGTGACCGAAGCAGCACGTACTCTGCACGTTACCCAATCCTCACTAAGCAAAACAATTCAACGTCTGGAAGAAGATCTGGGAGTCCCGCTATTCGACCGGATAGGAAGGAAGCTACGCTTGAATGAGTTCGGAAGCCAATTCCTCCGCAGGGCAGAAAGGGCTTTGTTTGAACTGGAACAGGGAAAGCAGGAGCTGCGTGATTTATCCTCCCCGGAACAAGGCACACTTGAACTTGCGGTGACTGCCGCGAGCACGTTACCAAATATCCTTCGGGAGTTTCGAAAAAAGCGGCCTAATGTCCAATTTCATGTGCAAATGCTGACCACGCATGAAATGGTTAAGCTTCTTCACAGCGGAGAAGTCGATTTCTGCTTGTCCTCACCTGCCATAGAGGAGGAGGATATTGAATGCCAAATAGTCTTCATTGACCCCATTCTTGTAGCGGTTCCCAAAGGGCATCGGCTGGCAGGCCGAAGCAGTATTTCCTTGACAGAATTGAGGGATGAAGAGTTTATTGGTGTAAAGAGAGGTTATGGTACCCGCGATTTAGTGGACAATGTATGCAAATCTGTTGGCTTTGAACCTAGATATGTGTACGAGGGGGATGAACCAGCAAGGCTAAGTGCCCTTGTGGAGGCAGAAATCGGCATCGCTTTTATACCTAGCACGGCAAGGAATTCTAGGGAACAGATTCACTATCTCCAAGTGGAAAATCATGACTTGGCGCGTGAGATCGCATTATTGTGGCACAAAAGCCGCTACATTTCGCCGGCTGCTCTGGAATTCCGTGAAGTCGTTTTAAACTATTTTAAGCCATTGACCTGAAAAAACAGGCGATGGCTTTTTTTAAAATATAAAAATTTATATGCTTCAGGGTATAAATCATCCTTCTATTTCTCGCTGAAACGGAAACCGTCCTTTTGAGGACGGTTTCCGTTTCACTTGTTTGACACAGAAGTGTTTCTCTTCTCTATCGACGCCGCTCAGATGATATGTTATCATGATAAACTGATAACGTGTTAATGAGCTAAAGCGTAGCATACAGTGTGTCATTTACTAGGGGGATTAGAGAGATGAAGAGAAAAGGATTATTAATTTTATTCGTAGCTATGGCAATTGCAGTGATCGCAGGCTGCTCCGGTTCAAAAGGTGATGACGGCAAACTGGTGATCGGTATAGATGATAAGTTTGCTCCGATGGGCTTCAGAGATGACAACAATGAAATTGTCGGTTTTGATATTGACTATGCGAAAGCAGCAGCCGGGAAAATGGGCAAAGAGATCACCTTCCAGCCAATTGACTGGTCGGCCAAGGAATCGGAGCTGAACAGCGGACGCATTGATATGATATGGAACGGGTACACCATAACAGACGAGCGTAAAGAGAAGGTGTTGTTTACCAAGCCTTATCTGGAGAACAGCCAGGTTGTAGTCGTGCTGGCGGATTCGGCGCTGTCGAAGCTGAATGATCTGGCCGGAAAAGAAGTCGGACTGCAGAGTCTTTCGTCGGCTGCCGATGCCTTGAATGCCAGTCCAATCAAAGCAGAGATTGACAAGGTATCCGAATTTCCGGACAATGTGCTTGCCCTGACGGACCTGAAGTCGAAACGCCTGGATGGAGTGGTTATTGACGAAGTGGTGGCAAGATATTACATGTCTAAGGAGACTGGTACTTACAAGCTTCTGGATGAATCACTGGCTCCGGAGCAATACGGTATCGGGATTAAGAAAGGCAATGAAGCACTGCTTACTGAGCTGCAAAAGGCTCTGGATGAACTAAGCAGTGATGGAACGGCTGCCGAAATTTCAACGAAGTGGTTTGGCGAGAACAAAGTACTGAACTAGATTGTTTCCTTTAGGAGTCGGTTGAAGATATGAATATAGATTACATTATAAAAATTGCCGGGCCGATGCTTGAAGGTGCGCGGACGACCGCCTTGCTGTTTCTGATTGTCATCGTGCTGTCCATTCCGCTAGGGATGCTGGTCACACTGATGGCCAAGAGCTCAATTAAACCGCTAGCTTGGCTTGCGCACACTTATATTTACGTCATGCGCGGAACTCCGCTACTGCTGCAGCTGCTATTCTTCTGCTTCGGCTTGCCGCAGATTCCGGTCATTGGGGAATATCTGGTCATGGACCGCTTCGTTGCGGCCAGTCTTGGCTTTATCCTTAATTATGGTGCTTATTTTGCCGAGATCTTCCGTGGCGGGATGCTCTCGATTGATAAAGGACAACATGAGGCGGCTAAGGTTCTCGGGCTCAGCAAATGGCAGACCCTGCGCAAGGTAATTCTTGCCCAGATGTTCCGGGTTGCATTACCAGCGGTAGCCAATGAGTCCATTACTCTGGTCAAGGATACTGCGTTGCTCTATGCTGTAGCTGTACCAGAGCTGCTGAATTACGCAAAGACGGCGGTGAACCGCGATTTTACGGTGACCCCATTTGTAGTTGCCGGCGTTATTTATTTGCTGATGACATTAATACTAACGCTGTTCTTCAAGGCACTTGAGAAACGTTTCAAATTTGAGTAGAAGGGCTGTCCAATTATGAGTAGTATGATTGAAGTTAAGCAATTGCAGAAATCTTTTGGCAGTCTCGATGTGCTGAAGAAGATTACCTTTGATGTGAAACCGGGAGAAGTCGTGGCAGTGATCGGTCCTTCCGGTTCCGGAAAAAGTACGATGCTCCGCAGTCTTGTTCATCTGGAGGAGGTTACCGGCGGAAGTATCCTTATCCATGGCAAACCGTTGGTAGAGAACGGCAAATACGCCAGCAATGCAGATATTAGGGAGATTACCGCGACCATGGGCATGGTGTTTCAGCACTTTAATCTGTTCCCTCACCTTAGCGTACGGGGGAATCTGGAGCTTGCTCCACGAACGCTGAAGCGGGAGGGCACTCAGGATATTGCCGCCAAAAGTAAGGAATTACTCTCCAAAGTAGGCCTTGCCGATAAAGCGGAGGTGTACCCTTCCATGCTGTCAGGTGGACAGAAGCAGCGGGTAGCTATCGCCAGAGCGCTGATGCTGAACCCGGACATCCTATTGTTTGACGAGCCGACTTCGGCACTTGATCCCGAGCTGACCGGCGAGGTGCTGCGTGTCATCCGCCAGCTTGCGGACGAGAACATGACGATGATTATCGTCACGCATGAGATGAACTTTGCCCGCGATGTGGCGGACCGTGTATTCTTCATGGATAACGGGGAAATTGCCGAATCGGGAACACCGGAGCAGATCTTTGGCAGCCCGCAGCTGGAGCGGACCCGGACGTTTTTGAATCAGGATTAACAAGAGTATCAAACATGAAAGCAAACTAACACGTATGAATAAACGCAATATACAGCATCCTATTACTGTAGTATACATGATGCATTTCCAGAGGAGGCTACCCGAGATGAGCCAGCAGAAGCAAAGAAAAGAAGCTGGGTGGAAATCCCGAAAGCAGGACCAGCACCCCCATGGTAAAATCAAGTCGCTGAAAGAGCTTTCCAGCGAGTATGATGCGGAACATACTACGTCGTAATCTAGCACAAGGCGGTAGGTTGCCGATTCCCTTCGGCAGCCTATTCGGACCGCCCGCTGATCTGGAACATTTGCCAGAATACATAGTTCCAGACTGGGCTATTTTCTTCCTTTGCCTGGGATTGGAATATGCCTAATGGACTCAATGGGGTGGTACAGCAGCATCCATGGACCTGAGTAACGCATTACATCCTTAATTTTTTGACGGTAATCCTGTTTGTAACAGTGGATTGGGCACTTTGCGCAAGCTGTTTTCTCCTCACCGAATCGACAGAGCGATAGTCTGTTCCTCGCATATACATTTAACTCCTGACATTCCTCGCAGAAGGCTGTTTGATGATGTTTTTTCCTGCAATAGATATGAATCATTTTTGATACCAATTCTTGTTCTCTTCGAATTCTAGGACCCTCATTTAATTCCCGTTTCACTTCTCTTGTCATGTGTGAAAGATTCCTTTCAGTGTTATAAGAATACATTAACTCTATTTATTAATGAAAACGGGTATTACTCTTTACATTTTCAAGGCATTTTGCGAAGGCCAACATGCATTTGTCCTACTCAGGACAGGTGCTCAAGCAGGAAGTTAGAGAGAACGTGAGTGGCTATGGAAAAACGGGCTAAAGGTATACGATCATTACGGCATCAAACGAACGGACACCAAACCGGCTCCCGCGGAGGAGTTCAAAGTGAAGGGGATTCCGTATTTATGAAAAGGATGATAAAATCAGCAGGTATTGGAGCCTTTATGTGCCGGTAAAGCCGGGAACGACGCAATATAGCACCGTTATCGAGCATTTAAATCCAGAGCTCCAATTGCATTTATTTTGTTTGTTCATACTCCGTTCATATTACCGTTACAAGGAGTACATATTTGTCATGTAAACTTTGCAATAACGGCCCGCTTAAGGCAGTCCAATACACAGATAAGGACAGGAGAAGATGAGTATGAAACGACAAGAAGAGGGTATAAAAAAAAGGATGCGCAAACCACTTCGCATAATCCTTAAATCTATAGGAGCTTTAGCAGGATTAATGGTACTTTTTCTAGCCATTGTTTTTATTGTTAATCTGGTTTGCAACAAGGTGGAGCAGGGTAAAATAGAACCCTATGGCCAGTTAGTATCTGTAGACGGAAAACATATGAATGTGCTGATCCAAGGGGAAGGCGAAGAAACAGTCGTGCTCCTGCCAGGTTTTGGAACAGCATCTCCAGCACTTGATTTTAAGATGCTGGTAGATGAACTATCTCCGTTCTACAAAGTTGTCGTGGTTGAGCCGTTCGGCTATGGATTAAGTGATGAAACCGATAAGGAGCGGACCGCAGACAATATGGTAACTGAAGTCCATGAAGCTTTGCAGCAGCTCAATATTGACCGCTTCACGCTAATGGGCCATTCCATTGCAGGTATCTACGGATTGAATTATGTTAACAAATATCCAAACGAAGTAAATGCATTTATCGGAATCGACAGCAGTGTGCCAACCCAAGGCGGAATGAATGATGGATTCCCATTAAAAACGTTCAAATTCCTAAATAAATCAGGTCTCTTAAGATTGATCAAAAAAGTAGGGGAGGACCCCTATGCTTCGTTAGCATTTGATGCTCACACCGTAGAGCAATCGAAAATGATTGCAAATAAAAATAATAATAATGACACTACTTTAAATGAAATGAAGAATATTTCTTCTAATTTTAAAGCGGCTCAACAGTTGAAGTTCCCAAAAAATCTTCCTGTTCTATTGTTTATCCAAGCGGATAATAAATCTGTTGAAGGTTGGATACCACTGCATGAAGCGCAGGCCAAAGACTCTGTACGTGGAAAAGTCATAAAACTTGATGCAGATCATTATTTACACCACACCAAATCCAAAGAAATCGTTGAAGACTTCAGGGAGTTCATGGAGCAAGCAAGCTGAGACAAGTAGGGGGAACGGACATTTAGCGTAGATGCAAACCGAGATCACAAAATAATAACGGTCTTAAGTAAAGCTTCCCGCCGCAAGACGGGAAGCTTTTTAATTTGCCCATGAGCTAACCTGGGTAATCCCGATAAAACTTCCTGGGCAAATGAGCAGATATTTGGTGCATATAAAAAAATAAAATACCCTATTGAAACGTTTCCAAAATGGTGATAGAATAAATCCAACAAGTGAATGAAACGTTTCATTTAATAAATGAAACGTTTCCAAATAGAAAGGCAGGTGCAACATGGCTAGTATTAAGGAGGTTGCTGATATTGCCGGCGTTGCAGTTGGGACCGTTTCCAGAGTCATTAACAACCACCCTTCAGTAAAACAGGAGACTCGCGAGAAGGTACTAGCTGCGATCAAAGAAATAAATTATGTACCGAATGAGGTGGCAAGAAATTTTAAGATGCAGAAGTCTATGATGATTGCACTTTTGCTTCCTACAATAAGGCATCCCTTCTTTTCCGAGCTTGCCTACTATATTGAAGATGAATTGGATCGTCATGACTACAAATTGATTCTGTGCAACAGCAAAGGCAAGCCCGAAAAAGAACTATATTATTTTGATATCCTGAACCAGAATAAGGTCGCAGGGATCATAGCTATTACTTACAACGATATCGAACATAGTGTTGTGAAAGACATCCCGCTGGTTTCAATAGACCGCCATTTCAAAGATGAGATTTCCTGTGTCACCTCGGATAACTATAACGGCGGACGTATCGCGTTACAAGAGTTGCACAAGGCAGGGGTACGGCATCCGGCCTACCTAGGTTATATCGCGACGTCGATCCGGGGCGAAGTGGATTTGAGAAAAGTCGGTTTTATGGATGCTGCCAAGGAGTTGGGACTGCCCCAAGCCGATTATGAAATTCCTGATCTCGACGAGGATTTATTGAACCCCCATCTTGATCAGATCTTAACGGCTGCACAGTATAAAGAAGTTGACGGGGTGTTTGTGAATGGTGACATGCTGGCAGCTCGATATATTAAGCGGGCACGAGAACACGGAATCCAGGTTCCGGAAGACGTGAAGGTAGTAGGTTATGACGGAATTCAGAAAGATGATTTGTTTCATCCTTTCTTATCCACCATTGTACAACCTGTTGAAGAAATGGCCCGGACGGCAGTACGTCTACTAATCCAAAAAGTAGAGGGCGTGGAGCTTCATAAAGATCTCTACCGCCTACCGGTAACATTCAGACAAGGCGGGACCACTTAAGGTTACAACATTCGCTATAGAACTTTGTTCTTATGGCGAATGCAACAATAATTGTAAGTGCTTTATATGTTAAATATGCATAAAGGAGGAAACTTAGTGGTGGGGTCTAAACTGAAAAATATGCCATTAAGGCTAAAGAAAAATTCAGAGATTAAGCATTATTGGTTCATGCTCATTCCGGCTTTGGTTTGGTTGATCATGTTTCAAATCGTTCCTATGTTCGGTGTTGTAATGGCTTTCCAGGATTATAATCCGGGTGCCGGCTTTCTTCATTCAGAATTTGTTGGATTAGAGAATTTTCGGTACATGCTTGAGTTAGACGATGTGCGTCAGGCCTTAATCAATACGCTTATCATAGCACTGGGGAAAATTTCAGGGAATTTGCTCATTCCTCTCATTTTCGCTCTTATGCTTAATGAACTTCGCCAAAAATACATGGTTAAATTCGTTCAAACAAGCGTCTACTTGCCGCACTTCTTATCATGGGTTATTTTGTCAGGGATTATGATTCAAATCTTTGGCTTCAACGGCCCGTTCAACCGGGTATTGGAAATGTTCGGGTTTGAACCGGTTCAATTTTTCCAACAGGCTGGTTTGTTCAGAGGATTTATTATTGGTTCGGATGTGTGGAAAAACTTCGGCTACAACTCCATCATTTATTTGGCTGCCTTAGCGGGCATTGACGGTACTCTCTATGAAGCTGCAGGTATTGATGGGGCAAGCCGCTGGAGAAAATTATGGCATATTACTTTGCCGGGAATCCGCACAACTGTCGTTCTATTAGCCATTTTGTCACTCGGCAGCGTTCTTGATGCTGGTTTCGATCAAGTGTTTAACTTATATAATCCGCTAGTGTACAGTACGGGTGACATTATCGACACTTATGTATATCGCGCCGGTTTACAAGATTTGGACTTCAGCTTGGGTACAGCAGTCGGATTATTGAAATCGGTCGTCAGCTTTATTCTTATTGTTAACGGTTACTTGTTAGCCAAGAAGCTTTTAGGGTATCGGATATTCTAATTTAGGAGGGAGAAAGTTGGTAGAGAACAGATCACTGGGGTCGAGGGCGTTCGACATTTTCAATCTAGTATTCCTTTTGTTAATGACACTGCTTTGCCTGGTTCCCATATGGTATTGCTTAATGATCGCTCTGAGTGACAAGGCGGCGGTCCAGGCAGGCAATGTGTTTTTTTATCCTATCGGATTCAACTTGTATTCATTTCAAGTGATTCTGTCCGAAGCTAAGTTTTTTAGAGCGATATTTGTATCGTTCGAACGCGTTATTTTGGGCTCCGCTTTCACGATGCTGGCATTAGTACTTGCTGCCTATCCTTTATCAAAGTCGGGCAAGCTTTTTCCGGGACGCAATCTTCTAATGTGGCTATTCGTATTCTGCATGCTCTTTAACGGTGGGTTGATTCCTTGGTTCATTACTCTGAAAACATATAATCTGATCGATAACATCTGGGGATTAGTGTTATGTGGGGGAGTCCCGATATTCAACTTGATCCTGATTATGAACTTCGTTAAGAATTTGCCGGAGGAGCTGGAAGAAGCAGCCAAGATAGACGGGTCTGGTCCTTGGAGATACCTGTTCAGCATATTATTACCTCTCTTAAAACCCGTACTGGCTACCGTTGTTTTGTTTACCATAGTGGGATACTGGAATGACTTCTTCCAAGGCATGGTTCTCTCCACCCGGGAGGAAAGTTATCCGTTACAAACCTATATCCAGCAACTCGTAGTTTCCACAAATCTGCAGCAAATGGCTTCCATGTCTCTTGAGCAAATGAATCGTTTGTCCAAATTGAATAACGACTCGTTGAATGCCGCCAAAATTTTCGTAGCGATGATTCCGGTACTGATTATCTACCCGTTCTTGCAGAGATATTTCGTGAAAGGCATCACGCTTGGTTCCGTAAAAGGTTAACTTGTAGTCTAAGGATGTTGTCCGAGGAGGAATCCTTGAACATAAAAAACAAAAGGGGAGTTATATGCAGATGAAAAACAAAAAGGTTTATGCTGCAACTTTGTCGTTCGCTTTGCTACTCATGGGGTCACTCACGGCGTGTACTGGAAATGCTGACAATGGCAAGTCTTCTTCGGAAAACAGTTCTAATCCTGCTTCCAACAATAGCGCTGCAGAAGTACCGGCAGATCCGCTTGGAAAACAACCTCAGTTAACCACGCTTACAAGAGGAGTCCCGCTCGATCCGAACCAGAAGTACCCTGATGGCCAAGACGTAGATGACAATGCGTATACAAGAATGCTGAAGACAAAATTCAACATTGAAATTAAAAATGCTTTTACCGCATCCAATTCAGGCACGGATTATCACCAAAAGGTTGATCTTGGGATCGCTACCGGAGAAATTCCGGATTACTTGACTGAACTGACTTATACAGAATACAAAGCGATTGTTAAAGCAGGCTTGGCAATGGACATTTCCGAAGTCTGGGAAAAATATGCGAGCACGAAAACAAAAGAAGTGTACAAGTCTAACCAAGAACTCTTTGACAGCTTAGTAAAAGAAGATGGTAAAATGTATGCCATTCCTTCCTCGAATCCAATGCCGGATTTCCTGTCCGTGATGTGGGTTCGCCAAGACTGGTTGGATAAATTGAAATTGAAAGCGCCTACGAATTTGCAAGAGCTGGAAGCCGTTGCAAAAGCATTCGTTGAGCAAGATCCAGACGGAAACGGAAAGGCAGATTCGGTTGGACTTGCAGGACCTTCGATTGACGGTAAATTATATCAAGACATGACGAATTCCAACTTCGCTTATCACTTTGATCAAATTTTCGCTGCGTTCAATTCCTTCCCAGGCATCTGGGTCAAAGACAGTGAAGGTAAGGCCGTCTATGGATCCATCGTGCCTGAAACTAAAACAGCGCTGCAGAAATTAGCCGATATGTACAAGGCAGGGTTGATTTCACAAGGCATGCTCACTTCGAAGACGGAAGAATTGGTGTCGAACAATAAGGCAGGGTTGTTCTTTGGTCCTTGGTGGTTCCCGTTCGGGGATCTTGGAAACAGCTGGAAGAATGACAAAACCGCGAACTGGCAGCCTTATTCACTGGCTTCCGGTACTGATGGGATCTACTTGGCGAAGGGAGGCAACGCAGCCCGAACCTTCACGGTCATCAGCAAGGATAACAAAAACCCTGAAGCCGTCATCAAAATGCTTAACATTTATAAAGATGGTCTCTACAAACATGTTGATCCGGCAGAGCAAAAGGTACTAGGAGATGCTTCATTCCCGATGTACCAAACCTTCTCTATGGCTGATGGTCCTGCCATGGTCCTAAAAGAGACAACCAATTATCTCGAAGGCAAAAAGACAGCGGATGAGATTCATACGTATTTCCAAGACTTCGATGCTTACACAGATGATGCATTCAGTAAGATCATCGCTTCCAAAACGGAACCTTTTGATAATATGAGCATCTCGGGCTGGGATTTCTCCGGAACAAAAGCGGACGATTTCGGTACGGTTTGGGCATTTGGCGTAGGCTTGAAGCCGTACGTGGAAGGTAAATTCCAGTTCGTGAACACCTTGACCTATGAGCAAACCAAAACAATGGAAAAACGCTGGTCGAATCTAAGCAAGCTGGAGTATGAAACCTTTTCCAAAATTATCGTAGGACAAGCTCCAATCAGCGCATTTGATGAGTTCGTAAGCAAGTGGAAATCTCAAGGCGGCGATCAAGTCACGAAAGAGATCCAGCAATCGTTAGATAAGTAACACATTAAGAGAATATTGAACAACAATGAGTTCTGTCAAAAACAGAACTCATTGTTTCGATAAGACCCAGTACACTATAGAGATAAAACTAAGATGTGAGGAGAGAAGAGATGTCATCTGAAGTTATACAAGCAGAGAAATACAGACCCAAGTTCCATTTTAGTCCACCAGCGAATTGGATGAACGATCCGAATGGCTTGGTTTATTTTAAGGGGGAATACCACCTCTTCTATCAGCATCACCCTCATGGAACCAGCTGGGGGCCGATGCACTGGGGACATGCAGTGAGTAAAGACCTGGTCACTTGGGAGCATCTCCCTATTGCACTTGCTTCCGACGGGCTGGGAATGATTTTTTCGGGTAGTGCAGTGGTGGACTGGAACGATTCAACCGGTTTTTTCGACGGGGAACCCGGTCTTGTCGCTATTTTCACGCATCACGCCCATTCACCTGGAGGGATTTCAATAGAGAAACAAAGTATTGCCTTCAGTAGCGATGAAGGAAGGACTTGGATTAAGTATGAAGGGAATCCCGTCCTTACTTCGGATAAGCATACTGATTTCCGGGATCCTAAGGTGTTCTGGCACAAAGAAACTGAGCAGTGGGTGATGATTGTTGCCAGTGGTCAAACCGTTTGTTTATACCGTTCTCCGAACCTGAAAGAATGGAGCTTCAGCAGCGAGTTTGGGCAAGGGATGGGTTCGCATGACGGCGTTTGGGAGTGCCCGGATTTATTTGCATTACCCGTTGACGGAGAGGAGACGGCATTGAAATGGGTCATGTTCGTGAGTATTGGAAATGAGCCACATATTCCGGAAGGGTCTAGAACCCAGTATTTCACCGGACGCTTTGACGGGTTAGCTTTCATACCGGATCAATCCTCTCAAATGACTCGTTGGATCGATTATGGTAAGGACAATTACGCTGGCGTGAGCTGGTCTGACGTCTCTGCTAAAGATGGACGCCGGATTTATATCGGCTGGATGAACAATTGGAAATATGCAGGCGAAACTCCAACTGAAGGATGGAGGGGGGCCATGACATTTCCAAGGGTACTGACTTTGGAAACGAGGAACGGCGACATTGCATTGATTCAGCATCCCGTCAATGAATTGGAATCCATCCGAGTGCCTCAGATTGAATCGGAAGGGAATTCCTCTGCTATGCTCGATTCAATTTGCGAAGGTATGGAATTAGAAACCTATGAGCTTGTTGCCGAATTCAAATGGACTGAGACCGTGGATTCTATAGGCTTCAAGATCAGAGCCTCGGACCAGGAGGCAACAGTCGTCGGTTACTCCGTTAAAGATGAAAGCTTATTTATCGATCGTACCCGTTCCGGAAATATTGATTTTCATGATGATTTTTCGGGTAGACATCAAGCAAAATTACAGTCCAGCCAGCAGTGCGTGAAATTCCAACTTATAGTGGACCGGACATCCGTCGAAGTCTTTGCCAACGATGGAATCCTCGCGATGACGGATCTGATTTATCCTTCCTCCGACTCATTGGGTTTATCGTTCTTTTGTGATGGCGGGGAGTTACTGTCCTATAAAATTGCAATCCATAAATTAGGCTGAAAATTAGAACAAGGCGAACTCACAGGAGTTCGCCTTGTTCTGTTTCTAAGAGGAAAGCCATCGTTACATGACAGTTAGCATCGCAGGTCGATTTCAAAGGTTTTAATCTCATAAGGTTCAAGGACGAAGCAGATGCCAGCATCGTTATGCATTTCGCCATCTGGTTGTTCCATCAAGTTCGTTTCTCTCCATCCATGAATCTGCAGGCTGCTCGTTAGCTCCAGCATGTTGGAGCTTCCGGAGTAATCGTGAATACGCACGATGAGGCAGTCCGAATCCTCTGCTTTTTTGACAGCAGAGATCATAGCCGTATCGCCGGACAAGGCGAACATGGAGCGGCTTAGCTGCTCTGCATGTCCCTTCGTATAGCGAATCGGGGCATTCAGGAACCAGGCTTGCTTCACGGTCTGAGCGGTCAGCCAATCCCCTTGATGCGGTAGAAGGGCATAGGTGAAGCGATGCAGCCCCTGATCGGCATGCGGATCAGGATGTGTAGCGCTTTTGATCAACGTGAGCCGCAGGACATTGTTTTTAATATCATAACCGTATTTGGAGTCGTTCAACAGGCTGACACCATAACCCTTGTCGGACAAATCTGCCCATTGATGCCCGACAGACTCGAAGCGCGCCCAATCCCAGCTCGTATTCCAATGTGTCGGCCGTTTCACGTTGCCGAACTGAATGTCATAGGTTGCCTCAGTAGAGCGGATGCCGACGGGGAAAGCCACCTTCAGCAATTGCTGCTTCTCGTGCCAATCCACTTCGGTCACATAGTCGATGCGCCGTTTCCCGGCATAGACGATCAGGTTCTGCGTAATTGTAGAATTACGGTACTGCCAATTGAAGCGGATGACGGCCCGAAGCGGACCGGTCTCAATCACTTCGATTGCTGTGCAATCTCGAATCTCAGTCATTTTTTCCTGATAGAAGATATCAATATCCCAAGCTTCATGTGCCAGAGGTTTATCTTCAAACACCTGCAATAGATTGCCGTTAGCACCCTTGGCCAGTACTTCCCGTCGTGCTGCTTTATCGTAAATGCGGGTCAACTGCCCGGCTTCGTTCCATGCCAATTGATAAAAAGGGGTTTCGATTCCAAGTTCTGTATGGCTGAATGGAGACAACTCCGAATTGATAGATTCAGCTTCGCCATGGAAATGTATGGTTGTATACCCGAGCGAAGGAATATCTTGCACCTCAATATACCAAATGCCTGTATCCAGCTGTGCATTCAAGCGCAGCCCTGCATCGCTTAACCAATATCCCTGCTCCATCCCCGCAGAAGCGGGAATAGCGACTAGCTCCGTAATACTCCATGGTGAGGAATTCCACACCGAGAAACTGCCTGCCGTTTTTCCTGCTGCGATCGCAGTCCGGGCTTGTGTGTCGACTTGACTGCCGATCTGCCACGCTTCCTCGTATTCGACTGTACTGTCTTCGTACACCTCACGGATGGAGGAGCCTGGAATGATGTCATGGAACTGGTTGCGCAGAATGATTTTCCATCCTGAGGTCAGCGGTTTGGCTTGATACAGATTCCAGTCTTCCTGCACAATGCTTTGCAGGGCATTCAGCCACTCGGCTTCACGATAGGCCAGTTCGAGTTTGCGGTTCATCTGTTTGTTGTAAGCTTGGCTGGTATACGTCCCGCGGTGATACTCCAGATACAATTCGCCGTCCCAGGTATGGATGTATGAATCGGTATCCGCCACCGTCTGCTGCAGCTTTTCGAAATAGGCATCTGCACGTCCGGTAGTCACCTTTGGTAGTCCGGGCAATTGATCCAGCCGCCGCCGCATCTCGAGCATTTCGCGGTTTACGCCGCCACCGCCGTCACCATAGCCATAGGACAGCAGCAGTTCCTGATTCATCTCCTTGTCGCGGTAGGCATCCCATATTCCTTTGACCGTCTTGGGGATGATCTTCCCGTTATAGGTGTAGAACCATGAACCCGGCTCAGACCACGGTTCAGGAGTGGTAATGAAATGGGTCAATACCTCGGAGCCGTCTATGCCGCGCCAATGGAACGTATCGAATGGCATCCGGTTATACTGGTTCCAGCTGATTTTCGTAGTCATGAACGTATGAATGCCCGATTTTTTCAAAATTTGCGGCAGGGACCAGCTGTAGCCGAACACATCCGGCAACCATAAGTACCTGCACTCCGATCCGAACTCCTCCTTCAAGAAGCGTGTACCGATCAGCAATTGCCGAACCAGCGATTCACCCGAGGTCAGATTGCAGTCCGCTTCAAGCCACATGCCACCGCCGGCTTCCCAGCGGCCTTCTGCAATGCGCTCCTTGATGGATTCATACAGCTCCGGGTAGTCTTCTTTCACATATTCATATAGCTGGGGCTGTGTCTGCAGGAAAACATACTCCGGGAACATCTCCATCAGCCGCATCACCGTAGAGAAGGACCGTGCACATTTCTCGCGTGTATGCTTAAGCCGCCACAACCAGGCAACGTCAATATGGGTATGGCCAATACAAGTGATGGTCACATCGGATAGTTTGTCCATGGCTTCCAGGCAGGCGTTAAGATTGTCTCTGGCCTCGTAGACAGAGATGAAAAACGCCTCTGATTCGGAGTCTGCCCAGTCGATCATACGTAAGGATTGCTGAAGCGCCTGCAGCAGCTTCGTCCGCTCCAGTGCATTTGCATCCAGGATTTTTACGGTTTCGAGAATGGCCGTCCCGGTGAACACAAGATCGTCCATTTTCTCATCCAGCCAGCACAGCTCCGCCTGTTTGAAGGTATGCGTCTGATTACGCGGTTGTCCGCCTCCTTCAAGACCAGACCATAGGCGGAAGAGCAGCTCAGCTGAATTGCCTGCCGCCGAAGCAGGAAGGAATACTTCCTTATGATTGGAATCGACGCCTTGAAAAGGCTTGCCTTCCCAGTAGAAAAGGGATTCAAAGCCGGAGTTATTGCCGCCCCCGGTATCGCCGAAATCAAACAAGCCGACGATTCGCTTATTTTCCCAGGATAAAGGGATTTCAGCATCTGTACGCAGCCACAAATAGAGATCCCGGCCAGTCCAGGTCTCGTTAATATGCATTGGCTGCCAATTGGCTTCGGCACCTGGAACCGTAGGATTAATATCTTCCCGGCGGTCTTCACAAGCAAGAAATACGCTCAGGGTCTTCCGGTCCCGGTAACGGAGTGCGGATAATTCATGAATACGTGCCTGTAATTTGTTTTCGGTAAGAAACATCGTGTGGACCCCCAGTTCATATTATCGGAGGGTGAATGATTTATAGGGAAAGATCCAAATTGGGATAAAAAGTGAATAGCATAGGGGAATGCGCTCATTATAGCGCTTTCTTTTTCTTTTGACAATTGAAAGTTGAGGGGAAGGCACTGCATGTTCTATTTATTGCGTAAATTTAACGAACGGTGATACACTGAGTTGAAAATTGGCTCCGAAGGAGGCGGTCAGGCGCGAATGTCCAAGATCCGGACCTTTTATCAAAATCATTTGAAGAAAAAAATGTTTAACAAGATCCTCTTGTTCTACTCCATGGTCATGGTTCTCTTGTTTATTAGTGTCTCTATTCTCGCTTACCGCTATTATGAGCAGCGGCTCGTACGGGAGCAGATGGATGCGAGTCTTCAGGAACTAGACATCATCAGCATCAGTCTGAATCAGCAGAACGAACGGATGTATGGCGCGGTGCAGCAGATTTATACGGATGCGATGATTGGAGATGATTTGAAGTATTTCTTGACTCATGAATATGAGAACTTCCTCAAGTGGCGTCTGAATCAATATGCAAACAGCTACCGGACGGAGCGCAACAGCTTTGATTATCATTTACGCCTGCTGCTGAAGGAGGAAGCATCCATCTCGAACATCGTGCTGTACAGCTCGGACCAGGACTTTTATTACCTTCTAAACCGGGAAACGCAGCATTTTTACGATCAACCTACGTTATCCGCCGCACATCAGGACTGGTATGAAGGGTTCCGCAATCAGCCTTGGCAGTATATGGGCAACGAGCCGCTGTTCGAGGGGAAAGCCGCCGGGGAATCCACACCTTACAGCTACGTGAATGTCCTTAAGGACCCTGTGACGCTGAAGGAATACGGTGCCATCCTGTTCGAACTCAATACAAGCCGGATTAAAGGGCTGCTGCGGGAAAAATTAAACAATACGAGCAGTCGGATAATGCTGATCACGTCGCAGGGGCAAGTGATTTTTGACTCGCAGGGGCGTTACGATAATACCGTCTATCCGTATTGGAAGCAGATGACTAAGCCGGGGGATTGGGTGAATCTGGAGGAACGCTCCAAAGTACAATTACTGAATATCGGGAACACAGGGATGGTCGCTGCTGCCATCATTCCGGAGTCTCAAATCTTACAGAGCCTTCAAACCTTACGTTTTAGTCTCACAGGGATCGTGATCTTATGCATCATTATCAGCATCTCAGTGACGTTCACCGTTATCCGCCGCTACTCTAAAAAAATCCACAGAATTATCGTCTACATGCGGCGCTGGCAGGATGGCGATTTGAGCAAGCGGATCAAAATGGAGGGAGAGGACGAACTGCAGCAGATCTCGCAAAGCTTTAACTATATGTGTGACCGGCTGGAGTCCTATATCCAAACCGTCTACATCTCGGAGATCAAGCAGAAGAACGCACAGCTCGTGGCTCTGCAGGCGCAGATCAATCCGCATTTCCTGTACAATACGCTCGAGAGTATACGTATGAAGGCCATCAGTTCAGGGGCCAGGGATGTTGGTCAAATGATTTATATTCTCGCAACAATGTTCAGGCATTTGATCAAAAAACAAACACATGTAACTTTGGCCGAAGAAATCGAACTGTGCGGGATGTATTTGGCCTTGATCCAATACCGGTACGAGAACAAGCTGCAGGTGGAAACGAACATCGAGATGCCGGTCGCCGGAAGTATCGTGGTTAAACTGCTGATTCAGCCGATTATCGAAAATTACATCGTTCACGGCTTTCGGGCAAATGACGACGATAACCGGATTTCAATAATGGCTGCAAAACAGGAGAGACACATCATTATTCGTGTGAAGGATAACGGGAAAGGCATAACGCAAGAGAAATTAATAGAGCTACGCAAGGCGCTGCAAAGTGAGGGGGGAGCACCTTCGCGATCAAGTGATTCCCTGGGTCTAAAAAATGTACATGAACGCATTCGTTTGAATTATGGCAGCGAGTTTGGAATAAGTGTGATCAGCGAGCAGGATAAAGGCTGTGAGGTTATCATCGAAATTCCATTCACAAGGGAGGACTAACCGAATGAGGAACGTATTGCTGGTGGATGACGAGCCACTCATTGTCGAAGGAATGCAGTCCATCATCGATTGGAATGCGAATCATATGCAAATTGCAGATACAGCACGCAATGGGGTGGAAGCGCTAGCAAAACTGGACGGCTTATCCGTAGATCTGGTTATCACGGACATCATGATGCCTCAGATGACAGGACTTGAGCTGATCCGTGAGGTCAAAGTACGTAGTCCCCTCACTAAGTTCATCATTCTGAGCGGTTACGAGGAATTCAATTACGTGCGGGAAGGCATTACGCTGGGTGTCGAGAACTATTTGCTCAAGCCGGTCAATATCGACGAATTGGAAGCGACGATTAAGCATATGCAGCATGATTGGGAGCGCGAGGAAATCAGACAAATCCAAATGGATCAGAGCTGGAGGATTCTGAGGAATAATATATTGCAGCGGTGGGCTAATGAAACCATTGATGCCAAAGAGTTCCGGGAGCGCGCGCAGCTGCTGGAAATCCCCCTGACCAAGTCAAATTACAGCGCTGCTGCGCTGCGAATCGTAACTGATCATGATCACGAGATGGATGATCCGCAGTTTTACAGACCCGTAATTGCCGAGCAGTGTGAAATCATAGGGAGAAACCAATTACCACACGGCTGTGAGATCATCTGCTTCCCTGATCAGGAAGGGGATATCATCGTGCTGTTCGCTTCAACCGGCATGGAAGAAGAAGAATGGCAATATCATGCGCTTCGCGGGATGAAGCAGTGGATCGCGTCTGATACAGGCGCCTGTGTATGGGGCGTGAAAGGGCAGTCCGAGCAATCCTATCTGGGGTTTCCGCAAAGCTGCAAACAAGTGAAGCTGTGGCTTGAGAATCATTTGTTTGGCGAGTCAGAGACATTCATAGTGACATCGGACAACGAAGGAGAAGCCGATCCTGCATATGAGCAAAGGGAGCCAACTATGGATCAATTCCATAAGTTGCTACGAGACGGGAAAAGTCTTGAGGTTGACCGGTTCATCGACGACTTCTTTGATGTTCAGGCAGAGGATGGGCACTCGGCAAGAACGCCGTTCTTCAACTCCGCAATTCAGCTAATGCTGGCGGCCAAGACATTGGAAAAGACTCCGGATTACGGAGGCGTATTCGCTCCCTTATCCAGAATCCATACTCGCAGCGGGCTGAAGCGGCTGGTGAAAAGGGTGATCCATCAAACACTTGATACATACCATGCGACTGAAAGGGACTATAGCCCGCATGTGATGGCTGTACTGGATTTCGTGAAAAACACCTACAAAGAGGAGCTTTCGCTGAAGACGCTCAGCCAGAAACTGGACCTTCATCCCAACTATCTGGGGCAGTTGTTTCAACAGGAGGCGGGCACGAGCTTCTCCGATTATGTGAACCAGTACCGGATCGAACGTGCCACCCATCTGCTGCTGTACACAGACAAAAAGACGGCGGAGGTGGCAACGGAGGTAGGCTATTGGGATACTTCTTACTTTTACAGGCAGTTCAAAAAATATGCCGGCGTTTCCCCGACAGAACTGCGTTCGATGTATATGAAAAAGTAGGCACGACCTGTCGGTTCGAAAAAAACACACCTTACGGAGGTGTGTTTTTTAGTGAAATAAAGGCGCTATCTTTAATTAATCCATCATTTTATTGTATTTTTCAACTATCTCGGCGGCTGCCCGGCTTTCATAATAAAGACAGGGGTGAACGGGAAAATCCAATACACCAAGTGAGCTGAAGTCTACCATTGTTGATTATAGGGGATGAACAGTGGATGAACTCAGCTACAAGTGAATCAAAGGAGGGACAGCCGTGCTAGGCATCTTGAAGAAACTGATGAAGAATAGGGCGTTTCTTCTGCTGGTACTGCCGGGAGCAGCGTGGTTTATTATTTTTGCTTATTTGCCGATGTTTGGGACGATTATTGCCTTTAAGGATTTCCGGATTCATCCGGGAGGTTTTCTTGAAAGCGTTTTAAAAAGCGAGTGGGTCGGCTTCAAAAACTTCGAATTTCTGTTCTCGACCGACGATGCTTATATCATAACGCGCAATACGATTCTTTATAACGTCGGTTTGATCATGCTTGGACTGGTTCTCGCGGTTACGCTTGCCATCATTATGAATGAGCTGTTGAATAAACGGCTGGCGAAATTTTACCAAACCGCAATGTTTATGCCGTATTTCCTCTCATGGGTTATTATTAGCTATTTTGTATTCTCGTTCCTCAATGTCGAAAAGGGCGTGTTCAATCAGCTTCTTGTCTTCTTTGGCGAAGATCCGGTCAGTTGGTACAGCGAGACGAAATTTTGGCCGTATTTTCTTATCTTTCTGGGTCTCTGGAAAAATGCCGGATACGGGAGCGTCGTCTATCTTGCAGCAATTGCCGGCATCGACCGCTCTTATTATGAGGCAGCAATGATCGACGGCGCTACCAAATGGAATCAGATCAAGTTTATTACACTGCCGATGCTGAGGCCGCTTATGATCATTTTGACAGTTCTGGCACTCGGCGGCATCTTCCGCTCGGATTTCGGCTTATTCTACCAGGTTCCGCGGGATTCCGGCGCATTGTATCCGGTCACCAACGTTATCGACACATTCGTGTATCGGGGGCTGACGATCATGGGCGATACAGGTATGAGTACGGCTACAGGCCTTTATCAATCCGTTGTCGGTTTGATTCTCGTTCTGCTCGCGAATTACGCTGTACGCAAAATTGAAAAAGATTATGCCGTATTCTAAAAAAATCGGCAAGGGGGGGCCTGCAATGAATGACTTAAGCGAATCTATGGAGAGAACGTTGCTCTATGCTCCCAGGAAGAAGACCAGGGACATCAATGCGATTAGTCCATTATGGAATTTTATATTTAATGTGGGGGTGTGCTTATTCGCCCTATCCTGTATCTTCCCGTTTATTTTTATCATTATCATTTCCTTTACGGACGAGAAGACGTTGGCCATCGACGGATTCAGTATCCTGCCCAAGGTGCTCAGTCTGGACGCCTACCGGTTTCTGATGCGGTCCGGTGAGCAAATGGTCCAATCCTTGGGCGTGACTCTGGCCGTAACGGTCATTGGAACAGTTCTGACGCTGTATCTCGTTTCTACATATGCGTACGCAATTTCACGCAAGAACTTTGACCAGCGCCGGTTCTTCAGCTTTCTCGCTTTCTTCACCATGCTGTTCTCCGGGGGACTGGTCCCGGGATATATCGTCGTTACGCAAGTACTTCATTTGCGGGATTCCATCTGGGCGCTGATATTCCCATCCATTCTGAACGCATTCTATATTATCGTCATGCGCACCTTCTTTACGACGACTGTGCCGGATGCGATCATCGAATCGGCCAAGATCGACGGAGCAACCGAATTTGGCATCTACACACGTATTGTGCTGCCCATCTCGCTGCCGGGTATTGCGACTATCGGGCTTTTCAGTACACTTGGCTTCTGGAATGACTGGTTCAATGCGCTTCTGTATATTGATAATCCAAATTTAATTCCACTGCAAACACTTTTAATCCGGATTCAGAACAATATGGACTTCATCGTACAGAACAGCAGCCAGGTAGTATCTTACGACATTGCTGCGACCTTGCCGACAGAAACGGTCCGTATGGCGATGGTTGTGCTGGCTACGCTGCCCATCGCGCTGGCGTATCCGTTTTTTCAAAAGTATTTTATCCAAGGACTTACGATTGGTTCGGTTAAGGAATAAGTTGGATAAGTTGTAGCTGCCCGAAGCAGGGCAGTAACAATAGATATTTATATTGATTAGGGGGAGACATATGAAGTCCAAGAAAATTGTATTGCTAATGGTTGTGTTTCTGTTTGCACTTGCTTCCACGTTGGCTGGCTGTGGCAGCAACAACACGAAGGAGAACAGTAACGGGAATACGCCGTCCGAGACCCAATCGGCTAGTCCAACGGAATCCGGCGACCAGACCGGGGATAAGCTGGACCCGGTGAAGCTCAAGGTATACCTGATCGGTGGTCCACAGCGTGACCTGCCAAAGGTTCAAGAGGAAATGAATAAATACCTGACGGACAAAATCAACGCAACCGTCGACATCACAATGATTGACTGGGGCGACTACTCGAAACGGTTACCGGTTATCACTGCTTCCGGGGAGAATTACGATATCGCGTTCACCTCATCCTGGGCTTTTGACTACCTGCCGAACGCAACTCGGGGTGCATTTTTGCCAATCAATGATTTGCTGGAAAAATACGGTCAGGACATCATTAAAGAGCTCGACCCGCGTTTCCTGACTGGATCGCAGGTGAATGGCAAAAATTATGCCGTGCCGGTGAACAAGGAGCTGGCTTCGCAATGGGTATGGCGTTTTAACAAACAGTATGTCGACAAGTACAAGATGGATATTACAAAAATCCGCACCCTAGAGGATCTCGAACCTTATTTGAAACAAATCAAGGAAGGCGAGCCGGCTGACATTACACCACTGGCCGTACCGAAAGGCTTCAAGCCTTATATGCCGTTCGACTTCCTCCTGGGCGATGAGTTCCCGGTTGGTATGAATATGAATTCAACGGATGGCAAATACGTCAATATCCTTGAATCCGACGAACTAAAAAGCTCGCTCAAAACCATTCGCAAATATTATCAAGCCGGATATCTGCGCAAAGATGTTGCAACTCTGGAAGGCATTGATAACATCAAGACAGGCAAATGGTTTGCTGACCGCGAGCAAACGCAGCCTTATGCAGAATTGGGCTGGTCGAGAAGTGCGGGCTATGACATTGTGACCTCACCGATGCAGGATCCGGTTATCTTTACAGGCTCTGCAACCGGTTCTATGCACGCAATCTCGGCGAATTCCAAAAACCCGGAGCGTGCGATGATGTTCTTGAACCTGCTCAATACGGACAAATATTTGCGCAATCTGATCAACTACGGTATCGAAGGCACGCATTATAAGAAGATCTCTGAAGACGTTATTGAAGATCTGCCGGCCATGAAAGACGGGTACCAGATGCCGGGATTTGCACTAGGCAATCTTTTCCTGACCTACAGCCACAAGGAAGACCCTGCGGATAAATGGGAAGCGTTCAAGGAGTTCAACAATTCCGCCAAGGTTGCTCCAAGCTTCGGCTTCAACTTCAACCCTGATCCAGTAAAGACCGAAGTAGCGTCCATCTCGGCGATCGTAAAAGAATTCTATCCACCTATCATGACAGGTGCAGTCGACCCGGATGAACATCTGCCGAAGGCAATCTCCAAGATGAAGGCTGCCGGGCTGGACAAAGTCATAGCAGAAGCACAGAAGCAATACGACGAGTGGAAAGCAGCCAATAAATAAAGCTGGCATTATTCTACTATTAACAACACAGATTGATCAATTGGAGGAGGATGGCATGAAAAAGATAGGTGCAGGTTTTATCTTCTTAGTTATGATGTGCGCTGCATTATCCACTTCTGCGTTTGCAAAACAGCCTTATTCATCCTATTGGTTACCAGAGCAATTGCTTCAGTGGAGTCCGGCATCCGACCCGGATGCAGCATTCAACCGCAGTACAGTCCCGCTGCAGGACCGCTTTGTGGGAGCAGGAGTCAACTCGCATGCGACTAAAGCGCCGAAGGTTATGGCTTTATCGGCACTCAATTCGGGAACAAGTGGAGTACCCTCACAGGGCTCGGACAAATTCGGGGCAAACACGTTTACCTATTGGCAATATGTTGACAAACTAGTCTATTGGGGCGGCTCGGCCGGCGAAGGGATCATCGTGCCTCCAAGCGCCGATACGATCGACGCAGCTCATAAGAATGGCGTGCCGATCATTGGAACGGTGTTCTTCCCGCCAACTGTGTATGGCGGGAAATATGAATGGGTGAAGCAGATGCTTCAGCAGAACAGCGACGGCTCCTTTCCTGCCGCTGACAAGCTGATCCAGGTTGCGAAGTATTACGGATTTGACGGCTGGTTCATTAACCAGGAGACTGAGGGTGGTACGCCGGCTGACGCACAGCAAATGAAAGCTTTCCTGAGTTATCTTGAATCGCACAAGTCTACATCTATGCACATCGTATGGTACGATTCCATGACCAAAGAAGGCAGTATCAGTTGGCAGAATGCACTAAATGACAAAAATGCGATGTTCCTGCAGGACAATGGGAAGCAAATAACAGACAGCATGTTCCTGAACTTCTGGTGGAAGGATCTTAAAAGCTCGGCAGAGAAGGCCACAAGCTTGGGCAGAAGTCCGTTTGACCTATATGCAGGCATTGATGTTGAAGCCAAGGGTTACGATACGAAGGTGAACTGGAAGCTGCTGTTCCCGGAAGGAGAGCCTGCAGTCACTTCTCTGGGTATTTACCGCCCGGACTGGGCTTTTAACAGCGCAGAGAGTATGGAGGATTTCTTCATCCGCGAGAACAAATTCTGGGTGGGACCAAACGGAAATCCGGGCAATACCGCGAGCAGCCAAGCCTGGAAAGGAATCGCGAACGATGTGGTCGAAACATCCCCGGTAAATGAGCTGCCCTTCATCACCAGCTTCAATACTGGAAGCGGACAGAAATATTATGTTCGAGGGAAGCAGGTGCGCGATAAGGGATGGAACAACCGGAGCCTGCAGGATATCCTGCCGACATGGCGCTGGATCGCAGACAGCAAAGGAACACCGCTTACACCGGTACTCGATTGGTCCGATGCGTATTACGGCGGCAGTTCGCTGAAGGTATCAGGAGTGCTGAGCCATGACAATGCGACACATCTGAAGCTCTACAAGACAGATCTGAAGATCGAAGCAAGTACGAAGCTGGCGGTTACTTACAAAACGCAGAGCAAGCCGAGCCTGAAGGTTGGCCTTGCTTTCGCAGACCATCCCGACCAATTTGTCTTCCTTAACGTGAAGGATAAGACATCACCAGGCTGGACTACAGAAACATTGAATTTGACCCCTTATAAAGGGAAACGGATCATGGCGTTGTCACTGTATTTTGACTCCAAGGATACGATAAGTAATTATGCCATACAAATTGGCCAGCTCTCCATCCAAAATGCCAACGACCCGATTCAACAGCTCCCGGCGGTTCGAGAGTTTAAAGCCACTCAGTCCGATTTCCGCAATGGAATCTATGGAGATGCCAGATTGCAGTGGAAACCGCTTGATCAGCAGGTGAAGCAGTACGAAATCTATCGTGTACTGCCGGATGGCAATGAGGTGCTAATGGGTGCAACGCCAAATCATGTGTTTTATGTCCCTGAGATGAGAAGAATAGATAAAGAAGCGGTCACGGTATTGAAGGTCGTTGCGGTCAATGGAAGATACGAGCAAGGTCAGGCCACCAGCGTGAAGATCAGCTGGCCGGCCTATCCGAAGCCGGCTGCGGAGTTCAAAGCCGATCGGACGCTGGTGGCTCCAGGTGAGAGCGTAAACTTCACCGACCTGTCGACCGAAGTGACAGAAGGATGGTCATGGACCTTCGAAAGCGGAAGTCCTGCTATCAGCACCTCGAAGAACCCGGTGGTAACGTTCAATCAGGAAGGCGTGTATAGCGTGACACTGACTGCAACCAACAGCTCGGGCCAAGACACAGTGACGAAAAAGGCGCTCATCACCGTAAGCAAGGAAGCCGGTGCGGTGAAGAATCTGGCACTTGGCAAAACTGCAACAGCCGATCATGCCTGCGGGGAAAAGGAAGGAGCGCCTAATGCCGTAGACGGTAAAGTGTCGGACAACAGCAAATGGTGCGCACTTGGCAATCTGCCTCACTGGCTTCAAGTCGATCTGGGCGCCGAGCATCCTATCAGCACCTTTGTCATCAAGCAGGCTGAGAGCGGAGGAGAGTGGTCCGGGTTTAATACCAGCGATTATACCATTCAGGTGAGCAGCGACGGTACGAACTGGGCCGATGCCGTCAAGGTCCAAGGAAACACGGCAGCCGAGACGACTGATGCGATTGCGCTAGTTAAAGCCCGCTATGTAAAATTAATCATTACTAAGCCCTCGCAGGGTGCCGATACAGCCGCGCGAATCTATGAGTTTGAAGTTAAGGGACTGTAATATTACACTTAAAATATCATCTTTATAATGAAGCAAATAAACCGCACGCCCTTCATAAGGCGTACGGTTTATTTGCTTTGTCTATTGGATCAATTCATTCCGAAGAGAAGCGGCGTCAAAAAGAAATCTTCCGGCCGACACTGGCCGGGGCTATATTACCAGCGTCAGCATCTTGTACGAATTCTTGCGCCGTATTCCCGCCGGCCCGGGACAAGATGGTTACCAGCTCTTTATATCGTTTTTCTGTGGCATACTGCAGCGGCGATTTTTGATAAACATCTTGTTGATTGGGATTCGCGCCTAATTTTAGCAAGAGTGAAGCGATCGTTGGATTGTTTTCGCCAATAGCGTAATGAAGCGGGGTTCTCCCCATATAATCGCCCTGATTTATATCCATACCTTCCTGCACAAGAAGAGTGATCATCGCCAGGCGTTCCTGCTCCGCATATGTATCCAAGGAAGTGATGTCTTCCAACATAATATCGTTGTATGTTATGGCAAGACTGATCAAGTTCCGCCCCGTGCCATCTTGATAAGTTTTCTCAGCTCCATGTCTGATCAGCAGATGATAGACCGCATTTTTCGGGTACCATTTTAGGAGTTCTTCCATGAGATTCCCGAGTTCTGCGGGACGTCCGTTTGCTTTTAAAATAGTGATATATGTATCCAGAATCCCAACTTTCCCCGTATTGACAGCCTGCATGATGGGAGAAGGAATCCATACCTTTTGAGAGTAAGGATCTCCCCCCGCTTCCACGATTTTGCGTACCAAAGCCGGATCTGCATCGTTCCGGTTGCAAGCATACAGTGCAATGTCCAGAGAGCGAACGTTGGATTTCGGCAAAATCAGCTCGATGAGCTTCTCATTGCGGTTGATGATCGAGTAACTTAAGGCTGTTTCATTTTCCGAGTCTTCCGCATTGACATCGGCGCCCGCGCTGATTAGATATTCGACAAGAGCCGATTTGTTTTCGGAGGCGGCCACCAAGAGGGCGGTTTTTTTGTTGCGGTGTTTTGTTTCCAGATCATAGCCCTGCTGCACGAAGGTGGCTACAGTTTCGACTTTTGCCTGCTTGACTGCCTCAAGAAAGGCCCGCTTCTCATCCTTTGAGAATTCCCGCTTCGTGATGATGCCTTGTGGAGCTGTAGCTGGCGAAGACACGGACTGGACTGTTTCCGGGTTAGGCTCGTATTTGATGCCCAGATAATGAAGCATTAGCACAAGAAAAGCTTCACCTTGAGCTGCGCTACAATTGAGGTGACCCGTAAATTCTTCGACGAGTTGCTCGAACTCGCTTTGGGTTAAATTACTGTTTTGACGGACAAAAATTCTCTGAAACGTTTCGCTTCGGGTAATTCGTAGTAAGTCCCCGGCCGCTTGACGGTTAAAATCTTCAATCGTGAGTATCGCCATGATGCCCTCCTTAAAAATAAGCTTGCTTGGATAAATAATGGCTATATAGAATGAATTTAATAACTACACAAAAGGGCAAAAGTAGCGGAGGGGAATTTTGGAACTGTAGGAGCGATAGCGACCGCCTTTGTCCCCGGATTTCCACCGCAAATAGCGGGTTAAATCAAGAAATCCGGGGACAACAGCGGCCGGAAGTCCAAATATTCACCGTAGTTACGTCCTCGCCCAAATGGGGAAATCTTAAATTCAATCTATATAGAAAGCCCAGCTGAATGTATAATTATTATAGCTTTACTACGAATATTAGGAAATACACAAGTGAAAGGATAGACTTCAATGTTTGATATCACCAGTTACCTGCAAGCCGGTTACCCGACATTATGGATTCGTACATGGGAGGAAGCGCGGGCGTTAACGCAATTGGCCAAAGTAGCCCGAGATCAGTCCCTTAAACTGAAAGTGTGGTCAATTACCGAAGGCTGGATAAGCAAAGATACGGGGAAACGGCTGGAAGTAACAGACCCTGTAGAAGCGCTTAATGCGGTGAGGGACGGCGAGGATTCGAGTCTCTACGTGTTTCTCAGCTTTCATTTCTATCTGGGGAGTCCCGAAGTGCTGCAAAAGATTAAGGATCTTATCCCGATCGCCAAAAGCCGCGGCCGCCATCTTGTGTTTCTCTCCTGCCGCGTAGACCTTCCCCCAGAAATTGAAAAAGAAATTACACTAATCGATATTCCTCTACCCAAAATAGATGAATTATCCTCAGTACTGGACAGTGTTCTAGAATCTGTTCCTCAATCTATTCAGATAGATGATCGCAAGGCACTGTTGGAAAATGCACTGGGCCTCACTTGCGCGGAGGCGGAAAATGTTTTCGCTCTGTCACTTGTGCGCTACAAAAGCTTTTCGACCGACGCAATTCGTAACGTCCAGCTTGAAAAATCAAATGTCATACGAAAGTCGGGGCTGCTCGAGTTCATACCGGCAGAGCTTACAACGGAAGAAATCGGCGGTCTGGATTTGCTCAAGTCATGGCTGTCTGAGAGAAAGCGGGCTTTTTCCGAGGAAGCTCAAGCCTTTGGGTTGCCAAACCCAAAAGGAGTTCTGGTTGTAGGCGTGCCCGGCAGCGGTAAATCTCTTTCAGCCAAAGCGATCTCGAGCGCTTGGAACTTGCCACTGCTGCGCTTCGATATCGGGAAGGTATTCGGAAGCCTTGTAGGGCAGTCCGAGGAGCAGATGAGACGGGCGCTGAATTTGGCCGAGACGATATCGCCTTGCATTTTATGGATCGATGAACTGGAGAAGGGGATGGCCGGACTGCAGACATCGGGCTCCTCAGATTCCGGTGTAACGGCGCGTGTACTTGGAACCTTCCTCACATGGATGCAAGAAAAGTCGCGGCCCGTTTTTGTATTCGCCACGGCGAATAACGTGAACGCCCTGCCCCCTGAAATGTTGCGGAAAGGGCGGTTCGATGAACTGTTTTATGTAGATTTGCCCAACGAGCTAGAACGAAAGGATATTCTTCGCATTCATCTGAAAAAACGCAGGCGGAATCCGGACGTTTTCGATCTGGGACAGCTTGCCCGGGAAAGCGACGGTTTTGGTGGAGCCGAGATTGAGCAGGCAATCGTGTCCGGGCTCTATCGAGCTTTCAGTGAACATCGCGATTTGCAAACGGGTGACATCTTGGAAGCATATCGGGCAACCAAACCACTCTCGCAAATCATGAAGTCGCATGTCGAGCGTATCCGGGAATGGGGCATGGCGAATGCGCGTCCCGCCTCATCCAGCATGATAGAGATAAACGGCGACGATAATAAAAGACGCTTATTTATTTAAGCGGAGTTAGGAGGAACTGGTGTCACATTTTACAACTTTGCAGACAACCATTAAAAATATCGAGGCGGTCCGTATGGCGTGCCGGGAACTCGGATTAGAACTTGTGCAAGAAGGCCAGGCGCGGGGCTATGGGGGACGAACGATTAACGGAGATTATGTCATCAAATGCAAAGGACCGTATGACGTTGTTTTGAATAAGCAGCAGGACGGCCACTACGGGATTATCACCGACTGGTATCAGGGACATGTGGCCAAAGAAATCGGTGAGGGTGGAGGCCGCCTTCTGCAAACATACGGTGTAGTTCTAGCAACTATGGAGGCCCGCAAATTGGGTTATTCGGTAACCCGCCAATCCATGCCCGACGGGTCGGTGAAAGTGGTGTTAACTCAAGCAGTATCAGGCGGAGGAGGGGAGCTGTGAAATGAAGCAGATTGTCATAACGGTCGGCCCCGACGGTTCCGTTTCGATCGAGGCTCAGAACTATAAGGGTACTGAATGCGACGCCGCGACCCGGCCATTCGAGCTTGCATTAGGACAGATAACGAAAAAACAGCGAAAGCCGGAATTTTATTCTGCGAAGCATGGAACTATGAACAAGTACGAAAAACTTTTATGAATAGTAGATCACCATTTAATGAATCTGTTCAGGACACCGAAATTCAGCTCCTGCTTCATACTAGTGTCACTCCTTACTCCCTGGTGAACGGCCCGGGGTTGCGTTTGGTCATACATTTGCAGGGTTGTACCCTCGCTTGCATTGGGTGTTTTAATCCGGCTTCTCACCAACCAGGAATCGGTATCAAAATGAGCATTGATGAGCTCTGCAAGAGTATTCCAAACGACGTGGAAGGCATAACCGTAAGCGGCGGGGAGCCTTTTCAACAACAGGATGGCTTGCTGCTACTGCTCAAGAAGCTACGTCAACATGGATATTCCATCATCGTGTTCAGCGGGTATACCCAAGAGGAAATTTCCAAGTTGCCGAAAGGGAATAGTATTATGGAGTATATCGATGTGCTGATCGACGGCCGCTATGAGGCAGACCAGTCAGCTGATATTGGTCTGCGAGGGAGTAATAATCAGGTAATCCACCTTTTGACGGACCGTTATCGGATGGAGGATCTGCAGGTTCGCCGGACAGAGCTAACTTTCCTGCAAGATGGCACAGCTACGTTGACAGGGTTTCCAAGCGGGGCCTTACGAAAGATTTTTAGTCAAATAAGATAAGACGAATAATGGACTAAACCAAATAAATAGCTAAGAGCCGCGCTTCGCGCGGTTTTCTTAATTTAAAGGGACCAGGTATTTCAGTCAAGGAGGCTTAACAATATGACATTCCATACCCCTGACCGTATAAAGATCCCGCCAGGGTTCTGGGCTGGTTTGCGAGAGTTAGGAATTGCCGCTCACGATGTTGTTCGTCAAGCGCGGCTGCCGCTCACGATTATCAACGGACCTGCAGGAGTCACGGTCGCCCAATATTTTGCGGTCTGGCAGGCATACTCTGATCTCGTCGGCGATATCTCCCAAGGAATCATCAAGCTTTCTACTGCGTTTGATACAGCGCAATATCCGCCGTCCGTCATGGCGACATACCATGCTCGCGACTATCGCGATGCGCTTAACCGCATGGCCCGGTACAAGCAGTTGTGTCCTCCTGAGAGCTTACAGATTACCGAGGAAGGCGAAAGCTGCAGGATCGAACTGGATTGGCAGCGTACTGAGCAATCCGGTCCGGCGATGCTGGTCGGGATTACATTTGCCACACTTCTGGAGCTCGGGCGCCGGGGCAGCGAACAGCCTTTAACTGCAAAGCTCGTCGAATTCTCACAGCCAATGGGCGATGTAAAGTCGCTTGAAACTTACTTCGGCTGCCCGATACGGACCGGCACGGAATGCAACCGGTTGACGCTGCGTCGAAGAGATCTGGACTGCCCTTTTGTTTCGTACAACGAAGAGTTGTTGGAGATTCTGACTCCCGCTCTGGATCGTACGCTGGATGAACGGCAATACGGCCGCTCCATGACCGAAACAGTCAAATGGATCATGAAACGCAGCCTCACAGGAGGGCGGCCCGACATTCAGGCTGTCGCCAGGGAACTGGGTATGAGCGATCGCACCTTGCAGCGTCGCCTTACGGACGAAGGTACGAGCTTCAAGCAGCTGTTAATGCAAGCTAGACATGAGCAGGCGCTAGAGTATTTGGCTGACCCCACGCTAGAGATTAAAGAAGTAGCCTTCCTTATCGGATATGAGGATCAGAACTCATTCTACCGTGCCTTTCGCTCATGGCAAGGCGATACTCCATCCCATTGGCGTGCCGAACATATAGGTCCAAACATTCCGACAACCATAACATTGGCGCGTTAAGCGAGAACAATGGCGTAAAAGGCTAGTTACCGGTCGACCCAGACAAGGTAATATAATCCCTATCTCGAACATCTAGAGAAAAAGGAGACAGATAACATGGATATGGGACTAGCCAATAAAACCGCACTTGTGACAGGATCGACGAAAGGGATAGGAAGGGCTATTGCCATCGAACTGGCCCGAGAAGGAGTTAATGTACTAATAAACGGGCGGAACGATGAAGAGGTAGAACGAACAGTTCAGGAAATCAAGGCACAATTCCCGGCCACCTCTCCTCAGAATGCGACAGCTGATATCGTGGATATTAAGCAAAGGGAAGCTTTATTCAAGAAGTACCCCAGCGTGGATATTTTAGTAAACAATATGGGCATTTATGAAATCATGACATATGAGGATATTGACGATGAAGTGTGGGAGAAATACTTCCGTACGAATGTTCTCGCCGCAAACGGATGTTCTAAATTTTATCTTACTCAGATGTTAAAAAACGATTATGGCCGCATTATCTTTATTGCGAGCGAAGAAGCCATCATGCCTTCCGGTCAAATGCCTCAGTATTGCATGACCAAATCGATGTTATTATCCTTGTCCAAAAGTTTATCTAAACTAACGATAGGAACGGAAGTTACCATCAACACGATTATGCCGGGACCCACACTCTCCGAGAATGTCCATCAAATCATTGATAGCATTTACCCTAATGAAGAAATTAGTTTTGCGGAAAAAGAGAAAAAATTCATGGCGACAAACCTGCCTCAATCTGAAATCCAACGGTTTATCAGGCCGCAAGAGATAGGCAGACTAGCTGCATTTGTATGCAGTCCAGATGCCTCCGCATTTAAGGGTTCTCCAATCCGAATGGATGGGGGAATGGTGCCGACGATTTTTTAACCTTTATTATTATTGCCAGGCGCTTGAGCTTCCTCTTATTTTATATATTGTGAATTGAAGGCCCTACCCACACCGCTGCATGTAACAGTATAGGAAAATAATCCCTTTTGTCGAATGTATGTATGATGAGAGAGCTTGAATTATTTTCTGGGGAGAAGTGGACAGACATGATTAAACGTAAGAGGATTGTTCTTATTGTGGCCGTATTGACATCTATAATGCTAACCGGGGCAACTAGAATCGCTCCAAATCTTGAACAAGCACCCGAATTAAAAATTAGAGTCCAAAAAATCGATTACCCTAAACCCTTGGAACCGTTGACAATCTTTTGGGCAAAAGATAATGAGGGGCTGTATAAGACGATTTTCGGTCCGGGCAAGACGAAGACTACTATGGTCATGACCGGTATTTACAGCAATATCTTGTATGAAGATTACGAGACATTATATTTTCTGAAGCATGGGGTTAACCAGACAAGCGATATCTACAAGCTAGAAGTGTCCTCCAAAAGATTGACGCGCCTGACCAGCTTAGGGGGAATCGATCAATTTTCCCTCAAGAACAAGAGCATCTATTATGTCACCAATAGCATGACTATCGAACCTGGCGTGTACCGGATGGCGCTGGATGGAAAGTCGAAGGTCAGAGTTAGTTCAACCCTGTTGGATGCGCAGGATAAAAGGTATCGGTATTACATTGGCTCAGGAATACAAACTGATGGGTTGGACGTCTATTTTCCGCTTTTGCGACAGCCCTTGCCGTCTACTGGCGAGAAGTATATCGTGCAGAAAGACGATGAAATCGAATATAACTGGAAAACCGCGAAGAACAATGAGGAGCAACTCTCTACTTATTTTTTCTATATGACAGATTACATGGGTGATGCAGATTCCGATTCGTTCGTTTTTGTAGAGCATGATGAGGAGGCAGACACGACTTACCTTCATCTGTTTAAAAAAGGTAATCAAATTGTTCGTAAAATAATCGGTTGGGAACTTGAGCCTTTGGACATCTTGCACGGATGGGCGTATTTCACCGCAAAGGCTGAAAACTTGGAAGCGGGAGGGACTTTCGCCATTCGGCTGGACGGTTCAGGACTGCGTCAAATCGGTAACAATGAATTTTTACTATCCGACTACTTAGGAAGCATTAAGCGGAATCTTGTGTTCCAGAACCGTAACGACGGCACATTTACGATTATGAAGGAATTATGATTTCATTAGAAGTCGCCATATTGGCGACTTTTTTTATAGTAACGATATAAGCCGAAAGTGACAAAATGCTAATATCCCAACCTTTCTTCCTGTGATATGATTATTTAAATATATTTATTAGTAGGGGATGGTGCAAATGTTAGATCAGCGAGTGTACGTCCGGTTCCCGGAGGAAGCGGACGCCGAACAATTGACAGGAATGTTCAAGCGCAATCGGGAGTTTTTTGAGAAGTTTTCACCAACCAACCCGGATGAGTTCTATACGGAGGAGCAGCAGCTCCAAATGATTAAGAAGAGTAATGCCGATAGAGCAGAGGACCGGAAATATGATTTCATAGTATGCCACATGGCGGACGACCGGATTATTGGTAACGTAGGGTTGTCCTTTGTGGTGCGGGGTCCGCTTCAGTGCTGCATGATCGGATACTGTCTGGACCAGGATTATAACGGCAAGGGCTATATGACGGAGGCTGTGAAGCAGGTGGTGCGCTATGCCTTCGAGGAGCTGAAGTTTCACCGGATCACAGGGGAAGCCTCTCCCCGAAATCCCGGATCCATGCGCGTGCTTGAGAATGCCGGGTTCCACAAAGAAGGCATCGCTCAAAGCAATGTAAAGATCAATGGGGTCTGGGAGGATCATCAGGTTCTGGCCATTATCAATCCCTCCGAGCGCAGCTAGACATTACGCAGCTAACTTGAACAATTATGTAATCAACCTTGATTGGCTTTGTGCCTTTCGAGGTTTTTTTCAACAATCCATTATAAATAAAAAAATTATCGTATCATATCTTCGTCACTTCCTTCCGAAAGTAAATAGAAAGACTTTATTCAAAGTGTGATACATTTGTTTGACTATTATAAACAACAAAGAGCTTATTTGACATCAGAAGGAGCTGGCTAATTTATGGATCAAATCATTGTATTCAAACTCGGAAATGAAGACTTTGGACTCGATATCAATACTATCGGGGAAATCCAAGATTCTAAAAAATCCACACCACTTCTATTTGCCGAACCTTGGCATGAAGGATTCGCAACTATTTACGGAGAACTCTACACTGTCATTAACCTGAGAATAAAACTGAATATTTCTCGTCAGGAACGCCGTGAACAAGACAAGTTCATCATCTTGCATACACATAAATTAGCTTTTGTTGTTGATTCTGTTGAAGACATTGCCTCCGCTGCTGATTCTGTCGTTCATGAACCACCTGATAATCCCAATAAGCAAGTGATCGAGTGCAGGTATGAATCCAACAATCGTATGATTTCGGTCTTAAATGTCCAAGCACTCATTGATTCAACACTTCTTAAGGCAAGTGAGTAACGATATTCATACAATTTTCTGCTGAAGTAAGGGAAAGATCAATTTAAGTAGACTATTTATTTCATTTTGGACGTCCTAAGCAGTTAAGGGACGTCTTTTCTTCGTAAACGGGACGTCCAACCACGCTGGCTTCAAAACCTGTTGCCGATCAATTTATAGGAACCCAGCATATAACTGGGTCTCGCGCCTAATTGTTCTGCTTAGGAGGACAGGCTATGATAGAAAGTAACTTATAACAGCACTAAATAAAGGAGCACGTTATGGAAATGGAATCCACGTTAGAAACGATTCTGGACGAAATGAAACAGGAGATTGACAATTGGATAGCCTATATTAGCGATAAGGACGCAGAAAAAATCGTAAAACGTACCAAGCTGCAGGTGGGAATTCACGGTCATGCTTTGCTCGAATATGCCAAGGGCAGAGTTGACGTGACAGATGATGAACTCAATCTCACTTTGCCTGGAGGTAAGGCCATCCCCGGCGAGTTGCTGAGCGAGGAAGAAGTGCGAGAGCAGATTGTCCCTGAGCTTGCTTCTTATATGCAGCATAAATTGAATGCGCTGCCTCCGGCGCTAATCGATTATCAATTTACTTTTGACGGTAAGTTTCGGACGCGGGAGGGCGGAGTCAACGTTCGTATTCTCGAATTCGTTGACGAGACGAAGAAGCAACAATTGCTGGAACGAATCTCCATCTATATTGCGGATAAGCTCGAAGCGGGAAAATATCCAACCAAACCTTTGGAGACGTTTTTCCTCTCCAGGCACCTGTTGGACGAGAGACTCTTCCCTGACACAGATCCCGGTGTAATCATTTCTGTTTTCGAGAACATTCAACAAGTGAATAAAGGGAACAAGCATCTTGCTGAGCATCGGAATAATGTTACCGGGGCTTTGAGGAATTGGGTAGAGAGTCATTGGTTGCCCTGTTATTTCGATAATATAGGGACACAGTGGCAGAAAGAATTTAAGAAAAGAAGCGATGCCCGGCTGGAAAATACGGAGCAAGGTCCGATCGAGCTGGCCCTCTATGCTGCAATCCTGATTCTTAAATACGAACCTTCCTATAGTAGAAGTGTGGGGCTGGCCATTTTGAATTGCGCTATCGAATTGGGAAGCGCCCAGGCAAAACGTCTGACAAAGGAAGGCAGTGGAACGTTCGCCAAGGAGGACGTCAGCTTTCGCGATGAACTGGCGGAATGTACGGCCAACGATGTGTTTGCCGAGGTGACCATAGCCATTAAGCAAGAAACGGAGGAGAGCTACGCGCAGGCACTCCGGTTTCTGACTCACTTGCTAAGCCTGGGCTTCCCGAAAAGCTATCAAATCAAGCTGAAATCAAGCGTCAAGCAATGGCTACCGATGAAAGGATTGGCCAAGTCGAGCACGCACCGATTCTTTGCCAACGCCCTGGAATATCCGAATTTGCACCCCTTGCTGGAGGAGTACGCCCGGGTGGCGATGGAACCATTCGAATGGTATGCGGATACAGAAGGCGAAAAAAATTGCATGCCGGGCAGTTATGCGGTCTTCGGCCTTGGGCTTACAGATCAGGATTATTTTCCATTAGTAGAACAATACATTGGGATGGTTGACGAAGAACACCAGTCCGTCCAGAATCACTTCACAGTCGCGTTGGCCGAGCGGCATGGCATTCACTTGGAGACAATTCCTACGCTGGTGAAATGCATGCTGCATAGCACGGATTCGATGAAGCTGAAGATTCAAAACGATATGGAAGATGAGGCTCATCTCCGGCTGCTGCTCGATCAAGTACGCGGTCTGCAGAACTATGAGGTGGAGCATATCGTTTATTTGATCTGGGGCGGAGCGGACAAACTGAAGAAGATAGCCGCCAAAGCCGAAGGGGATCGGGGAAAATGGCTTTTTGAGCTGGCACAAGCCACCGGCCGCAGTTAGCCTTGGCGATCATCCTGCGAAGTGTTTTCTAATTGAGCGTTAGCTTATCTGGATGGCAAAAGTTTAATTTGGGGAGCATCTTCATTCTTATAAATCGGAATGAGCTGAACGAGACCTTTGTCTTCGTCAACCACCGGAACTTCAATCAGATTCCGATCTGAAGTTGGAAGGTGAGAATCAGAAACTAATTCCGAGCTAACGTTGTCTACTATTGGTGATTCTACAAATTGTTCATTGAGCTTATCCGACTTTCCAAAGATGAAGACAGCAGTAAATAGTATGGCACTCAAACTTATATACTTGATCCGTAATTTCATCATTCCTACCTCCGCAAACGATTAATTTGAAGATTTAACTATATTCTACATTAAAATGGGTGAGGACAAGTAGCGGAATTGGCAGACGCGCAAGGTTCAGGTTTTGGTGCGGCTACAATTAGTAAAAAGAACGTTCCCCACGCTGGCGCCTTCTTACCCATTCTTGCGGACAGACTTGCTCCAGCGCTGCAGATGATGCCTGATATATTTGGTGACCATGCAGGGGAAATAGATGTATATGCTGCTCTATTACAAATTGTCGATGCTGGCCAACTGCTCTATGGAAGCGACTATCCGTATACGCCGGAATCAGGCTGTATGGCCTTGGCTTCCGCCCTGGATACCACAGACCTGCTGACAGATGGACAGCGGCATGCTATTTATCTGGATAATGCCCTGCGGTTATTTCCAGAACTGTAAGGAAAGATGCTGCGCTTTTCCCATAGGAATGACAAGATCCCGGCTTCTTTTAGGAGCAAGCCGGGATTTTGTCATTTTTTGACGTGATGAATTATATTTCAGCAACAACCTGGCAGGGAAATCCTGAGAATCCATTCATATTGACGTTTCAGTTCGTCGTAGACGTTAAAGATCCCCTGCTTGGGTGTTCCGCTATCGCAAAAGATGACCTGGGGCAGCTGTTTCTGGCGTTCCCGGGAAATGGGGATTTTCTCAAACTGGCTATGGCTGATGATAAAGGCATCATAATTACCCATGGCAATACGGGAGACAAAGCGTTGACACATCAAAATCCTTTATTTGACTTTTGAAGTGAAGAAGCATATTATTAGTTCATCAAATGAACTGTATAAATAATGAACCATTTAAAAAGTGAACTAAAGGAGGCGGAATGGTTTGAAAGAGAGCAAACTAGACGCGGTTGCAGAAGGCATATTAAAGGTTTTTCCTGAAATTGTTAGATATTTTTTTCAACTAAGAGACGAAGCATCAGATTCCAGTTACACGTATCAGGACTATGTAACACTACATGTACTAGAGGAATTTGGAAAGGTCCCCATTTCAGCTGTTGGGAAAATTCTGTTGATATCCAAATCGAGGATGACGGCGCTTGTGGACAAACTAATTGAGGCAAAGCTCATAGAAAGAATTCCCGATTACGAGGATCGCAGAATCATCAATCTTGAATTAACGAGTAAAGGCAAGGAATTAGCCTTAAACAATCGGAGAAATTTAAAGATTGGGATTAGCAAACGATTTGTAAATCTCAGCGAAGACGAAATGGAGCAATTCATCCATTCCATGACGGTTATGCAGAAGCTAATGACTAAAACAGGGGAGAAAACATTGTGAATACCATTGAGACTTTAACGAATAAGCAAAAAAATGTAATTATGCTTGGTCTGACACTGAGTGTTCTGCTCGCTGCCTTGGATAGTACAATTGTTTCTACTGCTATGAAAAATATTACGAACGACCTGAATGGGTTGGATTTATTTGCTTGGCCGCTAACGATCTACATGCTTTTTTCCACCATAATTACTCCTATATCGGGAAAGCTTGCAGATACATTTGGCCGAAAGTTGTTTTTTATGATCGGTGCGATCACCTTCTTGGTAGGCTCTGTATTATGTGGGTTGTCGCAATCTATGATTCAGTTGATTATTTTCAGAGCAATTCAAGGGCTTGGTTGCGGAATATTAATGGCGAATACGTTCGCCATGATTGGTGATATTTTTCCTCCTGCTGAAAGAGCCAAGAACTCAGGCATCGCATACTCCGCATTCGGTTTGGCCAGTATCATTGGGCCGCTCCTTGGGGGAACCATCACCGACCACTTCGGTTGGAGATGGATATTCTACATCAATCTTCCGATAGGCTTCCTATTTATAACACTTATTCTAATTACAGTGCCAACAATAAAAAACGAGAGTACCGCTCGACGAAGTGTAGACTATGCAGGAACTGCCGTCTTAATTGCAGGGCTAATTCCTATGCTGCTGGCATTTACATGGGCTGGTAAAAAGTATCAATGGTCATCACCAGTGATCATTTACATGTTTGCCTTCTCAGCAATCATGCTAATAGTATTTGGTTTAATTGAAAGAAAAGCGAAGGAGCCAATCCTGCCCTTAGCCCTGTTTAAAGATAGAACCTTCCGCGTAGCATCGACATCTGTATTCTTGTCTAATGCCAGCATGTTTGGAGCGGTGCTTTTCATTCCCTTGTTTGTACAAGTCGTGCTTGGTAAGAATGCAACGAACTCCGGTATGGCGATGGCGCCACTCATGCTTAGCTTTGCAATCGCAAGTATGCTTAGCGGAAGAGTTATTTCCAAGACGGGGAAGCTGAAGATTTTCGCGGTCAACGGATTTATTATTACGGCCATTGGATTTTTTTTCTTGACAAGGTTTGATGCGAGTTCGACCATTTTGCAGATTAATATTGCTATGATTATTTCTGGTCTGGGAATCGGGTTGAATATGCCGGTTTTTACTCTGGCTGTCCAGAATGCATTCCAGCAGAACCAAATGGGAGTTGTTACTGCTGCGGTTCAGTTTTTTAGAAATATTGGAGGGACTATTGCATCAGCTGTTTTCGGGGCAATTATGTTGTCATCAATTACAAACGGAATTAAGAAAGTAGATCTAACCCAGTTTTCTTCCTCTAATCCTCCCTTTGATTTTAGTACAATGATTAGCAACCCTCAGGCTTTGACCAATGTAAACACGATAAATGCATTCAAAGAACAAGTGCCACCGTCAGCAATGGATGATTTTAATAAGCTATTGCTGCGGATAAACGATATCCTTTCAACTTCTATTCAACAGGTATTTATGGCAAGTCTGCTTATTGCCATTGCTGCAATTGCCATCTCGCTGCTGCTTCCGAACCATTCTATCCAAGAGAAGCAGAGACAAAATAAGTCTAAATTGAACATTGATCGATAAGCTGGCCTGTTGATTAGATCAGTCCATAGTCAATTATGCAAATAAAAAGCAAACGGAGGCCAACTGTTGGTCCGTTTGCTTTTATAATTATCTGGATCATTTAGAGGAGAGGATTAGCAATTCCTCGGATAGGCTCAATTCATGATTGTGAACAAATTGATGCTTGTTCAAAGTATATTCACAGGCATTTTCAGAATCGCATTCATTTAATCAGTAATTTTTTTAAGCTCAAAAATAGTTGCCTCTGATAACAAGATAAGCCTATCGTTATTAACAACAAAAAAGCTTACACTTACAGGTATGCTCATTTTTGTAGAAGGGTCACTTATATCTATTGCTTTTACTTCATCATTTATATTTAAGTCTGGGATATCTATTTTATATAATCTATAAAAAGAGTCAGAGTTATAGCATGTCGCTGTAATCTGATATAATGGATTTTTTAGTTCATATTGATATTTCTTATACTTTTTAATTCCTTTTGATGAAAAAAAGTCTTTTTCGATTATAATTTTATCTCCAATAAATTTTTGCCCTGTTGGATATTCAGAAGCATCATTATATGAATTTGCAAATCCTAAATGCTTCTCAACTTTCCAAGTTCCATAGAAATATTTTTCAGTTTCACTATCCAAACTTATACGTTCTACAGTACAATATTCGGATGTGTTTGTTGGAATAATAGACTCCTCCGTTTCAGGTTTAGGCTCACTAGAAGTATTTGGATTTGATGTCATTTCAACATTTCCACAAGCCGATGCTAGCATCAACATTATCATCATACAAGCCAATATTGTTTTTTTCATATCTCACACTCCTACTATAAAGTTATGTTTTCGCATGTTTAGTTGTTACTTGATTACTATACCGAGCTCATTTTTCAACACTATATTCCCTTTTCATCTACCTAGCAGAAATTATATCAGAGCAATTGAAGCGATGAATGACATAAAATTAACATTATTTATGAATAAGGTTAACTTTATGTTATCTAAATCACAAACAACAATACGCCCAAACATCCATGTCAGAGCCTCATCCCAAAGAAGGATTACGCGTTTGTTTGTGCAACTAATTCATTTACCTTCTTATACAAGGTATCTCCTCCAAAAGGCAAGTACCGACTTTGTTTTTGTAATCGGAACTTAAGTGCATTTTAGCTTTTAATTGCCCATTCTATCCAGCAAAAGTAAACTAGAATCGATACAAAAATTCTGATACTCAACATAATAGGAACTTTATCTGGGAGGGGTTATTGTGAAGCGAAATATTCGGAAGAAGCAGGTCTTATACAAAACCTTAGGCCACATAAACTACGCCACTTCCTACTAACCTGGCTGAAAAAGAAGGGCATTGACGACGCACTCATACAACCGTACTCCGGCCATGAAAGCCGCAAGTCATTAGAGGTGTATTCAAAGCTCGCCATTACCGAAGCACAAAACGAGTACAACGAGGTTATCAACAAATTCCCAATCTAACCCATACGCTTGCACTTGGTGACAGCGACGCTGGTATTACCCCAATAAGCGAAAATCAGATTGACAAAATAATCTATTAGATATATTGTGGATATTCGAAGTCTATTATTTATCTTAATTATAGATATATTGTATCTATAATGTATTTTATTAATCTTGAAAGGATGATTCATAACTCATTCAATCGAAAGGGATAACTGTATCCATACACGTCTTGCAGCAGCTCGCTGCATCCGATTAGTACTTCTGAAAGCGGTGAAGATAGCTTGACTAATAAACCCAGCATTATTGTTGCCTCCCTGGTGGTTGCCAATTTTCTAGCCCAATTGATGCAAACGATGTTAAATACGGCGTTGCCGCGTGTCATGCAGGATCTTGCAATTCATGAGAATCAAGCGCAGTGGCTGATTACAGTGTATTACCTGATGATAGGTATAACTGTTCCTGTTGCCGGATTTTTGATCGGAAAGTTTACCACGAGAGCCTTGTTCATGGCCTCTGTAGGAGCGTTCACAGCAGGAACATTGATTGCCGGGATCGCCTGGAGTTTCCCGCTAGTCCTGACGGGGCGTTTGGTTCAAGGCATCGGTGCGGGCCTGCTGTTTCCGCTGTTTCAGACGACAATACTCAGAGTCTTTCCGAAGGAGAAAATCGGTGCAGCGATGGGAGTAGTCGGTTTGGTCCTGGGGCTGGCTCCGGCGCTTGGGCCCACTCTGTCTGGGTTCGTGGTTCAGAACCATTCATGGAGACTGTTGTTTTACGCTGTGGCGCCGCTTGCAGCCGCCAATTTATTCTTAGCGCATTTCACGCTGCGGAATGTAGGAGAGACTCATCAGACCAAACTCGACACCAGGTCCATTATCTATTCTTCACTCGGATTCGCTGGTATTTTGTATGGATTTAGCATTGTCGGGGAAGAAAAGGGAAGTCCCGCTGTCGCTGGGGTCATCCTTCTGGCCGGATTCCTGATCGTGGCGGTGTTTATTAAAAGACAGCTCAAGCTCACAGCACCTTTGCTCGATTTCAAGCTGCTTCGGTACCGCTCCTTTACCCGATCTTCCATTGTGGGGGTGATCTTGTTTGCGGTGATGGTGGGGGTTGAGATGCTTCTTCCTCTGTATGCACAGACGATAAGAGGCTTAACACCTCGGGAGTCCGGGCTTATGCTGTTGCCGGGTGCATTGCTGATTGGTGTCTCCGGTCTGATCTCAGGCAGGCTATATGACCGGTTTGGGGTTAGCCGCGTAACTCAGGGAGGATTTCTGCTCATTCTGATCATGGCATTGGCTCTTGCCCTCACGTTATCAACAGAGACGTCCTTTAATCTACTGGTTATAATGTATGCCCTGCTTATGTTTGGGGTAGGGGCAGTAATGTCTCCAATTACGGCCTATGCCATGGCAAGTATCCCAAACACTATGGTTGCTCATGCTTCTCCAATGACGATTACGCTGCGCTCGCTCAGCAGTTCAATAGGAGGTGCCTTGCTTGTAACGATAATGACTTCAACTGCGAGTGCCAGTTCCTTATCCTTTCCGCTGGATATGCTACAAGGCGTCCACATTGCATTCTGGACATTGACGGCTTTTGCCGGATTAGGATTATACTTGTCTTTTCATCTGCAAGAAGCGAGAAAGCTCAAACCTGCTAATATTTGATTTCTTAAATCTTTCCTGTGTTAGTTTTCGGATATGTATTCTGTAATTTCAGACTTTAGAAGGATGTGCACGATGATGAGGTCAGTATAATTAGGAATTGAAAGGAGAGTCATTCGATTCATTAAGATAAGTACTTTAGACAAATTGGGGGTTGAAAAGATTGAATAGGCACGAAAATAGCTCCAATGCACCAAGCCTGTTTCGCAATCGGTTCCTGCAGACGATTCTATTATCAAGTGTGCTCCTGCAGATCGGCATCTGGGTACGTAATTTCGCTATTCTCCTATACGTTGCAGATAGAACAAACAATGACCCCTATGCCATTTCGCTAATCAGCGTAGCTGAATTCGCGCCTATTTTTGTTTTTTCTTTCATCGGAGGTACTTTTGCCGACCGTTGGAGGCCGAAGCGAACGATGATCTGGTGCGATTTATTATCCGCGGTATCGGTATTCGTAGTACTTCTGACCATCCATTACGGCTCCTGGCACTCCGTCTACCTTGTCGCCTTCATCTCAGCTATTCTTTCGCAGTTCTCGCAGCCTTCAAGCATGCGATTGTTTAAGTATCATGTGCGGGAAGAACAGCTGCAGCAAGGAATGGCTTTATTCCAATCGCTGATGGCTATCTTCATGGTGCTTGGCCCTATGCTTGGCACCTTCGTTTACAGCAAGTTTGGTCTTGAAACCTCGATCGCTGTAATGGGCGTGGTATTTCTGCTTTCTGCACTCGTCCTTATTCGGCTGCCTGAGGATAATATGGAACCTCAGACAGCTGCTGTAAAAGGGCAGTTCCGAAAAGACTTCATAGAAGGCTTTCGTTATGTCTGGCAAAGCCAAGTGCTACGTATGCTTGGACTTGCGTTTATTCTTGCGGGACTCTCAGTTGGCATAGCCCAAGCTCTCAACCTGTTTATTGTAACGGAGCGGCTAGGCAAAAGTGAGGAATTCCTGCAATATCTGCTGATGGTGAATGGTGCAGCCATGCTGATCGGTGGCGGGATCGTAGCCGTATTCGCAAAGCGGGTTCCGCCGCAGCTTCTTCTAGCGATAGGGATGCTGGCAGGCGCGGTCTGTACAGTGATTGTCGGGTATTCGACGAGCGTTCCGGTCACGCTGACTGTTCAATTTCTGAATGGGCTAGTTTTCCCTTGCATTCATATTGGGATTAGCACAATGATTCTGAAATGGTCACATGCTTCCATTGTCGGCCGGGTGAATGGGGTTCTGAATCCGATGTTCGTTGGGATGATGGTCGTTTCCATGTCTTTCGCTGGTGTGTTAAAAGATGCCTTCTCGCTGGGTACGATCTATAGCGGAGCAGGATTATTATTTCTTCTTGGCGCACTGGTCATGTTGCCGATCATGAACCAAAAAGCACCGGATCACGCACATACCGCACAAAAGACATAATATCGAGACCTCTATAAGGTTGAAATGAAAAAGAACCGGCCATCAAAAAGTGGCCGGTTCTTCTTCATTCCATGGTGGTTAACCTTCAGGGAGTACCGGTAAGAATCGGGATGGTTGTTCTGCTGGAAATGGCCTTGGAGACGAGTATGTAAAAGAGGACAAGAATATGATCCTATGACCACGATCCGCAGCCGTTTTAGTCGGCCATCTGACTGGCCAGGCGGTGCCCAGTGTGACTTACCCTTTGGATTCTGTTCTTTTCTTTGACCATAGTTTTCGTATCACATGAATACAGAGCAGCAGTAAAGGCAAAAGAAGCCCTATAGATAACGTATAAGATAACCATACTGTCCCATCCCACGTTTGTTGGTAAGGGACATTCGGATATATGACTACCGACATGACAACCAAGATCATTCCGAGTGGTGAAACTAGAGGCCGATAATCTTCTAAATTAAAAACCTGTGCTATGGCCAACACAATTACGTATATGTATATAGTGGCCCTAAAATAGAGCGAAATAAACCACATGATGGCCATGATGGCTTCAATGCGCTGCAGAAAATTGCCGATATTGATTTTCTGGGCTAACGAATAGCTTGGAAATAAACTTTTTGCCGTTAAATCAGGTCCTAAAACCAAAATCGACAATGCAACAATCAGGATCATCATCAGCCCGCCAAACATGCTTCCGCTGAAAAAAGCTTTACGGGCGTTATCGATACGATTCACAGCCGGAAAAATCATTAACAAAACGATATGGGGTAGAAACAAAACACTGATAAAGGATAGTGCAGCAGGCCAGATCGGTCCTAATCCTGCCTCCAACACGGGCTCGACATTTTCCAGTTTGATCTCGGGTGCAATTAAAATAACTAAAGAAATATAAAGAAGGATAAATAAGGGGAACAATAGTTCAGCAGAACGGGCAAATGTTTCAATTCCAAGCCGTGCCCCCATGACTATAATGACCGCAAAAAGAATATTTACGGATTGAGCCGGCGTTTCCGGCATGATTTGGGTAGTTAGAAAATTTCCTACATCATACAACGCTGAGGCAGGACCACTCAAGAAAAGAGTAACGATAAATAGAAGAGAAATGGTTTTGCCCAACCATTTTCCGAGAAGGGCTTCAATGATCTCAACCAATGTCATCCGTGGATAAAGGGTCGCTATTGTGTTGTAAATCCATACGAGGAAAAAACCGGAGCCCACGCCAACGAACGCGGCGATCCACGCATCCTGTTTGGCTAGGAAGGCCATACCTGAGGGAATGACCAGGATTGCGCTTCCGATCGTAAATAAAGTCGTTAAGACCATAAATTGACGTCCGGAGATTTTGACTTGCTTTAACACATCTTTCACCTCGTTTTTATGTTATTAGACCGATATGGGTTAGAAAATCAGTGAATGGTTTATACACAAATGTAATCCAATCCAAAGGGGTGGGAATAGCCCATTGCAATGCCTCGGCGCTGCTGATTCCCACCCCAAGGAGTAGCAGAAGGGAAAACACCCATAGCTCCTTTTTCAACCTTTTTCTCAACATGTAAGGGACTTCGAGAATCATGATCGCAGCAGCGGACAGGATTATTCCCAGTATGACCGCCATCTCGGTTAGCATCGTTAATCACCTTCTTTCGCATGGTAATATGATACCTATTGGTAGCCTACTTCTTCATTTCATTCAGGAATGAGCTTCCAGTCGTACCTAAGCGTCGAATCTTGAAATCGACTTTGATGTTCACCGGCAGTTCTGCAAAGTACTCATTATCCCAATTTTGTTTCAGTGACTTCCAGGCTCTCGGGTTACTGCGGTGAAGAGCTTCACCGAATCCGAAAATGTCAGCTTTGTACGATTTTTGTGCCTTCTTGATCGCAGACTCCATAACTCCTGCTATCTTTTCTTCACTTTTCTTCTGTAGATCATAAATCGTGTTCGTCTTAGTCAGATCCAGTTCGCTACACTCAACTTCCCCCACGTTGGCTTCAATCTTGAGGTGAATATTGATCCGGGGCTCACCCCTATAAATGTACCCTTTCATGGAGGCATGGGTCCGGATGATTTCCATTACGACTTTGCCACCTTTGGGACAGGTTACAAAGCCAACAGAGCTTTTCACTTTGCTGAGGATGAAATTGTAACCCTTGCTTTCACTTTCATTTAACCAGCCAATCAATCTATCTTTTTTAAATACAGCAAGCCCAGAATACTGTAGGCGAGTATGGGGGGATATCATTTCGACATTTTTTTTTGTTTCTCCAGATTCTTGATCTCCAACGATCTGAAGTCCAGTCAAGATGGGCTGCTTTCCTTCACTTGTGAGATCGGCTATAAATTGATCTAAGGTTACCGTAGCACTGGGGGACCAGCTTTTTTCCGACGATTCCAGGGATGAGAACAGCTTGTCGGCAGGAATAGGATCCAAGGGCGTCATGATTTTGAGCGTATCCTCCGCACTTGAGCGTTTCGTTACTACAAGGTAAAAATCGGAGCGAAATTCATGGTCCCTGGACAGGAAGTCCAGGGCTTTTGCTATTCCTTCCGTGGCCATCGACTCGCCGATCACGCATATGCGAAGGTGGGAAAAATAGATTTTTCTAGGACTTAGTGTTGTTAGTTTTCGGACCGCTTCAAATAGGGTATCGGCTTCCGATGTATACAACGTGGCGGGGGCCCGCCCGCCCACCCCTTTCTTGGTAGATACTTCTCCAGGATCTACGACTTGGACAGAAACACGGAATTGATCTCCTTGCTTATCTATTCCCATACCGACGGCGATTGCAAGCTCATTTAACTCTTTGCGGTTCCAACAGCCAGTCAGAAGCGTGCCAAGTGTAAGAATTAGAAATAGAAAGGAAGTTTTCCGTTTCATGCTTGTCCACTCCTTTCAATCCGTATCTGTCTCCTCTGGTTTATTTCCGTGATTTTCGGGGTGAAGCGATTCGCGATTCACGTTCTTCTGATTAAGTAGTCGGGGACGAGAGACCATCAACCAGTGCGGAAGCCGTATGAGCGTATCCTTGGTGTCTGCCGGGATTAGGGGCGCAAGCGGACTCATATACGGAACGCCGAAAGAACGAAGACTGCACAGATGCAGAATGAGGGCAATGCCTCCGACGATGATCCCGTACAGCCCAAATGAAGCGGCTAGTCCCATCAAAGGGAACCGCAGCATACGAAAAGCGATGGACATATTATAGGCAGGGAGAACAAAGCTGGAAATCGCGGTAATAGATACGACAATAACCATTGCTGCAGATATGATGCCCGCCTCGACGGCTGCTTGCCCGATGACGAGTGTGCCTACGATAGAGACGGCTGCTCCGATGTACTTCGGCATGCGAACGCCAGCTTCCCGCAATATTTCAAAAGTCAATTCCATCATGAGTGCTTCGATAAAGGCGGGGAAGGGAACAGCCTCCCGCTGTGCTGCCAGACCGATCAGCAGTGAGGTCGGCAGCATTTCCTGATGGAACGTAGTGATGGCAATATATAAGGACGGACCGAGCAGGGAGATAAAAACCCCGGTGTAACGAAGAATCCGGATAAAGCTGCTGATGTCCGCACGCTGATAATAATCCTCCGCTGCATGCAGGAAGGAAACAAACAACGCGGGTACGATAAGCACAAACGGGGTTCCATCCACCAGGATAGCGATTTTTCCTTCCAACAGTTCGGCGGCGATGACGTCTGGACGTTCGGAGTTGTACACTGTTGGGAAAGGGGTGAAAGTTTTGTCCTGGATAAATTCCTCGATATACCCGCCTTCGAGAATACCGTCTACATCAATGCGATTCAACCGCTCATGCACTTCCTCGACCAATTTATGGTTCGCGATCCCATTGATATACATGAGAGCGACATCGGTCTTAGTCACACGACCGATTTGTTTCGTTTCCAGCCATAGATTCGGATCTTTAATCTTGCGCCGGATTAAGGCCGTATTCGTGCCCAGTGTTTCCGAAAATCCTTCCCGTGGTCCACGGACGACATTTTCTGAGGCTGGTTCGGTGACACCGCGATCCTTCCATCCTCCTGCGCTGACCACTATTCCCTTCGTCTCACCGTCAATCAGGATGATTGCATCCCCGGACAACAGCGCGTTATATAAAGTTTCAAAGTCGGTAATATCCCGGATGTCACCGATGGTCAGAGTGTAATCTTTCAAAATCTGCAAGACATTGGAGGAAATTTGAATCCTGCGGTTCACGTCCTCAGACAGGCTGCTATCGAGCATCATCGATTTCATGATAAAGTCGGATACTATATTTTTATCCACTAAACCGTCGGTATAGAGGATCGCGATGGTTTGGCTCCCGTCCTTGCCAATGCGAACTTCTCTGATGATAATGTCGGTGCTGTTACCGACGGTTTGTCTGATCTGCTGAAGGTTTTGTCCAAGACATGCACTGATCGGTTCCTCTGAATGTGCAGGTTGACTCTCGCTGTGCTGGACCTGGGGCTTTTTAACTTTGTTTCTTTTACGAAAACGCATGAACGTTCTCCCTCTCCTTAAGGATTCTTTTAATCCAGTATGGGCCCAGAGGTCTCTTGATAAACTTATTGTTGGAATTATCATATAAAACCATTTATTTTTGCTTTTTTGTGGATTATACGAACATGTAGTTGGGGAATTGTCAGAAGTGAAGGTACCTCCATTATAAGGGATCAGTATGGACCCGGGGGGGGCCTAGTATTTTTATTGAACACCCTGACTGCACCTTTATTGAATATGTAGAACCTGAAGGACCATTAAGGATTCGATAAAATAACAGCCTGCTTTCAGTGAGTCGCCATCACCGAAATCAGGCTGTTATTTTAATGTAACGAAACAGAAGATAAGCTTGTTCCAGAGCTTTCTGTGCCTGTACCATCTCCGTATGATGCACCTCTTCAATATGTTTTCCCATATAGCAGTCCTGAGCAGGGGACTTATGGAAATTGAAGAGATCTCCTAAAACTGCAGCTTCCACGGCTCTGGATTTGTTGTTCCAAAACTCTATTTCTTCATACTAATCTGAAAAACATCTCCTGCCTCGCCGCCGAAAACAATCATCCCGCCTTTTGGGAGGGCGACTGGCTTATCTTTATTAAAGATAGAGGAGAACACAAGCATTCCTTTCTCATCGTAAACGACGTATCCTCCGGTTGCCGGAGCATCAACGCTCATCGTTTTAGCAGCCGAATTGTCACCGATTTTGAACCATACAGCATGACCGTTATCCTCAATCGTGCAGATCGACGTTTTTCTGCCGTAGATCGGATTAACAGCATCCTCACTTAGATAAGACTGCCCATCTATTGTCAAATACTCCTTGTTGTTCACGGTATGGAAGCTCAAATTGAAGGCATCCCTTCCGTTCATAACCGGAATTTCAACGGCATTTACAGCTGTATGCTCATCAACAATTTTAGTACCTGATGCATAGCCGTTTTCACTATCCACAGCTATATTTTTGACTAAGATAGCAGGGGAGAGATAGAATAGCGAATTGATCTTTTCTCCCAACTCATAGTAATTTTTACCGTTTCTTTTTTCCCATGCGGCTTTGGTTGCCTGCTGCAGAGGATTGGCATCAAGCTTCTGATATTCATAAGTGACCATAATCGTTTGCCCGATTCCAGGAATATCCACATATGAATCAAGCTTAATATAGGTATTTCCATTCGATTGTTTGTCAAAGCTTATCGTCACATTGCCATCGTTGTTTTTGAATTGTCCTTTGCCTGTATACACATAGGTTTGTGGCGGGATAATCCCCCCGACCAGAGCGGAAAGCTTCATCTCTCCGTTCTTAATCTCCACATCGATCGTTGTGCCAACTGCGCCGTATAATCCAGAATAAGCGAGCTGCTCTTCCGGCATGTTGACCTTCACGGATGGTTCAAAGGTTCGATCCGGCAAAACCTCTTTGATCTTGCCTTTGTCCTGCAAATATTCCAGTAGAACGTTAGATGCAAAAATACTATTGTAGATCGAACTCCCTCCTGATGACAGGACAGCGATTGAAATATTATGCTCAGGCAATGAAGTTAAGGCAGCATGATACACAATGGTATCCCCGCCTTTGGATAAGGCCTTGATGCCGTAATCATCAAACGGAGCCAAGCTGACAGCATCCCAGCCTAAACCATAGTTATAAATGTTTGTCTCCTCAGGTACCCACACGCCATTTCTATATTCAGGATTTTGCATCGCGGTGGATGACTTCTCTGATAAAATATTCGTCCGATTACCGATCAATAAATCCCCGAAAATTGTAAGCTCTTCAGCAGTGGAGTAGAGTCCGCCTGCACCAATGACGTTGGCATTCTCAACTGGCAAAGCCTGTTCCATTGTAGGGTAATAGGTTTTCGCCAGTTTTTCTCTGTCAAAAACACTAAGCGGCGTTTTGGTGGAGATTAATTTCAGCGGCTGGATAACCTTTTGATCCAGAAATTCGGTATAGCTTAAGCCGCTTACTCGTTCCACGAGGATTTCCAGCAGCTGAAATCCATCGTTACAATACACCGAATATTCGCCCGGGTTGGACTTTAAACGCTCAGATTGAAGCCTCAGCAATAACTCATCATGACTGCGGGTATCATTGTCATCGAACAGCATGCTATTTGCATAATGAGTTCCGTAAAGCCCCGACGAATGATTCATAAGCATGCGTGGTGTAATTTTCTTATATCTTTCATCGGCCATGGTAAAATCCTTGATATACGTGACAAGCGGTTGATCGATATCGATTTTGCCCACATCAGCCAGCATCATCGCTGCAGCCGTTACATGCATTTTGCTGACGGAGCCGATACCGAACATCGTGTCCTTCGTAATTGGAGCGTTAGTGGCTTTATTGTGGACACCCGCGCTGTCCGATAATACAATCGAGCCCGAATCCATAATGGCGTACTGCAAGCCGGTTACCCCATAGTCGGACACTATTTTTGCTGCCAGGTTTTGAGCCTTCTCCTGTACGGTTTCCTTGCTGATTTGTGCTGAAGCCGAACTCATGGGTATGACCACAAGCATAGCTGCCATTACTACAGCAATGATTTTCTTCATGCTAACTTCCTCCTTAGGTTCCTTTACCGGAATTCACCGGGGTTTAATGGTCTGTATTCAGCATACAAGAGAGGAGGCTGGTATATGCAAAAACACCCCGAAACGCTAAAAAACAATCCCTAAACAACAGCTTGTTTAGGGATTGTCCGTTCAAAAGGGCAGCATGACCATATTATGAAAGGTTTTTTGCTTGGTTTCAATAGTCATATGTCCGCCGTATTTATCACAGAGTCTGGCGATATTCGTGAGCCCGATGCCATGATTCTCCGGGTTAGGCTTTTGGCTGCGCAAAGGAACGACTTCATTATCCATATGGTTAAGAATGTGTATGAACAGTGCGGATTCATGGGAAAATATCTTGATCACGACGTAGCGGTCCTCTGCGATTTTCACATGCTTGGAAGCTTCAATTGCATTATCCAGCATATTTCCGAGTACGACACATAAGTCATAGCGATCTATCAATATCTCAGGAGAATACAAGTTCAGCTTCGTATCTATCCGAATGCCATTCGCTTGTCCGATGTTAAGCGTGTTAGTAACGAGGGCGTCTATCACCAAATGGCCTGTATTTACCCGCTGATAAGCGCCTTCGACTTTATTTAACGTCGTTCGGATATGCTCTAATGCTGCCGCTGGCTCATTTCGCTTAATACACTCCTCGATATAGAGAAACTGCTGGTTCGTGTCGTGAATTATTCTTTTGATCGATTTAAAGCTGTGTACAGTCTTTTCATAATTTGCATCCTGGTAGTCCATCTGCTGCTGCAGCTGGGCATTCTCATGCTTGAACTGGAATTTATCAATAATCGTATCAAAAATGTAGATGATCATCACGTTTATAAAAAGAAATCCAATAGCAGAAAGGAAATAATGGATGTTCATCTCATTGTAATTCGTGAGCACATTCAGCTGGTAGATGCTGATGATAGGGACAAGTATAAATAATATATAGTAACGATAATGCAAAGAGAAGCTTCTGCGTTTCGCAATCAGCCGGATAATCTGAATGACGGCAAACATAATCGTGAAGCTGAGCAGGGTGGCCTTGAATAACAAGTTCTGATTCTGTTCATTTACTGGCTCAAGACTGGTAAGGTCAACCGAATCTAACAGATAAAAAAAATAGATCGAAATAAAATTAACAATAGACATTAACACACCATACAGCACAGTAAAAATGATCTTTGTTTTCAGTTCCACAGTATAGGCTAGCGCCAAACTAAAGATGACCACTAAAGCCAGGATCGAAGAAATTACAAAGGAAACCGGAACGGAAATATAAACGTAACCAAGCACCCCGAAAATAATAAAGTAAATCCACCGCTTTTGCTTTTGGGCAGATTTGTCGAACACCGAGTTAAAGAAATAAATGATCTGAAGGCACATCACAACCTCAACACACAACCCAAACATCCAGTTGTTCGTAATCATCTCAATGGACCTTCATTATCATAAATTTGGTGTAACAATCCTTAACCTCTTTCAGTTTAGAGCGGCCGATCGGCAGCTGAGTCCCACCCGACATAAGCACAACTCCGCTGGAGAACTTCCGCACATGAAGCAGATTAATAATGACAGAACGGTGGATTTGCAGGAAGTTGTTGTCCTTGAGTGCCAGAGCATAATCGGCAAGGATGCCTTTGCTTTCATAGGTTTGATTGAGGGTAATAAAATTCAGCTTACTTTTTATGGTTAGGCTTTTAGCCGCTTCGATCGCAATGATATCATCATGCTTCAGCACAACTTCTTCAAAGGCCGACTTGATGATTATAAATTTTTTATCAAGGGCTTGGAAGTATTGGCATAGCTTGATCATTTTCTCCTCCAACACCTGGGGAGTAATAGGTTTGATTAAATACTGGAAGGTCATTACGTCAAAGCTTTCCACCATATATTCCGGGTAGCTTGTCAGAAATACAATTTGTTCATCCAGGTGTTTTAAACTCCGTATTTGGCGGGCAGTCTGAATCCCGTTTATACCCCCCATTTCAACATCCAATATTAATATGTGAAAAGGGGGTTCATTACGCTCATAATGAGAGACAAGCTGCTCCCCCGAGCTGAATTCCTCAATTTCAAAATCAATATTCACCTTGATCGACAACGAAATCAGCAAGCCTTTGACAATCTCTCTTTGTTTGTCCTCATCATCGCAAATAGCCACTCGATACATAGTGGATCACCTCTCATTTTTAATGCCGCTGTTCTAGAGCTTGATCTAACTATCATACAAGCTTTCGGGCTTGAATAAATCATTTTTGGATGAAATGCAGATTTAAATCCCTCAAGTGCATACGGAAACGAACCCTTTCAATTTCCTATGTATCAGAACTGCAGTTTAAAAAGCGCACTGCCAGCAATTGCAGAACGCTTTTATTATTTCAACAGAATTTAACGAAAAGTGATTTGAGTCTTTGCATAATTTACAATTCAGCTATTTTGAATATAACAAAGCTGCTCATATTTACCTGCTGATTTCCGGCAAATGGTAGTAATACAGCATTTGTAGTACCTGTATTTGTAAGACGTATTGCATCACCGGCATTAATTGGAATGATCCCTTGCCCAACCAGATGTACATCATTTGCCGTGCTTGTGTTATTTCCAGAAATGGTTATGGATTGTTCAAAATTATTCACTGTAACTACAAAAGCAGCACCTGGTAGTACAGCATCCCCTTGAATGTACAAAATGTAGTTAACATAATATAATCCTGATTGTTCTGCTATTGCCGCTCTTGCACCAGCATCGAAAGTAAATCCTCTTTTCGGATCTGATATTAGTGAAGATAATGGTATAGAAACATTTGGAGGTATAACTGTTGGGGCTGTAGATACTAACACCAAATCTGCAAAAGCGCTGGATAAGGTTCCTTGAGGGCCAGTAGATCCTGTTGGGCCTGCTGGACCAGGTAATCCTTGGGGTCCTGTTGGTCCTGCCGGGCCAGGTAATCCTTGAGGTCCTACTGGGCCTGGTACTCCCTGAGGCCCCGTTGAGCCTAGTAATCCTTTAGGTCCAGCTGAGCCTGATAAGCCTTGAGGTCCTGTTGGTCCTGTTGGTCCTTGAGGTCCTGCTGGTCCTTGAGGTCCCGTTAGTCCTTGAGGTCCCGCTGGTCCCTGAGGTCCCGTTGGTCCTTGAGGTCCCGCTGGTCCATGGGCTCCTGATAATCCTTGAAGTCCCTCGGGACCCTGAGGCCCGGGTACTCCTTGGGGGCCTGGTAATCCTTGAGGTCCTTGGGGTCCTTGGGGTCCCTGAGGGCCCTGAGGTCCTTGTGGACCTTGAGGACCTGCTATTCGGTTTTTCACACCCATAATATCATCCCCTCTGATCGATATGCCGTTAGTATATATACCCAGGAGTTTATTTGTCTGGGCATATTTATAATTGGGCTAATAACTGATTTTTTAAATGTGATGTTTATTTACCGTAATTAATCATATTGTGGGTTATCACCTTAAATGGGGGCATCCTGATGTGGATAAAATGGTCTAATGATTCAGAACATATTGTTTTACCTAATAAATATAGTTTACAATTTGGCGCGCAGATTCCTCCAATAATAAAATTTCACTTTGGTTCGTTTGAAACAGAAAAAGAATTGACACTAAGTACCCTATTAACAAAGGATACAATCGTTTTACCTATATCAATTAAACTCAATTTTATGATTCCTGATACACTTCCTTATGATTTAAGAATAGATGAGAATGGTCTGCATCTCGGCCCGGTAATTGCTATTTTAACTTCGAGAGTACATGTTTCCCCAGGCATTAGAACAAAGTACCTTGAATACCTGTGGGATTATAAGAATTTACATGGATTAATTTACCTTTGTCCCTTAGAGGGGATTAATCCTGCGAAAACAGGAATAGAAGGTTACTACTACCAACCAGATGAATTAGGAAGCGCAGGAATTTGGAAGAAAGGGGTATTTCCATACCCTAATGTTGTCTATCGCAGGATTGGAGTAAACAGAAACGATAAATACGACCACTTGCTGGTTACTGTTGGCCAAAAGATCTTTAATCCAAGCTTTTTAGATAAATGGGCAGTGTGGAAGGCTCTTCAGGATAATCCTAAGATAAATCCCCATCTACCTAAAACAGCATTATTGAGAAATGCAAAAGAGGTTATTTGCATGTTAAAAGACTATGGTTCAGTTTATCTTAAACCGGTGAGCGGCTCCTTCGGCAGAGGTATAGTAAAGATCGAATTAACCAACAAGGGTTACCTTTGGAAGCATAAAAATACAAAAAAAAAGTTGAGTCAAAAAAAATTAATAAAGATATTGTGTTACTACAAGAGGCGGCGGGCTTACTTATTTCAGCAGTCAGTAAGTTTGAAAGTCCATAATAAACACGTCGACTTTCGAGTGATAATGCAGAAAAACAATACACAAACCTGGAACTGTACTGGCATTATTGCTAGATATGGTATGAAAGGAAAGCATTACACCAATGATGTAAGTGCGCTGAAATTGGGAGTGGATGGTTTAAAAAATGCATTACATTTAAATGATCTACAGACTAAACTCAAGACTCAGGAAATTCTGTCTTTATGTACTTTGGTTTGCGAAAACCTGGATGAGTTACATGGACCCTATGCAGATTTAGGTTTAGATGTGGCAATTGATACTAATTATAAGGTGTGGTTACTTGAGATCAATTTTAGGCATATGCATAACATTGCTGCACTAGTTGGCCAACAGAGTAGTATGTATAGTAAGGTAATAACACGCCCGTTAGAATTTGCAAAAGCATTTGCTGGATACAGCACTCCATAAACATAGTTTATTTCGGACAACGTTTTTTAGCTTTATCAACTGAATATATCTTTAGATTACCGGTTTATTCTAACCGGTTTTTTTACGTACAGTAAGAACTAACGATGATACCCGAGTTAGAGTTTCATTCTCTAAAGATAAGGGTATATAAGCTATATTTTCGAAATATAACCGCAAGCAAGTCACAAGTTGGGAAGTGAGGGGCGTCATGGATTCTGCAGTCAACATCCTGCTCGTAGACGATCACCCGGAAAACTTGGTTGCCATTGAGGCCGTTCTCAGCGGAGAACCTTATCGTCTGGTTCGGGCATATTCCGGTATTGAGGCTTTGCGCTGTTTATTGGAAGAGGAGTTTGCCGTCATTGTCATGGATGTGCAAATGCCGGAAATGGACGGGTTAGAGACAGCCAGCATCATCCGGACCCGGGAGAAAACCAAATTCGTCCCCATCATCTTTATGACAGCCACCAGCAATAAAATGGAGCATATCTTCGCAGGCTATTCCGTTGGTGCTATGGATTATATGACGAAACCCTTCGTTCCACAAATTTTTAAATCCAAAATCGAGGGGTACGTCAGTATGTATGAAGCTAACAAAACCCTTCAGATCCAAAGTGAAATGTTGAAGAAGCAAACGAGGCAGTTAGAGAAAACCAATCAGGAGCTGATCCAAGCCAAGGAAACGGCGGAGATCGCTTCCCGTGTGAAATCAGAGTTTCTGGCCATGATGAGCCATGAAATCCGGACTCCGCTGAATGGGATCATAGGCATGTCTGATCTGCTTCTTGCCTCCGATTTGCCGGAAGAATATTCAGAGATGGCAGGGATTATCCATACTAGCAGCAATGCACTGCTTTCTGTCATCAACCATGTCCTCGACTTTTCAAAAATTGAATCCGGAAAAATGGAATTGGAGGAGGAACCCTTCTCCCTTCAGCACTGCCTGATTGAAACGATTGATTTGTTTACAGCCAAAATCAGGGAACGGAATCTGGAAGTGGTGGTGCTGGTTGATCCTTCGCTGCCGCCATGTATAAAAGGGGACATGAATCGCCTCCGTCAGGTGTTGAATAATCTGGTGGGTAATGCCGTAAAGTTTACGCATGAAGGCAGTGTATACATAATGGTAAACAAGCTCGCGGAGACGGAGAATTCGCTAACGCTTGAGTTTATGATTAAAGATTCCGGGATCGGAATCCCTCCGGATAAGATAAACGAACTGTTTCAGCCGTTCTCCCAGTTGGATGCCTCAACTACACGTAAGTTCGGAGGCACGGGGCTCGGATTATCGATCAGCAAATCCTTGGTTGAACTAATGGGCGGCACGATCCGGGTAGAACCATCGAATGAACCCGGCGCAACATTCATTTTTACAATTGCAGTCAAGACGCTCATGAGCCCAATTCAACCTCCAGACGAGTCAGATCGGAAGCCGCTGCATACGGATGCTACAACCCAGAGCCATACGCCGGCTCCGATTCGTGTCTTGGTTGGAGAAGATGACAACGTAAGCCGGAGGCTAATGAAACAAATGCTGGAAGCACTCGGCTTCTTTGCCGATTTGGCGGAGAACGGCACAGAGGTACTGGCAGCTTTGGAACAAACGCCTTACGATCTGCTTTTCCTCGATCTCCGAATTCCCTTCAAAGAGGGCTGGGAGACTGTACAAGAAATCAAAACGAAAGTTAAAGACAAACAAACTGTGATCATTGCCATGACGGCTAACGTTTCTAAGCAAACGATGCAGTGCTGTTTGTCCTCGGGCATGGATGATTTTATCGCCAAGCCTGTTCGATCAGAAGAGATAAAACAGGTCATTCAAAAATATGTGATGGAAAAGGGGCAGTGTTGAGTTTATGAGCAATCAAGACCAAATCAACGAAACGAACGACGATCAAATTGGCGTCGGCGAACTGCTCAACGCCTTAATGGCGATGAAGAAAGGCAACTTCTCCTACAGGATGCCCTATGACCGTACGGGTATGGCTGGAAAGGTAGCGGATACATTTAACGAGATTATGGATATTCAGGAAGCTCTGGTGTCTGAAGTCCAGACAGTAGCCAAGGTTGTCGGAAAAGAAGGGAATCTTTCGAGAAGGTTTGTGCAGAAGAATCTGGGTGGATCATGGGAAACGATTACTGATTCGTTGAATGGTCTGGTCATCGACTTGATTCAACCGACGAGTGAGATGGTCCGGGTTATTAACGCCGTAGCCAAAGGCGATCTGTCCCAGAAGGTGGAACTTGAAATCGAAGGACGAGCTCTTACGGGTGAATTCCAGAGAACAGCAAGCAACATTAATATGATGGTGAATCAGCTCAGCACCTTTGCCTCCGAGGTTACTCGTGTGGCGCGCGAGGTCGGTACGGAAGGAATCTTGGGCGGCCAGGCAGACGTCAAAGGGGTATCGGGCACATGGAAAGATCTTACGGACAGCGTGAATTATATGGCGACAAACCTCACGGATCAAGTGCGTAATATCGCGGCGGTAACCACTGCTGTCGCAAATGGTGATCTGTCAAAGCAAATCACGGTTAATGCGCGCGGAGAGATTCTCGAACTCAAGAATACGATTAACACGATGGTGGACCAGTTGTCCATGTTCTCCTCCGAGGTTACTCGTGTGGCGCGGGAGGTTGGCACAGAGGGCAAACTCGGCGGGCAGGCGGATGTCAAAGGCGTATCCGGCACTTGGAGAGATTTAACCGAAAGCGTTAACTACATGGCGTCCAATCTGACTAACCAAGTGCGTAACATCGCAGTTGTTACGACTGCGGTCGCAAATGGCGACCTGTCGAAGAAGATTACTGCTGATGTGCAAGGCGAAATCCTGGAGCTTAAGAACACCATCAACACGATGGTGGACCAATTGTCCACCTTTGCTTCCGAGGTTACCCGGATGGCGCGTGAGGTCGGTACGGAAGGGATACTCGGCGGGCAGGCGGATGTTAAAGGCGTATCCGGCACATGGCGGGATTTAACGGAAAGCGTTAACTACATGGCGTCTAACTTAACCAACCAGGTGCGTAACATTGCGGAAGTGACCACCGCCGTTGCCAAGGGCGATTTGTCGAAGACAATTACCGTTGATGCGAAAGGTGAAATCCTCGAATTGAAAAGCACAATCAACATCATGGTGGACCAGCTCAGCAACTTTGCCTCCGAGGTTACCCGTGTGGCGCGGGAGGTTTCAACAGAAGGAATCCTCGGCGGGCAAGCGGATGTTAAAGGGGTATCCGGCACTTGGAAGGATTTAACTGACAGCGTTAACTTTATGGCTGGTACGCTGACCGATCAGGTGCGCAATATCGCTGAAGTGACGACTGCGGTTGCGAAAGGGGATCTATCCAAACAGATCACGGTTAATGCGAAAGGCGAAATCCTTGAGCTTAAGAACACAATTAACACGATGGTGGAGCAGCTTTCCACCTTCGCTTCCGAGGTTACACGGGTGGCGCGCGAGGTTGGTACCGAGGGCATGCTGGGTGGACAAGCCCAAGTTAAAGGCGTTGCGGGTACATGGCGAGATTTGACCGAGAGTGTAAACTATATGGCTTCGAACTTGACCAACCAAGTGCGCAACATCGCCGTCGTGACGACGGCCGTCGCAAACGGAGACCTGTCTAAGAAAATCACGGCGGATGTCCAAGGCGAAATCCTCGAGCTCAAAAATACCATCAATACGATGGTGGACCAACTCTCGATGTTCTCCTCCGAGGTTACGCGGGTAGCGCGTGAGGTAGGTACGGACGGGAAACTGGGCGGACAAGCACAGGTTAAAGGGGTTGGAGGGACCTGGAAGGATTTGACTGAAAGCGTTAATAACATGGCCCGGAATCTGACGGACCAGGTGCGGAATATCGCGGACGTTACGACGGCGGTAGCAAAGGGTGACCTGTCCAAGAAAATCACCGTAGATGTCAAAGGCGAAATCCTTGAACTCAAAAATACGATTAACACAATGGTGGACCAGCTCTCGACCTTCGCCTCCGAGGTTACACGCGTAGCGCGCGAGGTTGGCACAGATGGAAAACTTGGCGCGCAAGCGGAAGTTAAGGATGTTTCCGGTACGTGGAAAGATTTGACCGATACGGTTAACTATATGGCCAGTAACTTGACCATTCAGATGCGCAACATTGCCGGCGTTACAACGGCAGTTGCGAACGGGGATCTGTCCAAGAAAATCACCGTCGACGTAAAAGGTGAACTATTGGAACTGAAGAACACGATAAACACGATGGTGGATCAACTAAATTCGTTCGCATCCGAGGTTACGCGGGTGGCGCGGGAGGTCGGTACGGACGGCAAGCTGGGCGGACAAGCTCAAGTGCGCGGCGTCGGCGGAATCTGGAAAGACCTCACCGATAACGTTAACATCATGGCGACCAATCTGACGGATCAGGTGCGCGGGATTGCCAAGGTCGTGACCGCAGTTGCAAACGGCAACCTGAAGCAGAAACTGACTGTTGAAGCCAAAGGCGAAATTGCCGAACTGACGGATACCATCAACAATATGATCGAGACGCTGGCCACCTTCGCCGACCAGGTGACCACCGTGGCGCGGGAGGTAGGTGCCGAAGGGAAACTGGGTGGACAAGCGAACGTGCCTGGCGCAGCCGGTACTTGGCGCGATCTCACCGACAATGTTAACTACATGGCGAGTACGCTGACCACTCAGGTGCGTGCGATCACCAATGTCGCCACAGCGGTGACGAACGGTGATCTGTCACGTGCCATCGACGTATCCGCATCCGGAGAAGTCGCAACGCTGAAAGACAACATTAACGAAATGATACGGAACCTGAAGGAAACAACCCGGATCAATACGGAGCAGGACTGGCTCAAAACCAATCTCGCCAAATTCTCACGGCTGCTTCAAGGACAAAGAGACTTGTATGCGGTCAGCCGTATGATCCTGTCCGAGCTGGCTCCGCTCGTGTCCATGCAGCATGGTGTCTTCTACATCAATGAACCGTTTAACGGCGAACCGGTGCTGAAGCTGTTTGCCAGCTACGCTTACCAAAGCCGCAAACATTTGGCGAACGAATTCCGGGCCGGGCAAGGGTTGGTCGGCCAGTGCCTGATCGAGAAACAGCGGATCCTGCTCACTAACGTGCCAGGTGACTATGTCGTGATATCGTCCGCTTTGGGAGAAGCCGCACCTCTCAACATCATTTTGCTGCCGATCATATTCGAAGATCAGGTGCTGGCGATTCTGGAACTTGCATCCTTCCGCCCATATAGTGATATCGACATCGCCTTCTTGGATCAGCTTACGGAATCCATCGGAATCGTGATTAACACGATGCAGGCGAACCAACGTACGGAGGAGCTGCTGATCCAATCGCAGTCACTCACCGAAGAGCTCCAAAAACAGCAGATGGAGCTGCGGAATACGAACGACGAGCTCGAAGATAAAGCAAAGTTGCTCGTGCTGCAGAAGGCGGAAGTGGAAAGCAAAAATCATGAGGTAGAGGTGGCCAAACGATATCTGGAGGAGAAAGCGGAACAGCTTGCCCTCACGTCCAAGTACAAATCCGAATTTTTAGCCAATATGTCGCACGAACTTCGTACCCCGCTGAATTCCTTGCTGCTCTTGGCAGAACAGCTTGCCGAGAACCCGGAGGACAATCTTCACGAGATTCAGGTGAAGTTCGCGAAAACCATTCAGGACTCTGGACTCGAATTACTTAATCTTATTAACGATATTCTCGATCTGTCCAAAATCGAATCAGGCACAATCACACCAGATTACAGCGATGTATCTTTGGCCGAACTGACAGGCGGGCTCGACCGTACTTTCCGCCACATGGTGGACGCTAAGAAGCTTGACTACAGAATCAAAATTGATCCCGGTGTTCCGGCAAGCTTAGTGACGGACTTCAAGCGGCTTCAGCAAATTTTGAAAAACTTGCTTTCGAACGCCTTTAAGTTCACGGAGCAAGGGCAGATTATGCTTCAGATCCGGAAAGCAAGCGAGGGCTGGCACCAAGAAAATGAATCACTGAATCGTGCTAAAACGGTCATTTGCTTCTCCGTCAGCGACACGGGAATCGGCATCCCTCATGAGAAACAGCAGATCATTTTCGAAGCCTTCCAGCAGGCGGACGGCAGCACGAACCGGGAATATGGCGGAACGGGCTTGGGACTTGCAATATCCCGGGAAATTGCCGAGATGCTGGGTGGAGAAATCACTCTGTACAGTGAAGTGACCAAGGGAAGCGTATTTAATTTGTACCTGCCAACTGAAGCGGAATTCACGGAACCGGAGATCAAGAGAACACATGTACCAGAGGTGATTGATATCACCCCGCCCAAACGCAGAAGCAGCCTAGTCAGAGCGGCGGAAGACACTTTGATTGACGACCGGGATAACATTGAACCGGGTGACCGTGTATTCCTGATTGTGGAGGATGATCAGAAGTTCAATGAAATTATTCTCGACCTCCTCCATAAAAAAGGAATCAAAGCTGTCATTACGGCCAGCGGGTGGGATGTCCTGGAACTCGTTCAAAAGTACAATCCGATCGCCATAACGTTGGATCTGCATCTTGGTGGGGATACGAACGGTTGGCTGGTACTCGATCAGCTGAAGAACGATATCCATGTGCGGCATATTCCGATTTGCGTCATGACCGTTGACGAGGACGAGGTGCTTCTGCTGCAGAAGGGTGCTCACGATTATTTCCGGAAACCTGTGACGAACGAAGAGTTGGAGAATGCTTTGGATCGTCTGAACCAATTTGCGGACAAGAAGGTTCAAAATCTGTTGGTGATCGTCCATGATGAGCAGGAGCGCAAGCAAATTGTCGACCTGCTAAGCAATCAGGATCTCAAGATCACGGCAGTGGACACGGGGCGCAAAGCGTTGAACCAGATCAACACGAAAGATTTTGATTGCGTCGTGCTGGACAACAGCTTACCGGATATGAATCTTATTCGATTCGCCCGAGATATGTACAAAAATGCCAAAAACAAAAGAGTTCCCGTCGTAGCCCGCCTGAGCAAGAAGTTAACACCGGCGGAGGAGAACGAGTGGGATGAGTTAGTCAAAATGGTGGTTCTCAAAGAGGTGAAGTCGAATCTCCAATTGATCGATGAAACGACTCTCTTCCTGCACAGTAAGGCGGAGAAGCTCCCTTCCGGCTCAAGGGAAAAGCTGGTCAAACTGCATAATTCGGATGAAATGATCGAGTATAAGAAAGTGCTTGTGGTGGATGATGATATCCGGAACATTTTTGCACTAACGTCAATTTTGGAACGCCATCAAATGAAAGTCATTCCTGCGGAGAACGGCCAGGATGCCATTAACCTTCTGGAACAGAGTCCGGACATCGAAATCGTGCTGATGGATATCATGATGCCGGGTATGGACGGTTACGAAACAACCCGCGCTATCCGGCAGAAAGAGCAATTCAAGAACCTGCCCGTTCTTGCACTCACAGCGAAAGCCATGAAGGGAGACCGGGAGCTGTGCCTCGAAGCCGGCTGCTCGGATTACATCACCAAACCGGTCAACAGCGCACAGTTGTTATCAATGATGCGCACATGGCTAGACCAATAACCCATACGTTCGATAAGAAAGCCCTCGTCCTAAAGACGGGGGCTTTTAGACGTTATCTAAACGATTTCCAAGAACAACAGACCGATTAGCCCATGGATAGACCAGCTATCGGAATAAACAGGCGATTATCGGAGGCTATCACTCCTCTAAATTTATATTTCCTGAAGCTGAATGCACACTCAGCGTGGAAGCTTCCGTATTAGCCGTGCCTACCGTGCCCTTTAGGCTTTGGCCGCCGCCGTCCGTCTGAATCTCTGTGGATGCCTCGACGCCTAAGTTGATCTTGCCCGATTGGGTAGATGCATCAACCTCCCCCGTGAAGCCGTTGACGGTGATATTGCCTGAATCGGCGTTCAGCGAGATTGTCTGTGCCTGGCCTTCAAAGGTTATATTGCCGGAAGCTGTGGCCAGACGGATGGATTCATAGCTTTGTTCCGGCAGTTCCAGGTAGAGGGTCTCATTCTTTAAATGGATGAATCCGGATGCCGGTTCAGTGTTAACGGTAAGCACCCCCGCCTCCAGCCCCGCCGGCAGCTCACCGCTTGTTTTCATACGGAGCTTTACTTCTGAATCCTTGGAACGGCTCACCTTAATGGATTGTCCTTCAGTTTTCACTTCAATCTGCTGTACCTTGGATCCCTCGAAAGAAGCTGTTTTCTCCACAGCTTTGTCCCCGCAGCCTGCAAGTACGAGGATAACGAACGCTGCCGCGATGAGGACAAACCATTTCTTGCCTTTATATTTTGTCATATGGATCTCCTTCTTATTGATAAATTACCGGTCTGCAAAAGCCGGGTGGTTATGCCTGCAGCGAATAAAAGAATGGTCAAGATGAGATAAAGCGCAGGGTTCCTTTCGAATATCCCCAAAAAGTCAAGTGAGGGAACATGATTGAGCGGTCCCACATACCACCAGAGCAAATAAATGACCTCAAACAACTTTTTTGAGCCGCCTAATGTGCCCAGTGCAAGCGCCAAAGTTGGAATAAAGAGGATAGCCGTTCCCAAAGCCAACAACGAAGACATCTGACCCTCCACGATGAAGCGAAGGATTGCACCCGTCGAAAACAGCAAGGTGATGAAGACGCCGGAGAGCCATTCTGTCAACCACTTTGCCAGCGGCGAACTGCTGGACAAGATAAGTTCAGTGGTGAAATTATGTTTATCCCGCGTGCCTAACTGCGACCATAAAGCTAGGGGCCATATCATAATAAAAGGCAGCCAGTCGTTTATGGAGTTTGACGTAATCAACATAGGTCCTGAAATGAGCACTATGGCGGGCAGCTTCCACCACAGGGACATGCCTTTCAGCATAAGCTTCAGCTCGGCTTTGACCCGCCCGGGCAACCTTGTACTCTTCACTTTTATTGCCGGAGACAGCTTCAGCGAGACACTGTGTTCTATGCCCGCAAGCGGAAAAGGTGTTGTTTTTCCCTTGCCCGATGCAAGCAGCGGATGAGCTTTGGATGAGCTTTCCGAGTTTTCAAAACGCCGAAACAGCAGGGCTGAAAGGACGATACCCACTATACCCGCAGCTATCCAGACTAGCCGGATTAGGACAAGCGAACGATCCCATGCTGCGCCTTCCCACACAAACGTGGAGATCGGGCCCTGTGTCGGATAATACCCAAAGCTTCCGCTCTCCTCAAGACTGGAGAGGGTAGGATAATGCTCCGCTGCACTGTGGGCCATCGTTTTCAGAATACCGTTGATGCCGAACAAATCCCCCCAATCGCTTGGCGCGGCAATGGACACCGCACCGACAGCGATCCACAGGCAGAAGAACAACACATTTCCCAAAACTCCCTTCAAACCGGGAAACACATCAAACAGGATGGTTAAGGAAGAGAGCAGAAACAGGGAGGGGAAGGTTACATAAAAAAAAGGAGCCATATAATCCATTAGCCGGAGCTGGGAATCTTCTCCCCGAAGCAGCTGCATGGCCATAAATGCCACTACCAAAACAGCTCCAATCACCAGCAGTACCACAAAATTCGCCGCCGCCTTACTAGCGATATATCTGATTTTCCGGACAGGGGCGGAGGCGATTAACGGCCCGAGCTTCAGGCGGGCATCTCCCGATATTTGGCTTCGAAGCATGAAAAAACCGAACAGCCAGAGCAGCATTGTGGACAGCATCGCCGCAAGTCCGCCCAGCCAGGCCGAATTATAGATGCCTCTGACCCCGCCGATATAAAAGATTTCATACCCGGAAGCAGCATCCGGTACGCAGGCATAACCGGCAAACACGCTGATTCCTATGACGAGCAGGAAGGAATAACTGCGCATCTGACTTTTCAAATTGCTTTTGATAATATAAAAGTAGGCTGAGAGAGTACGGATCATGGCTGAACTCCTAACGAGGACACAGTATACAGGTAAGCATCCTCCAGTGAAGCGGGCAGCAGGGTGGCATTTGCGCTGGGGCGCAGATCGGAAACGATCCGGGTATGGATGCCGTCGCTGCGCTGAATGGCGCTGCTTATCGTGTATTTGGCCTGCATGTCCGGCAGGGAGGAGGCAGGCAGGATGCAGTTCCAGACCTTCTGCTCCACACTCTGAATCAAGTTCTCCGGCGCCGCATGCTTGACAAGCCGTCCCTTCGCCATCAGGGCGATGGAGGGAGCGATGGACTCAATGTCGGTCACAATATGCGTTGATAAAATAATGATTCTATCTCCTGACAAGCTGGACAATAAATTGCGGAATCCGATTCTTTCTCCGGGGTCCAGTCCGACCGTAGGTTCGTCGACAATGAGCAGCGACGGATCATTAAGCAGAGATTGGGCAATGCCCACCCGCTGTCTCATGCCGCCCGAGAATCCGCCGAGCAGCCGTTTCCGGTCGTTTGAGAGATTTAAAATTTCCAGCAGCTCGTTGATTCGGGACCGGGCGGACCGGGCGGACAGACCTTTCATTGCCGCTATGTATTCCAGAAATTCAAGCGGGGTCAGATTCGGATACACGCCGAAATCCTGCGGCAAATATCCCAGCTCCTTCCGCAAAACCTGCGGCTGCTTGGCAATATCCACACCGTTCCATTTGATGCTCCCTTGACCCGGTTTCTCAATAGTCGCAAGCATCCGCATTAATGTGGATTTACCGGCACCATTTGGGCCGAGCAGTCCGGTCACACCCTGTTTGAGCTTCAAGGTAATGCCGCTAAGGGCCTGCTTTGCGCCGTAACTTTTCGATACCTGTTCAATCTGTAGTTCCATCTCTATTCCTCCGTCACAATCCAATTACCATACCATTCCTTGGCGGCGTAACATAAGATTAGCCCACAAAAGTAAAAACAAAGCAAAATTGCGGTTAAAAGGAAACAGCTGGCAAGAGAAATTCCAAAAGGAATGATAAACTGAGAGAGAACTTATGCACTCAGGGAGGAAATACTGTTGCTGAATGACAATATGAATGCAGAGAAAATTCTACTGGTCGATGATGAGCTGGGGATTTTGACCTTGCTGGAGATTACGTTGAAGAAAGAGCGCTACCATAACATCACAAGCTGCTCAACCGGGGAACAAGCATTATTTTTCGTGAAAAATCATACCTATAACCTGATCCTGCTGGATGTAATGCTGGGGGATGTGAATGGCTTTGACCTGTGCCGTGAGATCCGCAAGCATACAGACACACCAATTATTTTTATCACCTCCTGCGCAAGTGATTTCGATAAATTGACCGGGCTAGGGATTGGCGGGGATGATTACATTACGAAGCCTTTTAATCCGCTTGAGGTCGTTGCCCGGATCAAAGCTTTGTTCAGAAGGCAGAACCTCACCCAAGCCTCTTCTTACGGGAACTCGGAAAGTGAAAGGAACAAAGAATACAATTACGGGCGTTTTATCCTGAGGCCTGCGGACGCTGCATTGATCGTGAATGGACAGACTGTGGAATGTACGGCCAAGGAGTTGGAGCTGCTCAGCTTCTTTTGCCGGAATCCAAACCGGATCTATACGACATCTCAAATCTATGAACTGGTATGGGGCAGCCCCGGGTATGGCGATGAGAAAACAGTCACTATTCATATTTCAAAGATCCGGAAAAAGCTGGACGACAATCCGAAAGCCCCCGAGCTGATCATTAACCTGAGAGGGATCGGTTATAAATTTGTGCCACCGGTCAAGGGAACCTGAGATGAAAACGGGATTTCGGTTCAGTGTCCATTTTGCCATCGGATTAATTGCCTGGATGCTTGGACTCGGCATTACCATGATGATTACTGTGGATGTGCTGTTTCCTCTGCTGGGCCTGCTGGAAGGACAGGAGTATTATGATCTGTACATTCTGGCGGTATTTGTACTTAATATTACCGGATGCAGCGTGCTGTTCGGCTGGTACTTCGGGAGTCCGTTAAGATTCATGATGTCTTGGATTGCTTCCTTATCGGGCGGGAATTTCGAACCTCCGACTGCAGCAAAGGGCATCTTCAAACGGAACCAGAAACTGAAATCCCGCTACCGGCTGTACAGCGAATTGATTGTGAACATTGAGTCGCTGTCCGCCAGCCTGAAGAAGTCCGAACTCGAACGCCGTAAGCTTGAAGATAACAAAAAAGATTGGGTGGCCGGCATCTCGCATGATCTCAAAACACCGTTAACATATGTCACGGGATACTCAGCTCTACTGCTGAATGAAGAGTACAGCTGGAACGCGGAGGAACAGCGAACGTTTCTGCAAGAAATCCAGTCCAAAGGGCTGCATATGGAGGAATTGATCAGCGACATCAACCTCTCTTTTCAGATAAATGAGGATCATGCCTCCTTGCCCATGCAGTTTGGCACTCTGGAGTTGATCGGCTTCCTGCAGCGGCTGATCGCCGATGTCGGCAACGATCCAAGAGCAGTGTCCTACCTGATGAGCCTGGATGCAGAGATAGAGTCGCTGGAGCTTGTTGCTGACGAGAAGGTGCTCTACCGGGCGCTGCAAAATGTGCTGATGAATGCCGTGCTTCACAATCCGGAAGGAACTGCCATTCACGTTACTGTGCGGCGGGAGGGAGAGGAAAGTGCGAATATCATGATTTCCGACAATGGCACTGGTATGGACGAAGATACGCTGAACAATCTGTTTCAAAAATATTACCGCGGAGCAAAAGGCAGCTCCCATAAGCTGGGTACAGGACTAGGTATGGCTATTGTAAAAAACCTGATCCTTGCACAGGGCGGCTTCCTGACTGTAGATAGCGAAGTAAGTAAAGGAACCACATTTCATATCCGTCTACCTGTCCGGGTGCATGAAAAGTCTACTTGAGCTTGAGAGATCAGTTGAAATTTTGAACAAGATATGAAAAAATAAGTTGCTGTATCAAATCCGGAACTTTCATGAACAGTACTATCTGGTTTCGGACAAACGGATAAAATTGGACTAGGGGTGAATTTGATGTTTTGGACTCCATTATTTGAAAACGACGTACCAGTAGCACACTTCTGCTCTTAGTGGAGTGAGTGTGACTACATCTCTCCGTTAGGGGCATTTGTGACCTAATTAAAAAACGGAGGGTATAAAAGATGAAAAACACCTTATTAGGTTCTTTATATTTAACTTTAGCTTCCATGATCTGGGGCGGTATGTACGTTGTTGTTAAAATTGTAGTATCGGTCATACCTCCATTAGAACTTGTATGGATGAGATATTTAGTAGCCATTGTTGCACTTCTAGTTATCGGCTTCATCACACGACAGAACTGGCGAATTGAGAAACGTTATTTTATCTTAATCGTAGCTATTGGGCTCATCGGTAATACGATTTCAATTGTTGCACAGGAAACGGGTACCATGTTATCCACAGCACAAATGGGAGCCATTATAACTTCTTCAACACCAGCATTCATGGTTATTTTTGCTCGCCTTATCCTTAAAGAACAGTTGACATTAAAAAAGGGAATCTCTGTTTTATTAGCGACAATTGGGGTGCTTTTCATTGTTGGAATTGGTGATGTGAATTTATCCAGTACACTTGGAGGTATTGCCCTGCTTATTGCTGCATTAACATGGGCCCTCATGTCTGTACTTGTAAAACGTTTGCCAAGTGATTACTCACAAATTGTGGTAACCACCTATTCCATCTTAGTAGCCCTAATCGTGTTGACTCCTTTTGTATTGCCGCGGTTACACGAGATTAGTATCTCTCAACTGGCTCACCCGACGATTTGGGGAGGACTCTTATATTTGGGTATTGTTTCAACAGCAGGCGGATTTCTACTTTGGAATCGCGGATTACAAATGCTTAATGCCTCAAGTGGAGGAATATTTTTCTTCTTTCAACCCCTGGTTGGAACATTACTTGGATGGCTTGTTCTAGGAGAGAACATAGGTGTAGCGTTTTGGATCGGCTCTATCCTAATTTTTACAGGTGTTCTATTCGTTATTAACGAGAAAAAATAGTATTTAAGAAACTTCATTCGAATGTATGAAATGCACCCTTGAGAATAGACATTGGAATAACCCCCTGGTTAACCAATAAAATTCTAGGGGGTGCATTTACAGCCATGCTGATCATCACACTATCCTTTTGGATAGTACCTATCAATAAAGTGCGTACTACTTTTTTATGTGTGCTCTGTTTATACTAACCTTACTTTGAAGTAAGGGAGACGATAAAATGACTTAAAAAACAATACGCCTGTTAATGCCGCAATGGCAAGGGGGAAACAACCCTAACTACTCTTTTGGAGCCGAGCTGCTTGCTTGGTTAGCTCCAGACAATGATCAACCTCTTATTGATGTACCTGTTCAGGCTTATGATGGAACTCCGCTTGAGAATGAGAACGGTATGAATGGAAGAAAACAGCTACTTAAACAATTAGAGGCAGCTTATCATATCATTGATGCTCATAAGCTCCTAAGTGAGAAGATTATTCGCTGATATGTACTTGCAGCCACTGTTGATTTCTCTCCCTATACAATTGCCGGTATGCCCTCAATTATTATTTCCTGCTTCATCATTTAGTGGAAGTTGAATATACTTATCCCATCGCCGAGCGAATTCAGGAGATATTCCTGAAATTGCCCGGTTTTTTCATAGAAAGATGCTACATTCAACAGTATAATAGTTTCTGTTATTCAAGTTATATTTATGGAGGAAAATGGATCATGAAATACGACTGTTTAATTGTTGATGATGAAGAAGCGCTGTCAACAAGCACCTGTAAATACTTTAATATGCTTGGCGTGAAGACCTATTGGGTAGCAGATGAACAGGCATGTTTTGATTTTTTTACGCAAAACAAGGCCGATTTGATCCTGCTCGATATTAATTTAGGGCAGCAATCCTCCGGATTTGAAATATGCAAAAAACTGAGAAAAGCCACCAATATCCCTATATTGTTTATAAGTGCACGAACCAGTGATGATGATGTTCTGCTTGCACTAAATATCGGTGGAGACGACTATATCCAAAAGCCGTATGCACTCAGTATTATTTTGGCTAAAGTAAAAACGGTATTGAAAAGATATGGGGGCGATGTTGATGTTTTAAGCTTTGGCAGCTTTACAATGGATCTGATCTCGGAAAAGCTGATGAATGATGGCTGCGAGATTAAATTGAAGGCTATGGAATATAAGCTGCTGTCCTATTTAATCCAGAACAAAAATCGCCCTCTCGCCAAAGAGGAGCTGTTCTCTAACGTCTGGAATGACGCAATCACCAGTGACGGAACCTTAAATGTCCACATCCGCAAACTGCGTGAAAAAATTGAAGAAAACCCTAATGAGCCGCATTATATTAAGACGATTTGGGGGACCGGTTATGTATTTGAGACCGATTAGGGGTGAAAGATGAGCATCAAGAAGGTAACATTCTTGGCGGCAGCCATTCTATTCTTTGGCATTAGTGTAATTCTTTTTGTTTTTCGAAGCTTAACTGCAACAGGAACGGATGTTGTTGCTGTAAATGATATTACACAAACGATTGTTGAACATTGGGACACTCTGGATCAGTCTGCCTTGCCGGGTCGTCAATACAGCTTGGAATATACAGTACTGGATAGCCACGGGGAGCTGGTTGGGGCCACAAGACGTGGATTAAGTGAGAATATAGACTCTGCTATCTATAATCGGGATACGATTGTGGATATTACGCGCAATGACACGGTATTGGGGAAAGTGATTTTTTTTAATAATACAAGTGAACGATGGAAGCATCACAGGGATAAGCTGCTTGTTTTTTTTGGAGTTAATATCATTTTTATCATTTTGTTTTGTTTAATCTATGCAGTATATATCGACAGATCTATTTTTCGTCCTTTTCGTAAGCTGCAGGCATTTGCCCGTCATGTGGCAGAGGGCAAGCTGGATATGCCGCTCGAAATGGAAAAGGGCAACGGGTTCGGTGCATTTGCAGAAAGCTTTGACTTAATGAGAGAGGAACTCGCGAAAGCGCGCGAGAACGAAAGATTGGCAAATCAGAGCAAAAAGGAGCTGGTAGCCTCACTTAGCCATGATATAAAAACGCCTGTCGCCTCCATTAAGGCTGTCTCCGAAGTTATGATTTTGAATTCTGTTATTGAGGATGACATAAGCCAGCTGGAAGTGATTAATGCAAAAGCTGACCAGATAAATACATTGATCACGAATATGTTTAGTGCAACATTAGAAGAGTTACAGGAGCTAACTGTCACAGTAACGGAAGAGTCGAGTGTATTACTGGGGGATCTAATCAAAAATGTTGACTATAATAATAGAGCTACTATATCGCCTATCCCCGAATGCATTGTGCTAATAGATATGCTTCGGCTTCTGCAGGTAATTGACAATATCATAAGCAACTCTTATAAATACGCGGGTACATCCATTGGTGTATTAGTAAACATCAAAGGACAATATCTGGAGATCGAATTCAAAGACTATGGACGCGGGGTCTCTCCGGAGGAAATCCCACTTCTATTCAATAAATTCTATCGTGCCCGAAATTCAGTCGGCAAAAGCGGAACAGGACTGGGATTGTATATTTCCCAATATCTGATGGACAAAATGTCCGGTGATATCATTTGCAGGAATATAGATGGCGGTTTTGTGGTGATCTTAAGATTACATATCGCGTAAAAAATTTTAGAATTGGTTAAGAACTGTCTAAAGACCCGCTAAGAATTAAAAAGCTAAGATAAGACTGTAAATAAAACTTTAACTGCTTTCCAGGCAGTAAGTTTTAACAGTCTTTTTTAATAGGGGGCCACGTAATGAGTCAAGTAATTATCACAACCGATAAGCTTAGTAAATCGTTTTCTACTGGGGGTGTGCAGCAGCACATTCTTAAAAATCTTGATCTGGAGATATTATCCGGGGATTTCACCGTAATCATGGGTTCTTCCGGTGCGGGAAAATCTACGCTCATGTATGCCCTATCAGGTATGGATAAGCCGACGCTAGGCTCCGTTACATACTTTGATCAGGAAATCGCAAAGCTGTCCAATGATAAGCTGGCGGTTTTTCGCAGATTAAATTGCGGATTTGTATTTCAGCAAATGTTCCTGCTCGATAATATGAGTATATTGGATAATGTTATTGCCGCAGGCCTGCTTGTCAGTAATGACAGAAAAGCCATCGCTGCACGAGCAAAAGATCTGTTTGCGCAGGTAGGATTAACTGAAATGATTTGGCGGAAATTCCCTACCCAATTGTCCGGTGGGGAAGCTCAGCGTGCTGCAATTGTGCGTGCATTAATAAACCAGCCAAAGGTTGTTTTTGCCGACGAACCCACAGGCGCTCTTAACTCCGCGGCAGGTAAAGTGGTACTTGATGTGTTGACCGATCTTAACAGCAAGGGGCAAAGCATCATCATGGTTACCCATGATCTGAAATCTGCAAGAAGAGGAAACCGGATTTTATATATGCGTGACGGTGTTATTCATGGCATATGCAACTTAGGCAAATACGTAAGCGGCGACAGGGAGCGGCACGGCAAGCTCCAGGCCTTCCTCACTGAAATGGGGTGGTAAAGTTGCGGAAATTAGCTATGCTCAGCTTTGCAAATATACGAAAAACCAAAGGACACACGGTTTCACTGTTGCTATTGTTCCTCATTGCCGGATTGCTGCTAAATGCGGGCTCGCTAGTGTTTGTGAATTTTGGCAGTTATTTTGAAAAAGTCACCAAAGAGCTTAAGACAAACGATGTGTACTACCTCTTGCCAAATCAGTTATATACCGGAGAGGTAGATGAGTACATCAGAAATAATAAAAATGTATCAAACATGCACAAAGCGGATGTGATATGGGCTTCGGCATCCATCCCCTATAATGGTGAAACACGTAAGACCAGTTTTATTCTCAATGATATGGATAAAAAACGTGATTTCTCTAAATGGAGATTTGTTGAAAAGCATTTACCGCCTGATTCCATGTCCATATATGTGCCGTATATATTGAATATTGACGGTGGTTACAAGCTGAATGACAAAATTGAAGTTACCTTGGAAGATGAAGTTCTTACATTTACAGTAAAAGGGTTTACAGAAGATGCCTTTTTCAGTTCTTTTGATACCGGAACTTTAGGGGCTTATCTTCCTCATGAAACCTATGAAAAGCTTGTACAGAAGCTGGGTAACAAATATAGTTCAACACTTGTTTTTGCTGATCTTGATAAAATAAATAATGAAGTTGAAACAGGGATAGGACAATTAATACAAAAGAATCAAAAAGTTGCTGTTTCTACTTTAGCTGCAGCAACCAGTACGGATACATTATCCACCATGGATTTAGATACGTTGAAATCAACCCGTGTTACTATGGCAAATATAGTATCGGTAATGTCCATGGCTTTCGCTATTATTATCGCAGTTGTATGCTTTATCGTAGTGCGGTTTAGAATTGGTAACAGCATTGAAGAAGACATGACCAAAATCGGGTCTTTAAAGGCGATCGGATATACCAGCAGACAAATTATAGGGTCTATTGTAATGCAGTACATGCTTATTGCCTTGGTTGGCAGTATAGCAGGCATATCGTTGTCCTATTTAGCTACGCCAGTACTTTCTAATATGTTTGCCCATCAATCCGGACTTATGTGGGTGCAAGGCTTCGATGGAGCAATCAGCAGTGTTATTCTATGTACAATTTTATTCATTGTTATCATTGTTTCCTTCATTTCCTCGGGACGAATTCGTAAGCTTAATCCGATTGTAGCCTTAAGAGGCGGAATCACAACCCATAACTTCAGAAAAAACCATTTACCGCTTCATAAGTCAATAGGCAGTCTGCCGGTCGTTCTCGGGTTCAAATCCATGCTGCAAAGCAGGAAGCACACCTTCATGATGGCAGTGATCCTTGCCGCTGTATCTTTTGCCAGTACCTTTGGCTTTGTGATGTTTTATAACACTGTTATTGATACAAAGGCATTTGCAGAGACTCCCGGAGTCGAACTTTCAAATGTGATGGCTGTTTTGAATTCGGATAAGGATCAACCAAAGCTTGTTGAAAACATTAAAAACATGAAGAATGTAAGAAAAGTGCTGTATCTTGATGAGGCTAAGATTAAGATAGAGAGCTATGATGTAACTGCTTATGTGATGGAGGATTATTCTGCAAAAGAAACAGATACCGTCTATAAGGGCAGATATCCGCTGCATAGCAACGAAGTTGTGCTTGCCGGTATCTTAGCTGACAAGCTGGATAAAAAGGTCGGAGACCGTGTCACGATAAATGTCGGCGCTAAGCAGGCTGAGTATCTGATCACTGGCTTATCTCAAGGTGCAAATATGGGCGGAATGAATGCGTCGATACGACGGGACGGCTTCCTTAAGCTTAACCCGGACTTTAAACAGCAGAGTCTGCAAATCTATTTAAACAAAAATAGTAAATCTGATGTATTTATAAACAAGCTTAAAAGCGACTATGGAGATTCTATCTCGGCAACAGTAGACATGGATAAAACCCTGGAACAGGGTATGGGCACTTACTTATCAATTGTCTCGAAGCTTGGGATTGGCATGATGGTTATAACCTTAGTTGTCGTGATTCTGGTTCTGTATTTTGTAATTAATTCATCGGTTATTCGTAAGAAACGTGAACTGGGTATACAAAAAGCAATTGGTTTTACAACCTTCCAGCTAATGAATCAGCTCTCGCTTGGATTTCTGCCGCCTATCATGATAGGCGTATTGCTCGGAAGCGCAGCTGGAATTACCCTAACCAATCCATTCATGTCAGTGGCTATGAGTGCTATGGGGATTATGAAGGCGAATTTTATTATCATGACGTCGTGGATTACTTTGCTTGGTGTGGCACTTGTCATTGTTTCTTACTTTACTTCGATGCTGATCACATACCGCATCCGTAAAATATCCGCATATGCTTTAGTAAGTGAGTAAATTCGATAGGGTGGGGACGTGGATAATCACGTCCCTTTTTTTGCTTTAATTATTTGTAATATTTTATATATAACGCTCGGTGCGATACTAATGTGAAAATATCTATTTAAGAAAAATTTAAGATCTACACACCTGGATTTTTTAGTTGTTCAATCTATACTTTGTACCAAGAAGAAATAGGAGGAACATCAAGCCATTTACGAAGACAGTGCAGAAGCCAAGGTGTTCCTGCTTCACTGACAAAAATTATGGCCGGATTTCGCGAAGATGAGGAGGTTACATATTAAAAACGGAGGTGTCTTAGTGAAAAAAATCTTCATGATTGCATTAACTATAACCATTTTAATTGGAGGAAGTCTCTACTTCCAAACTCAAAGCAGCTACTCAGAATATGTAAGCATGCAGGCTGACAAAACCATCTCAGAGGAATTAAATGCCGTAGATAACAATCCGAAGAATGTCAAGACAGAGAATGAGAAGCTGGGCAATGAGGAGCCCCCAGAGGAGATTTCTTTGGATGTTACGCCAGATGTTGAGAGAACTCCTGAGGATATCGCCTTGGACAAACGACTTGATGCAGATAGAAAAAGTAATGAAAGAACTTATCGGGAGGAAGGAAGAACAGGGTCATCAATTAGGCCAACGATAGAAATTCCGACTTTGTCTATCGATGATTATATAGGTATCTACAAAACTGTTGATGCATACATGAGAGAAAATTCGGATCGGTTTCCCGAGCCGGCAGACAATGGCACCAGAGGAAGCACTTCTGATCCGAGAATCCAAAATATTCTATATGCAGAAGAAAAATCAGGTATCATAGCAGGATTTGAAGATGAAAACCTGGTGGCATGGGCAGTGAAAAAGCTGGACGGAGCATATACCAACCTCTTGCTAGGGAGAACGTCTGCGGGAGAGGACTGGCAAGTTCTCTCAGAAGGAGACGTATATCAGTTGAGAAAGGAAATTAGCGATGGAAATTAAAGCGGAAAATGTAACAAGAACATTTGGAACGAAACGGGCCATTGATGAACTGAATTTTATTTTGCCTGAAGGTGTGTACGGACTTTTGGGAGATAATGGGGCAGGGAAAAGCACCTTGATGCGAATTCTTGTGGCAATCGACCATCAGACCAGCGGCAAGGTTACCTTTAACGGCAAGGATATCTTCCATATGAACGACGACTACCGGAATCTTGTGGGATATATCCCTCAGGATTTCGAGGTGTATCCCGCGTTCACGGCAACAGAATATCTGGAATATATGGGAGCACTGAAGGGGTTGTCAAAAAAGGAACTGAAGCACAAAGTTCCAGAGGTATTACAGTTTGTCAATCTGGAGAAAGTTGCTAATAAAAAGGTCAAAACCTTTTCCGGAGGGATGAAAAGGCGGGTGGGCATTGCCCAAGCCATCATTAACGATCCAAAGATATTAATTTTTGACGAGCCCACCGCTGGGCTTGACCCCCATGAGCGAATCCGTTTTTCAAACATCATAAGCGAAATGGGACAGGACAAGATCATCTTGTTTTCTACCCACATTATTTCGGATATCGAAGCAATCACCACCAATGTGATTATCCTAAATCAGGGCAAAATTAAAGAGCAAGGTAATGTGCAAAAGATGTTATCCGGGATTAAAGGAAAAGTGTTCACCGAGGAGATGGACAGAGAGCGGCTTGCCTCCTTTAAGAAGGAACACCTCATCGTACGAATACGGCAGGAAGAAAACGCTGTCAGTGTACGGTACTTGGGAGAAAAGGAATCAGGCGCAATCGTATGCGAGCCCACGCTGGAAGATTACTACATCCACTTAGGGAGTGGGAGCCATGCGTAATTTCATTCCATTAGAACTGAAAAAAATACGAAATAAAAGTACGGTGATTATCAGCCTACTCTTTCTCACAATTATTCTGATCCCTTTGGTTCAAACCGCCCGGAGTATCGATGTCTTGGATGATGAGGGAACCATACATAGCGGCATTGGGGGCTGGGATATTTTAAGGGAGCGAACGGTTGAGGGCACGATGACGACAGATTATTTATTACAAATGAAACAGAACTACGAAAACAGTGTGGACAAACCTTATATTGAGGGGGAAGTGGATACAGACCGCAAGCTGGGCAAAAAATTGATGTTTCCTCACGATATGCTGAACTGGGAACTGAATTTCCCATATGAAAAGTACCGTGTGCTCGATAACAGCTTAAATTTAACCAATGAGCAGCTCGCCAGTTTTTATGAGGATTGGAAGGGCAGTTTTACCGAATATTTATCCAATGAACAAAATCTATTTCCTTATACAAAGGAACAAATCGAAATCATATCCCAGAAAATGCAAAAAGTACACACCCCATTTTTATTCAAATACGATAGCGGCTGGGAGTACCTGAAAATAGGTTTATTAAATACGATCTACCTTTTCTTTATGTTCTTGGCCTTTATCCTATGTGAGGGATTCTCCAAAAACAGCAGCAAAGGAATTGACAAGGTGACCTTATCCACCAAAGAGAGCCGGAGGAAGCTGATCAGCTATAAGCTTGGCGCCGCCAGTGTGTTTTCTACGATAGCCTATTTTGTGTATATTGTGATCGTACTGCTGTTTGTTGCTGTAGTCTACACGCTGCACGGCTGGGACTCTTCGGTTCAAATCGGAACGACTACATTTTATTCGATGAATCAGCTTCAAGAGGCGTTACTCTATATTGCCATGGGATACTTTTCCACCCTCGTCGTGACTCATCTTATCCTGTTTTTGTCCGTGATTTTTAAAAGAGGGAGACTGGTATTAGCAACTTCACTGATTTATTTTTATCTCGTCAATACTTATCAAATGGGGAGGGGGGCGCTGATTGAAAAAGTGATGGTCTTCATGCCCCAGAACTTTATCAATAATCTTATAGGCATAGAGAAATTATATTTTGTGGGTAATACCGTGTTTCCTTATGTTTTTGTCGCCCTGTTTCTGGGTACTGTGTACATTCTCTTATCTCGAATCGGTATCTCTATATGGATGAGAAGATATTATTTACAGTAGAGGAAGGTAGGTGAAATCATGAGCTACTTATCAAAATTAAACAGAAGTAAAATCCTAAACACAAACGTATTCGGTTTTTTGTTGGCATTGTTTCTGATACTTACCTTTTACAACTTAGACACCATCAAAACTGGTTATTTAAATCAGGCAAGATATGAGGTAACAGATGGGACGGAATACCGGTATTTCTATCAGCCGGAGGTATTGGATGAAGTTGAGATTAACAAAATTTTGGAAAAATACAGAGAACTTAGCCTACCAGAAGACAGGAATACAGCGGATGTTGCAGATTTGCCAGCCTTGGATATGATTATCCAAGTGTATGGCTGGGACTGGACTGGAATACGGGATGTCTCAGCAGAACAATTCTATCAGGACAGGGCAGACATCATCAGAAGTGCACAGGAGGAAGCGGGGAGTTCCAGGAAAGGAAACAGCAACGGGACTTTTGCAGCGGCTTCTCTCTCCGAACCTATCCGGATGGGTTATGCTGAGGGCTGGAAGAACGTTAATTCAGGGATGAGCCAGTGTGTTTTTATTGTCCTGGTTCTCATTTCCATTGTACTGGTCCCAATTTTTAATGAAGACGAGACCTTGGGCGTGGACGGACTGGTGAAATCCACGAGGTTTGGGAAACGTAAGCTGAGTAGGGTACGGATCATCAACGCCTTCCAACTCTCTTCACTGCTTTATCTGGCGGCGGTGGCGATTTACATTACGCCTATATTCTTTATGTACGGTTTACAAGGAGCGGATTTGCCTATACAAAGTAGTCCACAATTTTTTTTATCAATGGTTGAGGTGAATTATTTCGAGCAGTTTTTGATCAACCTGGTCATTGGATATGTGGCAATCTCACTGATGACAGGGATTACCTTATTGATCAGCGTATTAGTCACACAGGTTTATACTGGCTACGCCCTGTTATTATTCACCATAGCCATATCTTACGCCATTCAGATGAGCGAGGTATTCTTTCTGAAACATTACGTGGGCAATTTTCTGCCCATGCAGATAGCCGAGTTCAACAGCTATTACACAAGTTTTGAACCCTATGGAGGTATTTCTACAATCATTGCCGTTCCTTCCATTACTGTTGCAGTTTTATTTATGCTCCTACTATTTTTGCCAAGATGGATTAATAAAATGAGGTTTACTTCTTAAATTGAGCATTATACATAAAGTTAAAAACAACTTGATCGATTCCATCCGAGAAGATTTCATGAATCTGATGCCATCAATTTTTGGTATTCACGAGGTGCATAGCCTGTGATTTGGCGGAACTGCCGACTAAAATGCTCAATATTCATGTATCCGCAAATTGCGGCGATTTCGGAGATCCGATGCGGACTATGAAGCAGCTTTTCCTTGGCAAGATGGATTCGGCATTGAATGACGTCGTCCATGCACGAAATGCCAAAGGTTGACTTATAGATGGCCTGTAAATAGCCAGAACTGAGATGCACATGTTCGGCCATAGCCGGTACGGCCCAAGAATGACCCGGGTTGTTGTATACCGCTTTGCGCAGATTCAACAGATTTTGATAGTGAGGAGTATTATTCGTACTGTGCGAAGCTTCAATAAGCTTATTGATGATAATCCGGAATAAGTAATCCATAGACAGCTCCCGGTAAGCGCAGGAAAAGAAATGTTCAGCCGTAAGCAACTGAAACAATTGGTGGAAATATTCCGGGTCGGGCATGGGAAAGGGAACTCCATGTAATAGCTTTGATTCCTTCAAATGAATTTCGTCTGAATCAAAATGAATCCAGTCATTCCCATAGCTACCTGCACAGGCCCGGTAGAGTATCTTTTGATGTGGTTGGAAGACTACCGCGCAGTTAGCAGGATATTCCTTCATCTCGCCCTCAACCCAGAATTGGGCGGGTGTTCTGGTGAGAAGGAGCAACCATGTATTATGTCCTTCAGGGACGTCACAAACAAAATCTGCGGTATGGATGGCATCATATCCGGCATAGTATATTGTTATCATATCATTATCCTTTCTTAGAATAGATCAAATATACGACAGTATACATCATTCAATAGAGCCGTGTCATTAACTTATAATTTCATGTATATAATTGAACTGAAATTCTTCTACTTCGGGATTGGCCGTGACTCCAGAGAATGTTTGGACTTCCGGCCGCTGTTAGGTTTGGATTTCCTGAATTTAACCGCGAATCGCGGTAGAAATCCAAACCTAAAGGCGGACGCTATCGCTCCTCCAGTTCCAAAATTCCCCTCCGTCACTTTTCCCTAAATGTAATTCTCAAGTTCAATCTATTTCTCACCATATGAGAAATAATCAATCAATAACATTCAATTATGAGGTGAAATCATGAAGTACAGCAATCCCGTAATTAAAGGTTTCTATCCCGATCCAAGTGTTTGTAAAGTAAATAATAAGTATTATCTCGTCAGCAGTTCCTTTCAATATTATCCTGGCGTACCTTTGTTCGAAAGCGATGATTTAGTGAATTGGAGACAAATTGGACATTGCTTAACAAGACAATCACAAGTTCATCTTGAGAAGATAGACAGTTCTGGAGGAGTATTCGCATGCACCATCAGATATCATAACGGTCGTTTTTACATGACCACCACTAATAATTCTACCGGGCAAAATTTCTACGTTTGGACAGATGATATCTACGGCGAATGGTCGGAGCCCATCTTTGTGGACCAAGGGGGGATAGATCCCTCATTTTACTTTGAAGGAAATTCAATCTACTTTATGAGCAACGGCACTGATGACACTGGAAGGAACAGCATCTTTCAATGTGAGATAGATATCGAAACTGGTGAAAAGCTTACACCAAGCCGCGTGATCTGGCATGGAACAGGGGGACGTTATCTGGAAAGCCCTCACCTGTATAAAATCAATGATCTCTATTACTTAATGGCAGCAGAAGGAGGAACCGAATATGGACATATGATTGTATATGCAAGAGGCAATTCCCCTTACGGACCTTTTGAAGCGTATCCCAATAACCCCGTTTTAACAAACAGGAATCTGGGGGGATATGAGATACAGGGTGTAGGCCACGGAGATTTAATTCAAGATCACGATGGAAATTGGTGGATCGTTCATTTGGGATTTCGGCAAATCGGCAGATGGGTTATGCATCATCATCTGGGGCGGGAAGTGTTTTTGATGCCAGTTACTTTCCAAGAAGATCATTGGTTTACGGTGGGAGACGATGGTACGACTCAGGGGGAAGTTGAAACAAACTACATTCCCAATTCGGCTAAACAGATAGAACAGACGGAATATACTTTTCATAACACAAGCTGGGATATAGATTGGTGTTACTTACGTTATCCCGATAAACAGAATTATTTGCTGGGTGATGGGGAATTGAAATTAAGAGGTTCACAGATTTCATTAGATATGGCGGATTCTCCGACCTTTATCGGTTTGCGTCAAAAGGATTTCCATGTGGAAATCTCCTGTGAGATTAGAGTGAATGATGGTGAAGCGGGAATAACGTTATATATGGATGAGCATCATCATTATGATTTCGCTTTGAGAAGAATAGGGGAGCGAATTGAAGCCGTTAAGCGTCTGAACATCGGAGACATTAAGACCATACACGAACAATCCGATCTAAATTCAAATGTAGCCATATTAAAGATTATTTCAGATCATGACACTTACTCTTTTCAGGTAATAAGCGATGGCATAGCAATTGATTTGGGCTCTGCGCAAACCAGATACCTCTCCTCAGAGGTTGCCGGAGGTTTTACCGGCGTTGTGATCGGGTTATATTCCCAGGATGGAAGCTGTTCGCAATTCAATGACTTTAGCGACTTCAAATGTATGTATTTAAATTAACAATATGTATTTTGGCGAAAAACCCTCATTGGTGACGAGGGTTTTTTCAATGTTGTGTTGGACGAATAATGTATGGGTTTTGACCATATCAATTTGGATTGATACAATAAGGCAAACTATGTCGAATGACTTTAAAATCAGGTGGGGTGATTTAAGCTTGCAACATGAAAATGAACTTTTGGAGGTATGGTTGACTTGGTCCCGCATCAATTCAAATTTAAGTGAAAAGTTGGAACAAGCTCTGCTGAACAATTATAATTTATCTTTGAAGGAGTTCTATGTTTTAAATTTCATATCCAATGCTGAGGAAAAAAAATTACGGCTACAGCAACTTCAAGAACTTGTGGGACTAAGTCAAAGTGCTATATCGAGACTCGTCGTTAGAATGGAAGCTAAAAACTGTGGTGCGTTAGAAAGACATATATGCGAGGATGACCGGCGTGGTATTTATACTCGAATTACAGAGTTAGGCGAAAATAAATACCAGCGGGCACTTCAGACCTTTAATCAGGTCTTACAAGCAGAACTAAAAAAAGATGGATTTAATTCAGAAGTAAAGAATCTGACGAAAAAATTGTTTTTGTGACCAGTGTAGAGATCTTGTAAGTAGAGTTGAGATGATTGTTAAGTTTAGGATTACGACTTGACATAATTATTTTTCTCCGGTAAATTATATGCATGCGCATGCTTTATTCATTGTTGCTGTAATTCAATTCAGCTGATAAGGAGTGGATAGCTATGAAGGTGTTAGTAGTCGGATCGAATGGACAAATCGGACAGCACCTTATTCAACAGTTGAAAGCAAGCAACGATCACACCGTCCGGGCGATGGTACGGAATAAAGAACAAGCCGATACATTTGTACAACAGGGAGTCGAAACTGTTCTCGCGGATTTGGAAGGGACAGTAGACTCCATTGCAACGGCCGCCAAGGGTTGTGACGCTATTGTGTTTACGGCTGGATCAGGTGGAAAAACGGGTGATGACAAAACACTGTTAATTGATTTGGACGGTGCAGGAAAAACTATTGAAGCTGCTGAAAAAGCAGGCATTGACAGATTCATCATGGTCAGTGCAATTCAGGCGAATAACCGGGACAACTGGCACCATAATATTCTACCGTATTACGCAGCTAAGCATTATGCAGACAAAGTGCTCGAAAGCAGCAGTCTGACATACACGATTATACGTCCAGGAATTTTATTGAATGAACCAGGAACGGGAAAGGTGTCTGCTGCGGAAAATATCACTGTTGGCAGTATCCCTCGTGAAGATGTAGCGCGTACCATTGTGGCTGCTTTGGAAGAGAAGCACACCTATAAGCGTGCCTTTGATCTGATTGCTGGTTACGATCCGATTCCTGATGCATTGCAAAAGTTCTGAAAAAACCATAACCTGAAAGTACATACATGCTTGCGCATGCATGATAAATTTAATATATAAGAGCAAAAAGGGGAGCGTTTATCCATGATAGATTTGTTTAGCCCATATTCTTTTAAAAGTTTAGAATTGAAAAACCGTGTTGTGATGCCTCCAATGTGTCAATACTCCGTCGACAATAAAGATGGTATTGCCACAGATTGGCATTACATGCACTATGTTAGCCGTGCTGTAGGCGGAACTGGTTTAATCATAATTGAAATGACTGATGTAGAGCCCGATGGGCGCATTTCCGATTTCGATCTTGGTCTTTGGTCAGATGATCAGATTCCGGCTCTGAAACGGATTGTAGATGCTTGTCATAGTCACGGTGCCAAAGTGGGAATCCAAATCGCGCACGCTGGACGCAAGGCGGAAGATGCTGAAGTTCCAGTAGCCCCTTCAGCTATCGCTTTTGATGAAAATTCTAAACAGCCCCGGGCACTTACCACCGCAGAAGTAAAAGGAATGGTTGAGAAATTCCGCACTGCTGTAGCTCGCGCTGTCCAGGCTGGATTCGATACTATCGAACTTCATGGTGCGCATGGCTATTTGATCCATCAATTTCATTCTCCACTAACGAACAAACGGGATGATGAATATGGTAAAGATCTTACCTTGTTTGGCCGGGAGGTTATTCAGGCTGCAAAGGCCGAGATGCCGGAGGACATGCCACTAATCATGCGTATATCAGCTAAAGAATACGTTGAAGGTGGTTATGGGATTCAGGAAAGCATTGCTTTTGCCAAGGAATATCAAGTTGCAGGAGTAGACATGTTTGATATTTCATCAGGTGGCGAGGGAGCTATTGCTGCATGGGGCAGACCAGGAACTCACGCAGCTTATCAAGTACCGCTCGCTAGAGATATCAAACAAGCACTCGATATTCCAGTGATCGCTGTTGGAAGATTGGATGATCCAATTTTGGCGAATGCAGTTATAGGAAATGAAGAGGCAGATTTGATTGCAGTCGGAAGAGGAATGCTGAGAAATCCATATTGGGCCTTAGAAGCTGCATCAAAGCTGAGAAAAGAAACAGCAGTTCCTAAACAGTATACTAGTGGATTCTAAGCTCAATTTGTCGAGAAATTAATGAGTATTATACGAAAAAAACTTAGGAGGTTTACGATGTTTAATACCGAATCAGTACAACCATTACTCCGTCCTTTTACTTTAGGAAATCTTAATCTGTCTAATCGGACAGTAATGGCGCCAATGACCCGGAATCTGTCTCCCAATGGGGTTCCTGGAGCAGATGTTGCTGCATACTATCGCCGGAGAGCCGAAAATAATGTGGGTCTGATCGTAACAGAAGGCACGGTTGTTGATCATGCAGATGCATCCAATCAGGAGAATGTCCCTTTCTTTTATGGTGAAGAAGCATTGAATGGCTGGGCAAATGTTGTGTCTGAGGTTCATGAAGCCGGCGGCAAAATTATTCCTCAAATCTGGCACATGGGTGCACGGGGCAACGTCAATGATTATTCCGAGTCCGAAATCAGTGGCATCGTTGATGCTTTTGCACAATCGGCAGCTGAAGCCAAGCGCATTGGATTTGATGGAATTGAAATCCATGGAGCTCACGGCTATTTGATTGACCAGTTCTTTTGGGAGAAAACTAATGAGCGTACTGATCGTTACGGAGGCAGCATGATTGCACGTACCCGCTTTGCGGAAGAAGTCATCCAAGCTTGCCGCCAAGCCGTAGGTCCTGACTTTACCATCGTGCTGCGCATCTCACAGTGGAAAGGAACGGAATATACAGCCAAATTAGCGAAAACACCCGACGAGCTTCAGCAATTTCTGCAACCTTTGGTTAACGCTGGAGTGGATATTTTCCATTGCTCGACACGGCGTTTCTGGGAACCGGAATTTGAAGGCTCTGACTTGAATCTTGCTGGTTGGGTTAAAAAACTTACAGGCAAACCAACCATTACTGTGGGTTCGATTGGCCTTGATGGTGATTTCATGACTCTTTTCACTGAAGGAAAAGGTGCAGAGAATGCAAGTATCGAGAGATTGGTTCAAAAGCTCGAAAATCAAGAATTCGATCTGGTTGCTATCGGTAGAGCATTGCTTGTAGACCCTGCATGGGTCAGTAAAATTCGGGATGGGAAATTGGATGAATTGATTCCATTTACTCCTGAAGCACTCAAAACACTTTATTGATAGGTAGGTTTGGATTTCCCGAATTTAACCGCGAATCGCGGTAGAAATCCAAACCTTGCCCATGCTTCCGAAGCGAGCTTTCCTGCGGAAAGCTTTCAGGCGGACGCTCTCGCTCCTCCAGTTCCAAAATTCCCCTCCGCCACTTTTCCCTAAATGTATATTCTCAAGTTCAATATAGAAAACAAAAGACTGGTATTATACCGGTCTTTTGTTTATTTTTCTTTTGTACGTCTACCCATGTAACAGAATATGCAGCCCCAATGATAAATTAACGGGTACACAGGTGGAAGTTGGGGCTGCACGACTATCTATACACGTTGAATGGTACAATGTGTATATAAGCAGAAATTAACACTACCCGGAGGGATGTTTGGCATGAGCGAATCGAATCAGGAGTATATCGTAATTTCGGGTGCGAGGGAAAACAATCTCAAGAACGTATCCTTGCGCATTCCGAAGCGGAAGATCACGATCTTCACCGGGGTGTCCGGGTCCGGCAAGTCATCGATCGTCTTCGATACGATCGCCGCAGAATCCACGCGATTGCTGAACGAGAACTTCAGCATGTTCGTGCGAAATTTCCTGCCCCGTGTTCCGCAGCCGGATACGGATGCGATTGAGAACCTGAGCATGGCTGTTATTGTGGATCAGAAGCGGCTGGGTGGGGGATCCCATTCCACATTGGGCACGATTACTGATATTTCTCCCATTCTCCGTCTTCTTTTCTCCCGAGTAGGCCAGCCCTATGTTGGACAAGCGCACATGTTTTCGTTTAACGATCTGCAAGGCATGTGTCCCGAGTGTAACGGACTTGGCCGGCGGCTTGGTGTCGACATGAGCATGGCGCTGGACAAGTCAAAGTCGCTCCATGAAGGGGCTATTATGCTGCCGGACTATTCAGTGAACGGCTGGGAATGGAACATGATCGTGCAGTCAGGAGACTTCGATCTCGACAAGAAGCTGAGCGATTATTCGGAAGAGGAACTGGAGCAGCTGCTGTACGCCAAGGCAAGAAAAGTTAAGATGGATTTCGCCGGCAAGGCAACAAATATTACAGTGGAAGGCGTCATTGAGAAGTTCACCAATAAATACATCAAGCAGGATGTGAAGATGAAGTCCGAGCGCACACAGAAAGCTGTTGCGCCGTATATTTCCGAGGGGCCTTGCTCCAGCTGCCACGGTGCGAGACTCAGCCAGGCCACGCTCAGCTGCAGGATCAATGGTCTCAACATTGCGGAGCTATCCTCCATCGAGGCCGGACAGCTCATCCGCGTCATTCGTGAGATTAATGATCCTGTCGCCGGCTCCGGTAAGAGCACGATGATTAACGAAGTATTCCTCAGTCAGCATCCGGACGCCATCGTCATCGACCAATCGGCAATAGGAGTGTCAACACGTTCGAATCCCGCAACTTACACAGGCATTATGGATGATGTGCGCAAGGCCTTTGCATCCGCGAACAAGGTGAGTCAAGGCTTGTTCAGCTTCAACTCCAAGGGAGCTTGTGAGAACTGCCAGGGACTGGGTGTTGTGTACACAGACCTTGCCTTCCTCGATAGCGTGAAGCTGCCCTGCGAAGTATGCGGAGGCAGACGATTCAAAGAAGAGGTGCTCGCGTACAAGCTGAACGGCAAGTCAATAGCAGAAGTGCTGGAGATGAATGTGGAGCAGGCATTGGCGTTTTTTCAGCTAAAAGAGGTTGTGCGCAAGCTCCAGGCGATGAGTGATGTGGGGCTGAATTATATTACACTCGGCCAGCCGCTCAGCACGCTTTCAGGCGGGGAATGCCAGCGCATCAAGCTGGCCAGCGAGCTGCATAAGAAGGGCAGCATCTATGTGATGGACGAGCCGACGACCGGCCTCCACATGTCAGATATCGGTCACCTTCTGGAGATCATAAACCGTCTCGTGGATACCGGCAATACGGTGATTGTTATCGAGCACAACCTCGATGTGATCAGCCAAGCGGACTGGATCATTGATATGGGACCGGACGGAGGCAGCAAGGGCGGCCAGGTTGTGTTCGAAGGTACACCTCCGCAGATCATCCATGCGGAGCAGTCGATCACGGGAAGATACCTGATGTAATTAATGGCCGGAAGTGTTAACGAATTAATTTATGATGATGGTAACTAAAAATACCGCCCTCGAAAAGGGCGGTATTTTTAGAAACATATAAGGTTAGAATTGAAAGTCTTCATCCTTCAGCGGTTCCACGTTAAGCGCCCGGATATATCCGTTGCCTTTCTTCGAGAAAAAGTCATGCTGCTTGGTGTGGGTACTGATGCCGTTCTGGACAATCGGATTGATCTCTTCCTCGTCGAACAGAGGATCATGGCCCAGATTCATCATCGCTTTGTTAGCGTTGTATCTGAGGAAGGTCTTGACCTCGTCCACCAGTCCGATGGGAGCATAGATCTGCTCCGTATAACGTTCTTCATTCTCATGCAGCAGGCGGAGCAGTCCCACCAGTGTCTGGTGCAGGTCTCGCTGATCGTCTTCCGCAAGTCCGTCAAAGATCTCCTGCGCGAGCACCCCGACATATACCCCGTGAATGCTCTCATCCCGCAAAATAAGGTCGATGATCTCACCGCTGCAGGTCATTTTACCCTGGCCGGCCAGATACAGCGGGTAGAAGAAGCCGCTGTAGAACAAGTAGCTCTCCAGCAGCACGGAGGCCGCCATAGCGAGATACAGGTCTTTAGGCGAGTCTATATTTTTGTAATATTGTGATATGGTCTCCGCCTTGAACTGCAGGTACGGGTTCTCTTCCACCCAGCGGAATACACTGTCTATCTCCTCTGTGGAGGCTAATGTGGTGAAGATGCTGCTGTACGACTTGGCATGAATCTGTTCCATCATGCCCATGAAGCCCAGCACGGCCTTGCGCTGAAGGCCTTCAACATGCTCCATAATCTGGGGCATACCGACTCCGCCTTGAATTGTATCCAGCAGTGTCAGGCCGCCCAGCACCTTCATATAAGAGTCCTTTTCCTGCTCACTGAGCGTGAGCCAGGACATTTTATCATCGGACAATGGAATTTCATCATCTGTCCAGAATTGCATAATGTTCTGATTCCAGAACATCAATGAGAAATCGTCATCGGGACGGTTCCAGTTAACGGCTTGAATAGCGCTCATAATCGTGCAATCTCCTTTTTTTGCGGCCATAGCCTTCCATTTAAATCGAGCAGGTGAGGCATTCCTCGACGGACAGTTTTTTGGTCCGGGTGTAATACAGCGACTTCAGTCCTTTATGCGCCGCATACAGGTATGAGCGGGCCAGTTCCCTGGTGGATACATCGCTGTTGACATGCAGCACGGTCGATATGCCCTGGTCGATATGAGGCTGAATTTCCGCGATCAGGTCAATGACCTTGAACTGATCCATCTGGTAAGCCGATTTATAGAAGAACACATTGTCCGGACGCAGGTACGGCATCGGATAGTATGTGGTTGAATTGGCATAAGTCCGGGTCTCAATCTGCTCCACAATCGGCATAACGCTCGAAGTGGCATTCTGGATATAGGAAATACTGGCTGTTGGCGCAATCGCCAGGCGGTAAGCATGGTACAGACCGTTGGCCATTACTGCATCCCGCAATTGTTCCCAGTCTGCAGGTGACGGGATATACATATCCCCGAACAGCTCCTGCACTCTTGGTGTAGCCGGACGGTAATCCGTTGTCAGGTAACGCTCAAAATAAACGCCGGTGGCGTAGTCTGATGCCTCGAAGCCATGGAATGAGCGGCCGGTTGCAGCAGCGATCTCCATGCTCTTCTCCAGGGAATGGAAGTTCATTGTCATGAAGAAGGTCCGGGCAAAGTCGCGGGCTTGCTCGCTTTCATAAGCGATGTTGTTCTTCGCGAGATAGCCGTGAAGATTCATGACGCCTAGACCAACAGAGTGCATCTCTTTGTTCGCTTTAGCTACGCCAGGGGCATTGGAGATACTGGTCATGTCGCTGACAGCAGTCAGGGCGATCATACCTTCATGCACGGATTCGCGGATCTTGCCGTGTTCCATCACGTTGACAATATTCAGGGAAGCCAGATTACAGCTTACATCGCGGCGGATGGTATCCTCCTGTCCGTAATCGGCAATCTCGGTGGTCTCCTGGAGCTGGAAGATTTCGGTACAGAGGTTGGACATTTTGATCTGTCCGACATTTTTCAGGGCATGGGCCGCATTGGCGTTGCTCTTGTTCATGATATAAGGGTAGCCGGATTCCAGCTGGATCATGGCAATTTTGGTCAGCATATCCCGTGCGCTCATGGCCTTCTTCTTCTTAACACGCGGATCGGCCAGCAGCTTATCGTACATGTCATCCAGATCCATATCGTCGAGATGCGTGCCATAGGCTTTGTACACAGTGTATGGGGCAAATACATGCAGCGGTTCATTGTCCTTCGCCAGCTTATAGAAGCGGTTCGGAATGATCAGCCCAATGGACAGAGTTTTGAGCCTTGTTTTCTCGTCGGCGTTAATCTTCTTGCTGTCGAGGAATTCCAGGACATCCCAGCCAAAAATGTTGTAGTAGGCTGCTCCGGAGCCTTTGCGTTGACCCATCTGATCAGCATAGGAGAAGCCGTCCTCCATGAGCTTGAGCACAGGCATGATGCCCTTGGCTGCATCCTCGACACCCTTGATCGTCTCCCCGCGCGAGCGCAGCTTGGACAGGTTGACTGCCACACCGCCGCCGATCTTTGACAGCTGCATGCAGGTATTGAGCACGTAGTTGATCGAATTGAGCGAGTCGTCCATTTCGATAAGGAAGCAGGAGACGAGCTCACCGCGCCGGCTTTTACCGGCATTCAGGAAGGTTGGAGTTGCCGGCTGCAGACGCTGCTCCATCATCGAACGGGCAAGCACTCCGGCAGTATCGGCGTTGCCGCGTCCCAGGTGGAGGGAGACTGCCGCCACACGGTCCGGGTAGTGCTCCAGATATTGCTTGCGGTCATTGCTTTTTACAGCGTAGTCCATGTAGAATTTCGAAGCTGCCATATAGGATGGGAAGCTGAAGTTGTAGCTATGGGCAATCTGGTAGACTTGCTCAATTTCCTCTACGCTGTACTGCCCGTAAAAGTTCTCGTAGAAATCCTGTTCAATCATGTAATCGACCTTGGCTTTTGTATTTGCAAAAACCAGGCTCCGCCGCTCTACATCCCGCATAAATTCGGCTACTGCCTCAAGGTCTTTGTCCAGTTGAAAGAAGCCGCTCTCGTCCCGCTTCATTAACATGTTGTTCAGTTCAATATGCCGCAACCCGGCTCACCTCCTGTTTAATTCGTTCCACATCGCCAAAAGTACCCGATAACTCAAATTTACCGATAACTGGCACATTGTACTGGTCTGCAATCAAGTCTGCACTGTTTGCGAACAGCTTGCCCCAGTTCTTGTTGCCGCTGGCAGCGATGCCTTTCAGATTGGCATAATTGTTCCCCAAGAAAGCAGACACCTTCTCTGGAATCTGTCCAAAGCCGGTGGTATATGTAATTAGCACATAGGGCTCGTCAATCGTCATATGCTCCTCAATCTGCACAGCCGGCAGCTTCAGCTTGCCGATGAAGCGTTTGACGTTTCCTGTTTTTGAATCATACGCGACTAGCATGGTGTCAGTCCCCCTGTAAATATTGAAACTACTCTTAAAATTGTAAAGATTGAATTGCTTAGTTTTAAATACTGAAAAATCATATTAACACTATATTTAGTGTGCGTTGTTTATTTTAATCACTATATGTTGGAAAGTCAATATTGACAAACCACCTTATTCGTTATAAATCTGTCTAGTAAGCGCTTTGCTAGAGTATCGGAATCCCATAACTTCAGGCGGTGCAAGCACTTTTCCACTTCTGAAGAAGCTGACACATTTGTAGGGGGGCTACCCATTACCTTATTATCTGTCTTTATACGGTCCGTTGACTGAATATTGCTATAATCAGTCAAAATATAGCAAGATCCGATGAAAGAATATCAATATTATTATATTTGTGTTTCGATTCGAAGTTGGATCAGATGACAAATACCCAAATAGAGGAGAACCCTAAGATGGTTACGTTATTACTAATGATTATTTATCTCGCATTTATGGGTCTGGGATTGCCAGATGCTTTACTAGGCAGCGCTTGGCCCATTATGCAACACGATATTGGTGCCACAACAGAAATGGCAGGTTATATATCGTTAATAGTCTCATTCTGTACGGTAATATCGAGTTTATTTGCCAGCAGATTGTTGCACAGATACGGTACGGGGAAGGTAACCTTGTTCAGTATACTCTCTACGGCTATTGCTTTGCTTGGATTCTCTATTTCATCAGATTTCATATTTCTAATTCTACTTGCTATTCCTTTGGGCTTAGGAGCAGGTTCCGTGGACGCCGCATTGAGCAACTATGTAGCAATGCATTTCAAAGCCAAGCATATGAACTGGTTGCATTGTTTTTGGGGAATTGGAGCATTTACGGGTCCAATTATAATGTCGTTTTGGCTGAACCGTGATAACAACTGGCGTGCAGGATACGTTACAGTAGGCTTACTTCTGCTTACTATAGCGATGATATTACTGGCGTCTTTGTCTTTATGGAAGATTTTTGAGAAGGAGAGTATAGAGGAAGGAAGCGACGAAAAGAAACTGATCAGCAACAGAGAGGCTTTACGAATCCCAGGGGTGAAAATATCCATGGTTACTATGCTCTGTTACAATGGATCGGAAGCTGCTGCAGGTCTATGGATGGCATCTTTTTTTATAGGGAATAAAGGGGTTTCTCCTGGCACAGCAGCAGCTTTATCTTCCTTATTCTATATTGGAATCATCATTGGACGAATCATATCAGGATTTCTGTCGACCAACGTATCCAGTAAAAACCTGATAAGATATGGTGGGATCGTGGGCTGTTTTGGACTTTTGATTCTTGTTATGCCAGTCCATTATTGGATTTCTGCAGGTGCTCTATTTATTGTGGGGTTGGGCGGAGCACCAATCTATCCAAGCATTGTTCATTCAACACCGGAACGTTTTGGCAAAATAGCTTCCCCAAGTGTCATTGGACTTGCAATGGCAAGCGCTTATACGGGTTCAACCCTAATACCATCATTGATGGGGATATTTGCAAGTCATTTGGGAATGATTATGGTTCCTGTAATACTGCTCATTCTTTTTTGCATCATGCTGATATCTTCTGAAATGGTTAACATAGTTTACAAACGTAAGGTTCGATAGGACAAGAGCATTTTGGAACTGCAGGAGCGATCCTTTTATAAAGCTCAAATACAAAGTCGCCTAAATGGCGGCTTTTTTTTGTTTTGTGAACTTGATTTGGAGAATGTTACTATTAACCATTCGTTAAAGGGAATGTGCACAGTTTGGCACACAGAGTAGCGTTATGCTATTGGGATTCTCCGCGCATATCTCCAATAGTCACCTAAAGGTAACTCTATTATAAAAAGGTGCCTACTTCCAGTAAGTAACTATATAACTTATGATTTATTGGGCACTAGAAAATGCAATCAGTAAAGGCGGGGTTCAGCTTGGGCAGCAGCTTATGGGAGCAGATTACGAATTATTTCACAACCGACATAGATGCTTACTTGCTCTCCGTAAAAGAGCACATCGCCATCAGCATCTTGGCTTTAGGGGTCTCAGCTATACTTGGAATCATCCTGGGATATTTGTGCGCGGAACGCAAGAAATACGAAAAATGGATCGTCTCCCTCTTTCAGGTTTTGCGGATCATCCCAAGCCTGGCGATCCTCTTTCTGTTGATCCCGCTGATGGGGACAGGATTCCAGCCGGCTATGACAGCACTGATATTACTAGCCATTCCGCCGATTCTGTTGAACACAATAACCGGACTTGAAGAAGTGCCTGCGTTTATGCTGGAAACGGCTTACGCGGTGGGGATGTCGGACTGGCAGGTGCTATTGAAGGTGAAGCTTCCGTTAGCCGCGCCGCTCATTCTGACCGGAATCAAGACGGCTGCCATTGAGATCGTGGCAAGCGCGACATTAGCCGCAAAGATCGGCGCCGGAGGTCTCGGGAGCATTATTTTTACAGGCCTTGGTCTAAACCGGATCGATTTGCTCCTGATTGGAGGTGTATCGGTTGCGGTGCTGTCCATCGCCTCCGCGCTCATCCTTGATGGGGCAGAGAGATATTTGTTTAAATATAAATTCACCGGAAAGTAGGGATTGGATATGAAGAATACAACAAAGTCATTCACAGCGGTTGCAATTGTACTGCTATTGCTGCTTACACTGGCCGCCTGCGGCAGCAAAAACGAGGAAGGAAGCGGCAAACCAACCGTACGTGTCGGGAGTAAAGATTTCACTGAAAATTTACTCGTAGGTGAATTGTATGCCCTGGCTCTGGAGGATGCAGGATACAAGGTCGAGAGAGTCTTCAACATTGCAGGGTCTGTCATTCATACCTCGCTTATTAATAATGAGATTGATCTATATCCGGAATACACAGGGACAGGCTTGTTAACCATTCTCAAGAAGCCGCTGATGACCGACCCTGAGGAAGTTTACAATACGGTGAAAGATGAATATAAACAACAGTTCCAAGTCACTTGGCTGGATTACTCCAAAGCCAATGATGGAGCAGGGCTGGTTGTCCGCACAGCTGTATCTAAGGAGTTGGGGATTACAACGATTTCCGATCTGCAGAAGCATGCAAGTGAGCTGCGGTTTGCCTCCCAAGGTGAAGTCGATCAGCGTGAAGACGGCATCCCGGCGCTGGAGAAGATCTATGGTCCGCTAAAATGGAAGTCGTCAAAGGTCTATGATAACAGTTTGAAATATGAGGTTCTCTCTAATGACGAAGCGGATGTTGCACCGGGGTATACAACAGAAGGCATGCTGGTAAATACGGATAAATTCACACTGCTAGAAGACGACAAACAGGTATGGCCGCCTTATAATTTGGCTCCGGTTGTCCGTGACGAGGTATTGAATGCCCAACCGGACATTGCGGAGAAGATTAATAAGGTAAGCGCTGCGCTGGACACCGCAACCATTACAGCCTTGAATGCAAAGGTGGATGTGGACAAAGAAGAATATGAAGATGTGGCCAAGGAGTTTTACGACTCCATTAAATAAACGGGATTTCTGGAGGAGAATATGGCACAGACTGCGATCGAACTCAGCAATGTGAGCAAGAAATATAATCAGGCCGGCTATTTCGCGGTGGATCATGTAAGTCTGTCCATTGAAGAAGGGGAGTTCATTACCATTTTGGGCTCCTCGGGTTCCGGCAAAACTACATTGATGAAAATGATTAACCGTCTGTACGAGCCGGACGAAGGGAGCATTACGCTTTTTGGTGAAGATATCAGAGCCCTAGATCCAGTTACAGTAAGAAGACGCATCGGTTATGTCATTCAACAGGTAGGTTTATTTCCGCATATGACCATCAGACAGAATGTCGCCGCCGTACCTAAGCTCTTAAAGTGGAGCAAAGCAAAGATTGAAGCTAGAGTAGATGAATTATTAACACTCGTTGGTCTAGAGCCGGGTGAGTTTAAGAACCGCTATCCTTCCCAGCTGTCAGGCGGCCAACAACAACGGATCGGATTGGCAAGAGCGCTGGCGTCAGACCCCAAGATCATGCTGCTTGACGAACCTTTTGGTGCACTAGATGCCATCACCCGGATGAATTTGCAGGATGAACTACTGCGCATTCACGGAGGACTTAAGAAAACCTTTCTGTTCGTGACCCATGATATCAATGAAGCATTTAAATTGGGGCACCGGGTTATTGTTATGGACAAAGGACGGGTCTGTCAATTCGATACTCCAAAGAATATTGCGTCCTTCCCTGCAGATGGCTTCGTATCCTCCTTAATCGCTTCATCCCGCGGGCAGGAGAAGTTCTGGGAGGGGTTAACTTGATCGAATATATCATGAACCACCCCGATAAATGGGCAAAGGCGCTGGTGGAACATTTGGAGATTGTGGGCATGACACTACTGGCATCGCTTTTACTCGCCTCGATTCTGACCCTAATCTCCATGACATCTAAAATGCTGTCCAGGTTCTTGGTTCATTTGTTCTCAATCATCTATTCGATACCCAGTGTGGCTCTGTTCGCGATGATGATTCCTGTAACGGGACTGGGCAAGACCACGGCTATTACAGTGCTTGTAGTGTACAATCAATATCTGCTCCTGCGAAATTTCTTTGCAGGTCTGAATGGGGTTGATCCCGCCATCATCGAAGCGGCTACAGGCATTGGCATGTGTAACCTGCAGGTGCTGTACAAGATCAGACTGCCGTTATCCATAAGAGCCTTTTTTACCGGAATACGGCTTGCGGTAGTATCTACGATAGGCATGGCTACGATCGCTGCGTTCATCAACGCAGGAGGATTGGGTGATATCTTGTTTGACGGACTTCGGACAATGAACGTATATAAAATCGTCTGGGGCAGTGTACTATCCGCCGGAATGGCGGTTGGTGTCAATGCGCTGCTCGTTAGGGTAGAAAAAAGCATATAGATTGTACCTTGGAAGAATAAAAATTGGGGAAAGTGACGGAGGGGAATTTTGGAACTGGAGGAGCATTAGCGTCCGCCTTTGTCTTCGGATTTCTACTACTAGTAGTGGTTAAAATCAAGAAAATCTGAAGATAACAGTGGCCGGAAGTCCAAACATTCTCTGTAGTCACGGTCATCCCAGAATAGAAAAATCCCAAGTTAAATCTAACAAAAGGAGAGTTGCAGCATGAAAGCAGTAGTATTGGAGCATCCGTGTGAGCCGCAGGAGCTGAAGGTGCGGGAGGTACCATTACCTGAAGTGAAGCCAGGCTGGGTCCTGGTCAAAATCCAGGCTTTTGGCATTAATCGTTCGGAGATTTACACCAGACAGGGGCATTCGCCTTCTGTTCAACTTCCGCGTATTATCGGGATTGAATGTGTGGGTGAAATTGAAGATCCTTCGGATAGCGGCCTAGTCAAAGGACAACGGATTGTATCGTTAATGGGCGGGCTTGGACGCGATTTTGACGGCAGCTATGCGGAGTATACACTAATTCCATCAGACCAGGTGTACCCTATTGATATTCAGCTGGACTGGGCTGAGCTCGCTGCGATTCCGGAAATGTACTACACGGCTTATGCTTCGTTATTTGACACCCTGAAGCTGACTGGGGGAGAGGCACTACTGATTCGCGGAGGCACCAGTTCTGTAGGACTCGCAGCATTACAGCTTGCCAAGAGTATTGGAGCAACGGTGATCTCAACGACAAGAAATCCGGACAAGATGGAGCTGCTTAAGCAGTTTGGCGCGGATCATATCTTGCTTGACGACGACAGCTTGTCCGAGAAGCTATTTGCTATTGCCCCAGGCGGAGTAAATAAAGTATTGGAGCTTGTAGGAACCGTTACGCTTAAGCATTCACTTGGACTTGCCGCCGAATATGGCATCGTGTGTGTCACGGGGATTTTGGCAGGCGAGTGGGTATTGGACGGGTTCGAACCAATGGTTGACGTTCCGACTAACGTGTATCTGACATCGTTCACAAGCACGCCTGTCAAGAGACACTTGCTCGTAGAGCTGTTCCAGCATATCGAACGGCATGAGATCAAAGTACCTATCGCCAAAGTTCTGCCGCTCGAACACATCCATAAGGCACATCTCTTAATGGAGAGCAACTCAGCTAACGGTAAAATTGTAATCGTAAATAAATAGTTACAAGTAACGCTTGGAACAGGCAAAAAAAGCGCTTGAAGGAGCCGGACACATTTATTGAGGATTCAATAATGTTCAGCTCTTAGAAGCGCTTGATTGCGATGATTAGAAGACAGGATTAATCGGCCGACGCTTTATTTTCAGCTGCTGTCTGATTGTCCTTGTATGTCTCTTGATAACCATTACCCCATTGCTCCATAGCGGAGATGATCGGACGCATCGTGTGCCCTATTTCGCTTAAGGAATATTCGACCCGTGGCGGAACTTCGGCGAATACCTTTCTCACGATAATCCCGTCTTGTTCCATAGAACGAAGATTATCCGTCAGCACTTTCTGGCTGATTCCGGGGATTGTATTTCGCAGTTCAGTAAAACGATTCGGTCTAGCCAAAAGGTTCCTCATAATGAGCAGCTTCCACTTATTACCTATCAATCCCACAGTAACGGCAACAGGGCAAAAGGGAAGTTCATCTTTAGTCAGCATGTTCTGATCCTCCAATAGTTCCAAAAAGAATGTTATATCATCTAAGGGATACTAATTCCGAAAGTGATATTGCACCATTATCATAGTGTTGGAAGCTAAATAAAGCAAGCTGCAGCCTCACAGCCCCCCTCAGTTTAAATATTTCAGTCTCCCTTAGTAATCTCAATGAACTTGCTGGCCGCGGTCGTCAGCGGCATGTTGCGCATGGTCATCATGCCCACCCTGGCAGGGGGAAGCTGAACATCCAGTTGAATCTCGAAGAGAGAACCTTCCTCCAGCTCCTTGGACACGAATTCCCGGGTCACAAACGAGATGCCGAGTCCTTTGCGGGCAAACTCGATCAGCAGGCCAACGCTGCCAACCTCGAATTCAGGCTTCAGCTCATATCCGTAGCCTTGGAACAAGTCCGTAATCGCCATACGTGCGCGGCTGCTGCGGGAGAAGAGGATAATGGGGTACTGTAGCAGCTCCTCAATAGAGAGCACCTTCTGGTTCAGCTCGGCATAGTGGCTGCCCGCGATGAAGCAGTCCTGCAGCTGAAGTCCCTGCCGCACCTCAAGCTGGGGATCGGTGATCGGCATGCGCACTACGCCCAGATCGACGAGGCCTTCTTTTAAATATGAAATGACCTCGGGTGTCGTTCCGTGGATCAGATGAAGCCGGATGCCAGGGTAGCGCTGGTGAAAGATTTCGATAAAAGGCAACAGATAATGCTTGAACAGTGAATCACTGCCGCCAATTCGCAGTTCGCCGTTGTCAAGGTTTTTGAGCTCGGCCATTTTCTTCTCGGCTTGGGTGATAAGGATATGGGATTGTTCAATATAGGAGTACAAAGTGGCCCCCTCAGGTGTCAGCACGACGCCCTTGGAATTCCGGGTGAAGAGGGTAAGGCCGAAGCTGTCCTCCAGTTGTTTAATCGCATGACTGACGCTTGGCTGGGTAATGTACAGGGATTTGGCGGCTTGGGTCAGGCTTCCAGTCTTGGCTGCCCAGTAAAAAACCTTGTATAGCTCGAAATTGTTCATAGACATGGTCTATAGCTCCTGTGAAATATATTAATTACTTGTATGGATCGTATTTGTATTATAGTGTAACCAGGAAAGATAAACCAGAGCAAAAGGAGAATGGAGATGGAGGCAACCACATTTGTTTTATTTGGAGCGACAGGGGATTTAGCCCGAAGAAAAATCTACCCCGCGCTGTATAATCTGTTTCTCGACCACAAGTTGCACCATTCATTCTCTGTGATTGGTCTTGGCAGAAGAGAACTTGCTGATGAAGCCTTTCAGGCTATGGTGGAGCGGTCCATCCGGGATTTCTCCCGGCGGGAAGTGTATGATTCTGCGTCCGTGCGCCGCTTCCTGAAGGCCTTCCGATATAATGTGCTGGATGTGGGGCATACAGAGGATTATCTTAAGCTGTTGCAGCGGGTTGAGAAGCAGGAAGAGAGCATGGGCAGTTCCCCGAACCGGATGTTCTATTTATCCGTCGGTCCTGAGTTTTTTGAGCCGATTGCCTTGAACATTAAGGAAAGTGGCCTGGGTGCTGCCAAGGGCTGGAAACGTCTGGTGATTGAGAAGCCCTTCGGACATGATCTGCTGTCTGCGCAGGCACTGAATCTGAAGCTGAGTGAAGCGTTTAGTGAGGATGAAATTTTCCGGATCGACCATTACCTGGGTAAGCCTATGGTGCAGGAGCTGGATGTATTCCAGCAGACGAATCCGGTGCTTCACGCACTCTGGAACAACCGCTACATTGCCAACGTGCAGATTACTGCGGGGGAAACGGTGGGCGTGGAAGAAAGAGCGGGTTATTACGATCATGTGGGTGCACTCAGAGACATGTTCCAGAATCATATGCTGCAGCTGCTGATGATGCTTGCGATCCGCTTGCCGAAAGACAGCTCCGCAGATGAGGTGCGCTACAAGAAAAAAGAAGTTATGGAAGCCCTGGAGCCGTTGGAAGAAGCGGATATCCAGTTTCAAGTGATCCGTGGGCAGTACACTGCAGGCACCATCAAGGGCAAGCCGGTTCCAGGCTATCTCTCTGAACCGGGAATTCCGGCAGGTTCGATGAACGATACATTTATTGCAGCCAGACTTACGATCGATGATCCATTCTGGAAAGGTGTGCCGTTCTATATCCGAACCGGGAAGAGAATGAAAGAGAAATCGACACGGATTGTGATTGAATTCAAAGAGCCGCTCAAGCAGAACTCGTCAGCCGCCGAGGATGATATCCCCAATCTTCTGGTGTTCGAGATCAGCCCGAACGAGGGGATTACGCTACAGCTCAAGGCAAGAGATCCCCAGCACAAGGGGAAGTTCAAGGCCATGCATATTGACTTCCATACCAGGTCTATTGAGGTCCCGGAAGCTTATGAGAACCTGATTTATGATGCCTTACACGGAGATCCGTCATTCTTTGCGCATTGGAATGAGGTGGAGCTGTCCTGGAAATGGGTGCAGCCGATCCTGAATGCTTTTGACAAGAATACGGTTCCTCTTCATTCCTACGCTGCGGGTACGTTCGGACCTGTAGAATCGAATCAGCTGCTGGCGAAGGATGGAAATCACTGGTGGCTCGACTCTGCCATTGAAGAAGTAAGCGAGCTAGCTTTGCCTGATGCTTCAAATTTTTAATACTAATATTAGTTCAACTAAAAATGGAGGTTTACGAACATGAAATTTTTTATCGATACTGCAAATGTGGAAGACATCAAAAAAGCATACCAAATCGGTGTACTGTCCGGAGTCACAACGAATCCATCTCTGGTAGCCAAAGAAGGCGTGAAATTTGAAGACCGCATTGCAGAAATTCTGCGCACTGTGCCTGAGGTAGAATCCGTATCCGCCGAGGTGACACCGGATGCCGTCACTGCGGAAGAAATGATCGCACAGGCAAACGAGCTGATCAAGATCAATAACTATGATAAAAACATTACGATCAAGCTCCCGATGACGCTCGCAGGTCTGGAAGCCTGCCGGTATCTGACTAAAAAAGGCGTGAAAACAAACGTGACGCTGATCTTCACAGTGAACCAAGCGCTGCTCGCTGCCCGTGCAGGAGCTACTTATGTATCGCCATTCCTGGGCCGTCTGGATGATATTTCGGAGGATGGAGTGCAATTGATCGTAAAAGTTGCCGAGCTATTCCGCATTCATAACCTGGATGCGCAGATTATCGCCGCTTCGGTCCGCCATCCGGACCATGTGACCCGCGTTGCCATGGCCGGTGCGCATATTGCCACCATTCCGTTCAGCGTGATCGAGCAGATCTCCAAACATCCGCTCACCGATCAGGGGCTGGAGAAGTTCGCTGCCGACTGGAAGAAAGCGCCGCAGGTCTAATACTGTTAATAAAAAACCAAGATTTCTCAAGAGGCTGAAGTGACGGAGGAGAAGTTTGGAACTGTAGGAGCGATAGCGACCGGAAGTCCAAACATTCTCCGCAGTCACGACTAAGCCCCTTGATCTCATTCTTGGTCCAGCACATATCATAGGGAGGTTTATTGACGATGGGTAAACAGCAGATTGGTGTGGTCGGCTTAGCCGTCATGGGTAAGAATCTGGCCTTGAATATGGAGAGCAAAGGGTTCTCGGTGGCCCTGTACAACCGTTCCCGGGAGAAAACCGATGAGCTGCTTGCAGAAGCGGCGGGCAAAAATTTCGCAGGTGCCTACAGCATTGAAGAGTTCGTCCAGTCTCTGGAGCTGCCGCGCAAAATCATGATTATGGTCAAGGCCGGTAAGCCGACTGATGATACGATTCAGCAGCTGGTGCCGCATTTGTCGCCAGGGGATATCCTGATTGACGGTGGGAACGCCTTTTTCCCGGATACGCAAAGACGTAACAAAGAGCTTCAGGCTCAAGGTTTCCGCTTCATCGGTGCAGGGGTATCGGGCGGTGAAGAAGGGGCGCTGAAGGGACCCGCCATTATGCCGGGCGGACAAAAGGATGCTTATGAGCTGGTGGAGCCAATCCTGACTGCCATTTCGGCCAAAGTGGACGGCGATCCGTGCTCCACTTACATCGGAGAAGATGGAGCCGGTCACTATGTCAAAATGGTCCATAACGGCATCGAATACGGCGATATGCAGCTTATTGGCGAAGCGTATCAGTTGTTGAAGGATGTACTGGGACTGGATACCGATGAGCTGCATCAGATTTTCTCGGAATGGAACCGCGGCGAGCTAAGCAGCTATCTCATTGAGATTACAGCCGACATCTTTGCCAAAGCAGACCCGGACACTGGCAAGCCGATGGTCGATGTGATCCTGGATTCCGCCGGACAAAAGGGGACAGGCAAATGGACGAGTCAAAATGCGCTCGATCTGGGCGTACCGTTGTCCATCATTACTGAATCCGTCTTTGCACGCTTCATCTCGGCCATGAAGGAAGAACGTGTGGCTGCAAGCAAGCGCTTGAAGGGACCTGAGGTCAAGAGCTATGACGGAGACGCCAAGGCATTCATCGAGGCGGTCCGCAAAGCGCTCTATGCCAGCAAAATCGCCTCGTACGCCCAAGGCTTTGCCCAGATGAGAGTGGCTTCGGATGAATATAACTGGAACCTGAACTACGGCAGCATTGCGATGATTTTCCGCGGAGGCTGCATTATCCGCGCAGGCTTCCTGCAAAATATCAAGGACGCCTATGACCGCGACCCTGAGCTCAAAAACCTCTTCCTGGATGAGTATTTCAGCAGTGTGGTTCATAACTACCAGGAGGCGTGGAGAGATGTAGTTGCGATTGCCGTCAAAAGAGGGATTCCGGTTCCGGCCTTCGCTTCCGGACTGGCTTACTACGACAGCTACCGTTCCGAACGTCTCCCGGCCAACCTGCTGCAGGCACAAAGAGACTACTTTGGAGCGCATACCTTTGAACGGGTGGATCAGCCGGGAAGCTTCCATTTTCAATGGATGAACAACAACGAATAATAAGTTATTATTAGATATATATTTCTTTGCAGAAGTCCGGGTGAATAAGCCCGGGCTTTTTTAGCATCTGAGGGATTGCGGAGTAAAAAGCCGCTCAACCTTCATTGAGTTCTTCATTTAGTAGCTCGATTTCAATGATTATGATATTCTTTAACCGATGTTAAAATTTGGGTAATAAGAGGAGGGGCATGGTTGAAAAGATTATTAGGTGTATTATTGATTTTTAGCTTACTTATAGGGTTAAATACGGATTCGTGGACTGCCGCATCACCAGCAGGAACAAAGCAGGTCCTCCGGATCGGTCTTGAGAAATTACCGGCATCACTCGATCCCGCCATATCCTCAGACGTCATTACATCGACAATCGTCAATGGATTGTTCGAAGGATTGGTTCGGCTGGATAAAACAGGTCAGGCTGTACCGGGCATCGCTAAAGCATGGACAATCTCATCTGACGGCAAAACCTATACGTTCACGCTACGGTCCGACGCGAAGTGGAGCAATAAGGAGAGGATTACCGCCGCGGATTTTGAATACGCATGGAAAAGGGCGTTAGCGCCTGAAACCGGGAGCATCTCTGCATTCAATATGTATACAATTTCCAATGCGAAGGATTACAATCAAGGCAGGCTAAAGGATTCTTCAAAAGTGGGAGTGAAAGCACTGAACAGCAATACCCTACAGGTGACGCTGAACGAAAAAACAGCCTATTTCATTCAGTCGCTGGCAGAGAATGTTTATTTGCCGGTAAATGCGGGGAATGTGAAGGCGAACAAAAAATGGGCTTACTCTGCAAATACCATAATCACGAACGGTCCCTTCACATTACAGTCCTGGGAAAAAAATAAAATGACTCTGGTTAGCAACCCGAAATATCATGCAGCTGCTGATATTCATTTCTCAGAAGTCCAATTTCTTCGGCCAAAGCCGGGAACAGCTAACACTACTGCTGCTTACATAAATAATGAAGCAGACTGGGTTGTTGCGGAATTCGATAAGCTGGATAATTCTACTCTTGCTAAGACATCTTCTATCCGTACCGTAGAGATGCCTCTTGGCTCAACTTATTATTATCAGTTCAATCTGCAGCAAGCTCCCTTTAACAACGTAAATATAAGAAAAGCCTTAGCTATGGCAATCGACCGGGAGGCTCTCCGGTATGGATCACCTGCATTCGGATTTATACCTCCGGCTATCCGTAGCACTGATCTCAATTTTCGTACCGCAGTTGCAGATACGTCTTATTTTAAAGAAAATGTGAAGCTGGCCAAGGAATTGCTGCAGAAAGGCTTGAACGAAGAAGGGCTTAACGAGTTTCCAAGCTTTTCGGTCATCGTTAACGAAGGACCTGGGCATTATACTATCGCAGAATCCATCATTAACGACTGGTACAACAATCTGGGTATCAAAGCAAGTCTCGAGGTCCAGTCCTGGGAAGAGCTGATCAGCAACAAGGTCAGCCGGAATTTTGCCGTGGTAAGAGCTGGCTGGGGAGCAGACTATAATGATCCTTCGGCTATGATGGAGATACTGTCTTCCACGAATGAGAACAACGATTCAGGCTGGAGTGATCCGTTGTATGACAGCTATGTAACTCAAGCAAAACATACCTTTGATCCGAAAGAACGCATCAATCTTTATGCCAAAGCCGAAAAGCTGCTTATCGACCAGATGGCGATCATTCCGCTGTATTATTATGTTGCAGATGTTCTGCAAAAACCCAATATTCATAATGTATACCTAGACTATGATGGAAACATTGCCTTCACGAGGGGATATATAAAATAAAGTAAACAGCCAGCAAATCCACCACTTTTAATGAGTCGGTGATTGCTGGCTGTATTTATGAAGAACTATCCTCCTCATTATGCACCGATCTGCGTCCGCAAGTGAAATCGCCCCTAAGCTAAGGCTTTAGCCCAGTTGAGAGTTCCTCTGATAATATGTTGTAAATGCAACAATAATATTATAAACTATTAATCATAACGACAACAAGAGAATATATTAATCTTATATAAAGGAGCTTCCTAGTATGTCAGTAATAATAAAGAAATGCAGCCGTGAAGATTTACAAATACTACAGCAAATTAGCGTTGAGACATTCAATGATACGTTTAAACAGCAAAATTCACCTGAAAATATGAAAACCTATTTGGAAAAAGCATTTACCTATAAACAGTTGGAAAAGGAATTGAGCAATGTTTTTTCAGAATTCTTTTTCATCTTTTTTAATGAAGAACTTGCCGGGTATCTAAAAGTAAACATCAATGATTCCCAATCTGAAAAAGCAGGTGATGAGTCACTAGAAATTGAAAGAATCTATATAAGAAACAATTTTCAAAGAAAAGGGCTTGGAAAGTATCTAATAGACAAAGCAATGGAAGTAGCGGTGATCCAAAATAAAAAGAAGATCTGGCTAGGAGTTTGGGAAAAGAATGAGAAGGCCATTGATTTTTATAAGAAAATCGGTTTTGTTCAAACGGGAGCTCACTCTTTTTATATGGGTGATGAAGAACAAACTGATTTTATAATGACCAAAACATTCGCCTGAAGTTATTCCTAACTGTGCGATTCCCTTCATTTTGCCTCTTACAAGGTGCTGAACACGATATTACGCAGCTTGCGCGTAATTGTCGTCGTTCCGGCATCTTTTTTTTGGATCATAAATAGTATAGTCAGACTTTCTTGAGGACTGTTACTGAAATACGCCCCCAACCAGCCGTCCCAGCCGTATTCACCTTGGCTGCCGATAAATCCGGCTTTTCCGCTGTCGGTCATGATGCGCATCTGATTGCCGTAGCTATGTCCGCGCAATGTATGCCACGTATCGAAGCCTTTTTGCTGCCAATCGGTTAAAGCTGCAGACGTTAAATATTTAACTGTTCTGGGCTTCAATAGTTGAACACCTTTTAAGCTGCCTTGATTCATTAGCATTGTTGTAAATTTGGCGTAATCGTCAATCGTAGACACAAGTCCCGCTCCGCCCGACTCAAATGCCGGATCAAGGTCCATCTGATGGCCAATGCCCAGGTGGCTTTCCGCATACAGCTTCAAACCGCCTTCACCATCATCCTGATAGGTTTTCACAAGGCGTTCTCTTTTTCCTTCAGGCAGCCAGAAACCGGTATCTTTCATTTCCAGCGGCTCGAAGATTTCCTTTTTCAAAAATTGCCCATACCGCATGCCGCTAACCGCTTCCACAATCGCGCCAAGGACGTCTGCCGATGTTCCGTATTGCCAGTACGTTCCCGGCTCGAACGAAAGGGGGACTTTACCTAGGCAATTTGCAAATTCCATTGTGCTCATCGCGTTTTCACTGTACAAACGGCTGCCCAGTTCTTGAAACAAAGCATCCGTTTGCTGTCCGGCTTTGTCCGTTCCGCCATATACCAATCCCGATGTCATGTTCAGCAAATCGTGAATGTTGACCTCCCGGCTGACAGGCACCAGTTCGCCGTTTTTCTCGACCTGTTGGTTTTGGAAGCCCGGAATATAGCGGCTAACAGGATCGAATAAATCGATATCCCCACGCTCAAGCAGCATCATGACGGAAGTGGCGGTAATCGGCTTCGTCATCGAATATAAACGAAAAATCGAATCCCTTGTAATAGGACGTCCCGACTCGAGATCGGCCAAGCCGTCTTCATGGTAAAAAACTTCGTCGCCGTTCTTGATCAGCATGAAGTTTGCTCCTGCGATTTCCTTGTTGCCGATACTTGCTTTCAGCGTTTTTTTCAATTGGTTGGTTAAGTTTGACTCCAGCATGTCACTTATGTCTCCTTCTCGAATAACTTCACTTTAACTAAAGCGGATGTTAACCATTCGTTATAGAAAATATTAAGCGCTTTCGGACAGATTGTATAGTGCCACGGTGGAACACAATCCGGTTAAACGGCAAAACGAATACAATATAAATCTTTTGCCACCGGATAGTTTGTATAAGATATGGTGTCTCCAAGGCATTATTTGGGGTATATTGGAAGGAGTAAATTATGGAGGAGAAAAACAAATGTCAGATGTAGTGGTCCGGATACCCGTTGAATCGTGGTCAATAACGGAATTGACGAAGGAGACATATTGCTGCTGTTTCCAGCCTGTACAGATTTGGGAAGACGATGTTGAGGTTGAAATATTCCTGCCCACGGCAATCGGAAGTAAGGAAATGGCAAAAGATGCAGCCATAAGTGCCGTTCCGTTGCTGGAGGAGGAGCTTGCCTGGCTTCAGATGAACAAGGGAGAACTCGGTAAGGCGCTGGAGTGGGCTAAAGAGCGGGCCGAGGAATGGATTTGGGATGACCCGGATTTTGTTGAGTTATCTGACAATGAAGGCTATGTGGAGCTGGACGGGCAAACTGTTTGCGTCCCTATTTCGGATGAAGCTTTTTTAAACAGCTTGTTTCTATGGAGTGTTGTTTTTGAGCAGGTAGATGGTGCCGGTTCGTTTAAGATGTCAATTGAGCTTGGGAACAAACCGGATTATTTTGCCGGACATCGGATACATATGGACATAGATGAACATAAAAATTTTGTAAACCAAGGTTTATAAGGAGGATGAGAGCATATGACAGAGAAGGCAGAGACACTGTGGCAGCGTATTATTGCAAAAGGCAGCCGGAATACTCCGGGGTACGAAGCGAATTTGAATTTACAGCCTGGCGCTAGCGTGGAAGAACTTGATGGGCTTGCCAGTACGCTGGAGGTTGTACTTCCCCAGGAGTTGAGGGACTTCTACAGCATATATAATGGTCAGGATTGGGAAGCAGGCTCGGAGTGTTTTGTCCGAAATCTAACGCTGTCGCCGCTTGAACAGATTCTCGAGGATTGGGAATTTCTAAATGAAGAGTTTGATCCGGATGACATGGAACCGGAGATTGCCCCGCAGATCAAGCCGTCACTGTGGAATCCACGGTGGATCCCTATTGCCAGCAACGGGGGTGGCGATCATCTCTGTATAGACACGGACCCTACAGCAGAAGGGACCTTTGGGCAGTTGCTCTATTTTTATCATGACTGGGGAAACCGGTCTGTTGAGGCGGCAGGCTTGTTTGACTTTATTGAACAATGCTTGAGTGAAGAGGAGTGAGGAGATAGAGGTATATTCTGCATGAACCATAAAAAATGGTATCCTCCAAAAGTGAAGGGGCAGCATAGCCTAATGAAACTAGGACATATAATGATTTTCGTCAATGACATGACAAAGGCGAGATGGTTTTATTCTGAATTACTGGGTTTGCAAACACTGTTAGAGCAAGAAAATAAGCTTGTATTTGCCCTTGACGGCTGTCAGCTTATAGCTTTCAAGTGTGAAAAGACCAAAGAAATTGGAGATTATTCGAACGAGGCTAGAACAGTTTTGGTGTTTGAGGTCGTATCCATTGAGCAAACTTATAAGGAAATGAAGGATAAGGGTATTCAATTTTTGCATGATAAACCTACACAAGGGCGATATGCTGCTTTCGTCGATCCGTTTGGTAACGTGCATGAAATCGCTGAATCGTTCGATTGAAAGTCGTTAAAGTATCGGCAGTCTAAAACTTTATATTCTCGTCCAAGACTGCCGCTGTTTCTATTATTGGGCTCAGTCCCCAGTGAACGAGTCGCCACACACCTTGGCGAACAGCTCTTCCTTGGGAACTACGCGGTTTTTGTGCCGGGCCATTTAACGGACACTTAAATTTCTGTGAATTGAACACCCATTAGTGTCATGGTGGCAATATCTAAAGCGGTGTCAGTTGCTTCTTCTGGGAAGCTGACTCCCCGTTTAGGTGAGATTCTTCCATTTAACTCGAAAATTCGCTCAAGTTGAGTCAATGTACTGGCTGCAGTAAGATGTGCTTGACCTAGCGGGTCAGTAACACGGATTCTATGTATCTTTGAATTAGTTTTTATAGAGAGAATAAATTCCTGCGGTGCGGTTGAAGTATTGAAGCTGCTATGAAGTATGGACGTACGTCTCTTTAGGGACAGGCGCGCCCAAATACCACAGTTCACCAATGCAGCGAATGCACGGTTTGTAAAACGGCTGTCGAAGGCCAGACGTATGGACACCCCTTTGGCAAGTCCATTACTGACCAAGGTCATACTCTCAGGACTGCTTATGCGTCGGCACTGGAAGACTTGTTCTCTGCTGAAGGTGACAGTCTTGGGATCAGAGAAGCCGAGAACGGTGCGTGCATTGCTTTTCTCCCATATTTCAAAAGGCAAATGAGCGTCAACGAAATGAGCGAAAGAATCTAGGCCGCTTTTGTCTTTTAAAGAAAGGAGAATATCGATATCGATGTTTTCCGCCGGCTCCTTACCCATCAGTATGGATGAAGCGGCAATCGTTGCGGCACTTGCCATCCAGCCAGAGGCAAGTACAACGGGAGAATGGCCTTTTTCTTCGGCTACCACAGCGTGGGCATCATCAATTCGTTCGATCCAGCGGGTGATATCAATGAGTGGAATCCCCCGTTTCACGGCTGCTCGCAGCAATCGATCTTCCTGATCATTGACCGACACGATAATAGCATCGGGCATATATTTCATATCTGCCAGCGGATCGGCATCAAGGATGTCGATCCGTACTCCATCAGCTTTGGGTAGAAGACGTGCTGCTGACTGTGCTTTATGAAGGCGTCGTCCCCCAATAATGACATGTATCTCGGGATAATGAATCGAAATCAACTCGCTTAACACTGTTCCTACCGTGCCGTATCCACCAGCGATAAGAATAGATATATTACTTTTCTTGAAAATATGCTTACTTGATTTGTTTTCCTGAACAGCTGTTGTCATTTGATGCACCTCATTCATTTTTGCTGAAAAAATAATAAACACTTGTATTTATTTGAACATGTGTTTATTGTAAAGATGGAGTTTGAACATTTCAATCTTCAATATCGCAGGAAGTGTTCAAATATGAACATATTATAAAAAATTGTTGAGGAGATATTGAATGAAGGATAGAAGGACAAGCAAAACGAAGCGGGCTATTCGTTCAGCTTTTTTACAGCTGTTAGAACATAAACCCTTAAATCAGATTACAGTGGCAGAAATATCGAGGGAAGCTGATCTGGGGAGAGGCACATTCTACTTACATTATAAGGATATCCGCGATTTGTCGGATCAATTAGAAAATGAAATATTGCGTGAGCTCGAAGAACTATATAATGCTTCTCTTCCCTGCGATACGATGGAGAATTTAATTAAGCTTACGGAAACGCTGACGGAATACATGGAGTCTAACCGTGAGCTGTTTATTCTGCTGGCACGCAGGGAACAAGAAGCAGCGACATTTCAGAAGATCAAACAGTTTTTTGTGAAAAAGTTGATCCTGGAGGACAGGCGCCCGTTTGATGAATACAAACAGACGGAGGCTATTTTCCTTGTCGCTGGGGTAGTAGGTGTATTGGAGGTGTGGATCAGTGAAGGTATGAACAAGCCGCGTCAGTTGATATCCAAGTGTCTTTATGAGGTATTAATGAAGATGGATATTTAACAGTTGGGAAGCATAAAAATAGTGAGATCGGGATACCGGACGCAGAATTCACAAAAAACAACTCGAAAGGGAGTAGGTTATGGACATCGAAAAAATCAAACAGATTATAAATTCTGGGGAGATGTATGATGACGCAGGTGATGATGTAGCAGCAGTTAGGTCACTCGCTTTAACCATGTGCCGGGAATATAATCAAAAAGTAAATACAAATGAAGGCTACGATATGTCTATATTGAAAGAATTGTTTTCAGACGTTGGTGAGAATGTATATATTGAATCTAACTTCCGTTGTGAGTTTGGATTCAATATCTCTATGGGGCACGATGTGTATATTAATCACGACATGATTATTCTTGATTGTAACGAAGTGAAAATCGGAAATGATGTCTTTATTGGGCCACGTGTGGGGTTATATGCAGCAAATCATGCGGAAGATCCCTTTGAACGGGCGGATAAAGGAGTCTATTCGAAACCAATTACAATAGGGGATCGGGTATGGCTGGGGGGAGACGTTAAAGTTACTCAAGGTGTGACTATAGGCGAAAACAGCATTGTTGGTGCTGGAAGCGTAGTGACCAAAGATATTCCTCCTAATGTCATTGCTGCAGGAAATCCGTGCAAGGTTATTAGACCGATTAAATTTTCTGATCGTCCTTGGAGAAGATAAGTATATTGAATGGTTTTTCCAGACGATCTTGAAGACAAGGTTATTGATCAACTCATGTAAATGGGTTGATTTTTTTTGTCCGAAATAGAGGGGATCGGCTAAAAAAACCTGTTCTTGTCCTATTGCCACGAAGCCTGACGTTATCCATTCATCCTTCATTCCAGAAAAATCAATCCTCAAAATAAATGCAACAATTGAGATGCTGGAAACGAACAGTTATTCATCTTTAACGATCGAGGCCATTGCTTCACAAGCAGGTAGAATCAGAGTTTGATTTTGACAGCAATAGGTCCATTCAGGATAACTTCAAACAACAGCTTGAAGCTTTAGTTCGTATTCTCAGCAGCAAAATTGGGATAACGAAAACCTGTCCTTTACCTACACAGAATTTCAAACAGATGTACTTGCCATAATTCAGTTGTCAGATGAGTAGCTCTGCGTAGCAAATAAATCTGGATAAATAGTTAATTTCACCCTTATAGTCACTAAAATCGATTATAATTAAATTTATGTTCAAGTCGATTACCTATCCTAAGTTAATAGGATAATCATACGCAAAAAGGCATAGTGATGAATCGCCTATGCTATAAGGGTTATAGAGTTTTCGAATACACACTTATGTATAAGAGGAGGCGAATGATATGACGATAATGCCTGTTATAGTAATGATCTTTGTATTTGTACCTACCATTGTACTCATGGTAAGCATGCCTTATTTAACAAGAGAGACGATTAGTTTTGGGGTCACCGTCAGCGCTGTACAATTCCACAGTGAGCCTCTGCGCCAGATGCGGAAGTCATATGCTAGGATTAGTGCTACCTTGCATACCATCCTATTCATTGTTTGTATCATCTGCCTAATATACGGTGATGAACATTCCAAGCAACAAAGTTGGATCATTGTCACTTATTCACTCGCCATGGTCGTAATCTCCCTAGTCATAAACATTAGCTATCATTTCAAAATGAAAAGTTTACTACCTATGCTGCCTATTGCTCCGGAACCATCGATCATGGCAGTGGACACTGGATTTCGGAAAAGAAACATTGGCTTGTCTAGTAATTGGTTCCTCATTCATGTTTTAATTATTGTTGTTAGTATTGTAACTGTGCTACGCAACTACGATCTGATTCCTGATCAGATTCCGATCCATTTCAACAGTAGTTGGAACGTAGACCGCTATGCAGCTAAATCTTATAGTCTTGTGCTTATTCCTACGATAATACAAGTGTTCATAACACTTTTGTTCATATTTGAGAATTGGAGTATTCGCAGAGTGAAGCAGCAGGTTCAACCCACTGATCCGAACCGTTCCATTAGACAAGACGTAACTTTCCGCCGTACTTGGTCATGTTTTATGATTACAGCAAGCTTCTTATTAGTTATCCTGTTTTCCGTCGTGCAACTAAACATGATATCTCTGCTTAACATCAATTTCGCTATCCCCATTATCCTAATCATAATAGCCTTTATCATGCTATACGGCTTCGCCTTATCGTTCTGGGCTGGTCAGGGCGGAAGCCGCTTGGAGCGATCTGCCGATTACTCCAATGTCAGACCTGTTCATGATGATGATAAATGGCTGTTAGGTATGATTTATTTCAATCGTAAGGATCCAAACCTAATCGTCGAGAAAAGATTCGGAGTCGGCTGGGGATTAAATTTCGGTCACCCAGTAAGCTGGCTGATTTGGCTCGGAATTATTGTACTGTTAGTTGTGGTGTGGTAACAAGGCTTGGAGGTTAATACTCACCGGAGTATTCTATAATAGTAGGAGCGTATAACATGAATTTAAAAGAAAAGTTGATATTAATAAAAGAAAATGGCTACCAAGCACCTCCCGATATATTCCAGTTGATACAAGAAATGATGAATAACATCGGTTCTTTGGATGCTGAGCTACGTGATGAGCTAATTTATACAATCTTATCACATTGGATTCCCGGTAATTTTCTAACTGCAAACGAACTAGAACAACTTGTGCCAGTTGTTTTGGATAACAACCATTTACTTTTTAAGCTTGGTGAAACAAATACAGACTCTGTCTTCACTCGATCTTTCTCAATGCTAGTCATACCGCTCCTCTTGATGAGGCATAGAGAATCATCATTTCTCTCAAGAGAGCAAATTCATCAGATCAAAGAGAAAGTATTTTTACATGTACAAGAAGAGCGTGATTACCGTGGGTATGACGAAGAAAAAGGCTGGGCTCATGCTATAGCCCATGCAGCAGATGCTTTAGACGACTTGGCTCAATGTTCCGAACTAGATAAAAATGACCTCTTAACCATCCTCGATTTGGTTTACAAAAAGTTGACCATAACAGATCGGATTTACTCCGATGGGGAAGATGAGAGAATGGTAAATTCCATAATTAGTGTTTTAAATAGAAAAATACTTAGTCAGACTTATGTAGAGCAATGGATTCAAAGTTTTGGTGATGTGGAAAAAAATTCAGAATTTCTACCTGCCTTTAAGCAAAAAAATAATATAAAGAACTTTTTGAAAAGTTTATACTTTCGAGTTAAATTTTACAAAGTGGATGCCGAACTCTGCTCAATTATCGAGCATACTTTATATAAAGTAGAAAAAGTGTACTATCCCTAACTAAGAAAAAAGTAACAGATACGAACACCAAACTTCGATGTTCAGCGAATTCTTGCTGAATATATTGACAGGTAGTTCTAATCGCTATTCCAATTATCCGCCCTTCCATTAGGCGGCTTTCTTTTTGCCGAAAATCAACACTGGTGGCAGCCATTCTTAATTTAGGCCATAAAATCATTCTTTACCGATCGTTCTAAATATGTTATATTGTTGGCATGGGAGGAATACACAGATAAAAAGCCACGTTTCATTGAAAATGAATATGGCCGTCTAGACATACTTTTTTTTTACCTAAATAAGAACGATCGTTCTAAATTGTACTTAAAACTCATTTACACTAATCTGCATGTTATGGAGGAGAGAATATTATGAAGTATACAGTTATTACAGGAGCAAGTTCAGGGATTGGATATGAGACGGCATTGGCGTTTGCTGCACGTGGCAAAAACTTAATTTTGGTAGCTAGAAGATTGGACAAATTAGAAGAACTCAAATCAGCAATTCAGGATATTGATCCTACTGTAAATGTTATTGTTCGTACTAGTGACCTGTCTGTTACGGATCAGGCCTACACACTGTATAGCAATCTAAAGGAATACCAAATTGAGACCTGGATTAACAATGCGGGGCTCGGTGAAGCTTCTTTTGTAGTAGAGCAGAATTTAGATAAAGTTGAAACTATGCTACGTGTTAACATCGAATCCTTGACGATCCTTTCTACACTATATGTGCGAGATTATGCTGATGTAGAAGGAACTCAGTTAATTAACGTCTCATCCGCACTCGGATATGCCATTGCTGTTGGGAGTGTTGCTTATTCTGCATCTAAATATTACGTTAGTGCCTTCACAGAAGGGCTTGCAAAGGAACTAGAAATGAAAGGCGCAAAACTAAAAGCAAAAGTTTTAGCACCAGCAATAACGGAAACAGAATTCGTGAAGAAATCATTAGATGCTGAAGAATTTGATTACAAATCAAACATGCCTAAGTACCACACTGCCAAACAAATGGCGGGCTTCATGTTGGATCTTTATGATAACAACGAAGGGGTAGGGATTGTAGATCAGAACTATGATTTCAATCTGAGGGGCCGAATCTATCCAATAATTTCAGAATTTTAAAGTTCAGTGAACCGAATAAAGGTGAAACATGGCGTACAACTGAAGATTGTGCGCCATGTTTTTAGTCTAAAGCTGTTCGATGCTATCCCCAAATTAGCAAAGGAAGATGATGAATATGAGAGCAGCACAAATACAGAAATATTCAAAAATAATACAAGTGGAAATAAATGATGTTAATATGCCACAGATCAATAGCCATGAGGTACTTGTCAAAGTAAAAGCTGCAGGTGTAAATCCACTGGACATCCTTAATCTAAATGGAAGTGTTCGGATGATTGCCGACTATAAGTTACCATTAACTTTAGGGAATGAACTATCTGGAATTATTGAAGCCGTTGGTGATGATGTTTTGAATTTTAAGGTTGGTGACCCTGTTTATACGAGGTTGCCGCTTAATAAAATCGGTGCTTTTGCTGAATATGCAGCCGTGAATGAAGATGCATTATCCATCATGCCTGAAAATCTATCTTTTATTGAAGCTGCTGCGGTACCCCTTACTGCCTTGACTGCTTATCAAGCATTGCATGATGTACTCCTTGCCCAGCCGAATAAAAAGCTTTTCATTCCTGGAGGAACCGGAGGATTTGGAGCTATGGCAATCCCCATTGCCAAATCAATGGGATTATATGTTATTACAAGTGGCAGTGAAAGAGGCAAATTACGTACACTGTCGATCGGGGCTGATCAATTTATAAATTACAAGACAGAGAATTATGCTAACATACTATCAGATATCGATTATGTGATCGACACCTTAGGTACCAAAGAGATCAAAGCTGAACTGGGCATTTTAAAACCACAAGGGAAACTGGTATCATTGAAAGCAGGACCTAATTATCGCTTTGCAGTTGACAATCATTTTCCAATGTGGAAAAAAGCATTGTTTGGTCTAGTGGGTGCTCGTTTAGATTCTTTAGCGCGTAAGAAACAAAATGAATATCGTTTTTTATTTGTGCAAGACAACGGAAGCCAATTACAAGAAATCACCAAACTTGTTGAAAAAGAAAATATCAAGCCCTCTATAGATTCAACTTATACGTTTGATGACATTAACAAGGCGTTACTTAAAGTGTCGACGGGCCATTCCCAGGGCAAAGTGATTGTGACCTTCTAAACAACAAGCAACTTAAACGACGTTGCTCGCGTATACTGAGTTAAAAACAAATTATATCCAACGCCCAGAAGCAAAGAAAAGGGGAAATAAATATGAGAATAGAGTTACATAAGCAAAGTGATATTGATACTTTAACTGATATTTGGTATAGAGGCTCAATTCAAGCACATGATTTTATCGATCAAGAATATTGGCTTTCTCAAAAAACGGAGATGAGAGATAAATACATTCCAATGTCGGACACCTATGTAATTTACAATCAATCAGAAATTGTTGGGTTCGTTTCTATGGTTGAGGACTATTTAGCGGCACTTTTTATTGATACGTCTTATCAAAAAAATGGTTATGGAAAAGAACTAATTAATTTCATGAAAATTCAAAAATCAAAAATTACATTAAAAGTATATAAAGAAAATACTTCAGCAACACGCTTCTATGAGAAGAACGGCTTTACTATTAAAGAAACTCTTTTAGATGAAAACACCAATCAGGAGGAATACCTAATGGAATGGAAGGAGTCATAAAGGATACAAGTTCTTGTCCTTTGCGCAGGACAAGAACTAGGTCCCATTGGCGGATAGATCAATGTCTAGTACCATGGATTGCATTCATCCAGAATTTGGACTCATTCTTGGCGTATCAAGTCAAACAAGCAGCTTCTCCATAATCATCACATCAGTCGGCTTTCCATCTAAAATCCCTTGGTTCTCAAATACACCGACTTCACGATAGTTCATTTTTCGATACAGCCCTTGCCCATTTTTATTAAAAGGGAAGGTAAACAAGACGATTTTGTAAAACTCATTTTTTCGGGCTTCTTCTTCTAAAGCTTCCAAAAGTATGGATCCGATGCCTTGACCTCGATATTCCCTATGAATATAGATGGACAAATCGGCCACGCCACGATACGCACAGCGAAGGGAATAATGATTTAAAGATGACCAGCCAATCATGCCCTGTCCATTTTCAGCGACCAGAATCGCAAATCTTCCTTGATGTTCATCAAACCAGTTGTTTATGAAGAGACGATCTTTCGTTTCTTCTTCAAGAGTAGCAATTCGATCTTCAATGCCTTGATTATAAATGTGAAGAATATCCACTATATCTGCATACGTTGCTCTCCGAACAGTAATGCTCCTCATATCCCATAACCTCCAAATCGATTTAAGATTTTGCTGCCTTAATAACGGCTGAAACAATGTATTGATCAACATTGGCACCGGGAACCCAGTCTTTAATGAATGTTCTGGACTCGTCTTTAGGCTCAATCCGGATATCAGCAAAGCCGCTTTCGCGAAGCATTGCTTCAACATCTGAAATGGAAGAAGCACCGGAGATGCAACCGGAGTAGAGTTCATCAAGATCATTTTTAATTTCAGGTGGAAGCTCCGCCGTAGTTACGATGTCCGCGATGGCCAGACGACCACCCGGCTGAAGGACCCGGTAGGCTTCACGGAACACCTGTTGTTTATCTGGCGAAAGATTAATAACGCAATTGGAGATAATCACATTTACCGAATTGTCGGCGACGGGAAGATGCTCAATCTCGCCCAAACGAAACTCAGTGTTCATAAATCTCCCTTTTATAGAATTCTCCCTTGCGCGGCTGATCATCTCAGGTATCATATCCACACCGATTACATGGCCTTGGTCACCTACCTGCCGGGAGGCCAGGAAACAATCGAATCCGCCACCGCTCCCGAGGTCCAGAACATGTTCACCAGCCTGCAGTTCAGCAATAGCTTGAGGATTGCCGCATCCAAGGCCTAAATTGGCACCTTCGGGAGCTGCAGCCAGTTCTTCACTGGAGTAGCCCATTTTAGCGGATATGGCATCAAAATCAGAAGGGGAGTCACAACAGCTTTCGGCTGGGGTACAGCAGGAAGAGGCAGCTTCGACCTTTTTTACGGCGATTTTTTGGTAGCGGCCCCGTACATTCTGGCGGATCTGGTCGTTTGTCATTTGGGTCATGATTGAACACTCCTTTAAAGGTATGGATTAGTTTTCACGTTATATGTTGAATTAACTTGCAAATTGCAAGTATAAGTCAAGAGATATCACCCTTTTACTGGTGCACAGCAATTGCTGGATTTCCCCATAGCTTCGTTGAACAGCTTAATCGAACGCAGTAAAGTTTCTACTTCAAACTCACTCATATTCGAAAAAGCTTCATCCAGGTAGGCGTTCATTTGATGATCAATCGTTGTTGCCACCATTTTCCCTTCGGGAGTAAGCGCCAGGGTATAGACTCTTCGATCTGCCTTGTCAGCCATTTTTGTAACCAGTTTCATTTTCACCAAAGATTGGACTTGTCTGCTAAAGGTTGTAATATCGGTCCCGAGTGTTTCAGCAACCTGTTGCATGGAAGGACTATGGCTCCGATCAATTTCATACAGCAGATGGCTTTGGGCTGCGGAGAGATTACATCCGCCTACGCTGCAGCAATCTTTATTCAGTAATCCTAAACGCCGGGTCATGATTTGGAATAATTCTCGTGGGGTTTCCATTGTTTTCACCTCTTGACTTAAGTTATATCGTGATTACTTGTAAAATGCAAGTGTGTGAATTCGTGGGTATACTATTTACTCCTAATTCCAAACAGTCCTATCTAATATGAAAAAGGTGCCAACTGCTGTTTGCTGCGAGTGACATTTAGGTTATTGATTATATAAGCTCATAATTATATAATGATGTTCGAGATCCGATCTAATTTGCTTAATTTAAATTTGTCCATTGGTTGGTCTGCCTGGTGGAGCGATACTCGCTTAGCTGCAGGGGGATTCGGCTTTAACTATGTTCTTGATGCTGTACCGACCATGGAAGTGGTAAAGGGTGCACTTTGGGCGATCGTATTCTTTTCCATCGGGGTGTATGTCGTTGTGTATGGGCTGCTAAATGCGGGCCTTCCGTTATTTTAAAACTAAAGGAGATTATTAATCATGAATAAGAAAACCATTTATTTTTTGTGTACAGGAAATTCCTGCCGGAGCCAGATGGCCGAAGGTTGGGCAAAAAAATACCTGAGTGACGACTGGAATGTATACAGTGCTGGTATTGAAGCTCATGGTTTAAATCCGAAGGCTGTACAAGCCATGAACGAAGTGGGTATTGATATTTCAAGTCAAACCTCGGATATTATTGATCCGCAACTGCTGAACAACTCCGATCTCGTGATTACTTTGTGTGGAGATGCCGCAGATAAATGTCCAATTACCCCTCCTAAAGTGAAACGTGAGCACTGGGGATTTGATGATCCAGCGAAAGCGCAAGGAACAGATGAAGAAAAATGGGCTGTCTTCCAGCGGGTGCGTGACCAAGTGGGCGAGCGCATCAAACAATTTGCTGAAACTGGTAAATAACGATCCGGCGATGTGCTCATGATGAACAAGGCGTAAGACTAACTATAAGTGGCGGAAGCAGTTGCTGCTAAACACATAGGGAGAGAAATGTAATGACAAATTATCACGAACTGATCGAAGGAAAAGTATATATCGGCGGAGAGAATGCACTGCTTGAAGCTCTTCAGGAGCAAGAGATTACCGATGTGTTTGATTTAAGAGATACCGGTACTAAAGCAGAAGGCTTTCCTGCCAAGGTAACCCGTCATCATTTTCCGATTGTGGAAGATGAGAGCGGCCAGGAAGGTTCAATTCAAGCTGCGATCCAGGCGGTAACAGCAGCAGTGAATAGCGGGAAGACCGTGTATTTCCATTGCGCCGGCGGACGAAATCGTACGGGAACGGTAGCCACAGGCGTACTGCTCGAACTTGGTCATGCTGCGACGGTTGACGAGGCTGAAGCCTTGGCCAAAGAAAAGCGTCCAGACATCAACATTAAGCAGGATATGCGTAATGTGCTGAAGAGCTTTTATCCATCCAAGAAATAAAAATTATAGGATCTATGCCGATAGTACATATTCCTTTAAAAACCCGCGCCAGGCGCGGGTGTACAGAAAAGGGGATAACTGGATACTAATTATGGGCAGAATAAGTATAATCTCTCTTGCAAACCTTGTAAGACTTCTTCCGGCATTTCCCTAACCTTTATATCCCCACCGAGGAAAAGTAGCCAATTTGTTATTTCGGTCAATTCTTCGGGCTTGTTAACATTGATAAAAGTCTTTAGAACGGCTGTGGTCTGGTAAGGATTCGTATAGGAGATTGAAACCTTTAAAGGATGGTATTTTTTGAACTGGGCAATCGCATTTGGACCAAGCTCAAGGACCAGGTTGATTACTTCTTCCTGCTTACTTAGCTTTTCTAAAATCTTTTTCTTACTTAATCTTTTTTTCGTCGGGTAGGGTATAACACTAGTGAGATGGTCGACAGGAAAAATCTGCTTCTTTTCTTCTTTCAAGTCAAAACCTTCGATCAGCCAAAGGCTTTTTTCACGATAAAGGTGCAAGAGATAAATTGGATAAGACTTTATTACCTTCTCTTCTTTGATGGTAATCAATAAATAACTATCTGAAAGAAGGATTTGGATCAGTTTTTCTAACATGGGATGGGGGAGGTCTGAAAGATCAAGCAGGTCGGGATTGTTGGGGTTGGTCCCTTCAAAAAGCAAGCTTTGATTTAGAAGAAAAAGCTCTTCTTGCTGGTTTTCTGAGATGAGGCCCAGTAATTTTTCAGATAAAGACTGACGACTCTTTAGATAGGGAAGTTGTTGATTTCTAGTGGCCATAAAGGCAATAAAAAGGGCTTTGACCTCATTATTGGTAAAGCGAACGACGGGAAGTACTGAGTTTCGCATGACAAAATAACCCCCATCCCGTCCAGCTTCAGCGACAAGCGGCATCCCTAAGGCCTCAATTTCTCTGATGTCTCTAATAGCTGTCGAACGGGAGATGTTAAATTCCTGCATGATTTCTGAAATTGTAAAGTGGGCACGATTGTTGATATACCGCATGATGATATTAATCCGTTCAACTTTTTTCATCGGACTCCTAAACAGTATCATTTTTTGACATGATTTAAGGCTATCATATACTTATCAAGTGAAGAAGACAAATCATTTGATTAATTTAACAAGAAGGAAGGTTCTGAATATGGCAGAATATACCTTAGAAGAAAAAGACAGCTTTACCGTTATAGGTTTAGGAACGGAGCTTACAAGTGATTACACAGACTATGCTGGCATAAACAAGGAAAAGTCTGATTTTTGGCAGGCCGTCAGCCAAGATGGAAGGCTTGATTATTTAAAAGGCATAGCCATAAATGACTACATTTTTGCTGTGAACGAAGCGGTGAATAGCAAGATGATGCATTATGCTGGCGTCATGACAGAGGCCGCTGCACCAGAAGAAGCCAGAGTTATTCAATTCCCTAAGGGGGAGTACCTGGTTGTTAAAGGGGAAGCGAAGACGGCTGCTGAACTGAATAATAACCTTGCCGGCCTTGCCTTTGGTCAAGCCTTGCCGGAAGCAAAGAATGTAGCCTATGTTGGCGGGCCAAATACAACGGTTGAGATGGGGCAGCGAAACGGATTAGTTTTTGGTGAAATGTGGATTCCTGTTATAAGGAAATAAAGAGTATAGAAGGAGGCATAGGCATGTCCTATATCGTTGATTTTAAAAATGTGTCTACGATTGGTTTAGAATCTTCACCTGTAGTAGAAACGCTTGCCGGTTTACGTGCGAATGAAGCCCGTTACTTTATGAATAAGTACAAGCATGAATTTACGGTTGTCCCAGCCAGCGAAAGCCAGGAAACCCTTGCTTATGTGAACCGGATTTTGAAAGAAGAACGTGATATTGAGTTTGCGGCCAAACCTTTAGAAACATCGCGTTTTCAAGTGGAAAACATCCAATTTGCCTACGTCTTTTATGAGGATGGTCTTGCGGTCAATGTCATGTATACGGTGGATGACCCTAAGAAACGGGCAGTTGGTTTTAAGCTTTCTGAGGGGATGGAGATCCCAAAGGAGTTAGAAGCAAAGTTTAAGTTTGCCAGGCAGAAGTCTAAACTAGCTGGAACAATTCGGGGTTCGTTTTTTGTAATTAAAGGAGAATATTAAAGTAATTAATAACCCGCGCCCCGCGCGGGTTTTGTATTTTAAAAAAAGTTGTTTTATCGGCCTACTACGGAAGAAGGATATTTCAATTATAATTGTTTTTCACCATCCTGTTATCGGCAGGAACTGGTAAACTGTACATATATTGAAGGAGTTTGGACAAAAGTTATTATAAATACGTTATAGCCAAAGGAGAGATATTATCACTTATAACGAGGTTGTTAAAAGCGTTGATGCATATTTACTACCATTAATATCAGAGTTATACGGGTTGGAAGGCTATGAAACCGGTCTGGTTAAGGCACATGACGGAGGGCGGAATGTCGTATACACCTGTGAGAAAGAGGGCGCCGACGCAAAAATACTCAGAATCGCTTTCTTACCGGACAGGAGCAAGGAAGATTTTCTGGGAGAACTTGAGTATATCAGGTATTTATTCGAGCATGGAGGAAGTGTCTCGGATGTAGTCAGCTCCAGGAAGGGTAATCTGCTGGAAGAGATCAGCCACAGTCATCATATCTTTTTTATCAGCCTGTTTAAAAAGGCCAAGGGGAAAATGCTTGTAGAAAATAATTACCAGTACCGGGAAGGCGCTCCAATTACCGAATATTATTATAATTGCGGTAAAGTCCTGGGGAAACTGCACCAAATATCGAAAGAGTATACTCCTATCCATCGCCGGTATAGTTTTTTTGACAAATACAATGCCGAATATATTGATAAACTGATACCGGATTCCTTATCTCCGCTTAAGGAGAAGTTGGTAGAGCTCCTTAATACCTTAGAAGGGGTAGACCGGAACAAAGAGACTTTTGGGTTGAACCATTTTGATTACAACGATGGGAATTATTCGATAGATTTTGATACCGGGCAAATAACCGTTTATGATTTCGATAATTCTTGTTACTGTTGGTATATGTTTGACTTGGCCAGTATCTGGGGAAACGGAATGGGCTGGATACAATCTGAACCAGACGCCGGTAAACGTAAAAAGTTTATGGAGGATTATTTTGAAACAGTCCTCGCAGGATACAGATCTGAGACCAAGATCGAAAATTCGATGTTGGATACATTGCCCCTGTTTATTCAAGCAAACTTCTTGGAGAATATTATAGATGCGTTCGAGGTAATGCGAAACAACGGCGAAGAGCCGGAGTGTGATGAGGAACTGTCGTATCGTATAAAATGCATGGAAGACGATATCCCGTATTTCGGATTTTTCCATGAGATTTATTCGTATGAAGAACCTTTTCAGTATGAGGAGCGAGATATTTAGTCATTTTGTGCATCAGAAGCCGCCATATTGACGGCTTTTTTTTGTTTTTATGTTATAAGTTCTTTTCCAAAATATCTATAGTTCAGAACCAAGATAAATGCAAAAAAGTCGAATGTAGGTCTAAAATGCGCTTTATTGCGAAGAACATCATTCCATTATTTGATACACTTTGTGCATATTTGGATGCGGGGTTTGATCCGCTCAATATGAAAGACATGACCGGAGATGCAGTGTCAGGATGAAGTCAAAGTTGCACAATTCAGATACGGTCAAGAAAGGGGGATCATCACAAGACTGAGCAAAGAGAACATTTTGAAGATATGAAGAAGATTGAAGATTCGCTGTTAAGGCGGTTTCATGTTCGGATTTTCCCCTGATTTCTAAAATGAATTTTAGATAAATAGGAGGAGTTAAGTACATGAGTATAAAAGCTATTTCCATCAAGAAACCGGTGCTTGCATTTTTCATGTCATTTCTAATGGTAATTTCGCTAGCGATTCCCCCTTCTCCAGGATATGCAGAGTCAGCGGGCAGTCAGACCGCCCGTCAGGCGGAGTATCTTGACCGCGGTCTGGTTGCGCTTCTGGCCGACAACGGCGTGTTCTTGAGCTGGCGGTATTTAAATACGGATCCAAATGCAATCGCTTTCAATGTGTATAAAAACGGATATAAAGTCAATACGGCGCCCATCAGCGATGCCACGAATTATGTGGACACAACAGGCGCAGACAGCTCACAGTATCAGATTTCCGCCGTCATTGCCGGCAAGGAAGAAATGCAGCCGGAGACGGTATCGGTGTGGCATAATGATTATTTACCCATTCCGCTGGATAAACCGGCCGACGGCCGAACCAAAGACGGGGGCACGTATTCCTATTATGCCGGTGATGCTTCCGTGGCGGATTTGGATGGCGACGGCGAATTTGAAATCGTTTTCCTGTGGAGTCCAAGCAACTCGAAGGACAATTCCCAGGCAGGCTATACCGGCAATGTCTATATTGATGCCGTTAAACTTGATGGCACCAAGCTCTGGCGGATCGACCTGGGTGTCAATATCCGTGCCGGAGCTCATTATACCCAACTGATGGTGTATGATCTGGACGGCAACGGCAAAGCCGAGGTCGTCGTCAAAACAGCGGATGGAACGAAGGACGGTCAAGGCACCGTGATCGGAGACGGAACGAAGGATTACCGTAACGACGGCGGGTATATCCTGACGGGCCCGGAATATCTTACGCTGTTCGACGGACAGACCGGAGCAGCCGTGTCCACCGTAGAATATGAGCCTCCAAGAGGCGATGTAAGCGCATGGGGCGACGGATACGGCAACCGTGTAGACCGGTTCCTGGCCGGTATTGCCTACTTGGACGGCGTGAAGCCAAGCGTAGTCATGGCCCGCGGCTACTATACGCGCACCGTGCTCGCGGCTTATGACTATGATGGCGGCAAATTGGTGCAGCGTTGGACCTTTGACACCAACGAGGCCGGGGCTCAATATCAGGGACAAGGCAACCACAATTTAAGTGTGCTGGATGCCGACGCTGACGGCAAAGATGAAATCATGTACGGCGCGCTTGCGATTGACGACGATGGAAGCTTGCTGTACAGCACCGGACTCGGCCATGGCGACGCGATGCATGCCGGCAAGCTCGATCCGAACCGGGACGGCTACCAGATCGTCAGCGTGCATGAACATACGAATGCCGAATACGGGCTGGAGATGCGCGATGCCGCTACAGGAGAAATTATCTGGGGCCAGTATACAGGGAAAGATACCGGCCGCGGAATGTCGGCGGATATTGATCCGAATTACCCTGGTTACGAATCCTGGGCATCCACGATTGTCAACGGACAGATGGACCCTTTATCCCGCGGATATGCGGCGAACGGAGAAGTCATTTATGAACAGAATGAAGTGCCGCGAAGTGCAAACTTTGCGATCTGGTGGGATGGCGATCTCCAGCGGGAGCTGTTCGACCACGAATGGAACAACAGTACAGCGAAAGGTATTCCGCTCATTTACAAGTGGGATTACGGGAATAAACAGCTGAAGGAAATCTTCCGGGCAGCAGGGAGCTTGACCAATAACCACACCAAAGGAAATCCGGCGCTTCAGGCGGATATATTGGGCGATTGGCGTGAGGAGCTTCTGTTGCGCAGTGAAGACAGCACGGAATATAGACTTTATACGACGACAATTCCGACGGGCTACCGGATTCCCGCGCTGATGCAAGATCCGGTATACCGGCTGGGTGTAGCCTGGCAGAATGTAAGTTACAACCAGCCGCCTCACACGGGATTTTATCTCGGGGCGGAAGCGACGGAATTTCCTAAAGCGAATTTGGCTCTTACCGGCGGAAAAGAAGTGCCGGAGCAGGTCTATCACTTTGATTTCGGTACAGCCCCGGCGGCTGGTACAACCGCCGTGCAGGATACACTCTATGCACAAGCAACGGGTTACGGATTCGAGAAGACAAGCGGAATTACGGTGGATGCAAACCATGTTTCTCTGCCGGAAAACGCCAAATTCGCCGTAGACCTGCCCAATGCCAATTACAAGGTAACGTTCAAACTGGGCGATGATGCACGCGACTCGAACGTAGGCGTCAAATCCGAATTTGTTCAGAAGCTGGCCGTGACCAGCGTGAATGCGGGTGAACCCCGGATCTATTCTTATGACGTTGCGCTGGTAGACGGCCAGCTGGAGTTCATCTTCTCCGGCACGGCCATTGACGTGCAGGAAATCATCATCGAGAAATACCCGGAGCAATCACCGGGAGCCGCGACGACGATCTATTTGGCCGGCGATTCGACGATGCAATCTTATAGTAGCATGCAGGCTCCGCAGGAGGGCTGGGGTCAGCAATTCGGACGCTATTTTGCAAATGGCGTAGTGGTCCAGAATGATGCGATCGGCGGCAGAAGCAGCAAATCGTTTATGGTTGACGGCCGTCTGGATACGATATTAGAGCGGATCAAGCCGGGAGATTTCTTCTTTATTTCCTTCGGCCATAACGACGCCAGTGCAGGCATTCCGGACCGGTATGCATCTCCGGCGGATTACAAAACATATTTGGCCCGTTATGTGAACGGCGCCAGACAGCGCGGTGCAACACCGGTGCTGCTTACTCCGGTAGGGCGCAGAGATTTTAATACAGTTACTCAAGAATTTAACGTAAGCTTCCCGGAATACGTGAAGGCTGCCAAAGAAGTAGCGGAAGAATTGGGCGCGCCGCTAATTGATTTGAGCCAGTTAAGCGTTACGTATTACGATAAGATCGGCCTGAATGCTACGGAGAAAATCTTCCTGTACGCCAATCCGGGCGAATATCCGAAGTATCCGAACGGCGTGGGTGATAATACGCATTTCAGCAGCTACGGTGCGCAGGTCATTGCCGCATTGGTTGCGGGAGCGGTGAAAGACATGGATTTAAGCATTTCGCCGTATGTCATTGACCCGGACATTTTGGAACCCGAGCCGGAACCGGAGATCCAGGTCTATAAGGAAAACTTTGAGGGCGATCCTGCCGCCTCCAAATATGCGCTGGTCAATGCCACAGGTATCGGAGGGCAGATGACGGGAACGGTCGCAGAGCAGAACGGGAACAAGCTGCTGTCCCTTAGCGGTTCCGGCTCCGGACACCGGGCGAAAGTGTTCCGCCTGTTCGATGCAGTGAATGGCGACATCGTCAATGTCAATTTTGACTGGCATTCCGGCAATGTGGGCGCTTCCCCGTCGGAAGGACATCTGTCACTCCAGGATGCGAACGATAATATTATTTTTACTCTGTTAACAAAGACCGGATCCACAAGTCCAGATACGAAAATCCATTATTTTGCAGGCCCATATACAGCAGACTATGGTACCGGCACCTCAGCTGTACCGGAAGGCGGCACAGCCACAAACATCCTGAAAAACCAGTGGGTCAATGTGGATGTCAATATAAATTTTGCCAAGAAGACGATAGATTTGACGTTGACTAGCCTGGCGGACCCCAGTGTCACACAGACGATCGAGGATATTCCGATTAATCCTGGCGTCTACGCCAATAACGCAAGGGCACTCCGCTTCCTGGGAACGAGAAAGGGCGGGGGAGGCACACTGAACTGGACCACTCAGATCGATAACGTGAAGATTGAAGGGACGAAGCTGCCGCCGGTTGCCGGCGATCAGAAGGCATTGATTGCGCTTCATGACAAGGTGAAAGCATTGGATCTGTCGGCTTATACAGAAGCATCCAAAGCGGTGCTGAATAAAGCTTTGGCGGCTGTGGAAGCGATCATCGGTACGGAAGCGACGCAGGCCCAGGTCGACCATGCAATGAACATGCTGACGGTCGCGAGTGATTCGTTGACAAGTGAACTGGCAGGCGAGATAAGCGAGTACAAGTTTGATTTTGGCTCTGGAATCGCTGCTGAAGGATACACGAAGGTAGACGCCAAAAGAGCTTACCTGGAAGGAAACGGTTATGGCTTTGCCAATACCGCGCTAGTCCAGGACGAGAACCGGGAAACCGGGGATGACCTGAAGGAGGATTTCACCCGCGTGAACGGCACCTCTTTCCTGGTAGAAATGGAACCGGCCAATTACCGGGTAACAATGACTATTGGCGATTCGCAAGAATCCACCAACGCAGGGGTTATTGTAGAACAAATGCCAAAATTGCCGGTTACAACTGTACCGAAGGGTGAATTCAAGGAAATTTCATATGACATCGCCCTGATTGACGGCGTCTTTAACTTTGAGTTCTCAGGCAGCACACCAAAGATCAACGCGCTGAAGATTGAACGTCTGCCGGGCAACGGTGCGGGCGATCAGCCGGTTATTTATCTGGCAAGTGATTCCACGGTGGCCAATTATGCGGAAAGCTATCGTCCGCAGGCCGGATGGGGCGAAACGCTTAAAGGGTACTTCGATCTGGATCAGATCAGTATCGATAACCGGGCTGTAAGCGGCCTAAGCAGTAAAACCTTCCTCGTAGGCGGATATCTCAACAACATTCTGCTGGGCATTCACGAAGGGGATTATCTGTTCATGCAGTGGTCCCATAATGATTCCACACCATCCCGCCCTGAGCGTTACCTTACACCTGAGCAGTTCAAGGTGTATCTGAAAGATTACATTAACGGCACTGTACAGAGAGGCGGAATTCCGGTTCTGGTTACGCCGGTCAACCGACGCGATTTTACCGGAGAAGTATTGAACAAGAGCTTCCCGGAATATGTGCAGGCAATGAAAGAGACGGCGCAAGAAACCGGTGCTTTACTGATCGATCTGAATCAGGCCAGCTGGAAATATTTCCAGGAGCTTGGTCCTGAGGGCACCAAATCTATTTTCATGTGGGTAGGTACAACTGAGGACAATACCCATCTTCAGATGAACGGTGCGGTCAAGGTATCCGAGATGGTGGCACGGCTTGTACAAGAGCTGGATATTCCACTGTCCGACCTTGTCACACTGGAAGAGGAACCATCGGATACGACAGCACCGCATACGACCGCGGCAGTAGAAGGAGAGTCGCAGAACGGGTGGTATACTTCAGCGGTAAAAGTAACTTTTACCGCGACGGATGAAGACCCGGGAGTTGACACGACCTATTACCAAGTCGATGGCGGCGAAATTGAGAGCGGCACGCATCTAATTCTGAGCGATGAGGGCAATCACACTGTGACTTACTGGAGCGTTGATCTGGACGGCAACAAGGAGACCAAACAGTCGCTTTCAGTGCCGATTGATCTCGCACCTCCGGCCATCGCTATTCAGGGTCAAACGGAATACACTATTGATCAACACATAGACATCACTTACACGGCCGCCGATACGGCCTCCGGCGTGGCCGAGCCGAATGGCGTAATGTTGAATGCCCCGGCTTATACGCTGGAGCCAGGCTTGAATTCAGTAACTGCAGCGGTCTATGACCGTGCGGGCCGGGAGAGCAGCGTTGACTTCAGCTTCGGAGTTACTGCTACCTTCGTAAGCCTGGCAGAGCTGACACGCACCTTTGCAGCCGAATCGGAAGACCCGGGTGCAGGAGCGGTTGCTGAACAGCTTGCCGGTAAGCTGCAGCAGGCTGAACAATCGGCGAATGCGCGTGATGGTGCGATGGCGCGCCAGCTGCTCGCGGCATACGCCAATGAGGTTGATGCCAGCAGAGATACGGTATTTACGGCTGAACAGGCAGACGCGCTGCGTAAGTGGGCCGCATGGCTCAGCCAGGTGACGCCGCTGGCGAGCAGCGCTCCAGGCACTCCAGTGTTGTCCGATAATAACGGGCACGATACGGGTCTGAGAGACGGAGATTACACTATTACGATGGGGGCAACAACGGGACTCTTTTCAAGCTGTACGAGGATGGCAAGCTCATCAAAGAAGTGCCTCTGGCTGACCATTCTCCATCCGCCCAGTCCGTGCAGATTGATATTACCGGCAAGCAGAACGCTACGTATGTCTATACCGGTGAACTGATCAATTCACTGGGTACGACGAAAGGTTCGCCGCTGACTGTGACCGTCACCGATGCTTCCCCGGGCCAAGCGGTATTATCGAACGACAACTGGGATGGAGACGGTAGTTTTAGCGTCAGTATGAATCTGTGGTGGGGGACAAATGCTACCGAATATGAGCTCTATGAGAATGGAGTTCTGGTAGACACGCAACCTCTGCAGGCTCATACGCCCGGCGCCCAATCGGCAGTAACAGCACTCTCCGGAAAGGTTCCGGGAACCTATGAATACGAGGCTGTGTTACGCAACCCGGCGGGTGAGACCAGAACGGCAAAGATGATCGTAACGGTCCAAAAGTAACTGGATCAGGCTCGACAAATGCACACAAAAAACGGCTGCTAAATGATCGGCAGCCGTTTTTTGTGTTGTTATAAGTGAAAAAGTGATCACTTAATGATGATACTAAGGGAAGAGGGAAATCAAAAAAGAACCTGAGTAATTTATCAGGTTCTTCTATATTGCATATAAACAGACACGATGATATAATCAGTCTGCGTCTTTTATAATATGTATAGACATAAATGTTTCATCTTACAATTTAAATTTACCATGCCGCTGAACTCTTGTCAAATGTTTTTTTCTCAATTTAATGGTTAGGAGAGATGTTAAATGAGTTCTTTGGTTCTCGGATTTCAGGAAGTGGACAATACGCAGCTTTTGCTCGTTGGCGGAAAAGGGCTCCATTTAGGGGAATTATCAAAAATAGAAGGAATAAAAGTACCCGAAGGATTTTGTGTTACAACAACGGGATATCAAAAAACCATCGCACAAAACGAAACGTATTCTGCTTTGCTCAATCGGTTAACTATGTTAAAAGTAGAAGATCGGGATCAAATTGGTGAAATCAGCCGGAAGATTCGACAACTCATTATGGAAGCAGAAATTCCTTCCGATGTTGTGAAAGCAGTAACTCAATATCTCTCCCAGCTTGGTGATGAGCTTGGCTATGCAGTGCGTTCTAGCGCGACTGCCGAAGATTTGCCGCATGCCTCTTTTGCGGGTCAACAAGACACCTATTTAAATATCATCGGCAAAAAAGCCATCCTGCAGCATATCAGCAAATGTTGGGCTTCGCTGTTTACTGAACGCGCGGTAATCTACCGTATGCAGAATGGATTTGATCACAGTCAAGTTTATTTATCCGTGATCGTTCAAAAGATGGTATTCCCGCAGGCTTCAGGGATATTGTTCACCGCTGATCCGATTGGCAATAACAGGAAGCTGCTATCTATCGATGCCAGTTTTGGACTCGGAGAAGCACTGGTTTCTGGTCTGGTCTCTCCCGATTGTTATAAAGTACAGGAAGAGGAAATCGTCGATAAGATCATATCAACCAAACAATTGGCTATCTATGGACTACCAGAAGGCGGCACTGAAACCCGGCAGCTCGATCCCGATCAGCAAAAGGCTCAAACACTTACTGAACAACAAATTTTACAGCTGGCACGGATCGGAAGACAGATCGAAGCTTATTTTGGCTGTCCACAAGATATCGAATGGTGTCTGGACCATGATACCTTTTATATCGTCCAGAGCCGGCCAATCACTACTTTATTCCCGATTCCTGAAGCAAGTGATCAAGAGAATCACGTTTACGTATCTGTCGGCCATCAACAAATGATGACTGATCCCATGAAACCATTGGGACTGTCTTTTCATCTGTTAATTACTCCTGCACCTATGCGAAAAGCTGGTGGAAGGTTGTTTGTTGATATCACACCTAATCTGGCTTCACCGGATAGCAGAGAAAATTTATTAAATGCCATGGGACAACACGATCCGCTCATAAAAGACGCAGTTATGACTATTGTAGAGCGAGGAGATTTTATAAAATCATTACCAAATGATAAAAAAGAACAGAGTATTGGTAAAAGCAATAAAGGGATGTCGTCTGCGGGGTTTCAAGCACCAATCGAAAACGACCCGACCATCGTTTCAGATTTGATTAAGCGTAATCAAACATCGATAGAAGAGTTGAAACAAAACATCCGAACGAAATCAGGATCGGATTTGTTTGATTTTATCCTGGAAGATATCCCGCAATTAAAGAAGATCTTATTTGATCCACAAAGTACGGCGGTGTTTATGACTGCTATGGATGCTTCAGCATGGATCAATGAAAAAATGTACGAGTGGTTAGGTGAAAAAAACGCAGCAGATACGCTTTCTCAATCTGTACCAAACAACATTACTTCAGAAATGGGTCTAGCGCTATTGGATGTCGCAGATGTGATTCGTCCTTATCCGGAAGTCATTGATTATTTACAAGATATAACAGATGATAATTTTTTGGATGAACTGGTTAAGTTTGATGGTGGACAGGAAACTCAAAACGCTATCTATACTTATCTGGGCAAATACGGAATGCGATGTGCCGGTGAAATCGATATTTCAAGAACTCGTTGGAGTGAAAAACCAATTACACTTGTCCCCATGATTCTTGGTAATATCAAAAACTTTGAGCCTAATGCCAGCCATCGAAAATTTGAGCAAGGGCGACAGGAAGCTATGGCTAAAGAACAAGAGTTATTAGAGCGATTGAAGCAATTACCGGATGGTGAACAAAAAGCCAACGAAACCAAACGAATGATCGACCTCATCCGTAATTTCATCGGATACCGGGAATATCCAAAATATGGCATGGTTAACCGCTACTTTGTTTATAAGCAGGCTTTACTGAAAGAAGCGGGACAACTCGTACAAGCGGGCGTCATTCATGAAAAGGAAGATATATTCTATCTCACTTTTGAAGAACTTCGCGAAGTCGTACGCACAAACAAACTGGAATACCAGATCATTAGCAAACGAAAAGACGAATACAAATTTTATGAAAAACTAACTCCACCACGTGTGATCACGTCGGACGGGGAAATCATTTCGGGTGAGTACAAACGAGAAAATCTGCCAGCCGAAGCTATTGTAGGTCTAGCTGTTTCTTCCGGAGTTATAGAGGGGCGGGCACGTGTCATCTTAAACATGGAAGAAGCTGATCTGGAAGATGGAGATATATTAGTCACCTCATTTACTGACCCTAGCTGGACACCATTATTTGTATCCATAAAAGGTCTAGTTACTGAAGTAGGTGGACTGATGACCCATGGAGCAGTTATTGCACGTGAATATGGCTTGCCGGCAGTTGTCGGAGTGGAGAAGGCTACCAAACTGATAAAAGATGGGCAACAAATTCGCGTGCATGGAACAGAAGGGTATATCGAAATATTGTAATGGCTTGGATGTATATGGCGACAGAGAGAGGATCAACCCAGAACCTCGAAATCGAAATCATCGTGCAATCTGCGCAGGCGGTAAGCGTTCATGGCGAATTCACGCAGCTCCTCAAGAATGGTGTAATTCGCCCATGCGCCTGCGACAGCACCGATTCCAGGCACCATCTGCAGCATTTTCCGGAAGTCAATGGCGTCACGATACTCGATCTGAAATGTCTCCCAGTCCATATTCCGGGAGTATTCGGCGTCGGAGACCCACTGTTCCTTTTCAATATGCCAATGCGTGATGGAATAGAGCAACCTGGCGCGGTTTTCCGGCCCCGAAAAGGTCATTTGAAATACCTTGAGAATGAATACCCGCTCGGAGAAGTGCTTGGTGTCATAACCATAAACATGCGCTAGCTCGAACAAAAATTTCATTTTGATCGCAATTAAAGCTGGAAAGTCTACCATACTAAGCATAATGCCGCCAGCTCCCGTTCCAGCACCTTCGGCAACCGCTATTTTTTGGTATAAGGCAAACAATTCTTTCGCTTCCTTATCGGCAGACTCCAGACCCAGAGTGCTCTGCACCGGACGGCGAGGCGTATATTCCGCACCGAACAATGCCGTACGCACGATTGATCGTATGGTGGTCGTAATGATGTTATGCACCTTCGGGGGAATTAAATGATTTATTCGATTGCCGATTGTTTTCGATGTTTTTTCCAGCCATCCCGGGGGTTTGAACATTTTTTGTTCCCAGTTGGCAACTTCCCTTTGTACTTTATGCTCGTAATTCATGATCAATCGCTCCTCCAAAAGACATAGCCATATTGTAACGAATATCTCCGTAATTCGGAACAGACCGCGGTAGGTAGCGGACCTCGACTAAAGTCCAGCATCACATACAGGATAGATAAGAAGGAACTGTTTCAACTCAAAAGCCATTAAAGGTTTCTTTGGCCATAGTATCGAACATTTTCATAATCACAAATACAGCAGGGTTGAAAAATCCGAACTTCAATGCTTACAAAGTTGTCAGGGGGATTACAATAAATGAAACCATCAATACAAAGAATTCGAGATTTAACTTTAGTGCGAAGAGCGGGAAGCCGCTTATTGGTCATAGGCTGTGACTCCAGCGCAAGTATCGGGAACAAGCCAATGGATGCTCTGCAGACTCCGCCGGATATAGTCGGCTATTATACAGCCAGAGTTGCGGTTATGGAAGTTCTGTCCGTGGGCGCGGATATTCTTACAGTAGTGGATACCCTAGCTGTGGAAAAGTATCCGACAGGGAGCGAAATTATCCGCGGGGTACAAAGGCTGCTGGACGAAGCTGGACTCACGGAGGCTCATTTGAACGGTAGCACAGAAGAAAATTTCAAATCGTGCCAGACCGGCGTAGGGATTACCGTAATCGGGGAAACCGATGAGGAACGGCTGAAGCTGATGAGGTCGGTTGCCGGAGACTGTGTGGTTATGCTGGGAGAACCGCTGATCGGGAGCGCAGTATTGGAACAAGAGGCAAGAGTATGCAGTATCCGGCAGCTGCAGTCACTTGTAGCCTCGCCTGAGGTGCATGAGATTCATCCGGTCGGCTCTAAGGGGGCCGGGTATGAAGCAGGACTTCTGGCAGAGCTGAACGGCTGCATTTTTCAGGCAGTTCCAGGGATCACAGAAAAGCTGAATGCCTCAGGAGGCCCGTCGACGGCGGTGATTTTTTCAGCGGCAGAGGAAAAGCTTGAACGCCTCCAATCCGAAATTGGCGGCGAGATGGATATTATCGGTTGTTTGCTCGATAAAGCAATGTAGATTTTTCTTTAGGACAAGCACATTATAAATAGCCCAATTGGAGGAGTCTGTATGCCATATTGTAAAGTCAAGAATGCCAATATATATTACGAGGAAATTGGTACTGGTAAACCGATTATAATGATCCATGGTTTTACACCAGACCATCGGTTAATGAGTGGGTGTATGGAACCGATATTTGAAGACATCCCCGGTTGGCGTCGTATCTATCTTGACCTGCCTGGAATGGGACAAACAAAGGATTACGATCAAATATGTAATTCAGATGATATGCTGGAAGCAGTTATAAATTTTATTGAAACTCTTGTCCCAAACCAAGATTATCTCATAGCAGGCGAATCATACGGTGGATATATTACAAGAGGAATAATTAATAGCCATAAAGATCGTATTGGTGGAGCTGCACTGATTTGTCCATTAATTATTCCTGAACACAAAAGAAGAATACTTCCCGAGCATTTTGTTGTTCATTCTGATCGCGAGTTTATGGACACCTTAAGTGAAGAGCAAATAAGTGATTTTAGCGCCAATCAAGTCGTTCTCAATGAATATAATTGGAAAAGGTATTCTGAAGAGATAGTGGCAGGTTGTAGAATCGCTGACTACGATTTTCTTAGCAAGATTCAAAGAAACTATGGATTTTCCACCAATATCGATGAATTAGTTTTCGATAAACCAACAGTATTTACTCTTGGGCGGCAAGATGCAGTCGTTGGTTACAAAGATGCTTTTAGTATTTTAGACAATTATCCTAGAGCAACCTTTGCCGTCCTAGACCGAGCAGGCCATAATCTTCAGATTGAACAGGCTCTATTATTTGAGTCGCTTATGCGTGAATGGCTTGAAAGAGTAACAGAGTTTGGATTTTAGTTGTGTATTAATCCGTTGAACTAACATTAGCTTGTCAATGGAAGAAACAAATATCCTTTCCCCTGCGGTTACTCCCCATCTAAATTAGAGCGACTTATTGAAAATAGAAAGCACCTTTGTTACTGTTACTGATATACAAGCTGGGAAGGAAGGTACATTATGTCATCAACAACTCAAGTGTTTAAAGCAACAGAGCCTCATGTGAAGATCATCGGGCGGACCCACTACTATAACGAAGTACTGTGGCTGGCTCTCTCAGGCGGCGGTGTGGAATTTTCATTCCATGGCAGAAAAGCGGAGATTACTTTAAAAGGTGATGCTGTCGCCTCAACCGGTAATAACTTGGCTCGAATTGGCATTAGCGTAAACGGGAAACGGGTAATTGACGATCAACTGGACACACCGATTAAAACGTATACTGTATTTGAAAGCGATACTGTGCAGGATATAACGGTAACGGTTATTAAACTATCAGAGGCTGCGATGTCAACAGTTGGGATTCAAGAGATCGCTGTCGATGCTGCGGATGGCATTAAGCCAACCCCGCCAAAATTACATACAATTGAATTCATCGGCGATTCCATTACCTGCGGCTATGGCGTTGATGATGAATACGAGCTGCATTCTTTTTCCACGGCTACGGAAGATGTCACAAAAACCTATGCCTACCTGACTGCTCAGCAGCTTAAGGCTGACTATAGCATGGTTTCATACAGCGGATACGGCATCATCACAGGCTATACGGAAAACGATCAAAAGCTTACCACTCATCTTATCCCGGATTACTATGAAAAAGTGGGCAAGTCTGAGGGGGAATTTGAGGGTACACTGTTGCCCCAAGAAGTATACTGGGATTTCAATAAGTTTGTGCCTGATCTGATTATCATTAACCTCGGAACGAACGATGATTCCTATACCAAAGAGGAAGCCAGTAAGCAAGCAGAATATGCCCGGAAGTATATTGAATTTCTAAAAATGGTCAGACGCAACAATCCTCATGCCTCAATTCTGTGTACGCTGGGGATTATGGGGGATAGACTGTACCCTTATGTCGAACAAGCTGTTAGCGGGTATAGCCGGGAAACAGCCGACAGCAATATTACCACAATGAAGTTTGACGAGCAGCTGGCAGCTGACGGCTACGCCGCCGACTTCCACCCGTCTCAAGCTACTCACAGTAAAGCGGCGAATAAACTGACTGCTCAAATCAAAGAACTTATGAAGTGGTGAAATATGTAAAACATTAGTCCCCTAAGAAAACGATACTTTTAGCGGGGTCGTATAATTCCTTTAATTGTTTAACGTCGGATCTCGGAGGTGAACCAAACATACGGGAATATTCACGGCTGAATTGGGAAGAACTCTCATAACCGACCCGGAAAGCAACTTCAGCAGCTTCTGCAGATTCAGAGAGCAATACTCGCCGCGCCTCCTGTAATCTTAATTGCTTCTGAAATTGAATGGGACTCATACCTGTCACTTCCTTAAAGTTACGATGGAAAGAAGAGAGGCTCATACTCGCCGTTTCGGCAAACTCTTCAACACGCATAGATTGATTGAAATTTGTAGTGATGTGATCAATTACTTCTCTGATTCGATAGGTATTGCTGCCTTCCATTGCTATTTGACCTAGTGTAACACCGTAAGGCCCCTTCAGAAGGGTATAAAGAATTTCCTTTGTAAATAGTGGAGCTAGGTACGGGATGTCCTCTGGCCGGTTCAGCAATTCAATGAGTCTTAGCGTCGCATCCATTAAGGAATGCTCCATCTGACCTACAAACAGGGCACGCTTTGCATTGTCATTCGGCACTGTGCGAACGTTAGCCTCGTTGATAACCTCTAAAATCTGGTCATGTGTAAATTCTAATTTAATGCTCAGATAAGGTGTTTCGGAGGAAGCTCTAATGATCTGGCCGACTACAGGCAAACTCATGGAAGCAATCAAATAATCTGCTGATCCGTATTCAAATCGTTCTTGAGCCAAGAGCACCTCTTTTAACCCTTGAGCAATAACGCAATAAGAAGGTTTATACACCCTGTATGCAGGTTCAGATACTCCGGAGTATCGGATTATAGACAGATTGGGTATAGCTGTCTCAAACACTCCATCTTTCGGTGAAAATTGCTCGATGAGCTTTGCCAGTTTTTTTTGTTGATTTAGGATTTCCTCCGACATGATGATTCCTCCAATTTTCTTTTCTCGATTATAAACCAAACGAAACAAGAGCAGATGCATTTATGCAATCTGCTCTTGTTTTTAGTATCTTAAGATTGTCAGATATCTAATTTACGGTTACCAATCCATTTGACCATTTCAGGATCGCGGTGGGAGAAGAACAAGCTCTCTTTCGTGTCTAACGCCATAATCGCATTCATATCTTCTTCGCTTAATTGGAAGTCAAAGATACTGAAATTTTCGACCATTCTTTCTTTGCGAACCGATTTCGGAATGACTACAACCTCTCTTTGGGTTAACCAGCGTAAAACGACCTGAGCAACAGATTTATTATACTTTTCAGCGATGGATACCAATAGCTCATTCTGGAAAAGGTTATTCTTTCCTTCAGCAAAAGGCGCCCATGACTCGATTTGTACCTTGTTCTCCTTCATAAATTCTTCACTTTCGATTTGCTGATTGAAAGGATGCGTTTCAACCTGATTTACGGCAGGAACGACTTCATTATGAATAATTAGATCGATTAGGCGGTCCATATGAAAGTTACTTACGCCAATTGCACGGACCTTTCCTTCACGGTACAATTCCTCCATCGCGCGCCAGGAGCCATACACATCACCAAACGGCTGATGAATCAAATACAAATCCAAATAATCCAGTTGCAATCTATTCAGTGAATTCTCAAACGCTTTCTTCGTGCGCTCATAACCAGTATCCTGGACCCAAAGCTTCGTTGTGATAAATAACTCATCTCTTGCAATGCCGCTCCGTTTGAGCGCTCTGCCAACGGCTTCTTCATTCAGATAGGAGGCAGCGGTATCAATCAACCGGTAACCACTTGTGATAGCGTCATAAACACTTTGTTCACACTGACTTTGATCAGCAATCTGATACACACCGAAACCGAGCACTGGCATTTCTACCCCATTGTTCAAAATTACTTTTTGCATAAAATATCCTCCAGAAGTTTAGAAGTATTGTTTCTCAATCGTTTAACGCTTATCCATTACATACTTATTATGCTCCAGATGATAAAGGAATCGTTATATCATTCATGCCATATCATTGCCTAATCCTCTTACTCATCTCATTTAATAGCTCGCTTTTATTGTTGGGAGTCATAGACTTCTTTCTAATAAAGCCCCCACTTGTTTGGCCATTTCCTGCGGCGTCAATCTCACTTTGAAATCCTTTATACAGTGAACAAGAAGCCGGGTTCTAAAATAGGACGGACCTGCCCCATTGCTACTGAGTGTGGTAGCTATTTCACTAAGAAATTTTGCGGTTGCTCCTACTAAACAATTTACAGATAAGGAACATTATCCAGCTTAGATACCATTAAAATAATTATTATTACAGGAGGTACTATAATGTTAACTGTTAATGCACGCGCTACATTTAGTCCGGAAGGTCCGTTCAAACTGACTACTATAGAGCGGAGAGAACTTCAACCGCATGATGTCCTCATTGAGATTAAGTACGCTGGGATTTGCCACTCTGGGTTGTAACTCTGACAAGTGATGCCATCTTTGCGATGCAAATAAACAGGCTTTCCAGAAACAATGGAGCTGAAAAAATATCCAAGGATTTTTGCAGTGAGTTAATTGATGAGGTTATGGCTTTTATACAAGAATAAAAAGCTAATGGTTATTTTATTTTTGACTCCAGATCAATAAGGGATTAAAATTGATCGAAATGGAGTGATGAGGTTATGGCAAAACGCGCGATGTCCCCGGAGGCTAAAGCTATAAAAGCTCAGGCCATCCTAGATAAAGCAGCAGAAATGTTTATTTCAACTGAATATGGAAAAATTAAAATGTCCGATATCGCTAAACAGATGGGTATGTCAAACGGTATTTTATTTGTTTACTTTAAAACCAAAGAGGCGTTGTTTTTCAGCCTGTTGTGCCGAGAATACGAGAAAAGGCTTGCTCGTCTGACAGAAATGGTGAAAGAAATGCAAATCCGGAATTTCGATGACTTCAAGAGTCTCGTCTTAATTGAGCTTACTGAACTGGTCGATCATAATCCCTTGTATATCTTGCTGGAATCTATGCGCACGGCAGTATTTGAAAAAAATGTTGACGCGGAAACGATGCTGAATCAGAAGCTAAATCTGTACCAGTTAATGGCAGATCTTGTGTCTATAATTTGCGCTCATAACGCGTTAACACAAGAGGATATCATGGATATCCTCCAGGCGGAAGCATCAATTATAACCGGCTGTAAATTATCTGCCACCTTACCCGCAGAGGTCATCGATATTATCGATAAGAATGGACTGGACGGTTTCAAACGTAATTTTAAGAATGATGTGCTCAAGACAATGAATTGTTATCTGGATGGTTACCAGAAGAACCACATAGAAGTTCGTACTAACAAGCAATAGTATTAGTATGTTCAAGGTATACACAAGAAGTGGCGAAGCATTAAAAAATTTTATGGAAGGCAGGCGGAGAAGCGCGGACGCAGTGGAAGATTGCAAGGGTTTGAGTAAAGTAAAGGTTAATCAAAACCACCCGTTTGACGGGTGGTTTTGATTTCATTAACTATAAATTTTCCGTTTGTAGGATCTATAGAGCGGGCCTAAAAAGGTACATTTTATTTCACCGATAGCTTGGCGCCGTTGCTGGCAATGATGTCTTTGTACCAGTGGAATGACTTCTTGCGGTAGCGTTCCAGCGTTCCACTACCGTCATCGTGGCGATCAACAAAGATATAGCCGTACCGTTTCTTCAACTGCGCGCTCGAAGCGCTGACGAGATCGATACAGCCCCACGACGTATAACCCATTACTTCCACACCATCGGCAACAGCTTCTGCAACTTGAACCAAGTGATCGTTTAAGTATTGGATACGATAGTCGTCTTCGACTGTTTTTTCACCGGCTTCGTTTATGATAAGCTCGTCTGCCGCGCCTAACCCGTTTTCCACGATGAATAGTGGTTTCTGGTAACGTTCATAAAATGTATTCAGTGTGAAGCGCAGGCCCTGCGGGTCAATTTGCCAGCCCCATTCGCTTGCAGGGAGATAGGGGTTCGCCACGCCGCCCATGATGTTTCCTTCACCATGTATATTTTTCTCAGGATCGGCAGTTTGGCAGACACTCATGTAATAACTGAAGGACACAAAATCGACTGTATGAAGTAACTGCTCTTCATCTCCCGGTTCCATATGAATATTGATGCCCTGCTCGCGGAAGTAACGCTTCATGTAGCCTGGGTAGCGTCCGCGGACGTGTACATCGCCGAAGAAATAGTTGCTGTGGTTATATTTCATAACAGCAATTATGTCATCCGGATGCGGTGTCAGCGGATAAGTAGGAACGCTCAGCACCATACAGCCGATTTGTGCCTTTGGATCGATTTCATGGCAGAGCTTAACTGCGGTCGCGCTCGCAACCAATTCATGGTGAATGGCCTGGTACAAATCCTGCTTACTGAGCTTTTCTTTTGGTGTGTAAATACCTCCGCTCATAAACGGTACTTCCAGAATCGAGTTAATTTCGTTGAAGGTCAGCCAGTACTTGACTTTGCCTTTATAGCGTTTGAATACCGTGCTTGCATATTGAGCGTAGAAATCCACTAATTTCCGGTTCACCCAACCGTCGTACTGCTTGGACAGATGTAGCGGTGTTTCGTAATGCGAGAGGGTAACCAGAGGCTCAATGCCATATTTCAAACATTCGTCAAACAGAGAGTCGTAGAAGCGTAAGCCCTCTTCATTTGGCTCTGTTTCGTCTCCATATGGGAAAATACGCGACCATGCGATGGAGGTCCGGAACACTTTGAAACCCATCTCTGCAAACAACTTAATATCTTCTTTGTAACGATGGTAAAAGTCGATGCCGATCAGCTTCATGTTATCTTCTGTAGGCTCTTCGGTAATCGCTCCCATAGCACCTTGAGGCGAGACGTCCTGAGTGGATAGCCCTTTGCCTCCTTCATTATAGGCACCTTCAAGCTGGTTGGCGGCGACGGCGCCGCCCCATAAGAATCCTTCAGGGAATGACAGGCCAGTTTGACTTAGATTTTTCATACTGAAATCTCTCCGTTTCTTTTATGTGATACACTAGAAAGCAACTTCTACTATCAGCCTAGTTGGTGTAACCCGTTACATGTCAAGCACCGCAATTTAAAAGGAGAGGAATCAATGTCAAAATTTAAAAAAATCATGGAAATGACCGGTTACTCCCGGGCTACAGTCTCCCGGGTAATCAACCAGTCGCCTAAAGTTAGTCCTGAAGCGCGCAACAAAATTTTACGGATCATGCGCGAGCTCGATTATGTGCCTAACAGCAACGCCATTTCGCTATCCACGGGACGGACGAAGCAAATCGGCCTTGTTGTCGCTTCGCTGAATGAAATGATAATGCCTTTTGTGAACGGCTTTGTGGATAGGGCGATGGAGGACGGATACCAGACGATTATTTATCCGACGCGGGGCGATGCAGCTACGGAGCTACAGGCATTTGAAGATTTGCGCAGCAAAAGAGTGGATGCAATTGTCATTGTCACTTGCGTTAACGATCCGCACAAGCTGAAGGCTTACTGCAAATACGGCCCTATTGTATCATGGCAGCGGATGGAGGAAGGCGGCATCCCTTCCATTGCAATGGATCAGTCAGTGGGTTATACGCTGGCACTAGAGCATTTGATTGGTAAGGGGCACCGGGCAATCGCCAATCTTTTTGCCAGGCCGAACAGTTTAAATACGCACAGCAGGCGTGAGGCTTACGAACGGACGATGCAGACATACGGAATGCCTGTACTGAGAGAGTGGTATCGGGAGAAGATATATACCCTTCGAAAGGGAGAAACGGAGCTGGAGCATTTGCTATCCGCCTCCGGACCTAATGCGCCGACTGCTGTACTATGCCCGAACGATTACGTAGCAGTCGGTCTGCTGACGGAGGCGCGCAAGCGGAGCATCGACGTTCCCGGTCGCCTGGCCATCGTCGGATTCGATAACATCGATCTAGCGCGTGTCTTTGGTCTGACAACCGTCGACAACCCGATTGCGGAGCAGGCCCGCAACGCATATACAGTGCTTGCGTCGCAGCTCACTGGCAGCGGCGCGCAACCAGACAAGTTGGAGTACCGGTTGGTGGTGCGGGCGTCAACCTAGGAAAATGTTGTTGAGGAAAAATTACATTGGAGACAGAAATATGTGAGGAGGTGAGAAAAGTAAAACCATGGTTTGTGATCACCCTAGCTCCAGTGGCTTCATAAAAGTTTAAACGGCAATCTTCCCCTTAGCTTTTATTTATCCGTTCAGTACGGATCAAGCGCAGTTGTCATCCCCTCTGCTGTATATCCTTGGAGATGGAATATGAATTCAAGGTAATCTGTAAACAAAACCTTCCAGCTCATCAATATCGGCGATGTCCGCCTACTTCAAACGCTTTGCCCGAATCGCTCCTTTAGCTTGCTCTTATAGTTCGTCGTGCGTCCGCTCGAATGAGTGGCGCTCTCGATATTGCTGCGGGGTAAGCTTGAAGCGATTATTAAATTTTTTATAAAAAAAGGTGAGGTTATTAAATCCAGTAGTTTCTGCAATATCGTAGATTGGACGATTTGTGTTTGCTAATAGAAACGAAGCGTAGTTAAATTTTTCACTTTGAATGAGATTTTTAAATGTTTGCCCTGTTGTTTTTTTAATCAAGGAGGACAAATAATTGGGGTTGAAGTTAAAATGTTCCGCCGTTGAGGTCAGTGTACATTCCATAAAATGCTGCTCGATGTATTTTAAAATGTCGATAGTGCTAACTCTTGGGCTTGTTAACGCCTCTGGACGGTTCGTATCGTATTCGAACACGCGCAATAGTTCGTAGAAAATGAGTTGCATATAAGAATTTATCATTTCAAAGGAGCCGATGGCGCGATCGTAAAATTCGCAGAGCAACTGCTTAATCAAGATAAGCACGCTAGCATTGTTTTCTGAGTGGAAAATGATATAACGATTATGATTTTGATGTTCGGAGATCGCATTGGCCAAAAAGTGGGAGAGAATACCACCGTTCGCTATTTTGCTTAGAAAGGAAGAACTGAAGTAAGATTTGCGGATAAGAATATTCACGATAACATCCTGTGATGTCGTTGCCAGAATGGCATGAGGAACGCGAGTATCAAGAATGCAAACCTCTCCCTGTTTCAGGGTAACCTGCTTGTCATTGATAATTTGCGTACATTGTCCGGAATATACGAAGTTAAGTTCTATGTCACTGTGAATATGAAGAGGAACTTCAGCGAAGCGGGTGTGTTTGTATATCATAATGTTGTCCTTCTCACCTATAACATCGACAAAGACAAATACCTCTTGTCCGTTTTCCAACACGGTTTTGGGCATAAATTCATAAACGGATGAACGGAAGCGGGGATTCAGTTCATAAAACTTTTCCCTTTCGGTCAAACTATGCAGATAGTTGTCAAGTTGGTCATGATTCAAACTGAATTCCTCCATCTGTAGATGTTGGAGGTAACTATAACATCTGAAAAAATGATAGTCAATAACAATGCTTTTGATATTACAAACTTAATTTGAAAGCGCTATATTTAGATTGAAATAAAGAAAATCAATTTTATTATCGTTGTTTTTTCTTTGATTGTGTTGGTTTGGTACCTTTCTTGAGTCTGATTACAATTAGATTAGAATCAAATCCGATTAACTTGTATGAGAAGATATGATACTCAAACCTAGTCATATTAAAGAGCAGGTTCACCTTAGATTCAACTATAGAAAGGAAGCGTTTTGGATGAAGAAAATTTCTGAGCTATTACAAAACAGAGAAGGGAACTACATCCTTCCGTTTTTTTGGCTACACGGCGAGGAAGAAGGTACACTCCGTGAGCACATGCAGGTAGTTCATGAAAGCGGTATCGGCGCGGTATGTGTAGAATCACGGCCTCACCCTGATTTTGTTGGTCCTCGTTGGTGGAACGATCTTGACATTATTATGGATGAAGCCCGCAGCAGGGGGATGAAAGTATGGATTCTGGACGACGCGCATTTCCCTACAGGCTATGCTGCAGGCCGGATCAAATCGGATTATCCACAGTATGAGAAGTTGTATCTCAAAGCACATCAACAGGATTTTGTGGGTCCCCAGATTCAAGGCGGGATCATGGTGAAGTATGCATTGCTTCGACCCGGTGATCGAGGACTAGCAGTGGATATGACAACAGACTCTACATCAGGAAAACCGGAAACGGTAGATAGAGATCGGATTATCGGCGTTGTTGCAGCGCGCAAGACAGGACCTGATGAAATAGATGCGGAATCGCTAATTGACTTGACAGAATATTTGCATGAAGGAACGGTGTATTGGGACATTCCGGAAGGACGTTGGCGCATTTATACACTAGTTGTAACGAAGTCTGGTGGCGAGAAGGAGACAGAAGGATACCTTAATCCAATCGTGCCGGAGGCAACACAGGTACTGATCGATACAGTTTATGAAGCTCACTACTCCCGCTATAAGGACGACTTTGGAGACACACTGGCAGGATTTTTCTCGGATGAACCGCGGTTCGGCAATGTAAAAGGGCCCCTTGCCTCGATCGGGCGGTTTGATATGGTCCTTCCTTGGCGAGATGACCTGCCTGAAATGCTAAGTTCTTATTTTACTGGGGAGAAAGAAGTCATTCGCCATCTCCCTTTACTATGGGCAAATGCTGGGGTAGAAGGACATCGTATGCGTTACCGTTATATGGACCTTATTACCTCCTTGTATGCTGAACATTTTACGAAACGTCTCGGAGATTGGTGCCGGGGTCATAATGTGGAATATATTGGACATGTCATTGAAGATAACAACGCTCATGCCAGATTAGGATACGGGGCTGGACATTTCTACCGTAGCTTGTGGGGACAGGATATGTCCGGTATCGATGTAGTGCTTCATCAGATTTTGCCCGGATTAGATGACGGCTATTACAAGTCGATTACAGCAACTGGCTGGGACGGAGAATTTTTTCATTACGGTTTGGCCAAAATGGGCGCTTCGCTCGGTCATCTAGACCCGAAAAAGCATGGACGCACCATGTGTGAAGTTTACGGTGCTTACGGCTTTGGGGAAGGACTGAAGCTGATGAAATGGATTACGGATCACATGCTGGTTCGCGGGGTGAACCATTTCGTGCCACATGCTTTTTCATTGAAGAAATACCCGGATCCTGATTGTCCACCGCATATGTATGCAAATGGTAATGACCCTCAGTATCGTTATCTGGGTGTATTGACGCATTATATGAATCGGATCAGCCACTTGCTCTCGGATGGCCGGCATATTGCCCCGGTAGCCATTCTATATCATGGCGAAGCCGAATGGTCCGGAGATTACATGCTCTTCCAGAAGCCTGCGCGCGAACTGATGCAACATCAAATTGATTTCGATGTCGTCCCTGCTGAATTGGTAGCCCATGCCCACGTTGAAGATAGTAGGCTCCATATTCATGACGAGCGGTTTGAAGCATTAGTTATTCCTTACGCCGAAGCATTGCCGGCCCAGTTGCTTATGCAAGTGCAGACATTTACGGAAGCTGGCGTAAAGATATATTTCGTAGACGGACTTCCGGTTCGCACCAGTGAAGGTGAAACGTTAAGGAAGGATCAGTTACAGAAATTAGGGGGACTTGATGGAGAGAACATCGTAGCCCTTAATCAGCTTTCTGTTCGGCTGAAACAGGAGGACGTGCATGATATCTCCGTATCTGAACATCAGCCCTATTTAAGATACTATCATTACATTCATCCAGATGGGGAAGCGTACATGTTCTTCAATGAAGATCCCGCCCAAACGATTAGCACCACAATTGAGATCCCTGCTATAGAAGACACTCAGCAGTTGTTCATCTATGATGCATTCTTGAATCAACTATCTCCATTAAAGGTTCATACCCGGGAGGGAAAACATTCATTTCATCTTAAACTTGATAAATATCAATCTATGATCGTTGTCCAAAGTGAAACTATAGCAACAGAAATGGTTCTTTTTGCGGAGGCGAACGACATGTTGCCAAATATTAGAGCGATAAAAGGGGAGTGGCAAATATCACTTGCTACTGCTGCGCAGTATCCTAATTTCACCGACTATGGAGAGACCACCGATCTTCGGTCACTGGCTCTTCCGGGGGTTCTGCCTTCTTTTTCAGGTACGGTCCGTTATGAATTGACATTCGATATGCAAAAAATACCTGATGCTGCAAGACTAATCATCCATGAGCCTTATGAGGTTGCGCAAGTTTGGTTGAACGGTCAGGATCTCGGAACCCGTATTTGTCCACCTTATACTTACGATGTCAACGGATGCCTTCAAGCAGGCGACAACCGGTTAATCATTGAGGTGACGAATACCCTAGTGAAAGAACAGCAGGATTATCTGTCGCAGTTTCTAATTCAGGAACCAACAGGTATTGTCGGCGGAGTGTTCTTACAATACTAGATTAAGAAATGGAATGCCCTTCATTTCATAAGAACTCATGAGGAGTGACTATTCATGGATCAACGTCAGTTGGCAGCAGAGGTGCTACGCAGTGTTGGTGGCAAGGAGAATATTAACAACGTAACTCATTGTGTAACACGTCTTAGATTTGAATTGAAAGACAACAACTTACCAGATACTGAGGAGATAAAAAAGCTGGAAGGCGTCATTTCAGTTATTCAGCAAGGTGGACAATATCAAGTTGTTATCGGCAATAAGGTTGCCTTGGTTTTTAACGAGTTGAGCTCGCTCTTAGGCGGTAATACTGAAAGTACGGAAGCTTCAGAGACTGAGACAAAGGGGAAAAAGAAGCTGTTTGACCGCTTTACCTCAATGATATCCGGTGTATTTATGCCTGCTATGGGTGCGTTCTCGGCAGGCGGTATTATCAAAGGGATCCTTGCGGTGCTTTCATCATTTGGCGTGTTATCGGCAACTGACGGGACATATATCGTGCTTAATGCGATGGGGGATGCACTCTTTTATTTCTTCCCAATCTTTCTCGGCAGCTCGGCAGCCAAGTATTTTGGCTTGAACCAATATCTAGGGATGTTAATTGGTGCCTCCATGGTTTATCCTACTCTGGTAGCGTCTGTCGGCGCTGAGGAACAACTAACGTTCTTAACAATGCCGATCAAAATGATGAATTACACATCCTCTGTATTTCCGGTCATCGTTGCTGTATGGTTCGCATCGTTGCTGTACAAGCTTATTGATAAAAGAGTTCCTCAGAGCTTGAAATATTTCTTGTCCCCTTTGATCGTTGTATTGATTACAGTTCCATTGACCTTGTTTGCTATCGGTCCAGTTATTATGTATTTGAGTGATGGACTGGCCAGCATTACAACAGTTGCCTATAATTTCAGCCCAGCTCTTGCAGGTCTGGTTCTTGGGGGGGGATGGATTCTCATCGTTATGTTTGGTCTTCACTGGGCGTTTGTTCCGATCTTTGTTAACAATGTGATTACTGCAGGCTCCGACTCCTTAATGGGATTACTGGCAGCTAACCAGTTTGCTATAGCCGGCGCGGCGCTTGCTTTTGGATTGCGTGCTATCGATAAGCAACAAAAATCACTGGCTATCTCCACTGGCGGAACGACATTGCTTGGGGTGAGCGAGCCTGCTCTGTACGGAGTGTTGCTGCCGAACAAAAAGCCATTGATCATGGCAATTATCGGCGGTAGCGTCGGAGGCTTATTCGGCGGATTGATGCATTCAAAAGTATATACGTTTGTACCTGCTGGAGTGTTTGCAATTCCAGGTGCGATTAACCCGGAAGGAATTGATTTGGGATTTTACGGATATGTTATACAAATGGCAGTAGGTCTGATTGTTGCTTTCGTTCTCACTTACTTTTGGGGATATCAAAAATCCGGCAACAATAAATCCGGCGCAGAAACTGCTTTAGTGACCAGTGGTCCTGCGAATGGTTCGGTACAAAATTCACAGGTTGCGACGAACAAAGCAGAGCAGATCACGGTATATAGCCCTCTTTCAGGTGAAACGGTGGAATTGAAGGATGTAAGCGACGAAGCTTTTTCAAGCGGGGCTATGGGGAAAGGTATCGCAATTATTCCGAGTAACGGGAAACTGGTCTCTCCGGTAACGGGAGTTGTTACGACTGTTACCAAATCGAAGCATGCCATTGCGATTACAGGTGATCTGGGAGAAGAAGTCCTTATTCATGTGGGTTTGGACACCGTTAAACTAAAGGGTGAGGGTTTTGATCTTAAAGTGACAGAAGGCGATCGGCTTCAAGTGGGGGATATATTAATGGAAGTCGATCTCAATTTGATCAAGGACCGCGGGTTTGATGTCGTCACGCCTGTAATTATAACTAATACTTTCGATTATTCAGAAGTTGAAAGTAGGAATTTAAATCGGGTAATTGCAGGAGAGTCATTACTTACTCTTGTGAGATAACAAGCGTCAACAACAAGCTTGAAGAAATGAACTGTGAGTTCATATATCCATACAAGGAAGCCGTCGGTAAGCTTGTTCCTGTTAGCTTTCTTGAGTACCCTTAATTTATACAAATTCTCCGGTAAGGGTGGGGGAGCAGTTCACCCGGAGGGGCGGACTACAGGGTCCCTAGGCTATCTATACGTGGAATCAAAAACGGCTGCGCTGTCCAGTAATGGGCGGTGTAGCCGTTTTGTTCTTGGTTTCTGAAACGTTGACAATTGACTCTCAGTCACTTATAATTGACTCGGAGTCAAATACAAAAAAATACGGAGGTTTTATTCATGAGTCAAAAAGTTGTATTAATTACAGGGGCATCTTCGGGTATCGGTAAAGAGGCGGCCATGGAGCTGAAAAATAAAGGTTTTACGGTTTATGCGGCTGCGCGGCGCATCGACAAAATGCAGGATCTTGCTGCAAAAGGCATTCGTCCTATTTCCTTGGATGTCACCAATGACGAATCCATGATTCAGGCTGTCAATGAGATTCTTAAAAAGGAAGGAAGAATTGACATCCTGGTTAATAACGCAGGCTATGGCTCATATGGAGCGGTCGAGGATATTCCTATGGAAGAGGCTCGGCGACAGATGGAGGTGAATGTCTTCGGACTGGCGAGACTGATACAGCTTGTGGTGCCGAGCATGCGCAAAAATAAATTCGGCAAAATTGTTAATGTTTCCTCTATGGGAGGGAAGATTTGGACCAATTTTGGCGGCTGGTATCATGCAACCAAATTTGCAGTAGAAGGTCTTTCGGATTGCCTTCGACTGGAATTGGAACCGTTTGGCATTGATGTCATTGTTGTGGAGCCAGGCGGAATTAAAACGGACTGGGGAATCATTGCCGCCGAAAATCTGAAAAAGGTATCTGCAAAAGGACCGTATGCTCAGGCTGCCAGCAAATCGGCCGATGGAATGATTAAAAATTATACAGGCAATCAATTATCGAAACCAGAGTTAATTGCACGCACCATCGGCAAGGCTGTAACCGTGAAAAGACCGAAAACGCGCTACCTGGTCGGTTATATGGCGAAACCGATGGTATTTATGAAAACTGTCTTTGGAGATCGTGCCTACGACAGAATTATCAAAATGTTCAGTTAATCATACAAATACAACTAATATGAAAAGGGTGGATATCATGACTAAGTTTGATCCTCTTTTGCCGAAAACAACAACGTATTGGAAAAGGGACGGTATTTTCTTTATCAAGCATACGAATTTTTTTGTAACCATGGAGGAAGCTTACGCCATCGGAGAATTGCTTAAGGAAGCTCATCGCGACATAGAAACGAATGCCATCGTCATTGACAATCGTGAGGCAAAAGGAGCATGGACACAGGAGGTAAATAAAGTCTGGATAGAGGTATCGATGGAAGTCAGCAATGAAATCCCAAAAAAGGTCGCTACGTTAACAAGCGATGTTGTCGCTGCCATGCAAATTAACCGGCTTTCCCGGAGCAATGGAATGGAACAAATGTCCAAAGGGTTTTGCAGCGATTTCGATGAATCGGTTAGGACCTTCTTGAAAGAATAAAGACAAAAAAGGCGGTTTTATCTTTGACTCCAGATCGATGAGCCCTTTAAATAAATCGTATGGAGTGATGAACCTAATGTCAAAGCGTGCAATGACTCCCGAGGCAAAGGCCATAAAAGCAAAGGCTATTATGGATAAAGCGGCTGAAATGTTTCTGTCATCGCAGTACGAAAAAATCAAGATGTCCGATATAGCCAAGCAGATGGGCATGTCAAACGGGATTCTGTTTGTGTACTTTAAAACAAAAGAAGCATTGTTTTTTAGCCTGCTGTGCAGGGAGTATGAGAAGCGACTCACTTGTCTGACGGAGATGGCGAAGGAGTTACCTGTGCGGAGCTTCGATGACTTCAAAAATCTCGTTATGAATGAGCTCATGGAACTGGTCAACCAGAATCCCCTTTACGTTAAGCTGGAATCCATGCGCACAGCGGTTTTCGAGAAGAATGTGGACCCGGAAACCATGCTGAACCAGAAAATCAATCTGTACAAATTGATGTCAGAGCTAGTTGCCACTATTTGCGCTTCGCACGCATTAACCCAAGAAGATGTGATGGAGATCCTCCAGGCTGAGGCCTCTATCATAACCGGCTGCAAATTATCAGCCACCTTGCCCGAGGAGGTTGTGGATATCATCAAAAATAACGGCCTGGATGGACTCCAACGTGATTTTCAGGGCGATATTCGGAAAACGATGATTTGTTATCTGGATGGATATTATAAGAATTATATAGTCATTCGTACTACCGGACAGTATTTAAAGTTCTAATGTGGAAAAACGGAGGGTCAGAATGACAAAAAGAAAACAGACTGACACGGCTGTTGTAGCTGGCGCTACAGGAATGATGGGGAAACAGCTAGTGCGGCTCTTGCTTGAGGACCCGGCATATCAAAGAATCATCGTACTTGTACGTCGGAGTATGGGCATATCCCACCCGAAACTGGTGGAAAAACAAGTCTCTTTTGACAGACTGGAAAGCGAATTGGATGCTTCTGTACTTAAAGACGCTGATGTCTTCTGCACGTTAGGCACGACAATGAAACAAGCGGGCTCAAAAGAAGCCTTTTCCAAAGTTGATCATGAGTATCCGTTGGCTCTGGCTAAAGCTGCTCTTCAGCATGGTGCCGCCAGCTACGTCATTGTTACCGCGATGTGGGCGTCCGAACAGTCCAAGATGTTCTACACACGTGTTAAAGGGCAATTGGAGCGGGATTTATTGTCTCTTGGGCTACCACGTCTTGTCATCCTGCGTCCCTCTCTCTTGATGGGGGATCGTGAGGATGAAAGCTTTGGGGATCGGGCAACGGATATGATTTTTCGCTTGATTGGTCCATTATTGATTGGGCCGCTAGCCAGAATGAAAGCAATCCAGTGCAAGGATGTGGCTCAAGCTATGCTTATGATGGCGCATGAATCAGGTCCAACAGTTGAAGTGCTGGAGTCTGAAGTTATCTCATTAAGAACCGGCAAGAGAAACAGTCGTAACAAGGTTTAACACAACTATAATATGGGAGCTGGTCTTTAATGAAAACTTGGTTTATAACTGGAACTTCAAGTGGATTTGGTCGGAGTCTGACTGAGCTTTTATTAGAACGTGGTGATCGGGTTGCAGCTACGTTTCGAAAAGATAATGCATTGAATGATCTAAAAGATCGCTATGGTGAACAATTGTGGGTTGCTACATTGGATGTAACTGATAATCAGGCGATTCGAACCGTTGTTGATCAGGCATTTAAGGATTTAGGGAATATTGATGTTGTTGTTAACAATGCAGGCTATGGATTGTTCGGAGCAGCTGAGGAAGTGAGTGATGAACAAATTACGCATCAATTCAATACGAACGTCATCGGGTCCATTCAAGTCATTCGAGCTGCGCTTCCTTATCTGCGTGCCCAAGGCGGCGGGCGCATCATACAGCTTTCCAGTATGGGCGGGCAAGTAGCATTTCCAGCTCTGAGCCTTTATCATGCAACGAAGTGGGCTATGGAAGGCTTTATCGAAGCTCTCGTTCAGGAAGTGGCTCCCTTCAATATTCAGGCTACGCTCGTTGAGCCTGGAAGTGCACGAACAAAATTCAATGGCAGCATGATTACAGGCGAGCCTATGAGCGAATATGAGAATACCCCTGTAGGCTATATTCGGCAAATGTCGCAGCAAGCCGCGACGGAAAACTTCCCTGGTGATCCGGAAAAGATGGCTCAGACCATAATTGTAGCTGCAGATTCTGATAAAGCTCCGCTGCGGCTAACACTGGGAAGTGATGCTTATGAACTCGTTCATAAAAACTTGGTTTTACGCATAATTGAGTTAGAGGAACAAAAAGAGGTAGCTTATTCTACAGCCTATAATATTAAAGCCTTTTGAAAAGGATTTTCACGAACATTAAAAAAAAGCCCTATATAAATAGAACTTAAAAACTTGAGATATGGGAAGGAGTTAATGTAAATCGGGATGGAATTTCATCATCCCGATTTTTGCAGTTATTATAGAGGAATTTGTCGCCATAATAAATCAACAAATGTGGTATATCCCGCTATAAACCATTCGGCGGAATAAGTGTACCCATAATCATTTCCGTGAGATTTTAAAATAAATCGTGCATCACCCTCATATGAACTTCCATTCATAATTGTTACTATAACGGTGTAGCAAGACAATACAGATTAAATTAGGAGGGTTAAAGATGTTGAAATGGAAGCGTTCTCTTACAGTCTTGGCCATGGCAGCCTTGCTGGGAACGATGGCGGCATGCGGCGGCGGGGCAAAAAACAATGCAGAAACTTCTGCAGAGCCTGCTAGCACAAATACTGCCGAAAAGGGTGCACCAAGCAATGAACCTGTTAAGCTACGAATTATGTGGTGGGGATCCCAGCCGCGACATGAGGCGACCTTGGCTGCGCTGGACTTGTACACAAAGAACAACCCCAATGTTACGTTTGAGCCGGAGTATTCCGGTATGGATGGATACTTGGACAAATTATCGACTCAAGCTGCGGCTAGTAACGCACCAGATATCATTCAGCTTGATCCGGGCTGGACGCCGGACTGGATGTCACGTAATCAATTAGCTGAGCTGGCTCCTGAGGTCGATGTAAGTAAATTCGACTCAAAATTACTGGCCGGAGGTCAACTTGACGGCAAGCAATATGCTGTTCCTCTGGGTTCGGTAGCGTTCGGTATGGTTTATGACAAAGCCGCTATAGATAAGCTCGGGATTGCGAATCCGACTAATGGCTGGACTTGGGATGATTTCTTCGCTTTAGCCAAGGAATCTAAATCCAAACTGCCAAGCGGACAATATTTTACCTTGGACTATGCCGGTAACTACTTTATGTATTCGGCCTACCAATACGCCAAAGGTAAAGGTCAGGTTATCACTGATGATGGTCACTTCAACGTAGATCAAGCTGCCTACTTGGAATGGACCAAGAAATTTGAAGAGCTGCGCAAAGAAGGATTGGTTCCTCCGGCGGATGTAAACGCATCCGACAAGGAAAATGATCCGCAAATGGACTTGATGGCAGCTGGCAAAGTTTTATTCCGGTATAGCTTTTCTAATAACCTGGGGACTTGGGACAGCATCAAACCAGGTGCTTACGCACTTGTAACCATGCCGCGTGCAGAAGAAGCAGGCGGATGGCTGAAACCATCCATGTACCTGTCCGTCTCCAAAAACTCCAAGCATGCTGAAGAAGCTAAAAAATTCATCAATTGGTTTGTGAATGATCAGGAGGCAGGTAAGATTCTGCAAACATTCCGCGGTCTGCCCGCTAACAAGGATATTTCCACTTCCCTGGAAGCAAACATGAGCGATCTGGATAAGGTTGGATTAGAACTCCTCCGTGCTACTGAAAAGGATGGTCAGACCTGGTCGGCTGGAGCAGGAGGCTGGACGAATTTTATTGACAAAGACTGGGTGCTTGTCCGGGATCAGCTTAGTTTTGGAAAAGTCACACCGGAGAAAGCCTTTGAACAGTTGAAAGAAGCAGCACAATCTTACGAGAAATAATTCAAGGACGAAGCCCGGAACAAGCCTTGTTCCGGGCCTTGATTTTAATTTCGCTGCAGACGGCTACCCCGAACATTTACGACTATACTGGTGGTTGAACATACAAAAAGATCAAGTGGAGTTTGAGGCATAGGGAGGAGTATACATGAGTAATTCTGTGTTGTATCACCCCGGAGACGGGTATCTGGCCTGGCTGCAGTACCGCCGGATCACAGCGGGGACAAATGTTGATCAATATGCGGCATACAATCATCTTGTTGTGACTGAGCAGGATGATGTTGTTATTCGTTCTGCAGTGAACGAGCTGACTCAAGGCATGGAGGGAATCACAGGGAGAAAAGTTTCCATCTCCGGGAAAACAGAGACAACTCCCAGTATCATTATAGGAACCTTCGGAACTGGCTTAGCGATAGATAAATCATTCAGCACCGGTGTAAGCGATGCTGTTAAAGCGGAAGGTTATGCGCTTCAAACGGACAGCATTACCGGTAATATTGCCATCGGAGCAGCTACTCCCGCAGGTGTATTATATGGAGTGTTCCATCTGCTGCGAATCATGGGTACAGGGGGTTCTGTTCATAATTTGAATATTCTAGAGAACCCTGTCAATCAGCTGCGCATGATCAACCAGTGGGATAATATGGACGGGAGTGTGGAACGGGGGTATGCCGGGAAATCAATTTTTTATGAAGCTAACCGGGTAACAAGCAATCTTCAGCGTATCCAGGATTATGCCCGCCTGCTAGCCTCCAGCGGAATCAATGCGATCGCCATTAATAATGTGAATGTCCACCGGGTGGAGAGCCGTTTGTTAACGGAATTCCTGCCGGATGTGGCGAAGCTGGCAGCAATCTTCCGAGCCTATGCAATCAAGCTGTTCCTGAGCGTCAATTATGCCAGCACTATTGAGATCGGCGGTCTCTCATCGGCAGATCCGCTGGATTCAGACGTCCGAGAATGGTGGATGACCGCAGCGTCGGAAATATATGCAGAAATACCTGATTTCGGAGGATTTCTGGTAAAGGCCGATTCGGAGAACCGGCCGGGACCGTTCACCTATGGAAGAGATCACGCCGACGGGGCCAATATGCTGGCTGAAGCGCTGAAGCCGCATGGCGGAATTGTAATCTGGCGATGTTTTGTATATAACTGCAAGCAGGATTGGCGCGACCGTACCACGGATCGGGCGCGGGCAGCCTATGATCATTTCCAGCCGCTGGATGGACGCTTCATGGACAATGTCATTTTGCAGGTGAAGAATGGACCGATTGACTTTCAGGTGAGAGAACCAGTCTCGCCGCTGCTAGGTGCTATGCCGAAGACGAATCAGGTAATCGAATTTCAGATTGCCCAGGAGTATACCGGCCAGCAGCGTCATGTGTGCTACCTGATACCCCAGTGGAAAAAGATTATGAACTTTGATACGCAGCTCCAAGGAGAAGGAACTACTATCCAGCGCATTGTGGAAGGAGATGTTCACGGCAATCCTTACAGCGGCTTTGCAGCCGTCTCCAACATTGGTAATGACACCAATTGGACGGGCCATCTGCTGGCACAGGCGAATCTGTTCGGTTATGGCCGTCTTGCCTGGAATCCAGAGCTGTCTGCCGAGGAAATTGCTGTGGAATGGATTACGCTCACCTTTGGCACCAATGAGCTGCTGGTTCAGACTATACTAGACATCCTTATGAACTCCTGGGAGATTTATGAATCGTATACAGCCCCGCTGGGCGTTGGGTTTATGGTCAACCCTGACCATCACTACGGCCCTAATGTGGATGGATATGAATATTCAATGTGGGGTACTTATCACTTCGCAGACTGTTATGGTATGGGTGTGGACCGCACTACAGCAACAGGAACCGGGTATACCTCCCAATATGCCCGTATTAACATGGAACTGTACGAGTCGCTCGAGAGCTGCCCGGATGAACTGCTGCTTTTCTTCCACCATGTCCTATATACCCATGTGCTTCATTCTGGCAAAACTGTGATTCAGCATATTTATGACACACATTTTGAAGGCGCGGAGCGGGCAGCTGGATTGTTAGATGCCTGGAAGCTAGTGAAGGGACAAGTGGATGAAGAGGCGTACCAGCATGTAGCAGACCGACTTGCGGAGCAGACTGAGCACGCTAAGGAGTGGCGGGATAGAATCAATACGTACTTCCTCCGGAAGAGCGGCATTGCTGACCAATGGGGAAGAACCATATATTAATGATTCATGTAAATGGGGAGCGGTGAATACCGCTTCTTTTTTTTATCGTTATATTTTGAAAGAATTCGAGCATTCCCCTCCTTTAGCGGATGATAAGCGGATTATATACTTAAAGTATAAAAATTAACCACAAGAGGTGACCACAGATGAACCGTTCCACAGCCACTATAGCCCAATCTGCTGCGAAGACGAAAAAAAGCTCATACTTTCGAAGCAGATGGAACGCCCCGCTTGCAGGCTATTTGTTTATTTCGCCATGGCTTATTGGGTTTCTAACACTTACGGCGTATCCGTTATTTTTATCACTGTACTATTCGTTCACCGACTACACTTTGATGCAGCCGATGAAGTGGATCGGTACCCGCAATTATGAGCGTATCTTTACAGCGGATCCCAAATTCATTCAATCCGCTAAGGTAACCTTCACTTATGTGCTGGCTTCCGTACCTTTGAAGCTTATAGCGGCTCTCTTTGTCGCTATGATACTCAGCAAGGCGGTAAAAGGAATAAGCTTCTACCGCACGGCGATCTATTTCCCGTCACTTATCGGAGGGAGTATCGGGGTATCGCTGCTCTGGCGCAACATTTTTGGTGTAGACGGGGTCTTTAACAAACTGATTGGCGTCTTCGGTTTTGAAGGAAAGGGCTGGATTACAAGTCCCGATACGGCACTTGGCACGCTGATTCTGCTGACGGTCTGGCAATTCGGCTCCACCATGGTTATTTTTCTGGCCGGCCTGAAGCAAATTCCTAATGATCTGTACGAGGCGTCTTCTGTGGATGGGGCCAATAAAGTAACTCAATTCTTCAAAATCACACTGCCGATGCTTTCACCGATTCTTTACTTCAACCTGATTATGGCAGTTATTGGAGCCTTCCAAATGTTCACTTCCGCATTTGTGATTACGAACGGCGGGCCGATGAACTCCACTTATGTGTATGCGATGTACTTGTATGAAAGGGCATTCAGCCGTTACGAGCTGGGATATGCTTCAGCACTTGCCTGGATTATGCTGGTCGGAATTATTGCAGCCACTGTACTGATCTCTTACACCTCGAAGTATTGGGTATTCTATGAAACAGACACTGGAGGGAAAAAACGTAAATGACAACACTAAAATTGAAGCCTGCGTTTCGCCATCTGTTCATGATACTCTTCAGCTTCATTATGGTTTACCCGGTTCTCTGGTGGATCGGTGCTTCACTGAAGCACAGTACAGAGCTTGGCTCGCCGTCGATTTTCCCAGCTGTCCCGCAATGGAGCAACTTCACAAAAGGCTGGAGTTCGGTTCCCGGACACACGTTTACGGATTTCTATCTTAATACCTTCGGACTTGAATTTGCCGTAATCGTCGCAACGCTGCTATCCTGCACCCTGGTTGCCTTCGGTTTTGCGAGATTGGATTTTCCGTTGAAGAATTTCTGGTTCTCCATCCTGATGCTGACCTTAATGATGCCTGGACAAGTGCTGATCATCCCTCAATACGCATTGTTCTACCAGCTTGGCTGGGTGAATACGTATCTCCCGTTTATTGTCCCCCATTTGCTTGCCGGTGGGGCAGGCGGCAGTTTCTTCGTCTTCCTGCTGATCCAATTTATACGCGGTGTTCCCAGAGAACTTGACGAATCGGCCAAAATTGACGGGTGCTCCTGGTTCGGTATCTTTTGGAGAGTTGTTATGCCTCTTGCCTTTCCGGCGATCGTTACCGTGACAATCTTCTGCTTCCTGTGGAATTGGGACGATTTCCTAGGTCATCTCCTGTACATCAACAGCGTGGACAAGTATACTGTTGGACTCGCGCTGCGTATGATCAATGACTCGCAATCAGCGGCGGAGTGGGGTCAACTGCTTGCCATGTCACTAGTGTCAATTCTTCCTGCAACTATTGTCTTCATGTTCCTTCAGAAGTATTTCGTTGAAGGGATTGCAACAACAGGAATTAAAGGATAAGATGTTAAAAAAACATCCATACGTTAACGGTAAAGCTTCGAATACCCTTCGCAGCTTTACCGTTTATTGTGTCTGAACCGGAGTTGAAGGAAGGTAGAGCGTTTGAGCAATCCTTTTAAAAAATACAGAATTGACCGCCTGTTTTTTCATAGCTTTGCCATAGTACTTATTGCGGTTATCGGTGTTACAGCATGGACAAGCTACAGCAATTCATCCAAGGCGCTCGTAAAGACTACCTCCTATTACCAACAGCAGTTGCTGGATGAGTTGAATAATGAAATTACGACCCGGCTAGTCATGATCGAGCAGATTTCACTGTCCAGCTCGCGCGACAGCGAGCTGATAAATTTTCTCCTGAACAGGCAGGATGAATTTGAGAGATACCGCAGACGTTCAGGTGTAGAAAGTGCACTCGCGAATTTGACCTATGCGATCCCGCTGATTCAAGGGATTGACCTGTATATGGATAACCCTATCCTAAGTGAACGGCAAAGCTACATCCAATTCCGGAACCTTACGGATCTTAACAAGCAGGAGGGGGCCGGATGTCTGGCGAAGAGCGACTTTTGCTGGTCCAAAGAGTATAATTTTACCAGCGCGCAAGGTGAGGTTCCGGTGCTCAGCTTTTCCAGAAAAATAATAAATGAGAATGACTATTTAGGTGTCCTTGTCGTCCACATCAAGGCCAACGAGATCCGGAAACTGCTAACCGGCAATTCCGACGGATCTAACCGGATCATGGCAAGCAGCGAAGGACAGCAAATTATGAAAATAGGCGATGCCATTGACCAGAATGACTGGTCCCAGTGGATTGATCTCAAAAGCAATAAATCGGGCTATGTCCATATCCCGGCAACCAATGGATCCCGCGATACGCTACTCGTCTATTCAAGAATGGATAATTCCATCTGGACCCTAATCGAATTCACCTCTTGGAAACAGATCACGGCAAGCAGCCTGAAGCTGGCGGAGTGGATCGGTCTGATCGGTATTGCTGCAGTGCTGCTGGTACTACTTTTGACCCACTTTTTAAGCAAGCAGTTTACCAAGCCGATCAAAAAACTTGTAACTGCGATGCGACTGTATTCCGTAGGAGGCGACAATGTAGAACTTCCGGTGGATTATGAGAATGAATTCGGTTATTTATTTTCCGGTTACCGGAAGCAGAACGAACGGATTGAAGAACTGTATCTCTCTCTCGAGCGCCGTTATGATCAGCAACGGAAAGCTGAAATTGAGGCGCTTCAGGCTAATATCAATCCACATTTCCTATATAATATGCTGGATCAACTCAACTGGATGGCGATTGAGGCCGGACAAAACGAACTTAGCCGCATTTTGGAGCTAATGGGCCGTATGTTTCGGATCGGCCTGTCCAACGGCAACAGCTTTATCACAATAGAAGATGAACTGCTGCATATAAAGTGTTATCTGGAAATCCAGCAGCTGCGCTGGGGAGAAGGGCTTGAATACAGGATTGAGGCAGCGTCTGAGCTACAGGAGTTATACATTCCGAAGCTTACACTACAGCCGTTCGTGGAGAATTCTATCGTTCATGGATTCAACAAACAGAAAAGCGGCTATGTGTCTATCGTAATGGAGAAAATGGGAGATACTCTGCATATTGTAATCGAGGATAATGGTGCCGGACTCAAGCAGCCTGAAGACAGGTCCCATAACCGTCATACAGGAGGCTACGGTATACGCAATGTGAGAGAGAGAATTTCCGGTTACTTCGGGGAGAGTTATGGAATTGAACTTGGAGAACGTGAAGAAGGTGGAACAAGAGTGGAAATAACGCTCCCGCTGCTGACAGATCCTCTAACCAAAAAGGACTGATCCCTAATAGATAGCTCAATGGTCAATATACAAACGCACATATTATTTCGGTAAGCGCTTCCGTTGGTATGAGAAGCAGCCGTGCTTTCGTACTTAAGGAGTTAAGGAGGTAAACGTAATGTGGAAAATCGCAATCATTGATGATGAACGCCAAGTCCTAAAGGGGATGAAACGGGCGATTCCCTGGGATGAGCTGGGAGCTGAGTGGGTTGGAGAAGCTATGAACGGAGAGGACGGACTGGAGGTAATCCGCCGTACCCTACCGGACATTGTGATCACTGATCTTTATATGCCCGTGATGAGCGGTCTGGATATGATGGAGCAGCTTAGAAAGGAAGGATTCCAAGGTAAAATCATTATTCTGAGCGGATATTCAGATTTTGAGCATGCGAGACAGGCTCTAAGGTTTCATGTGACCGACTATGTCTCTAAGCCAATCAGTCTGCCGACGTTAAAATCGATTCTAAGCAATGTCGTACAGGAACTTGAGGAAGCGGAAGAGAAGCGAATCAGGCAGTGGGAGCTTGAGTTTAAAATGACGATGTATGAGCCTTTTGTTGAACTGGAGTGGGTTCGCTCCGCAGCTGTTGGTACCCTGGGCCATGCATACAGAGACAGCACACCTCTTCCCCCGTCATATCTTTTTTGGCAGGAGCGCAAGCATGTCACTGTCGGCATCGAGCTGATCCGTGATGAACGAGCCAGATGTCTATCCGTCTCCGATTGGAACCTTTTCAGGTTTGCGGTCAGCAATATTGCTTGTGAAGTAGCGCGTAAGCTGTTCCCGGATCTGGAATACACAGAGCTGCACAGTACCAGAACATTACTGATTATTCATCCGGATGCAGGACAGCTCGAACAGTTAGAAGACAAGCTGGAAGAGCTGGGAATCCGGCTGATTGACAGCATCGGCAGCTATCTCAAGCTGGTTACACGTATAGGAATCGGGGGAGTGAAGGATACATGGACCAAGCTTTCCGACTCGACAGAGGAAGCTTTCCGCGCGATGGATCAAAGAGCATTACGGGTCGCTTCCGCACATGAAGTGTATATGTACCGGGAGAACAGCAGCAGCGAACCGGGAAATGTCGCCCTTTTTCCGGTCAAGTTCTCGTATAAGCTGGCAACAGCAATGAAGGTATCTCAGGAAGCGGAAGCCCATCAGCTTGTGCTGGAATATATAACGGAAATGAAAAAGCAAGAGGGGATATCACAGGGATACGTACAAATGCTTGGAAGCGAGCTATGGGGAATTATAACCTATTCGTTGTATGAATCCGGCTTTGTACTGGATGAACTGTTCACTAATGACCAGATTGCCAAGGAGATCAGCAGCCTGATCGTACCGGACCAACTGGCAAGCTGGCTTATAGACAAAATCACCAAGATCTGCAGCAACAGGCAATGGAAAGGAAGCAGCAAGCATCGGCAGGTTGTCGATTTCATGACCAGTTACATTCATGAGCACTATGCGGAAGAGCTGACACTCGCCGAGCTTTCGGATAAGGTATTCATTTCGCGCAACCACTTGTCTATTATTTTTAAGAATATTACTGGAGAAACCTTCAATAACTACCTGACCCGGGTTCGGATCGAGAAAGCTCGGGAGTTGCTCATGGAGCGGAATATGCTGGTGTATGAAGTGGCAGAACGGGTCGGTTATAAGAACATTCCCTACTTCAGCACTTTGTTCAAAAAAATAACCGGTATGAACCCTACAGAACTTATAAAAAGCTAACGCTCCCGAAGGACAGCATCCTCTATACGAGGAATGGAACGGTGCTGGGCCGATGGAGACAGGGTGATTCCCATCTTTTATAACGCAAGCCTTCTACTCTGGAAGGCTTGCGTTTTTTTTGGCGAACCTGCCGGGTGATATTCCTACGATCTTGGTAAAACTGCGGATAAAGTTCGCGTAGTCGCTGAAACCGGATTGATAGCATGCTTCGGTAATGCTGAGCCCCTCATAGAGATAGGATTTGGCGAGTGCGATGCGGCGGTCTACGATATACGAACGGAGCGTTAACCCCGTATGTTTTTTGAACTGGCGGCTGATATAAGTGCTATTCAAATGAAAAATGCCGGCAAGCTGTTCAAGTGTGATGTCCTGCGCAAGATGTGCTTCAATATAATCCATAGTTTTACGAACCAGCTCCGGCATGATATCGGTAGGAATAAAGCTTGCATTGTGAAAAACAGTATTGGTCAGAACTAATAATTGAGCGATACAGCAATTGCCCTGAATATCTGTTCCATACGCATCAGAAGCTAGTGCTTCCTCCAGATCGCCTGTTAATTGCAAAAACCGCTTCAACTGCGCTTCCTCTAAATGCACAATATTTCCTTTCCCCTTAGGGCGGTAGTCGAAGCACCCGGATAAATGGGTTGCCGGAGTAGAGAGGCGATGCAAATAAGATTTCTGGAGGTTAATCGTAATCCGTTCATATTCAGATTCATCGAGGCTAAAGGAACGGTGCATTTCCTCCGGATTTATTACAAGCAAATCACCAGGTTCCAAACGGTAACAGCTGTTCTCAATGTAAAAGTTGACGTTGCCGCGCAGAAACAAGTACAGCTCGTAGGCTTCGTGTCGGTGATAGAAGGTCCCCAGGTTATAAGTAGTAATCCTGTGCAGGTAGAGGAAATCTTTCTGGATGGGATCATAACGAAGCTCAAAAGGCTCGTTCATCTGCTACCTCCTGATCTATTCGCGCAATAATTATAGCGGAATTTGCAATGATTATTCTCTGGAACTACATTAAAATGTCATTATCCTAGCACGTTAGGGTGAATATGACAAGCGTTTTTTTGCATACAACAGACTGGAGGGTATTATCATGGAACTTATTATAACTGCAAGAAGCAAATTTCAAGAAGATACCGAATATTCCGGATTAGACAGGCACGGACTAAGTTCATCTGTAGAGATAACAGGCGGTAGCGGTAGCGGTAGCGCCAAACAGCCATTTCAGGCAGTGGTACGGATAAGAAATCTAAGCAGTTCAACGTGGTCAGGAGTCATTCATATGGAGCTGCCGTTTGCAAAAGTAAATCCGCGGTTCTTCCTGCCGGCATTTATGTACGGCCGAAACCGCGGTGAAGCTCCGCAGAATGTTCCGAATGAGTTCCCCAGGTTGAGAGAAGGAAATCCTTCACGACCGTCTTCTCCTTGGTGGATGGTGCGAAGCGACCGATTGTCACATCCAGCGGCTCTTGTATATGACACGGGCAAAATATATGGACTTTGTGCCAGCCCTTATTTTATAAACAAGAATGGGGTCAAAACCCAGTGGAAACCGGACCTGCCGGGTGAGTTCTACCAGTATGGCGGCTATACATGCTCGCTTGCCAAAGGAACAGTCGGGTATACGCTTGGTTATGAGAATGCACCGCTTTTATTCATTAAATCTCGTCTGGTCAAGGAACGGGCTCCTCTTGATAAGAATTGCTTTGAACTGGCTGCTGCTGAGTCGGTGGAGTTCACAATGGATTTGTATGAGTACGAAACCGAGTCTGAGCTGGGCATCAATGCTGCGCTGGAAGACATCTATTACCGCTATCATCAGCATCCAAGACAGGGCAGTGATATCCGGACGGCTGCTGCTGACCTGTCAAAGGCTATTTATCAATATGCGTGGTTACCTGAGGACCGGAGTTATTCCACATTTGTTTATGAAGACAAGGAAACAGGCGGTTACCGCTACAATAAAATAATCTCGATCAGTTGGACAGACGGTTTGTCTGTAGCCACTCCGGTTCTGATGGCCGCGCTGAGGCTTGGGGATGAGTCCATGCGCGAGCAGGCGCTTTCCTGTATCGAGAATATCATCGAGAATTCCTTAAATCCTGCTTCCGGGCTACCTTATGAGGCATATCAGGATGGGAAATGGAGTATAAGCGGCTGGTGGTTTGACGGGATGCGTACTCCAGGGCATTCTGCCTATCTGTGCGCGCAGGCTATGTATTATATTATGAAGGCGTATGAATTTGAAAAAAGGATTAAAGATTGCCTTCATGAGGACTGGATGATCTTTGTAAGGGAGGTTCTCCTCGTATTGGAGAAAAGCAAAAATTCGGATGAAGAATACCCGACCATTCTATCCGAGAGAACCGGTGCCGGACTTGAATATGATTCCTTCAGCGGAACATGGTGCATGGCGGCTATGGCATACTACAGCTGGCTAACCGGGGACAGAACGCATCTGGACAGCCTGAAGCGCAGCGAAAAACATTATTATGAAACCTATGTGAAACGAATGGAATGTTATGGGGCTCCACTAGATGCTGATAAGGCGGTAGATTCCGAAGGAATTCTGGCATACATCAAAACTGTCAGATTCCTGCACGCCCTCACTGGTGATGAACTGTATCTCGATCATATGAGGGATGCAATTGATTACGAATTCACCTTTAAATTTGCTTACAACTCACCGGTTAAGGTACCTCCGCTAAGCAAGATCGGCTGGTCCAGCTGCGGGGGAAGCGTTACCTCTGTCGCCAATCCGCATATTCATCCGATGTCCAGTAATATTGTGGATGAGTTGTACTACTTCGTACAGCAGCGAGATGATTCATACGTCCGGCAGCGGATGCTGGATACGGTCGGCTGGGGGTGCCAGACCTACAACCGCTTTGATAAGGAATTCGACCATGGCAAAACGGGCTGGATGTCCGAGAGATTTTGTCATTCTGAAGGGCTGGTAACGGAGAGCTACAGCGACGGTTCTCCGGCAAGTACCTGGTTCTGTTTGATGCCTTGGGCCAGCGGAAGTGTTATAGAAGGCTTGGTCGGCGACTACTGGGAAGCGAACGTCAAGTAGCTGTTGGTGATTATAAGTGACACGGGCACAATGAGGATGGAAAGGACCCAAAAGCCATGAAAGCATGGTGGGAAGAAAACGAAGTTCAATTGGAAAAGCAACAACAATATGAAACTGAATTAATAGCCTTTTGCAAGACTCAAAAGGAGCAGGATGTCCTTAAAGTAGATTTTCTTCGACCATTAGACAATCTTTTGCGTAAAAAAAGTGAAAACCGGACCGGGCAGGGGATTATCCCTATCCGGTCCGGTTATTTTTTTCATCCACTATATGCTTTTCAGCAGATTGCGGGCAAGCGAAAGCTACCCCGCCTCCAGGCTTACTTTCGGAAGCCCTCGAAGTTATTGGTTTGAAACTAAACGATCAAGGAACTTATAAGCGTCGCTATTAAACTTCCAAACAACACCAAATTTATCAACTAACATTCCGAAGCAGGAAGACCAAGGCATTTCTGATAACGGCATAATAATATAACCTCCCACAGACAAATTGGAAAAGTAATTTTCCAGTGCCTGTTTATCATCAATAACGATACTAATCAGTATATTGTTGCCTTTAACAAACTCGCCTGTTACTTTCTTCATCGAAGGCAGAATATCCGACATCATTATTTGTCCACCAGCGAATTCTAACGATGACTCCATAATCATGTTCAATTCATTTTCTGGCATAGGGTAGTTTGGATCTTGTGGAAAATCCTTGTATTTCACTTTTTTTACTTTACTTGAATTCAGAGCTTCTGAATAAAACTCAATGACCTGCTCTGTATTCCCATCAAAATTTAAATATGCAATAACTGACATGAAAAAACCTCCTCCTTGTAATACATGAAGTATAAGCTATAATAGGTGACAGCTATTTTGTCACCTATTATAGCTTTGGGATAATTTTTTTCACCTTAAAAGGATTATCAGGGAGGGACAATATGAATAAAATTGAAAGACTAATATCTATTGTAATGATCTTGCTGCAAAAGAATGTTGTTTCCGCAACCGGATTTGCACAATTATTTAACGTGTCCAAAAGAACGATTCTACGTGATATGGAAACTCTCAGTTTGTCTAATATACCTATTTATTCTATAAATGGAGTTAAGGGCGGATACGGGATTATGGATGAATACAAATTAGACAAACGACTTTTAAGCAGTAAAGACTTAGAAAATATCCTAACCGCATTGGGCGGATTGGGACAAATTCTATTTAGTGACGAAGTTGAGCTAACTCTTAAAAAAATCGAATCAATGATAGGCTCAGCAACCTGGAAAGGTTCAATTCAACTGTCATTTTATGACTGGGACGGTCGTTCTGAAATTCTTCAAATACTAAAGACTTGTCAAGAAGCAATAGTACAAGGAAGATTACTTAGCTTCGACTATATAGATGGAAGTGGAGGGAAGACGAATAGAATGATCGAGCCATACCAGCTTCATTTTAGTGAAATGAGTTGGTATTTGAAGGGGTTTTGTTTAAATCGAATGGAGTATCGGACTTTTAAATTGTCCAGAACAGATAATCTTAATATCGATATCAAAACATTTGTTCCTAGAGATTTTTTGACTGAGCAAAAAACCGAACAACATTATCAACCGGAATTAATTACAATTAAAGCATTGATCTCGCATAGCATAAAAGATCACTTTATTGAAAGATACGGGCAGAAAAGGATTGAAGCCTATAATTCTGAATTTTTAAAAGCCACAATAGATGTGCCGCAAAACCATATCGGATTCCGGTTTTTGGCTAGTTTTGGATCTGAATTAGAAATCATAGAGCCTCAAACATATGTTGAAGATTTTCGAGAGTTTCTAAGTGCCATGATAAAGAAATATACCTAAAGAATCCCCATTGCATATCAGCTGGCCGAATGGCTTTTTAGAAAGGTACCGGCACTGGATAACATTCAGCCATATGAGCTGCTTCACACGGAGCGGGGAATGAGGATTTTAAAAGAGGCATTAATGCGCTTTCCTTGAAGTCTAATAAATAATACATACGGATTGACTCCCGGGGCTAACGCCTTTAAGCCTGTGAGAGTTCGTAAACGCAGGTACGATAGCTGAAATCAACGAAAACATAAAAAAACCATAGATCATATATGACCCATGGATTCGTATGTCATTTTTTTTCAAGACCTTATTCAACATCATAGCAAATCAGCAATTATAAGTCTATATTTTTTTTGAGAATTACTTTACCATCTTGTTATAAGATGATGAATGGAGATGGTAAAAATGCTTAAAGAAATATTTGTTAAGAGTTCAATGACTTATGAATATCCCCCGGATGGGGGGACAGTGCCGATTATAGACCCGTATGATGGATGTACAATTGGATGTCCTTATTGTTTCCAATTAGAAGATGAGACTTGGAATACTGACTTGAATGTTAAAGTTAATATTTCAGATGTTTTGCAAAAAGAACTTATTCAATGGAACAAAGAAGATACTGTGTACTTGGGTAGTAAGTGTGATCCTTATATGGAGATAGAACGGAAATACCAATTAACAAGAAAATGTTTACTTGAATTAAGTAAGTTAAACTTGAAATGTATGGTTACAACTAAAGCCGGATCAAAACTTATCTTTAGAGATATTGATGTAATAAAACCTATGGGGAACAAATTCACTTTACTTTTAGGATTATCTAACCTGCAACAGTTGAGTGAAATCGATGATTATACTCTTATGAGTAATATACAGACAGCAAATCAGTTACACCGAATGGGAATTACTGTATGGGTATTTATTACTCCGATTTTACCTGGTATTACAGATATAGATTCAATGATTAGCGCAATAGATCAAGACATTCCTGTATTTTTAGATAAGGTTAGATTAAAACGAAACACTAGACCAGCACTAAGGTTGGAACGTTTCATCGGCAATCATTACCCTCATTTAATTAAGACTTACAAAGACATAATCTATAATAATACGGATGTTTACTATGAAGATATTAAAGAAAAGCGGGGTAAAACTGAGAGAGTAAAGTTTGTTTTCGAGTCAATTAATTCAACCGACTAAGGGGAGTCTTTATGAGAACGATTGGTTATGTACTAATAATACTTTTTAATATATTCCTTTTTTCTGCTTGTAATAGTAGCAATGTTAATTCCAGTGACCATCCTTCTTCCAAATCCGATGTAGTAGCAAACCACACCAATGAGCCACTTTCAGAAGAAGTGAAAGTAGAAGAAAAACCATCGAAGGATATTATTACATTAATACCATCTGGATGGAGAGTACTAATTCAAGATGATGAACCTGTTACAACAGAAGGTGATTTAAATAAAGATGGAGTTACGGATGTTGCAATGATAATTGAGCAACTACAACCTAATACAGAAGAGGCTCCTGAACGGTCCTTACTAATAGCGTTTGGAACAAATGATTCTTACTTGTTATCAATAATTGCAGACAAAGTCATTTTAAAATCGGATGAAGGAGGCGTTTGGGGAGACCCTTTTGAATCTCTTTCTATTGATAGAGGATCTGTTGTCGTTAGTGATTATGGAGGCAGTAACTGGAGATGGTACAACAAATATAGATTTAGATTTCAAGATAATGAATGGTATTTGATCGGGGCGACGATGGGAGAGTACTTTTCTGGAAATGCAACTCAAGAAGAAGCAGATGAACAAGATTATAACTTACTAACTGGAGATTATATTATCCAGAAAACAAATGAAGATGGGAAGATGACGACGGAGCGGGGAAATAGAGGGAAGCGACAATTAATAAAACTCAAAGATTTCAATATTGAGAACATGTAAATGATAGAATAGATGAATTGATTATCGCCAAGCTTTTTGGCGGAAGGGAGGATTCGCGTTGAGTGGATTATTCGAAATATCTAATCTGTCCAAATACCATTGGGACACTGGAAATCATGCATCTAGATATCTGTTCTCACACATCTCTGCTCAACTCCCGGAGCCGGACCGGATTGCCCTCATAGGTGCTTCAGGCCAAGGGAAAAGCACGCTGCTGCGGATTCTGGCGCTGCTGGACTCTCCCGATGAAGGCGATTTGATCGTGGAAGGTGTCTCGTTCAAGGATATAAATCCCCGGCAATGGCGCATGGCAGTAACTTATGTAGCGCAGCAAGCGGTAATGCTGCCAGGCAGTGTGGAGGACAATTTACGGCTGGTCAGCCGGCTGCACGGTACTCCTTATGATTCGATTCTTGCCGCACAGCTCATAGAGCAGCTCGGTCTCGATTATCTGGATCTCGGGAAGAAAGCGGCAGACTGCTCAGGCGGAGAGAAGCAGCGGATATCGCTGATCCGTTCATTGCTGCTCCGTCCCCGGATACTGTTGCTGGATGAAATCACAGCTTCACTGGATATGAACAGTTCACAGAAGGTTGAAGCGCTGCTGCTAGATTGGCATCAGAAGGAAGGAACCTCCTTCGTATGGGTAACGCATGATCTGGAACAGGCCCGCAGAATCAGCAGCAGAACATGGATTTTGAGCCAAGGTAGCCTGCAGGATCATAGCAGTGATTGCTTATTTAAGGAACCGGTAGCGGAACTGGCCCGGAAATATATCCAGAGTACGGAAGGGGGAGAGCACTCATGAGCTTAACCGCGCTTAGCTTTACACTGCTGTTTGTCATCGGAACGATGCTGATCTCCATCTGGCAGAAGCTTGGGTTGGAAAAGGACATAGCCATAGGCACGATCCGTTCTGCCGTTCAGCTGCTGGCGGTAGGCTATGTGCTGCAGTTTATTTTTCAGGCGGAGCATATGGCCTTTGTCATTTTAATCATTTTTTTTATGATTGGTGTTGCTTCATTTAATGCCGCCAAGCGAGGCAAAGGGCTGCCGGGGCTGGTATGGAGGATTGCGGTGGCAATTTCCGCCTCGGAGCTGATGATGATGGGAATACTGCTCGGATTGCATATTATCGATGCTACACCGCAATATATTATTCCGATCAGTGGAATGACAATCGGAAGTGCTATGGTCGTCTCCGGCCTATTCATTAACCAGTTTAAGCATGAGGTTCAACAGAATAAAGGGGAAATCGAAACACTGCTGTCCCTGGGGGCAACCGCTCAGCAGGCTATGCAGACCGTCAGAGCCAGGGCTGTGAAATTCAGTATGATTCCTACGATTGACGGCATGAAGACTGTGGGGCTTGTACAACTGCCCGGGATGATGACCGGGATGATTATTGCTGGGGCCAATCCGGTCATAGCCGTGCGTTATCAGATACTCATCGTCTTCTCTTTCACGTCATCCGCTGCCATTACAAGCATACTGCTTAGCGTACTTATTTACCGGCTGTTCTTCACTGCCGGCCTACGTCTGCAGCTGCCGGGAGCCGGCAAATATTAGCTCATGAGCTTAGCGGATATTCACCTTAGAAGGTTGGGAACATCTCTACTCAAGAATCCCGGTATCTACAATTTTAACCTCCACTTTAGGGTGGAATTGCACTTTACGATAATCCTCAGACCAATTTTTCTCCTTCCAGACATTGTGATGATAAGCAATAAGCTTTCTCCCCACACCAAAGATATCACAGTTAGCCTTTTGGACTTCTTCCACAACCGATTCGGCTTCCTTTGTGAGAATGTCCGAAAGCGCTTGATTTATTTTTTGAAGATCTTTCTCTTTTAGCGAATGCTCTCCGGGAAACTCTTCTACGATGGCTTGAAGTTTCAACTCCAAATTGACATCAACACTTTCGTCAGCAGATACCGATACCTTGAATTTACGTTTCACTTTTTTTAAACCAACATTAATGGTAATGTACTCCTGTATATTATCCGGATAGCCCAGAACAATTTTCTTTGTGAATCGCGCATTTTTCCCCTTTTGCCCCTTCAGCAGGACTAGTAATATTGACTGATCCGGATTCAGCATCCCACTATAATACTGATCATTAAAAAGGGCCAATCCTTTCGTTATAATCTCATTGCCTTCTATAGCTATATAGGGAAGTGCAAAGTCCTGCCCCGGATCCTTCAGGAACCGGAACACGGTATCTAACGTTTCTTTTGGGAATACACTCATTTCCTCAAGACTTTCAATCTTTTGGGTAATGAAATCGCCAATTTTTAATTCCCCAACCATTTTTTGTTCAAGAATGTCGGAGGCATTTCCTTCCGCAATAATTACCCTAACGTTGGATGTCGGGTTGGTTGGATCCCTGAAGTTCACATCCAATTTAGAGTAAAGGCCTTGCTCTACCACTGACTTTCCGAGTAATTGAAAACCATTTTTCAGAAATCTTATGTTTCCCCTCACTCGATTACGCATCTCATTGCTGGCACTACGTAGGTTATGTCCATAACTCGTATGAATTTCGTTCGTAGTGGATTTTTGCTCAATATCAGGTGGAATGATTAATTCCACAGTTTCTTTTATCTTTCCATTTTCAGTTAGATCAAACCCCACACTGTAGGCCAGATGCAAGTCTTTCAAATATTCCCGGTCCCAGCATCCTGTCAGGCTGAGGGGGAAAAGAATAATCAGCACCGACAGTGCAACCGTTCCTAATTTCACGCGCCATCTCATGCAAGGCCACTTCCTTTTCTCTTTATAAATAGAGAAATGATTAACATTAGCAGCGGGAATCCAGCAATAAAGAGATAGGCGGCATTTGTAGAGGCTGTATCCAGTAGATGAATGCCAACAGAAGTTACTGGCGCAAGCGCGATCATAAATGTAATGATTTTCACAAACGGAGTAAATTTCCGATGGCTTTTCCGTCTAAATAAAGCACTGAGCCCAATGGACGCTGCATAGCAATAGCTTACGATAGAACATACAAGGGTTATGGTCCAGATCGGCAAAAACAAGATATCTGCACGGTCTACAATGAAAAAGCTTAGAGATTTCATTAAGTAAATGACCGGTTCGGGAATCATTTTGATTTGCTCGGAGTTAAAGAACATCAGACAGGTAGAGACCACAAAGAAATAGAACAGGGTCACAAACAAGTTAGAGAGACTGACCGTTATCAATTTTTGTTTATCTGTACCTTCAGACAGCGGGTAGATGATCAGCATTAATTCGAAACCATACATAGATATGGTTGTTTCCTTTGCTCCTTTCACGATATTCCAGAAGCCTTTTTCCAATAGCGGTAACATATTTTCCAGATGGGCTTGAGTTAATCCATAGATGATAAATAAAAATAGAGGAATAAAAAGCACGGAAGCCAGCGTATAAAATCTTGCCAACACTGTCAGCTTTTCTCTTGCGAGGTAGAGAGTCATGATAGAAAAAAGAGCTAGTACAGCCCATCTTGGCGTAGTTTGCAGCATCCATCTCCGGAGCACCTCAACGGTACTAAGCATAATATTGGAGCCAAGCAGAATAAAGTAACCAATATACAGAATAGTCAATAGACTGCCAATAATCGGGCCTGCAAGTTTCATGCAAATACCGAATAGGTTAAGTCCGGGGAATTTCTTCAGCAGGACCCACAGAAGAATGATGACAAGTTGGGTAATAACCCCTGCAACTAAAACAGAAAGTCCACCTCCACCTTTGGCAGTTTCGTTAAGTTTGTTAGGAAGAGACAGAATACCAACACCGATTTGGGCTTGAATAATAAAAAGGAAGAGTTGTCCCCTTGTGATCATTTTTTCTTTTTGAGCCACCGTATCAACTCCTGTAAGTACTGTGTAAATTAATGATCATTTATCCGTTTTTGGGTTGCTTGAACTCTTTCGGATAGACCAAATTGGAAAGCGTACGAAGGTATCTTTCAAGCCTTGAAATTTCAACGGACTTAAGGGTCTCAGGTAGGGTTGCCCAAATGATTCTAGCTTGCACAAATGTATGAAAATGAGTGTTAACCCAAATGATATCCCAATATATCCGAATAATGAGGCAGCAATCATCAATGGAAACCGCATAAACCGGATAGCAGAGCTCATTTCGTTGGAAGGGATAAGAAAAGATGCAATGGCAGTCAACGCTACAACAATGATCATCGAATAAGAAACCAATCCCGCCTTAACAATTGCATCCCCGATGACCAACCCCCCAACAATCCCAATAGTTTGACCTACACGGCTGGGCAGACGAAGTCCTGCTTCCCGCAGCAGTTCGAATATAAGTTCAAGCAGCATCGCTTCAATCAGCGGAGGAAAAGGGACCCGGGTCAATAAACCTTGAATCGAAAAAAACAATTGCAAGGGAAGGACATTGGAGTGGAAAGAAACGGTGGCAATGTAGAGCGCTGGCAACTGAAATGCTGTTACAAAGCCGATCAGACGGATAAACCGGACAAGAGAAGCGATCATCCATCGATTGTTATAGTCATCCGGTGTCTGATAAAAGCTGAAGAAGCTCGCCGGCAAAATCAGAGCTGTGGGGTCCCCATCCAGCAGTATGGCGACATATCCGTCCAGCAAATAAGCTGAGGTATGATCCGGACGCTCCGTATTGATTAGTTGCGGAAATATGGAGAAGGAGTTATCCTCCGTTAATTCCTGAATAAAGCCAGTGGAGATTATCCAATCGAGCGAAATTTTCTTTATTCTTGATTCTACAATCTTTATCAATTCAGGGTTGGCGATATTCTCCATATAGACTAAGCCTACCTGTTTGGGGGCGAATTTCCCAAGTGTGAAGTAGCGGACAATAAGGTTTGGGGAGGCTATTTGTTTGCGAATCAGGTATAAGTTAACCTTCATCTGTTCAATAAAACCGTTATGAGGTCCCCGAATAACCCCTTCATTCTCAGGTTCGCTAATGCTTCGTTCGTATTTGGCAGGAGTGTTGAGGACATAGAATTCAGACATTCCTTCTAAAAAATAAACACAGCTTCCTTCAAGAAGTCCCTGAATACCTTGGTTTAGTTCTGTTTCCAAACTGAAACTAAGTGTTGTGAAAAGCTTAGAGAGGTCTTTGTCCTGATTACGGCTAAAAGGAACAATCACGTTCCGTTCAATCAATTCCGTATCAGTGAGAGACTCCAGATAAAAGACCATTCCTTCCCTTCCCTGAAAGGATAAGTTTCTTTTTTTGAGGTCACTTGTATAGAATAGTGCGGCTTCGATATAATCGGAGTTTTGATCTACAGAAGGAAATGAGGTCTGAGTTTGGTTAGTCATTATAAGGCGCTCAACTTTCGATTAGTTTTGCTTTTAACGTTCCCGGATGATTTGCAGAATATTCCTGACGGGAGCTTTAACGTGTGATACAGAAGAGTACGGCGGATGATGTTGAGCAGCAGAGGTTTCTGTTTTGTTTTCCTAGGGACATGAAGTAGAGCAAAAATGAGCAAATCATCAATCGCTTAAGAGTAAAACCAAAGAATGCGCATTCATTCGTGAAGTGGTGGCATTTTGGGCTTCTTTTGCCATCCGCAACGTTTTACATTAAATGGTCACAGGCGTAAGATTCAAATCAACAACCGAATGTAATATAACTGTTCTCAAATGGCTGAATTCCGATAATGGGAACGGGGGAACCAATGGTGAATGCGGCTTTTGCTCAGATAGCTGCCGCTCACTTGGGGTGAATCCTTGTGCGTGCTGAACAGCCGCTTCTTACAAGGTAGGGCAATCTCGCTGCCCGAATCCGTCAGCTAACCCCGTAAGCCTCGAAGAGAGAGGATGAGCGCCATGATCGATTAACCGACCACGGAGAGCCCTGATGCTTCTGTGGTCTTTTTGCTGAGCATGCAGAAAGGAAAGTTGATCTGTATAAGAGTTTAATAATCTTATAACAACGTAAATCAGAGTCATTAGGCAACTATCTAAAATGCTTTAAAGGGGGGATTGTTATCGTTACTGTATTTATCGTGTGCTTCTGGGTTGGATTGCTGCTTCTCCTCAGCGGCGGATTTCATGGGCATGGCCTGGCGGGTCATCTGCATATGGGAGGTGGCGATGCTGGTGGTCCGGGCTTTGTGCCCATACTCCCTCTGATGGTGTTTGTCACGGTCTGGGGCGGCAGTGGTTATGTGCTTACCCGGTTCAGCGGAATGAATATGCTAGCAGTGGTGCTGATCTGCACCGTGCTTGCCTTGCTGCTGGGCTGTCTGATATATGCGGTGCTGGCCCGGGTGATGACTCGGTATGATAGTAGCATGAATAAAATGGATTATGAGCAGGCGGGACAACTCGGGTACATCAGTATTTCTGCAGTGGATGGAGCAGTGGGAGAGATGAAATATGTGCTGCATGGAACGATGCGTTCCATTGGAGTGCGGGCAGAAACCGGCCAGCAGCTCGCCAAGGGTGACAGGGTGATTATTTTGAAGGTGGATAAAGGAATGGCGGTAGTCACCCTCTTCGAGAGGGGAAACGAACAATTATAAATAACGGGGAGTGTCGAACCGAATGGTTATTCTTTATTTAATCTCGGCAATTGTTGTTGTTATCCTGCTGGCTTTGTTCAGTATCGTGAACGCTTATAAAAAGGTTCCGCCCAATCAGGCGATGATTGTATTCGGCCTCGGCGGAAAAAGAGTGGTTCAGGGCGGCGGGACGTTCGTCATTCCCGGCTTCCAGAACAATAAGACCATCTCCATGATGCTGATGAGCTTCGATGTCATCCCGGCGCAGGCGATGTTCTCCCGGCAGGGCATCAAGCTCAACCTGGAGGCGGTAGCCCAGATTAAGATTAAAAGCGATCCTACCGCTATTCTGACTGCCAGTGAGCAGTTTATCGACAGGCCGGAAGAAGACCGTGAGACGATTATCCTGCATTCGGTGGAAGGTCATTTGCGCGGCTTGATCGGACAATTAACGGTAGAATCCATTCTAAAGACACCTGACGAAATCAACAGCAAGATGCGGGAGACCTGCTCGGAAGACCTCGACAAGATGGGGCTTGAGGTAGTCAGCTTCACCATTAAGAAAATTACTGACGACAAAGGGTATATCGACAATATGGGGGTTCCGGAAATTGAGCGCATCCGCCGTGATGCCAGCATCGCCAAGGCGGAAGCAGAACGCGACATTCAGATCAAACAAGCCGAGGCGGAGAAGGAATCCGCCATTGCCAAAGCCAATGCGCATCAGGCCACCATTGAAGCGGGAACCGCCGCCCGCGCCAAGGAATCTCTGTTCGAGAAGGATTTGAACATTAAGCAGGCGGACTTTAAGCTGGAGACTGAAGTGAAGAAAGCACAGGCGGATCTTGCGTACGAATTGCAGCAGAACAAAATCAAACAGTCGCTGGTTACCGAACAGGTCAAGATCACGCAGATGGAAGCGGAGGCCAACCGGACCGTCCGGGAAATCGAAGTTGAGCTGAGACAGAGGGAGCTGGAGGCAACGGTGATCAAGCCTGCTGAGGCGGAGAACCAGGCTACGATCATGAGAGCGGAAGCAGCTAAGCAGCGGCAAATTCTTGAGGCGGAAGCAGAGGCGGCCACAATGACCAAACGGGGGCTGGCAACAGCGGAAGCAGAACTGGCGAAGGGAAAAGCCAACGCGGAAATTGTTCAGCTGGCCGGAGCAGCGGAAGCGGGGGCACTGGAGAAGAAAGCTGAAGCGTACAAACAGTTCACGCAAGCCGCCCTTATAGTGGAATTCTTGAAGGTTCTGCCAGAGCTGGCTGACAAAATCGCTTCCCCGCTGGCCAAGGTCGATAAGATTACAGTGATTTCCCAGGATGGAGCTTCATCCGGCGTAAACAAAATTACCGGCGATATCGCCAAAATCATGGCCCAGGTTCCTGAATTGACACAGACGCTTACCGGTATGAACGTGACAGAGGCTCTCAGCGGGCTGCTCGGCCGGGATAAAGAGCAATAATTCTATACAAGCTGGGATATTGAATTCCTTGCATAAGCAACGCTCTATTATGGAAAACTTCTGTAGTGCGAATAAACAGCATGATTCCATGTTTGGAGACTTATTTTGATTTCCTAGGAGGTTAAGATTATGACAAATCAGGATCCGCAGGAGCTGCTTAAGCGAAAACACGAAATGGATGAGCAAAAAAGGCAGTTCACAAATTTTTCCCGAAGTGTTTGCGGCCATGGTGAGTTAGAAGCAGGGCAGGAATTCAGTATTGACCGGGTGCCTGACGATCAGAACCGTATGAAATCTGTTGAGAACAAACGTGATTGATCTGAAGAAAGCTATAAAAATAAGCCGATCCTTTTCTGGATCGGCTTAAAAAATGATTATTACGTTCTACCCCTGAAAGGAGGGCGGAACTATCATCCGGGACTCGTTATTTCTCCCAAAGCTCAATCAGTCGGCCTTCAGGATCTTCAATCCAAACAAACTTTCCATATTCACTAATCTCTTTGTTCTTTGCAAGAGGTACACCAATATGTTCAAGATGCTTAATAGTCTCGTTTAGATTATATACTTGAAAATTCAACATCACTTGTTGTTCTATTGGAAAATAATTGTCATTCTCGGTAAAGAAAGAAAAGATAGTCTCATTTCCTACTTGGGGTTTTATCACAGTACCATTCCAATTTTCCATTTCAATCTTCAGCACTTCAGTGTACCATTTTTTTACATCTTCAAGATTCTTAGTTCTCCAAAATATTCCTCCGAAACCTTTTATCATTGTCTCTAACTCCTGTCTGTCATCAAATTTTTAGCTATCCGATTACATTAGATATTCGATATTTAAATTAGAGTTCCTTTTTCAACTATACTGCCCGTTTAGCTTGATGAAGAGTCGACAGACAAATAATTTATTATCTCAATCAAGAACATAATCCTTCATGACCCGCGCCCCACGCGGTTTTTTTTGTTTTAAGGGACCAAGGTTATAGATTCAACTATAAATATAAAGCGGCATTATCAGAACAACCGCTATTGACAAACCACTACTTTGTGTTACTATATAGTGGTAGTAAGTAATACTGAATACCAGTCATACAGAATAGCAAGGGGTGATTGTGCTGGAAAATCTGACGGAAATGCTCAAAGGCGTGCTTGAGGGCTGTGTCCTTGAAATAATAAGCCGCAAAGAAACCTATGGCTACGAAATCACGCGGCGGCTAAACGCCCTCGGCTTCACAGATGTTGTGGAGGGAACGGTGTACACCATCCTGATCCGGCTTGAAAAAAGCAAGCTGGTGGATACCACCAAAAAGCCCTCCGACATGGGTCCTCCGCGAAAGTTTTTTGCGCTCAACGATGCGGGGCGTGAGGAGCTGCGGAGGTTCTGGGAAAAATGGGGATTTGTTGCGTCGAAAATTAACCAATTAAAGGAGGAATAGTAACAATGCTTGATTCAATCATAAAATTGATAATAGGTGACATGGAAGAAAAACGGGCCTATAAACAAATGATGAAGCGGGTTGACGCCTTGCCGAAAGATTATCGGTTTGCATTTCGCAAAATTCAACATTATATGTTTAGCGTTGGCCCCCTTGGCGGCGGTGACATGACGATATTTACGGACTTGACGATGTTTAAGGACTTAGTGGATTTATTTGAAGCAAGTGCGGCAGAGGGCAGGCAGGTTCTTGATGTCATAGGCAGTGACGTCGGCAAGTTTTCTGATGAGTTTATGCGCGCGTCGGTTACCAATACCGAAACAGTGCGGGAAAAACTAAACAAAGAGATTATGGAAAAATTCAATAAGGAGGAGCAATGACTATGCTGGAGCTTATCAAAAAAATGATCGGGGATAAAAAAGAGTATAAGCAGCAAATGGCAAGGGTAGAAGCGCTACCTGAAGACTATCGGTTCGTATTTGAAAAAATCCATGGATACATGTGGAGTTTCGCAGTAGGAGACGGCTCAGATATGTTGAAAATTCAGCACGAATTGATCGAGTTGTTTGAAGCGAGCGCGGCGGACGGCAAACACGTTCTCGACGTGACGGGCGAAGATGTTGTCGGGTTTTGCGACGAGCTTCTGCGCGGCACGAAAATGTGGACCGATAACTTTCGCAATAAATTAAACCGCGACATGATGAACAAACTCGGAAGGGGGGACGATTCTAAATGAAAGACATCGCAATTCAAGTAAAGGATTTAAAAAAATCCTACAAGACCACGGAAGTCCTAAAGGGAGTGAATTTCGAGGCGCGGCGCGGCGAAATTTTTGCCCTGCTCGGCTCCAACGGCGCGGGCAAGACGACGATTGTTAAAACCCTCACCACGCTGCTTAAACAGGACGGAGGCACCGCCTTCGTAAACGGCTTTGACGTCGCGTCAAAGCCCGACCATGTACGTCAGTCGATTAGCTTGACAGGACAGTTTGCTGCCGTGGACGAGATATTGACCGGGCGGGAAAACCTCATCATGATTGCCAGGCTCCGACACCTGACAAATTCGATTCAGATCGCGGAGGATTTACTGAACCGCTTCGGCCTGACCGAAGCTGCCAACCGCAAGGTGTCTACTTATTCGGGCGGTATGCGCCGCAGGCTCGACATTGCCATGAGCCTTGTGGGAAAACCGCAGCTTATTTTTCTCGACGAGCCGACCACCGGGCTTGACCCCGAAGGACGCAACGAGGTTTGGAAGACAGTCAAAGAGCTTGCGAATAATGGCACGACGGTATTCCTGACCACGCAGTATTTGGAAGAAGCCGAGCAGCTTGCAGATCAAATTGCCATTCTGCATGAGGGCAGGATTATCGCGAGCGGCACACTCGCGGAGCTGAAAAAGCTGTTTCCGCCCGAAAAGGTGGAGTATGTTGAAAAACAACCCACATTGGAGGAAATATTCCTCGCAATCATCGGCAAAAAGGAGGGAAAGTAAATGGAAACGATTAAGAAACACTTTTTCAGCGATATGGGCGTTATGCTTGGACGTTCCATGCGCCATATTTTCCGCAGCATGGATACTATCATCACGGTCACCATCACTCCGATCGCGATGCTGCTGCTGTTCGTTTATGTGTTCGGCGGGGCGATTCAAACCGGCACAGATAACTATGTGAATTACCTGTTGCCCGGCATCCTGCTGATTGCGATTGCAAGCGGCATTGCCTATACGGCTTACCGTCTGTTTATAGATATGCAAAGCGGCATCTTCGAAAGGTTCCACTCCATGCCGATTGCGCGTTCGGCCGCGCTGTGGGGGCATGTGCTGACCTCATTGGTGTCCAATGCGATTTCGGTTGCCGTCATCATTCTCGTAGCGCTCATTATGGGCTTCCGCTCGCCGGCAGGAGTATTGTCATGGCTTGCCGTGGCCGGTATACTTGCGCTGTTTACGCTGGCCTTGACATGGATCGCGGCGATTGCCGGACTGTCCGCAAAATCGGTGGACGGCGCAGGCGCCTTTTCCTACCCGCTTATCTTCCTTCCGTTTATTAGTTCAGCGTTTGTGCCTACCGAATCGATGCCGTCGGCTGTCCGCGCTTTTGCCGAAAACCAGCCAGTAACTTCAATAGTGGAAGCCATCCGCGCGCTCTTGTCGGGGCAACCTGTCGGAAATGATATTTGGGTTGCACTCGCGTGGTGTTTAGGGATATTGATCGTCGCATATCTATTTGCGATGCGCACGTACAAACGGAAAGCAGCTTAATGTTTGCAGGCATTAAAATGAGAGTGGTCAATTGTCCCAAGTGTAAACAGGAAACGATAATTAATGTAAAGGAACTGAATATGTCAGCTATCAAAGAGCCAGACGCTAAGACGCAGAGCCGATAACCGTGAGTGAAATCACAGTTGTCGGCTCTTTATTTATGATAACTCCCCCAGCTATATGATTGACAGCAAAGGAGAATACGACAGTTCCCTGATAAAGAATATAGTTTTTATGAACCCGCACTTGAGACAAATCAAAACACCCTTCCACATTTTAAGTTATTACAAAATTCATTTAAGGGAGTACATTTTCTTATTTGCCCCGGAAGCTATAATGAAGGACATGAGAGCTCCTTAATACAGCCGGAGGGATGAGAGAAATGAAAGCGGTTTTAGACAGTCAACGAAACCATGTCGGAATAAAAAAGAGAAATACTTTTTGGTTCAGAATAAAAAGAGATGCCATCCTGTATGCCCTTTTACTGCTGCCTCTGTCGTACATTGCCATTTTTAAATATGCTCCCATCTATGGCTTGATTATGGCATTCCAGGATTACAACATTTTCGCAGGAATCGGAGGGAGCGAATGGGTGGGGCTGGATGTGTTCCGGTTTATTTTCCAGCAGGACAGCTTTTATCGCGCACTGAAGAACACGCTTGTTCTGAATGTTCTGGATTTGATCGCGGGATTTCCGGCGCCCATTTTGCTGGCGATTTTACTGAATGAAGTAAGACAGGCAAAATTCAAGAAAATGACCCAGACCGTGCTTTATCTGCCTCACTTTATGTCCTGGGTTATTATTGGGGGAATCGTATACCTGATGTTCTCCAATAGCGGTATGGTCAATCATTTCATGGCTAGTCTTGGTTTGGAGAAGATCGAGTTTCTGTCGCAAAAAACACCTTGGCTGATCACTTATATCTCCGTTGGCGTATGGCAGAATGTCGGATGGGGGACCATCATTTATCTGGCGGCCATTACCGGAATCAATAAGGACTTGTATGAGGCCTCCGATATGGACGGCTGCAGCAGACTTCGCAAAATGTGGCATATTACACTGCCCGGCATTAAGCCAACCATCAATATTTTGCTGATCCTCCAAATTGGCCGGATGGTTTCTATTGGATTCGACCGTCCCTTTGTGATGGGGAATTCGCTGGTTAGCGAATACTCCGATGTGATCAGTACCTTCGTCTACAGAGTGGGTATTAGTTCGGGAGATTTCTCCCAAGCAACAGCGGTAGGATTGTTCCAATCCGTGGTCGGCCTGACTCTGCTGGTTTCTGCCAACTTTATCGCGAAGAAATTAGGGGAGGACGGGATATGGTGAGGATGGCGGACACTATGCGTAAAAAGAAAAAAATGAGTGTAGCGGATATTTCGATTATTGTATTTATCGTGGCTTTGTCCTTCACATGTATCGTTCCATTCCTGTACATGATAGCGCTTTCCTTTAGCTCCAACGAAGCGATTATTTCGCAAAAGGTAGGACTATGGCCGGTAGGCTTCACAACAGAAACGTACAAAACCATCTTGAGCGATGTGGATATGCTTTATACACTTGGATACAGTATTGTGCTTACGATTTTCTACACCGTCGTGTGTATGTTCTTGACCATTTGCGCAGCGTATCCGTTAACGAAGAAACGGCTGTGGGGAAGAAACTTTATTTTGTCAGCCCTGGTCTTCACCATGTATTTCAGCGGCGGTTTGATCCCCTCCTATATTCTGGTTAAGAACCTTGGCATGATGAATACGGTATGGAGTCTGGTGTTGCCGGGCGCCATGAGCGTGTTTAACTTGATTATCCTGAAGACCTTCTTCACTTCTCTTCCGGAGAGTCTGGAGGAATCGGCTGCTATTGACGGATGTTCGGATCTGGGGATTCTCATCAAGATTATACTTCCCCTCTCGTTGCCTTCGATTGCCACTTTAAGCCTTTTCTATTCGGTGGACAGATGGAACGGATTCCAGGATGCACTGTTCTACATTACCAAAAAAAATCTGTATCCTATGCAGTTAAAGCTGTACCAGATCATTTCTGCCAATCAGCAGCTCGACAGCCAACAGGGAGGAGAAGGAAGTATCGGCTCCTACATTGTGCCTGAGTCTCTGAAAGCGGCCAGTGTTATGTTTACAACCATCCCGATTCTACTGATCTATCCCAAATTGCAGAAGTATTTCGTAGATGGTGTGATGACCGGAGCGATCAAGGGCTAAGGATAAACAGTTCAGATTGAAGGGGGGGATTCCCGGACTGGTGGATAATGGATGTAAAGATGCAAGGGATTTACAGCATGGACGATTTCAATAAATAGGGGCATGAAAGGGTGGTTTAAAGTGAATACGGGCATGAAGAAGACAACCTCAATTATGTTTAGTATAATGCTTCTGGCCAGTGTTGCGGCAGGCTGTGGAGGGAATGACAAGAAGAGTGGAGAGACGGCCTCACCAGAGGCGTCAACCGCTGCATCCGCATCACCTTCTGATCCTCCTGTAACCTTGACTGTGGAAGTGTTTGACAGAGGTGTTCAGGGACAACCCGACCTCAACAACAACGCGTGGACCAAATACGTCAATGAACAATTCGGCAAGCCCAATAACGCCATTGTAGAATATGTTTCTGTACCCCGCTCCCAGGAAGTAGACAAGCTGAATGTGTTGATGGCTGCCAACCAGGCTCCTGATATTTCCTTCACCTATGACGGGACTTTAGTAACCCGCTACGCAAAAAGCAATGGCCTCTATACACTGGATGAATTGCTTGAGAGCCAGGGCCAGCAATTGAAGTCTTACCTTGGTGAGAAAGTTCTCTCCTACGGGAAATATGATGGGAAACAAGTCTCCATCCCAGGTAAGCGGACGCTGATTGCCTGGAACGGTATGTTTATCCGCAAGGATTGGCTGGACAGTCTGGGCATGCCTGTTCCGACTACCCGGGATGAATTGTATGATGTGCTGGTTGCCTTCCGCGACAAGAATCCCGGTAATGTAAACGGTGTCATTCCGTGGGCCACAGCGGCTGCGGGCATGAACTACACTTTCGGCAACCTGGTACAATCCTTCTGGGGTGACATGTCGGAGGAGGAATTCGTTACCACCACCAACTGGCTGAAGCCCGGCAACAAGGAGGCATTCGAATGGCTGAACAAGCTGTACAATGAAAAGCTGATCAGCCCCGATTTTGCTCTGGACAAAACAACCAAGCAAGCGGATGCCGATGTCAGCAACGGCAAGGTAGGCTTCTACGCTGCCAACTGGGATTATCCGCTGCTGCAGAAAATTCGTGATCCGCTGCTGCAAAATGCGCCAGATGCCAACTATGTTCCTGTAGATACCTTCAAGAACTATGAGGGGAAGTACCTGAAAGAGGTATATAATGAGAACGGGCTATTCTCCTTTATTCCGAAAAGCAGCAAGAATGCGGAGCTGGCCATGAAGTATCTGAACTGGATGGCTAACCCGGAAGTATTGTTCTTCCTGCAGTTCGGCCAAGAAGGCATCAACCACAAGCTGCTAGACGGCATACCCCAGGGGATTGCCCAGACCGGAGAAAATATGCAAATGAGCAATCTGAATCTGGATTATACTCTGGTTGTAAACGGCGCTGAGCTAGGCGATACCGAAAAGAATGTCAGAACGTATGCAGCCGCTTTAGCATCTGGAGATCAGAGCTATGAGAAACTGGCTATCGATTCATACAAGATCAACACGACAGACGGCTATACCGGCTTCTACTATGGCGTCCCGAACGAAGCTAATATCAAATACGGCAAAACGCTCGGTGACATGAATAAGCAAATGATTGACAGGCTGGTCGTTGCCAAGCCGGCAGAGTTCGATGCCTTGTATGACAAGCTGGTGAAAGAATATATGGACGCCGGCGGCAAGGCTGTTCAAGATGAGAATGTGAAGAACTACAAAGAAGTCATAGCCAACAAAAAGTAATTCATTGTATTCGGATAAGCCATCTATTGTTCTTTAATGTGGTTTATCCGAATTTCGTTTGCTATTCTCGAACAGTTTTTCTATTATTCGGAGGAATCTATATGTTCAGGAGAGGATACCCATGTACAAGGTCATGATTGTAGATGATGAGTCGTGGGCGATTAGAGGAATCCGCAACGCCTTTGACTGGGAGAAGTATGGTTTTGAAATCATCGGACAATATACAAGCGCTTACAAAGCGTGGGATGCCATAAGAACGGCAGAACCGGATTTGGTGTTTACTGATATCCGTATGCCGGACATTTCCGGACTGGATCTGATGAAGAAGGCCAAAGCACAAGGGTTGAACATTGAGTTTGTCATCGTAAGCGGATATGCGGAATTTGAATATGCCCAGGAAGCGATGCGCTACGGCGCGCTGGATTATTTCCTGAAGCCGTTGGATGTTGATATGGCTGATCAGTTCATCACGAAGCTCGCCATGCACTTCTCCCGTAGAAACGCTGCACGCAATCACCTCCTTCTAGATGCGCTGACCTCAGCGGATCAGGACGAGATAAAGCGTTTTCTACCGCTTTCCGAATTCGCAGCTGTATGCTATTACCAGGTGCTTGCTATCTATTTCGAGGGCGAAAAAAAGGATTTCAGAAAGCTGCTGTCTTTGGAAGGAAGGCCTGTTTATGCTGTGGAAGTTGAAGCCGGAACCAGAAAAATGTTGGTTGTTCTGATGACAGAGCATAGGGCTTGTTTGGAAGGGAATTGGGATGAATCGCTTCTGAATAAGACTGGCATCAATGTTGTGGGCATTAGCAGTATCTCCAGCCAGCTTAAGCATATGAGCAAGCTGATTAAAGAAGCAGACCTGTCCGCCTCCCAGGTTTTTCTGGAGGAAGCTGCAGGCGCCGTTCACTATGAGCCGAAGCTTCATCTGGTGAAACCATGTATCGATGGGCTCTATAGTATCATTCAAGAGAATCAATTTGACAACATGGATATGTACATCAAAGGGCTGCATGAATACTTTAGGAATCATCATCTGGGCATGTGTGAGGTTGTCTACTTGTGGAATCAAGCTGTCGGGATACTTGTAAACGCATATTCTGAGGAATTGAAGGATATGGAACTGGAATTCCTGAATTATTCTGAGATCAAGGAACGATTTGAACACTTTGAATCTATGTGCAGCTTTTTGCATGACGTCCTCGCCTCCATCAGGCAAGGGAACAGCCGCTCCTTGCAGGAAGGGGATATCTTGTCCTGCTTCAACCGGATGATAGCCTATATCGACCGGCACTTTGAGCAGAAATTGTATTTGAAGGATTTGTCCGCCCAATTCTTCATCAATCAGGTCTATTGCTGTCAATTATTCAAAAAAAATCTGGGCAAAACCTTCTCCGAATATGTGTCGGAACTCAGGATCAATAAAGCACGTGAGCTTCTGAAGCAAACTGGCCTGTCCATTGAGAAAATTGCCATTAAGTCCGGGTATGTTGATTATTATTATTTCAATAAAGTTTTCAAGAAGCATTGCGGGATGACGCCTACCAAATTCAGAAAAAGTTAATATGAACGGAGAGGCGGGCCATGAAGACCAGTAAAGTGAAATTGAAACATCAGATATGGCTTATCTTTTTTTTCTCTATCGTTATATTCACAGTCATGGAATTTTATTTTTTTTATAGTTTCTCTAATTTAACCCAGAAGAGAGCCGCCACTTACGGCAACCAGATGATTGAGCAAACACGCCGCAAGATTGATTCTGTGTTTAATGATATCAGGGTCAGCACCAGCATTGCGGTCAATAGCAAACTGATTCAGGAATTTTCCGTAGTGGATGATGATTACAAAAGGGCGTTTGATAGTGGTCCATATGCGCTGGATCTCATGGAATATATGAGATCCTTTAATTCGTATGTGAACGGAATTGTAATTAATGATATTCGAGGAAGGCGGCTTTACAGTCTGGCGTCCGCAAGCGGCGATATTTTTTTTATCAATCGTTATGAAACCTTTATTCGCAAGTATAAGGATGATCCTTCGCTTCGGGATAAGGGGATGTTCACCACGATTTTAAAAGATGACAGAACAGAAACGGAACAGTTTTTTTATATCGCGCCGATTGTGGAGGCTATCGGGGGAATCTATTTCTCTCAAATTACGGGTTACTGCACAGTGATGGTCAATATGGAAAAGATGCAGGGGCTTGTGGAAAATACGGAATTAACGCAGAGCTCCACCTTGTACATTCTGAATAGCCGGGACGAGGTGATTGCATCCACGAATTCCAATGCCCGAGGCACGTTGTTCAGAGATGTTCTGTCTATGGATAAGGACATCTTGCTTAACGGCGTAAAAGCAACCATCGACGGGGAAGAAATTCTTGTCCAGGTCAAGGGTTTGGAGCAGGCAGACGGGTGGCGGGTTGTTAGTATGATTCCGGTGCATGAACTGACTGCAGACATGAACCCCATGCGGAAGGTCAGCATTATCGTGGGGATTGGAATTATTCTAAGCATGATCATAACAGGCAGTTTTTTTATGAACAATCTGATGCGTCCGATGATGGGACTTGTCATGGATATGAAGAAGGTAGGGAGGCGGGATATGGGCTTCCGTATTAAAGTCCGGTTTACCAATGAGGTAGGGTTGCTAGCCTGCGACATTAACCGGATGATGGATGAGATGGAGGAAATGGCCCGAGATATGTTCAATACTCAGGCTAGATTATATGAATCGGAGCTGAGCCAGAAACAGGCGGAGTTTGCTGCCCTGCAAAGCCAGATCAATCCCCATTTCCTCTATAATACGCTGAATTGTATCAGCAGCATCGGATTGGAATACGGAAGCAGAGAGATTGCGCAAATTACGTTTTGCATGTCTAAAATCTTCCGTTACAGCATCAAAAAGGATGATCTTGTACAGATCAGTGAAGAAGTTGACTGTATTCAGGCTTATATGAAGATTATCTTAATCCGGTACGAGAATAAGTTCTCCATGGAGCTTGATGTGGAGGACAGGCTGCTCAAAATGAAAACGCCCAAGATGATACTTCAGCCCATTGTGGAAAATTCCGTTTACCACGGGCTGGAGCGGATGGACCAAGGGGGGCGGCTCCTGATTACCGGGAGCATGGATGCGCATGGGGATGTGTGCTTCTGTATTACAGATACAGGGAGGGGGATGGAGCCGGAGGAGCTGGCCGCCCTCCAGGCCAAGCTGGGTATGGAGTACCCGGAGCACGCGCCAGACGGCCAACCGACAAGAGGCATTGGGCTAACCAATATCCATAACAGGCTCCGGCTGCTGTTCGGAGAGGGTTACGGAATCACCATAGAAAGCCGGTTCGGCCATGGGACGATAGTAACCGTGAAGATTCCAGAGCTGATAAACGACCGCAAACCTTTGGAAGAGTAGCAGGAAATTTGATTTGTATTACATAAAAGAAGGGAATGTGAGCTATGACTTCATCCATCCTGCGGACAGAATATCCGCGTCCGCAATTCGTAAGACCAGACTGGCAGCATTTAAATGGAACATGGGGGTTTGAATTTGATGACGAATGTGTTGGCGATACCGCACAATGGAGCAGCGGCCAGCAAGCCTTCAGCCGCCAGATTCAGGTCCCCTTCACTTACCAAAGCAAATTGAGCGGCATTGGAGAAACGGCCTTCCATGATCTGGTGTGGTACAAGCGCAGCTTCACGATTCCGGCGGAATGGGCGGGGCAGCGGGTTATCCTGCACTTCGGCGCTGTAGATTATCAGGCTACGGTCTGGGTAAACGGCAGGCAAGCAGCCTATCATGAAGGCGGCCATACGCCGTTCCAGGCGGATATCACGTTCGCTCTGCTGGATGGAGAGAATACTGTGGTGGTGCGGGCCGAGGATTTCAGCAGGGATGTGACCTTGCCACGGGGGAAGCAATATTGGAAGGAGGATTCGGCTTCCATCTTCTATACCCGGACGACGGGAATCTGGCAGACCGTATGGCTGGAGCCTGTTGCGGAGCTTTATATCAAGAAGCTAAAGTTCAAGCCGGACATTGACCGTAATGAAATCCAAATCCGCACGTTTATTAATCAAGCTCCGGTTGGCTGCAAGGCGGAAGTCCGCATCGACATCCGCTTCAAGGACGAATATCTGGCTACTACCAGCTACTCGATGGATCATGCGGAAGAAGCCCGCACCATCGGACTCCATGATTTTAACGATCACGGATTAGGGCGCTGGTGGTCGCCGGAGCATCCGAATCTGTACGACGTAACCGTTACGCTCATCGTGGACGGCATTCAGGACGACCAAGCGGAAAGCTACTTCGGCATGCGCAAAATAGCGGTGGAAGCCGGCAAGCTGATGCTGAATAACCGGAACTATTTTATGCGGCTGGTGCTGGATCAGGGGTACTTCCCGGACGGGATTCTGACGGCTCCCAGTGATGAGGCATTGAAGCAGGACATTGAATTGGCTAAACAAATGGGCTTTAACGGCGCACGCAAGCACCAGAAGATAGAGGACCCCCGCTTCTTGTATTGGGCCGACCGGCTCGGTTATCTGGTATGGGGGGAGATGGCCAATGCCTATGCGTATTCGGAGGAATATGTGCGCAAGGTAACGGCGGAATGGCAGGAGGCGGTGGAGCGGGACTACAACCACCCGTCTCTGGTGGTGTGGGTTCCCCTTAACGAAAGCTGGGGGGTGCCCAACATCTTAATCGATAAACGGCAGCAGCGCCATGCCATGGCGATGTACTATCTGACCAAATCCCTGGATGACAGCAGGCTGGTTATCTCCAATGACGGTTGGGAGCAGATGACCACGGATCTGGTCACCATCCATGACTATGAATGGAGGCGGGAGGATTTGACGGAGCGCTACAGCACCTTGGAGCGGATGTTGGAAGGAAAGCCGCCGCGCAGGGAGCTGTTTGTAGGGGGAACCGCATATGCGGGTCAACCGGTTCTGGTGACGGAGTTCGGGGGTATTGCCTATAAGAAAAGCGATTGGGAGGGCTGGGGCTATTCCGGTGCAGACAACGATGAGGATTTCCTGGCTAAGCTGGCCGACGTGATAGAGCCGCTGCTGCAATCGCCTCATGTCCAAGGCATTTGTTATACCCAGCTGACCGATGTGGAACAGGAGATCAACGGCTTGTTGACCTATGACCGGGCCCTCAAGGTTCCGTTGGACAAAATAAGACAAATCGTTGCCGGGATGTAATATAGAATGAGTTTGTAAAGGTTCGCCTTCAGGACACATCCTTTAATTGGGGATTGTGTCCTTTTTGTTTGCGGTCAGGGCTCCTTTTCTAAAACGGTTACAAAAACAATTTAAGATAGTACATTTTTATAATTTTCTTCGGAAGGTAGAATGAGGGCAATAGCCAGAAAAATCAGTACAACAGGGAGATGAAAAAATGAAAGCGGTTTTATGTGGCCCATAGGGCTGGGGAATGACGCATTTCTATAGTCCAGTATCTTACTATGATTCGAGGGAGGACTGCAAATGCTCAGGAAAAGATTCAGATATCTGCTACTATGTCTCGCAGTGCTGCTGATGCTGCCGCAATGGAGCGGAGCGGCTGCGGCGGCAGAGTCGACGCCAGATACGCCAGATTCGGCGTCGGTGCAGGGGGGGAAGAACGTGTCAGATTTCTACAATGTTATCATGCAGGCAGGAGCCGATCCTTGGGTTTACAAGCACACGGACGGCTATTATTACAACGTATTTGTCAACGCCAGCGGCATCATGATCCGCAGAGCGAAGACCATCACAGGCATTGATGCGGGCGAGAGGAGCCTGGCCTGGACACCGGTTAAGGGTACCATGTACAGTTCCAATGTTTGGGCGCCAGAAATGCACTATCTCAAAGATACCGATGGCAAATACAAATGGTATATCTACTTCGCGGCTGACAACGGAACCAACGCAAACCACCGTATGTACGTGCTGGAGAACGCCAGTGATAATCCGATGACCGGAACCTGGGAGTTCAAAGGGAAGATTACCGATTCTACCGACCGTTGGGCGATCGACGGCACTGTGCTGACTGTAAATGAGAAACACTATTTCATCTGGTCCGGCTGGGAGGAGACGGACGGAAGCTTCCAAAATTTATATATTGCAAAGATGAGCAGTCCTCGGACCATTAGTTCGGAACGGGTATTAATTTCGACGCCTGACCATGATTGGGAAACGTCTCCGGGCAGAATCAATGAAGGCCCCCAAATAACTATAAAGGGCGACACCATCAATCCGGTCTATTCAGCAAACGGAAGCTGGACAGACAGTTACTGCCTCGGGCTGATCACTGCCAAGATTGGCAACGATTTGATGAATACCAGCTCCTGGGTAAAACAGGCCAAACCGATCTTCTCCAGCGCCAATGGCGTTTATGGCCCGGGCCACCACAGCATCGTCACGTCTCCTGACGGTGCGGAGGACTGGATCATCTACCATGCCGCCCGCTGGCCGGGATCAGGATGGACCCGCAATGTCCGCACGCAGAAATTCACCTGGAACGAAGACAATACGCCGAACCTGGGAGAACCCGTCGATCCGAACAGACCGATTGTGAGGCCTTCGGGCGAGCCGGTGCGGAAGCGCTATGAAGCGGAAAACGCGTTACTGGTGAAAGATCCGAGTGGCGAAACTTCACCCGGTGTCTGGCGAGAAAGCACCGCTTCTGGCGGGATGAAGATCGCAAACATCAAGAACGCCAATGATTATGCACAGTTTACAGTTAACGTGCCGAAGGCGGGATTTTATGCGCTGTCCGTGCGCAATGCCAACGGCTCACCTAATGCGGCGGATGCCTCTCATTTCTTGTCGGTCAACGGCAGTTCCGGCGCCAATTTGAACATTGTCTATTCCGGTTCGAATCGTTGGGGAGCCTCCACGGCGAAAGTCTATCTTAAGAAAGGCGACAACATCATCCGCTTCTCGAAGGGTAACAACCTTGCCGAAATCGACAGTATGGATATATTCAAGCTTGATACGTCGGAAATTTTATTCGAATCTCCGGGGTACACGCTGGGGTTGGGTGAAACCCGCAGTTTCCCCCTGTATATGGTAACAGGCACTACTTATGCCCCTCTTAACACAGGAGTTTTCTTCAGTTCTTCCAACACCAGGGTCGCCGTTATTGACGGAGGGGTTAGGGTTAAGGCTGTCGAGGCGGGTAGTACCACTATCACCGCGACATATAACGGGAAAACGACCACGGCCACGGTTACCGTTGCTGCTGAGCCTAAATCTGTACAGTCCGTTGTCATCAGCGGATTGGACAACATCCTGACCAGCGGGAAGACTAGCCGGCCATTGCAGGTAACAGCACGCTATAACAACTATGAAGTTCAGAATGTGACAGATGATGCTCAGTATACCAGCAGCGATCCCGAGGTCGCCAGGATTGATTCTGATTCGGTCACCCAATCGGTATATGCGGTTAAACCGGGCAAAGCTCTTATTACAGCCGAATACAGCGGCAAGAAAGCGACACTCAACTTGACGGTAATTGCAGCTTCTGACGCGATTCAGGTTGTTTCATTAGTGAAGACTCCTTCTGGAGTGACCCCTAAGCTGCCCAGCGTTGTTGATGTTATCTACAATAGCGAGTCGAAGAAGGCAGAAGTCGTCAGCTGGGAGCTGGAGGGACTTGACTTCAACTCTCTTGGCACTGTCCAGGTGCCTGTCACCCTGAAACTGGGGGGGCGTAATATTTCTTCCACCGTTTCCGTAAAAGTTATTCCGGGATGGGGCCTTGATGAAATTGTGAATCAGCTCCGCAACAAGCTAGCCAATTTCTCCTATCCTTTGGGCAACGGTGTGGGCAACTATAGTCAATCCAAGTATAATGCCCTCCTGGCTGCGCTGGACCATGCGGATGAGTTGTCCACAGGCGGAAATATGACTGAAGAGCAGTTTAACCTGGCGCGGAATTCCCTTGCTGAAGCGGAAGCAGCTCTATCAGCATCACTCAACCTTACACAGGATGGCGTGACTTATAATGTTTACCGGGATTTCGAGAATGACACAACGGGTAAACAGCCTTTCGGAATTGAAGCCACCCGAATCCAGAGTGGCGGTGCAGCGCAGATCGTGGAAGAATCCGGGAATACGTTTTTGCGGCTTAGTACTGGACCCACGAAAGGATATGTAAATATGTTCCTTCCATATATAGGTCAGGTATCTGCGACCGGCGACCAAAGAGTCGTTGTAGAGTATTCCGCACGCTTTCAAACGGGTCTTCAGTATGCGAATGCTTTCCAGCCGAAAAACCAAGCAGGCGCCTACGCAATGACAGTAGCCTTTGAGAACGCCGGCAATGATCCATGGATTAAAGTGGCTGAATCATCCGTTAGGAAAAATGTGAAACCTTTCAGCTACGATACTTGGTATCATTTCAAAATCATTGCTGATATGGATGCGCAGACTTACAGCGTTTATATGGGGGATGAGGTCATTGCGGAGAACTTTGCATTCCGTACGGAGGGCAGTACTGTACTAACGGGACATGTCTTCGGCATCGACGGCTTCCCCAATGGGCAGGTGGATTTCGATAATATCCAAGTCAAGATTGCATCGGTGGCGGAAAAAGCCGAACAGGATGCGCCTTTGGGGCTTGGGCACCAAAAGGTTAGTTTCATTACAGGGACTGTCAACGGTACGATCGGTATTATAAACCAGCGGGAATCATGGAGGGATGGATATGTCGAATCCGACATATGAAAAATTTGAGCCTTTAAGGAATGCGAAACTTGTTTTGGGGTATCTGACATCCATGGTGGATGAGAAGGCGGACAACCTTCCGTATTGGCTTGTGCTGCCGCATAAAAATCCTGCTGAAGCAGCTCACTGCCGGGTAGACGATGCGGAGCTGGTTGGCTCCTGGTATGAAGCCATTGACGCCGTCCGGAAAATGCTGAAGACGGAAGAAGGCGCCCAGGTTCAGTTATCCTTTTACCGCCATCTCATGAAGTCTTGGGGAGAGCATGGGCTGCGCTTTCATGAGCCATACCCCTGGACCCATACGAATCATAGCTCCTTTCATGAAATGGGCTATATCCTTCCGGCGCTTAACAGGATGCTGGAGAACAACCCAGGGGATCAGGAGCCGGAGAAGAGGGCTTCTGAGCTTGTAAGAGGGCTCCGCTCACTTGTAATCGAAAGAAAGGTCAGAACCTTCTGGTCAGGAGATTTTGAGGAAAAGGAGCCGGTTTATGAATTCCCCAATGACGTGTATTTGAAAGACGGCGGGTTCGATCTGTCAAGGCACACCGGGCGGGGGGAGCAGGGGATCCGCAATGCAATTGTGCTTCACTCACTGGTGCGCAGATATGAAATCGCCGGTGACGAGGTTGCGCTTGATTTGGCTACTGGCATTGCCAACCACCTCTTAGGACCCTCGCGCTATTTTAATTACAAAATGGAGTTTTTCGGCCATGTCCATTCGGCAGGATGGGTTGCCTCTGGACTAGTCCGGCTTGGCCGCATCACCGGCAACCAACGCTACATTGCCGCAGGCAAAGGGATATATGACTATATCCGTTCCCTGTCCTCCTCCTTCGGCTGGGTACCCGAATATGCCCAATGGCATCCGCTGCATGAGGAGCACTGTGAAACCTGCTGCATTAAGGATATGATCGAATGCGCTAATGAATTGATTCTGGCCGGGTACGAGGAATATTGGGAGGATATGACCCTGTTTGCGCGGAACCAGCTGGTGGAAAATCAGTTGAAGGTGTCTTCCTATGTAGTTACAGACAATACCCGGCCTGACGCAGAGGGGATTAGCTACAGGGAGATTGACAAGAGAATGATTGGCGGCTTCACCGGAGGCTCCCTCGTCAATTCCATTTCGTTGTCCAAGTTCCGCTCCATTGCAGGCTGCTGCGTCGGCATGGCTCCGGTGGCCCTGGAAATTGTATGGAACCGGTCGGTGGAATTCCGCGATGGGAGGGTGCTCGTCAATATCCCTGTTGATAAGGAAACTGAGGAAGCCACGGTGTGCATGAATTATCCCGAAACAGGCTATATTTCCATCACGCCCAAGCGGCGGTGTGATGTTGCGGTACGGGTTTACGACTGGATGGGTCAGGATCTGGGCGGGAGGATTAATGGAATAGCCTGCGCATCCTCAAGGGAGGGCAATCTGGTGATATTCCGCAACGTAGCGGCAGGGGACCTTGTGGAGCTGGAGCATCCTTTGGAGACGGCGGTGGTGAAAGAAACGGTGCGGGGCGAGGAATATTCGGTATCATGGAGAGGCTGTGATGTCATCGATATTTTTCCGCGCGGAGAGCACTTGAGACTGTACCAGCGGAATTTACACATACCGAAATACTATCCGTCCGCGGAAGATGTTCATTTCACCGGGGCCGTCAATTATGGTCCTACCCAGCAGGCGCAAGGGGAAAAAGTAACGGCAGACACACCCATTACAGGACAATAATCAAGCAGTAATAAATCCTAAAAGAATGAAGCACACCGGAATCGGTGTGCTTTTTGCGCATTGCAATGCATGGAAGCAGCTTTACAGGGCTGCTTCCATGCTGGGTCACTCATAGAGTGTGGACCAACTCAGTGCTGACGCGGATTTTCTGTTTTAAGAGATCAAGTATTTTTCCTTTTGAACGGTTATGTTGCTGAACACCATGTTGCCATTCCCATATTTGCAAGTATGGAATTTGACCAAAATCTAAATAACAAGATACACCGTACGATAAACCTTGATAATATCAGGATTTCATTATAGTTTAGGAACCTTGTTACTCTCTAAGTATTGAATAAAAAAACCTTCCAAAGGCAAAATAAAAGATGAACTTAGGAGGGGTGCTCATGACATTGATGGAGAAGGTTCTTACAACGGATCTTGAGGATAGTGAGGCAATTCTGCGGGAGCTTCTCCATAATTCATCTGACGTAATGTTTCGGAAGCTGCATACAGATGGTCAAACCCTTCTGTTCATTTACGTGGAAGGATTATGTGATACTAATTTAGTGGAACAAATCATTCTTAAACCATTTTTATACCGAGGATTTTCGGGTGATAACTGTGAAGGGCCTCCGTTTACACACACGCTTAGACAACTGATGCTTCCGGTGCTTAATAAATCCTCGGCAACAAAAGCCGGAGAAGTTGTCAAGGGCGTTTTGGCAGGATACGTGGCTCTCCTTGCCGAAGGAGAATCCGAGGCCCAGATAGCAGACTTCCAGCACTATCAGCAGCGTAATGTTGAAGAGCCCTCGACTGAACCCGTCGTTAGGGGTCCTAGAGATGGCTTTACTGAGTCTCTTCGAGTAAATACGAGTTTGATCCGTAGGCGGCTCTGCACCCACGAATTGGTCAACAAATCGTTCCAGCTCGGAGAAAAAACCGGAACAAAAGTAGAAATTCTCTACTTAGAAGGGGTCGCTAAAGCTTCCATCGTGGAAGAAGTAACTCGACGCATCGGTGAAATCCGAATAGACGGAATATTAGAATCGGGATATATTGAGGAAATGATCGAAGATACTCCTTACTCACCCTTTCCTCAAATTCAGAATACAGAGCGACCTGATGTTGTTTGTGCTGCATTGTTGGAAGGCAAAGTGGCAATTGTCACGGCAAATACTCCTTTTGTGCTCATCGTTCCCATGACGTTCTGGTCCGGCCTTCAAGCATCAGAAGATTATTACGAAAGATCCATTTTCACAACACTTGTAAGGTGGGTTAGGTACTTCATGTTCCTGATCGCCCTGCTGCTTCCGTCAGTTTATGTGGCTTTAACTACTTTTCATCCGCAGATTCTTCCGACAGTCCTTCTAATCAGCATCGCAGCAGCAAGAGAAGGTGTCCCCTTTCCTGCCGTCATGGAAGCCTTCCTGATGGAATTTATGTTCGAGGCACTTCGCGAAGCGGGCGTCCGACTCCCGAAGACAATCGGTTCAGCCGTTAGTATTGTGGGAGCACTGGTTATCGGACAATCAGCTGTAGAAGCTGGCATCATCTCAGCTCCCATGGTCATCATCGTGGCAACGACGGGGGTCGCTTCCTTCGGAATACCCCGCTACAATCTCGGCACTGCTTTGCGTGTTCTACGTTTTCCCATGTTGTTGCTAGCTGGATTTATAGGAATTTACGGTATCTTAATCGGTATTACGGCGATCCTTATCCATCTGTCATGTTTGCGTTCATTCGGTGTTCCTTACCTCACACCCGTATCATCCGAAACGACAGGCTATGTTAAAGACCTCATCTTTCGCGCTCCTAGATGGAGCTTACGTTATCGTCCTAAAAACACGACAGGGAGTAAAGGTAACCGAATTTCATGATAAGCTCCTGTCTTTATTTCAAAGGAAGGTGACAGCTCATGTATCTAAAATTGGGGATTATCCTGCTACTGATTCTATCGCTCACAACGGCATGCTGGGACCAGAAGGAGCTTAGCAACCGGTCCCTCTGGATCGCCTCTGGGTTCGACAGGAACGAGAGAGGGGATATCGTCTTGAGTGGCCAAGTTTTGATACCGGGTCAACAGGGTGAAACCGGAGGGAAAGGGGGTTCCTCTGGCAAGGGTATAGGTAATTTCGTTGTTTCGGGAAAGGGGGAGAGTGTCAGTCAGGCAGCAGCCGATTTACAAGCAAGTCTTTCCCGAGAAGTATTTCCCAGCCACCGCAGGGTAGTTTTTGTAGGAGAACACTTCGCGAAGGACGGGATCGCCGACATCCTGGATGAACATTCCCGGAATCCGAAGGTCAGGTTGCGGTCCGATATCTTTGTCGTGAAAGGTGGTACCGCCCTTGAACTGCTCAAATCTTCGTATCCCTTAGAGAAGATACCCGCGATTGGCGCTTACAAAGAACTGGAATATACAAGTGGCCTGAAACAGGCGACATTAATGAGATTTTTAAGAGCAGCTAGCAGCGATGGTGTTAGCCCGACCTTACCCGTAATTTCTTTAGATCGGAAAGGTGACGAGAATCAGGAAGTGAAACAGCAAGAAATTTTTCGGATGAATGGCATAGCCATTTTTGATAAAGAAAAGTTGAATTTAAAAGGTTATATCAGCCAAATGGAAGCATTGAATGTGAATTGGATTACAGGTGTGCTAAACAGCACAACAGTAACAACTCTCGTGCCTAAAAATCAAGGGAGAGTCAGCCTACACCTATCCCGGATGGGACGAAAAATTTGGTCAGAATACAAAAGAGATAAGCTTGTCATTCATGTTCAGTTGATCGGCAAAGGATTAATTAGGGAGAACCAAGGCCGGTTGGATCTTCGTAATCCTGCCAATGTCAAATTGGTCAAGCAAGCTCTAGAAATTGAAGCAGCAAAGAGAGTTAAAGAAACCATCTTTAAAATTCAGAAGACTTTCCATGAGGATATCTTCGGGTTTGGTGAGGTACTTCACCAAAGAAGTCCGTCGTATTGGAAGAAATTAAAAAATAACTGGAATTTTTATTTTACTGAGGCAGAATTCGATGTGAAAGCTGATTTGACGGTAACCCAAATAGGGCTGACGGGACCTGCCCTGCATTTACAGGAGGAGGAAACGATACCGTGAACACGACTAAAATTTCTAACATTCAAGTGTTTTGGATAACGTTTTCGATGGAGAGTGCAATAACATTATTCTTGACCCAATCGCTTGTCATTCAGATGACGAAGCAGGATGCTTGGATTTCTTTCCTAATCGGGGGTGTTATCGCCTGCGGGATCACTCTCCTGTGCAGGGCCTTGTCCCTTCTGTACCCCGAACAGACACTCGGCGAATTCAGTGAAAGAATTTTAGGCCGCTGGCTTGGGAAAATAATAATTACTCCCTTTTTTATAGTGTGGATAATCACTTCGGGAACGCTTCTTCGCCAATTTTCGGATTTCTTCCAAATGATCTTGTTTGACCGAACCCCTTCAAGCGTGCTGATGTTACTCATGATGGTAATCGTAGTAAGCTTGGTCTGGGCTGGAGGAATCGAGGCGATTGGGCGGTGCAGCCAAATGATGGGGCCCTTAATTTTGGTGATTGTCATTGTGGTCACTTTCTTGAGCTTTAACAATTATGAATTCGCGCAAATTCTTCCTGTTTTCTCGGAATCAGGTGTAGGAACGATTATGCGAGGAAGTCTAGCGCCCGCCTCGGTGCTGGGAGACACCGTTTTCCTGTTGATGGTGACAAAATTCATGAAGAACCCCCGTCAGGGAACGAAATTTGCTGTTTGGGGCGTCGCGGCCGTTTCAATCATATCCTCTATAATGACCTTGACTGCTCTATCAATTTTCGGTTCAGCGTTAGCGGCAAAGATGCTGATTCCAACATTTGAGTTGATGCGATTCGTCTCCCTTATGGAGTTCATACAGAATATCGAAATTTTTTCGTCGGTTTTATGGTTCTTCAGTGTGTTTATCAAATTGAGCTTATATTTATTTATAACATGCTATGGAATGTCCCAATGGTTAGGATTAAAACGTTGGACCAATTCAATCTGGTTGATTGCACCGGCAGTGTATCTTATAGCATGGAAGAGTCCCCAAGCTGTTCTGTACAATTCCCAAATCCAGCTTTATCTGGGCGTTCGTTACGTAATGCCGTTTGAGCTGATTGGGATCCCATTCCTGCTGTGGATGGTTGGCACTATTCGTAAACGACGATCACGTCAGTAAATACATTTAAAAGCGCTCAGTGATCAAATCACCCGAAATACTTACAGCTTTTGAGCTTGAGCTCTCCGAGGAGAAACAAGGGGGGGATAGTTTGAGAAAATCTCTATTTTTGATAATTCCGCTTTGGCTGGCAAGTACTTTTTTTGCAATTTGGCCAATTCAGGCGGATTGGGCATATAATTTTGTTGTAAACGACGGTAAATCCTATATCATTTCTGACAATCGAGTGGAAAAGGAACAAATCGGTTCAATAATAGGCAAAGTTACATCATTTTCAGACAAGGAAGGCACATACTCAGGTAATTTTTCGAATCACTATCCGAAGGGCACTGAATATTACAATATCAAAGACGTGGACAAAAATGAGGCTATTGCGATTAAGATAAATGATGGGTCATTCATTAAAGCTAATTATGAGGGTGAATATGCCGGTTCCAGATTTGATTGGGGAAAAGTTGTATGGTATACCGCCGGCTTATTCTTGCTAGTCCTTGTCATTGTCATTGTGAAAAATAATCGGAAACGAAGCTAAGACTAAAAAGAAGGATCATTAAGATAACGGGAAACGTTAGTTAAATAAAACAGCGGCAGTCTAGGACTGGTTTTCTCGTCCTTTTACTGTCGCTGTTTCGGCTTCTGGTGTCAGTCTAATTATTCATTGGTGGCATCGCTAGGATTCAATCGGAATAGGCAACGGGCATCCTGGTAGGTTGTGCTTTAGCAGGGATGCGCAGACTCGTCGCCATAACAACCGGGATACCCGGCCATGCCTGCGTACAACCAATTGTGAATTGAGGTACCGAATGACCGGACAGGTGATGGAAATATGAAACATTCACCACATATAGAGCTCACTGAGCTTAATAAAAGTGGCAGCTTCCGGCAGTGTGCAGCAGCTTGAACAAGCGGCGGCTTTGTAGTCTGGGGCGATAGTATAGGTCTGTAAGTACATTGATTCCGCTTGTGTGATCAGACTAAAGCTGCCATCTTCACGCTGTTGTACCGTAAATGAATCAAGCGGCCGGGACAGCCCCGTGCCAATCGCCTTGATATAGCTTTCCTTTAATGTCCACAAGTCATAAAAAAAATCCTGCCGCTCCCCGGCAGACTTGCCTTGTAACGCCGCTCGCTCCTCCACAGAAAAAAAACGCTCTGCTATTTGAATATCTATGGGCCGTATCTGCTCAATATCTACTCCGAGTGAACCCTCATTCGTTCCCCAGATCATCAGCACCCAATCTCCTGAATGAGACACATTATACTCAAAATCAGGCAGCCCAGACACCCCCGGTTTGCCGAATGGATTCTCCTCGAACTGAATATTGCCATTCCGTTGACCGAGCTGGCTGCAGAGGATGTACCGCACCAGTATCTCGCCAAATAAAGACCGATATGCATCTTCCTTATGGAAAAACCGGGCGAGACGTGCGCGCCGGGCTTCCGATACCTGTGCTGCAAAATAAGCATAGCTCTCCAGACTTAGCTGCTCCGTGAGCTTAAAAGCAAGAATTTTGGACATAAACAACACCTGTCTTAGGAGATTTTATTTTGTTTTCGTTATTGTGAATATTGTGAAATATGAAGTCCGTTCTCTAAACAGGACAGCTATACGATTCTAGCATATTTATCTGAACTCACTCCATATCTAAATTGGTACTAATAGCTCTTTCCGAAATTTGCACATTATTGAACTACTGGCATTTTACGACATAATAGGACGTCGAATGCTGCAGATATATACACCATTCCATTAACTTACTTAAAATTATATTAATTATCTTTATTGTTATATAGTCCTAAAGAATGGTATTTATTTAAATATTTTCATAGTATAGTTGGTATTATCAAGACATCGTCAAAATCAGTTTTAATACTACAATAATATTGAATGAAAGCAATATTACGGGAGTGATATCATGTCATTGGAGAATGAATGTGAAGATAATAAGGCGGATATTGCCATTATTGGCCTCTCCATCCGTCTGCCTGGCATTGATACCGTTTCACAGTTTTGGGAAGCAATCCTGGGTGGAGAAGAGGTGGTTGCTAACACATCCCCGCAGGATAAAGCAGAAGTTGCTTCTGCGGAGGGAAGGCCAAACTTTATTCGCACAAACACCAACATTCGGAACATTGAGAATTTTGATGCTGCTTTCTTTAATTTCAACATAAGAGAGGCGTCCTTGATGGACCCGCAGCATCGTCTGCTTCTGGAGATGGCTTGGGAAGCGCTGGAGGCAGCCGGATATGATCCGGGAACTTATGACGGTCTTATCGGGATGTATGCGGGCGTGTACGCGAACTATTATCAAATGTTCAACCTTATGCCGCTTCTCAATGGCAACAGAGCAGCCTCCGAACTCCAAATGCAGATTGCAAGTGAGAAAGACCATGCAGCGACGATGGCCGCTTACAAGCTAGGCCTTACCGGACCAGTGCTGAATGTTCAGTCTGCCTGTTCCAGCTCGCTGGTTGCTGTACATCTGGCTTGCGAGAGTCTGCTCACTTACTCCAGTGACATGATGGTATGTGGAGGTGCAACACTCGGCATTCCCCAAGCCAACGGCTATTACTATCAAGACAACGGGTTGTTGTCCGCTGATGGGCATCTCCGGGCGTTCGATAAGCAGGCTACTGGAACCTTGTACAGCGATGGGGCAGGTTGCGTCGTACTGAAAAGATATAGTGATGCCCTTGAGGATGGCGACACCATTCATGCTGTTATTAAAGGTTCTGCCGTCAATAATGACGGAGCCCTCAAAGCCGGATATACAGCTCCCGCAGTCAAAGGTCAGATTCAGGTTATTGAACGCGCACAGATGAACGCAGACGTAAGCGCCGAGGACATCTGTTACATAGAAGCTCATGGTACCGGCACTCCTCTAGGAGATGCGATTGAGCTTGAGGCACTGCATGAGGTATTTGCCAGACATACTGAAAAAAACGCTTTTTGTGCTTTGGGTTCGGTCAAATCTAACGTCGGTCATACGGGGCCATCCGCAGGTATTGTTGGGTTAATCAAAGCAGTCATGGCCCTGCGAGAGAGGATACTGCCACCCGCTATTCATGCAGATACACCACACGACAGATTAATGACGGGCCAGAGCCCGTTTTATCTGAATCCTGTTCCGCTGGAGTGGAGCAGCCCCAATCAGCGGCGTCTGGCTGGGGTCAGCTCCTTTGGGCTTGGAGGCACCAATGCACATGTTATCCTGCAAGAAGCGCCCGTGTTGCCAAAGGAACCTTCCTTACGGCGCAGCAAATTGTTCGTCCTCTCCGCCAAAAGTGCAGAAGCGCTCAAGAGGCAAAAGCAATCCTTGCAGCAATTTCTAAGCTCTGCTTCAGAAGAACAGTTAGCGGATGCAGCCTATACACTGCAAACCGGACGGAAGCTGTTTGAGCACCGGGCAATTTGGCTATACGGCTGCGGAGGTGAGACGCAATGGATGGAACGGGAGACTAGCAGGAAGGATAACCCCGATCTTGCGGGCATGCCCTTGTTCCACTTCCCGGACCTATCCAATTTCGAGGCTCCTGAGCTTGGGGATTGGATCGCTGAGGAAACGGTATTCTACAACAACTTCGTGCAGGGTAAGAAGCTGGCAGAGGAATGGTTCGGTAAGGGAGATTCGGCATTGCAGGAACAAGCCACATACGCATTAATCGTGCAGATCTCCTTGTTCAAACTCTGGGAGAGCTGGGGAATCCATCCCTCGGGCTGCCAAGGTACGGGCAGCGGCTTATTTGCCGCCGCTTATGCCTGTGGCCTCCTGACTCATGCGGATGCTTTGTATCTGGGCAGCTCCTTTACAGCCGCACTCGCAACTTCGGGTGAGGCGCGGGGTACTTTTGTCCGAAGCTACCGGCAACGTGTCTCCAGTCTGAAAACGGGGCCGATGAAGGTTCCACTTGCAGCACCGCCGGGGAGGGACCCGATGACTCATACGGAGTGGAGCAGCAGCGATTTTTGGACAGCATATCTGGCGGATGCCCTGGAAAACGGAGCCTCATTACAGACCAGCAGTAAGAATGAAATAGATCGGCTGGTGCTTGATATGAATCTCGGTGAACCTTCGGAAAGTCATGGAGTGACAGAATGGAAGAGTATTTTCCTTCTTCTCGGCAAAGTCTGGATGGAAGGCTGCCCCGTCAATTGGAAGGCATATTATCAAGGGGAACGCCGCCGCCGCATTGAATTGCCTGCCTATCCATTTGAAAGAACACGCTGCTGGGTGGAGCGTGATGATTCTGCACTTGATACTACCGGACCGCTTCAGCCCATTTCGGAACCCGTCAACTTGCGGCCAGAGCAGTTGGATGGATACATCGCACCAAGAACAGAGGTTGAACGGGACCTGGTTGCAGCTTGGGAGCTGTATCTGGGGGTGGCCCCGATCGGAATCAACGACAATTATTATGAACTGGGAGGCAACTCGCTGCTGGCAGCTTCCTTGCATGCACATATATGTGAACAGTTTTGCGTGACGCTTAGACTTGAAGTTTTTTTGGAGCAGCAGACGATAGCCCGATTAGCCGAATCCATTGAATCCTGGAGACTGAATTCTATATCTGCGAAAGGCGGACACTGATATGGATCTTGTGAATAAGGCATTGCATCGTTTAAGCCATCCCCAAAAGAGAATTTGGTATACCGAATGCCTTCATCCCCAGACAGCCGTACATCATATTGGTGGCTGTGTGCGTATTCACGGAACGCTCGACTTCCCCCGTTTGGAAACTTCGATCCAGAATGTGATTCAATCTCATGATGGCCTGCGCCTGCGTTTGCGGGCACAAGACGGAGAACCGCAACAATATGTAGCGGATACTACTTCGCTACAGCCGTTGCCCCGCTACGACTTCAGCTCATATGCCAATCCCCAGACGGCTTATGAGAGGTGGGTGAAGGCAGAGGCGGCAAAACGATTTGAACTTTTCGATTCTCCTTTATACCACATCGCTACCTTCAAGGTGGGGGAGCAGGATAATGGTTTTCTCCTGAAAGCCCATCATATCATCTGCGACGGCTGGTCAATGGACCTGCTGACCAGACAAATTCTCGGACATTATGAATCGCTGGGCAGGGAAGACATCTCTGACTGTGCGGTGTCCGAACCCTCCTATTTGACTTATCTTGATCTCGAAAGTCAATACCTGAGCTCTCAGCGCTGTCAGAGCAACAAACAATTCTGGGAGAACAAATTTGACATTCTTCCCGAACCTCTGTTTGACAAAACTGCCACTGCTCCGGCCGGCAGCCGCTATACCCGCCTGCTCGACAAGCAGGCCACCGAGCAGATTACCCGTGTTCTGCCAGAGCTTAATGTGTCATTGCCCCTATTTTTATCTGCCGCATTCGGGTTGGTATTAGGCAGGTATTACCAGAGAGAAGATCTAATCCTGTCCATACCCGTGTCCAACCGCTCTGCACACACCAAGGCAACGGTTGGCATGTTCACTGGCAATCTGCCGCTGTCACTGCATCTTAAGGAAGGCCTGTCCATACGTACATTTTTACAGCGGGTACGCCGTGAATATTCACGTAATCTCGCTAATCACAAGTATCCGTTCGATCTCCTTGCAAAACATCTTCAGTTGCGAAAAAAAGGGCATGGCAGCTTATACCAGGCCGCTGTGAATTATTATAATACCCACCTGCTGACAACCGTGGACAGCATGATGATTAGCAATGAGGAGTTCTACTCCGGCGAGCAGGCTTATCCCGTACAGTTGATGATCAAGGACTGGTCCGAGGATGGCACGTTATTGTTCACTCTGGACTACCAGACTCAGATCATTGGCAAGGAAGAGGCAGAGTCGCTGGTGGAATGTCTCCTGCATGTGTTGAACCAGATGGTGCATACTCCAGACCTCCCATTGAAGGAACTGACGCTGTCTACCGAAAGACAATTGGAACAAACTTTGATTCATTACAACCAGCATTCAATCCATAACTATCCACTTGAAAAGACGGTTATGGATCTATACGCAGATCAGGTTCGGCTCCATCCGAATCGGATTGCCGTGAGCTGTGCAGATGAGAAGCTGACCTTTGCAGAATTGGCGCAGCAGGTCAATTGCCTTGCGGCAGCCCTGACCGTAGAATTTCCGCAAGTGTCAGGCGTTATAGGCGTACGGATGCATCATTCTCCCGAACTGATCATTGCAATTCTAGCGATTCTTCAGTGCGGTGCGGCTTTTCTGCCGCTTGACCCCGGAGTTCCGGCCGCCAGAGCGGAGTATACACTCCGAGACTCGGGAGCAATCTGCCTGTTGACCGATCTGCCAGAGGAACCGGCTTTCGTCTGGCCTATTCCAACGCGCAATCCCCGGCATCTGCTCCGGCATAGACCGTTGTCTGCGGGGGAACAGCAGAGGCCAAGGCCTGAAAAAACGGCTTACATCCTATATACCTCGGGATCTACAGGAGCGCCCAAAGGGGTTAAAGTTCTTCATTCTAACCTGGCCAACTATATCACTTGGGCAGCAGCAGAATACTTGACCTCGGAACACGAAGTGTTCGCCTTTTATTCCTCAATCGCCTTTGATCTGACGCTGACATCCTTGTTCGTACCGCTGGTCAGCGGCACCCAGTTGAGGATATACCCCTCCAGCGGCGAGGACTATACCTTGAGCCGGATTCTGAGCGAGAACAGAGCTACAGTAATCAAGCTTACCCCTTCCCATCTTGCGCTTATGGGGGAAGAACGGAGGCCGGATGCTGCCTTGCGGACACTGATTGTAGGCGGGGAGAGTCTCAAAACCGGCCTTGCAGCAGCCGTTCAGCAAGCCTACGGGCCCAATCTGGCTATTTATAACGAATACGGGCCAACGGAAGCAACCGTAGGCTGTATGATTTACCGTTATGATTCCATAAAAGACAAGGGAGCGGCGGTTCCTATAGGAGTACCTGCTGCAAATGCGAAGCTATATATATTGGATAGGGATTTGCGGCCGCTGCCTCCAGGTGCGAGGGGAGAACTCTATATCTCCGGCCCCGGTGTTGCGGCTGGCTACGTCCATCAACCCGAGCTGACGGCGGAACGATTCTTGCCGGATTCAGTGAACAAGGGCAACCGGATGTATCGTACGGGGGATCTGGTCCGGTGGGGTGAAGGCGGAGTGATGGAATATATCGGCCGCTGCGATACCCAGCTTAAGGTTAGAGGCTACCGAATCGAGACGGAAGAGATTGAACATCACCTGCTGGAGATGGAGGGCATCCGTAATGCAGTTGTTTTGACGGAGGGTGAAGGCCCCGGTATGGAACTGGTCGCCTGTATTGTCGGAGGCTCGCTTACAGCGTTGGATATCCGCAGCCGTCTGGCAGGCATCCTGCCTGGATACATGGTTCCGGGACGCATCATTTTCAGGGCAGAGATTCCGCTTACTGCTAATGGGAAGGCCAATCGGAGGCAGCTTGCACAAGATTTAAATGCCGCCGCTGCAGAGGTCCAGGAGTACGAAGGAGGGACGCAGACTGAACGCCTTTTATCCGCACTACGGACCGTTCTAGACCGTAGGGAAATCAGCCTGGAGGACCGTTTTTTCAATCTGGGCGGGGATTCCATCAAAGCGATTCAGATTTCAAGCCTGCTCAAAAACCAAGGACTTCAACTCAGCGCGGCTGACATTCTGGATCATCCCCTCATAAGCGAAATGCTGCTGCATCTCACGGAAGATAAGGTGGTTCAGCCGCAGGGTCCGCCGGAGGGAATCGTCCCGTTGACACCGATCCTGTCGTGGTTTTTCTCCCGGGAGCTTAAGAATGAAGACTACTATCTGCAATCGATGCTGCTGGAGATCAGAGAAGATGTTGCCACGCATACCCTTGAAGACAGTTTAAGGCAATTGATCCGGCTGCATGACTCCTTGCGCTTGCATTATGACTCTGTACAGCAGCAGCTAGCCTATAACAATAACCTTTCTGTGTATGAGTTCCAGCTAAATGTACTTGATTTGACCGGATTCGATCCTAAACAACGCGCTCAAGAGTTACTGTCATATACCTCCGCACTGAAGGCAGGCATACGCCTTACTGAGCAGGAACATTTCCCCTTCCGCGCCTGTCTGATTATGGAGCCGGGACGTGCTAATCGTCTGCTGCTGGCGGCTCACCATGTCTGCATAGACGGTGTCTCATGGCGGATTATTATGGAGGATTTGGGACGATTGCTTCAGGGAGAACGCCAGTGTCTGCCCAAAACATCATCGTTCAAGCGCTGGGCCCTGGCGCTGAGCGAACGCACTGAACCGCTGGTCCAGCGGGAGCGGGAATATTGGAGCGGAAATTACAACCTCCCAGATGATCATTGGCTTTGTTTAGGGCAACCGGGTAGTGGACGCACGACACTTCGTACGCTGACGTTCGGCCCTACAGAAACGGGGCTATTGCTTGAACAGTGCCAGCAGATTAACGGTCTGCAGCCCCATGAGCTGCTGCAGACTGCGCTTGCCCTGGCACTTCATGATACCTGGGACTGGCAGACGCAGGTCATTTGGCTGGAAGGACATGGCCGGGAGCCCTTGTTCCCTGAAATTGATCTCTCGCGTACCACTGGCTGGTTCACCAGTCTGTATCCGGTCAGAATTACGGTTGAGGCAGGTACAGGTGTAATCGAGAAGAGGGATAACATTCTCCAACAGTTTAGGGCGGTGCCCCGCAAAGGGCTGGGATATGGCATTTTGGCTTATGGATTAGGGCAGATTACACCGGCTGTTCCCCGGATTTTGTTCAATTATCTCGGGGAATTTCAGGAGGATTACGGGAATGGGCTGTTGCGTGTTCTGAATGAGCCAACAGGACCGGATATGGCCGAAGACAATGCAACACCATTCGCACTGGAGATCAACGCTTATATTCTGAAGCGCAGACTGTATCTGGAGTTACGTTATCCCTCCAGTATGCCGGACAAGGTCATGGAGCAGTGGATGGAGCGGTATGAAGCCCTCTTTGTGGAACTTCTCACTCAACCGCCGGTTCAGAGGGAGCCAAACTGGACACCCGCCGATTTTGATGCGGTGGATATGACACAAGAGGAGTTGGATTCGTTATTCAAATAACAGGGGGGATGGCATGAACCGCTTGCTAATCAAAATGCTCTGTGCCTGTATTCTGCTTGGTATAACTGCGCTGCCGCCAGCTTCGGCAAATACTGCTGGTAGCGGGATTTCGGCTGAGTCCGTCGACGAATATGTGCTTAGGCTGATGGATCAGATGGATCTTCCCGGTGTCTCTGTAGCTGTGCTTCGCGGTGACAAGACTTATGTTAAGGGGTATGGCAAAGCTGACGCCAGCCGGAATATACCGGTAACCCCGGACACCTTGTTCGAACTTGGCTCCAACAGTAAAGCCTTCACCGGCGTCGGTCTGCTGCTGCTTGTCGAAAGAGGGCTTGTAGACCTGGAAGCGCCGGTAACCCGCTATCTGCCATGGTTAGCACTGCAAGCGAAGGGGGAGTCTGCGGAACCAACGGTCGGGCATTTCCTCCACCAGACCAGTGGACTGGGCAGTGATTCCGTTGCGCTGATTGATCCGTCCACCGAAGACAACGCACTCCAGAATACGGTGCGCGGACTAAGCGAAAACCCGCTCTGGTATAAACCGGGGACCCAATTTCTGTACTCCACCGGAAATTATGATGTACTTGGCGCGATTATTGAAGCTGTGAGCGGGATGTCCTATGAATCTTATATGTCCGCTGAAGTTTTGCAGCCTTTGGGTTTAGAGCAAACATCCGCAGGAAGAGCGATCTTGCAAGGTGGCAAGGAAATCTCCCAAGGATACAAGCCTGGACTTATCGGCAACAGAGAGTATCAAGCCCCCGTCTACCGCGGGAATACACCCGCAGGCTACATTTTGTCAAGCGCTAAGGATATGGCCAACTGGTTGAATCTGCATATGAACCCGGCAGCAGCGCCTTCAGAGCTTAGGGGGGCCATTGCCCGTGCGCAGATTCCCGATGAAACGGTCAAGGCAACAGAAACTCCTCCGTACACGACACCTTTTCATTATGGCGGTGGCTGGCTTGTATTTAACAAAGGAGATCATACCCTCTATTCACACGGGGGCAATAATCCAAATTTCTCTTCTTACGTCTTGTTTGATCCAGTAAAACAAATCGGAGTTGCTGTCCTGGGGAATCGGAATACGACGGCGACTTACGCCATCTGCGAGGGATTGTATGCCTTGCAGCAAGATCTGAAACCTGCCGCTGCACCAATGGATACTATGGACACGGCGAATCTCGCAGGACGGATCATTATCCTCATTTGTGCGGCTCTTTGTCTCTGGATGATCTACGTATGGGTCAAGGATCTGCGTTTGATCCGCAGTGGCAGACGGATGAGCAGGAGACCTTCTTTCGCCCTATACGTCAAGACATCCGGTTTTGTTATCCTAGCCGCTTTTATTGTGGGCTTAGCCTGGTATATACCCAAAATGCTTTTTTGGGGTTATCCTTGGAGATTTATTGTCGTCTGGGCACCGTTTACGATAGTCCCGGCTATGATTTTGATCGCAATCACAGGAACGATGTTCCCGGCCTTAAGACTGTTAAAAATGTGGTTCCCGCTACATCCAGAGGTGCAAACGGACCGCCGGACACAGCCGCAAGTGATTCAAGAGGAGGCTTCCTTATGACTATCAAGCTTTTTACAATTCCGTATTCCGGCAGCTCAGCAGCCATCTACCTGAAATGGAGGACTCTGCTGCCAGAAAATATCGAAGTGGTACCCCTTGAATTTCCAGGCAGAGGCAAACGGTTCGGGTCCAAGCTATGCGGCAGTATGGAGGAATTGATTGACGATCTTGTACAGCATATTGGCAGCCAGCTTCAGGGGAGTCCATATGCGCTGTACGGACACAGCCTGGGAGGACTGGCGGCTTATGAACTGAGTGTGCGGCTCCTGGAGAGCGGACAGGCGCTTCCGGTACATGTCTTCCTCTCTGGCTGTAATCCCCCGCACCTGCGTTATGGAGAGGAGCAACTGCATAAACTGCCGGACGAGCTATTCCTTCAAGAAATCATCAAGCTGGGCGGTACCGCTCAGGAACTGGTTAATCACTCGGAGCTAATGAGAGTTTTTCTGCCGATCATCAAAGCGGACTATAGAATCTACGAGTTATATGCCGGTAACGGCCGGTGCGTGAAGCTTCCGGTGGATTGCACGGTCATGCTCGGCACCGATGATCCCTTGATGCCTGCGGAGAACGGGATAGAGTGGGAGCAGTATATCAGCGGGAGCATGGTGATCAAAAATCTGCCCGGCGGCCACTTTTTCATTCATGACCGGCAGGATGATGTGATCGCCGCCATTCAGGATGCACTTGCCGTTCATAAGTGAGGAGGCCCAAGATGAAGGTTGAGAAAAACAACGTCCAGGATATTTGGCCGCTGCGGCCGCTGCAGCAAGGGATGCTGTTTCATTATTTGCAGGGGGAATCCAAAAGTGAATACATGGAGCACCTTGTCCTTAGCCTGCAGGGGCAAGTCGATAACCGGCTGTTCAATGAGGCCTGGCTCGCTGTCTACCGTGCGAATGACGCATTGCGGTCCGTTTTCAAATGGGAGGGTCTCCGGTCACCTGTACAGGTGGTGCTTCGGAGCCGTGAACCGTTGCCGGAAATCTATGATTTCACGGGCGGAATTATCCCTGATGAATTTAAAGCCGTCATTTCCAGTGAAGATCAAGCGGCTCTGAAGCAGACGAAGAGCATAGAAGAACGGATGCAGCTAACTGCAGAAATCATTGGCAAACGGAACCGTACGATACGTTTCAACCTGACCCGGGAAACCCTAAGAATCGTATTATGTAAGTTCGACGGGGAATGCAGATTGTTCCTTACGTACCATCACATTGTGCTGGATGGCTGGAGTCTCGGCATTGTGCTGGAAGAATGGCTTCATGCCTACCGGGCACTCGCTGAAGATCAGGAAGTGTCCCTTTCAGCAAAGCCGGGAATGAAGGCTTACCTGGCTGCTGTCAAAAGCTCACGCGAACCGGAACGGGAAGCGGTGTATTGGGCCGATTGCCTGCGGGATTATGAAATAAAGCAACCGATACAGCCGTTCTACAAACCCCGGCGCTCGGGATTCAAACGGGTATCCCTGAACATACCGGAAACGGCAGCGGCGGGAATGCGGCTATTTTGCCAAAACAATGGCATGTCGGTAGCCACCTTGATGAATGGTGCGTGGGGCATATTGCTCCAGCGGTTCAAACATGTCGATGATATTGTATTTGGCTCGACGTTATCCGGCAGGGGCGTTAGTCTTACCGGCATCGGGCGTATAGTCGGGCTGTTGATCAATACGGTGCCGCTGCGTCTTTCCAGCCGAAGGATGGAAAGTGTTCTGGAGTATTTCGCGGGCGTTCATTCAGCAATCGCGGCCAGGCGTCCATATGAAATGGCTGGTCTGTCTGAGATCCGGGAATACGCTGGGATTCAAGGTACGGAGGAGTTATTTGATACCTTACTGGTCATGGAGAACTATCCGCTGGATAAGGTGCTGCTGGAGCAGCCGATGGCAGACTCAGTACCGGAAGATCTAACCGGGCAAGTTCCATTGTCGATCAGTTCCTTTGAAATGGTGGAGCACACTCATTATCCGCTTACTCTGCTCATTCGGGAGAGCAGCGGTTTCGAAATGGACTTCATCTATGATCAGGAAAGCTATGAGTATTTTGTGGTAAATCAGATGTCACAGTGCTTTGTGCAACTGCTGCATAATCTTGTCGCGCAGCCAGAGGTACTGGTGTCAGACATTAGGATCGCGGAGCCTGACGCACTAAAAATGAACGGACTGCTGTCATCCGCCGAACCCCTGAAGCAGTTCCGTGAACAATCTATTCCGCAGTGGTTCACCACGATGGCACGGAGCCATCCCCAGAACATTGCCATAATTCATGAGCAAGTCAAGTGGACCTATGCTGAGCTTGATCGGATGTCTGACCGGGTAGCCGCTGCACTGATTCGTCTTGGAGCCGGGCCGGAGCAATACATTGGAATCGAGTCTCGGCGGAGCCCGGAGACGATCATGGGACTGCTCGCGATTCTGAAATCCGGGGCGGCTTATGTGCCTCTGCACCCGGATTATCCCGAAGAGCGGATCAGGTTCATGATCGAAGATTCAGGAATGCGGCTTATGCTGTCAGACACGGATAGCCGGCTTTCTTTTATGAAATCCATGAATGTAGATACGCTGTGTTACCAAGATATCCTTGAGAAAGAAGACCCAGCACCGCTGGACAGCTTCCCTTCTCCGCATGATGGCGGACACCGTCTAGCCTGCATTGTTTATACTTCCGGATCTACCGGAAAGCCCAAAGGCGTAATGATCGAGCATAGAGGCATCGTGCGGCTGGTCAAGCATACAGAGTTTGTGAATTTCAGCGCCAGCGATGTGATTTTGCCGACATGTCCGTTTGAATTCGATGTCTCCAACTTCGAGATCTGGGGGGCACTGCTGAATGGAGCGTCACTGTACCTGATGGCTCAGGACAAGCTGCTGATGCCTCAGGTATTAAAAGAAACGCTGCTCCAGCAGAAAATAAGCTTGATGTGGATGACTACACCGCTGTTCAATCAATTAGCCAGTGTGGATGCTTCGCTGTTCCATTCCCTGCGTTATCTGATTATTGGTGGTGATACGTTGTCGCCAACGCAGATTAACAAAGTGAGACAGGCCTGCCCGGCTTTGGCACTCGTCAATGGCTATGGTCCTTCCGAGAATTCGGTGCTGTCCACCACATTTGCGATTGAACGGGAATATGAGACCAGAATCCCGATCGGCAGACCTGTCTCGAACTCCACTGCATATATTCTGGACCGGAATCAACAGTTTTTGCCTGTGGGAGCAATTGGTGAACTATGCGTCGGGCTGGAAGGCGTGGCAAGAGGGTATCTAAACAACCCTGAGCTGACCGAAGCCAAATTTATTCCCGATCCGCTTTATCCAGAGTACAGGATGTACAGAACAGGGGATTTGGCCCGATGGCTTCCTGATGGGAATATTGATTTTCTCGGGAGAGCCGACAATCAGGTGAAGGTTCGGGGATACCGGATTGAGCTGCAAGAAATCGAACATGAATTAAGCCGGCTGTCCGGAATAGAAGACTGTACGGTTATTATTATTCAGTCATCTGACCGGGAGAAGGAGCTGGCTGCATATTTTGTAGCGGGCGACAAACTGCAAGCAGGTTCGCTAAGAAAAGCGTTGCTGGAACGGCTGCCATCCTATGCGGTGCCTACGCGTTATATGCAGCTTGCTGCGCTGCCGCTGACGATCAACGGGAAAATTGACAAGAAGGCGCTGCGCAACCTGCCGTTCCCTTCCTCAGTCATCGGAGGTAAACCTGCAAAATCATTGGCCTTTATGGAAATCACGGTGCTGGAAGCCTGGAAGGAAGCACTAGGGGTGGAACAGATTAGACTTGATGACCCCTTTTTTGATATCGGCGGGAATTCGCTCCTGACGATCCGTATCAGCGATAAGCTGAATGCCTCCACCGGTATTGAGCTGTCGGTAACCGATTTATTCCGATATCCAACGGTCAGAGAGCTCGCCGCGTACATGGCCGCGAAGCAAACCGAAGGGAGCCCGAAGAACGACAACGATCATGTAGCTGTTCCCTCCCAAGTAGAGCAACAGCCGATGGAAGGCGCTTCAGCAACAACTAGTGATATTGCTGTTATCGGACTTGCCGGAAGGTTCCCAGGTGCTGCTGATCCGACGAGTTTTTGGCGCAATCTGCGGGATGGGAAGGAGAGCATTTCGTTCTTTTCCGATGAAGAATTACGCGCTGCGGGAATTGCCGAGACGCTGCTGCGTGACTCCATGTATGTGAAGGCCAAGGGGATGCTTGAGGATATCGAATACTTCGATGCGGAATTGTTCCATTACAGTCCGCAAGAGGCCGAACTTATGGACCCGCAGCTTCGCATTTTGCATGAACTCGCCTGGGCGAGCCTGGAGGATGCCGGATATGATCCCATGCGGTACCAGGATGCCATTGGCTTATTTGTGGGCGCAACGGTCCATTTGAACTGGGTAAACCGCCTGTTCGATTCGCTGGAGGACGATACAGAACGCTGGCGGGCGGCAAATCTTAATGTACATTCCTTGAGCATGCCCATCTCATATAAGCTCAATCTGAAAGGTCCGTCGTTAACCGTAGAAACCGCCTGTTCTTCGTCTCTAGTAGCGCTACATCTAGCCTGTAATTCCCTGATGCGAGGAGAGTCGGATCTGGCACTGGCAGGAGGGGTGTCGATCTCAGTACCCAAGAAATCGGGCTACACCTACCAGGATGGCATGATTAAATCGCCGGACGGGCACTGCAAAGCCTTTGATGCAGATGCCAAAGGGACAGTCAGCGGCGACGGTGCGGGTCTTGTGGTGTTAAAAAGGCTGGATCAGGCCGTTCGGGATGGCGATCATATCTACGCTGTTATTAAAGGATCTGCGATTAACAACGATGGAACGCGCAAGGCTGGATTCACGGCACCTAGTGTTCAGGGACAACTAGAGGTTGTGACGGCTGCATTGGAAGCCGCAGCCGTCCCTGCGGAATCCATCAGTTACATTGAGACGCATGGTACGGGCACCCCACTGGGTGATCCCATCGAGATCGAGGCCTTGTCCGGGTTGTTCCCCGCCTCCAATGGAACTGGAACAGCCATCGGGTCTGTCAAAACCAATATCGGACATCTCGATGCTGCTGCGGGAATTGCCGGATTCATCAAAACAGTGCTGGCACTGCATCACAAGCAGTTGCCTCCCAGCTTGCATTATAAGCAGGCTAATCCAGCCATCGGCTTCGACAAAAGTTCATTGTATGTCAATGCCACGCTTCAGGATTGGCTGCCGCCGGAAGGTTCGCCGCGCCGTGCTGGCGTAAGCTCCTTCGGAATCGGTGGAACCAACGCGCATGTCGTTCTGGAGGAGGCTCCGCTTTCCGTCGCGGCAGATCATGGGAACAGACAGAACCGGAGTGAGGGATCAACCGAATTGTTCCTATTATCCGCTGCGACAGAAGAAGCCTTGCTGCAAAAAACAGAAGACTTGCTCTGTTATCTCAGTTCGGCAGAAGGTCAAGAGCAACAGCTTGCTGATATCGCCTATACGCTGAATACAGGCCGTCAAGAATTGAACTGCCGGGTGGCATGGATTGCATCGGATGCAGCTGAGCTTGCTGCCGGCCTGCGTGCTTTCCAGAGCGGAACTCGCAACATTGCCCGTATCCGGGAGGCTGTGCATGTAGTATTCGCATTCCCGGGCCAAGGAACCCAGCATGCAGGAATGGCACGTTACCTGTATGATACGCAGCCGCTATTCCGGAGTGAAATGGATCGCTGTCTGGAGCTGGCCTCACCGATCTTGGCGACCGATTTGCGGTCCATCTGGCTGCCGCAGCGGGGGCCGGACTCGGGAGGGTCAACACTGCCGGCAACGACTTTGAAGGCTATCGACCAGACCGAAATTGCCCAGCCGCTGCTGTTCATGGTGGAGTATGCGCTGGCCCGGCTTTTGCAGCATTGGGGTATCTCACAGGCGGCTATGATCGGGCATAGCCTCGGTGAATACACGGCGGCCTGCATAGCAGGCGTGTTGACACTGGAGGAGGCTATCCGGCTGGTGATCCGCCGATCCTCGCTAATGCAGCAGATGGAACACGGTGAGATGATTAGTATTAGCCTGGGGCATGAGTGTTTGCTTCCAATGCTGGGCGAATGGCCCGATCTGTGCGTGGCTGCGACCAACAGCCCGGAACTCACAGTGGTCTCGGGACCGCCCGCATCCATTCGTGCCCTGTCAGCCGAACTGCGGCAAAACGGCCACGAGCCGTTCCGTCTGCAGGTATCGCATGCCTTTCATTCCGCGATGATGGAGCCGATGCTCGGCCCCTACAGCAAAGTGCTCCAAGAAATCAAATTGGCGGCTCCGGCAATTCCGTATATCTCCAATGTTACGGGTGAGTTCATCACAGCCGAACAAGCGGTGGACCCTGAATACTATGTGAATCATGTCCGGCAAACCGTCAGGTTCTCGGAAGGCGTGACAACGCTGGCGGAACAGCTTGAGCCTGTATTTCTGGAAGTCGGCCCGGGCCGGACGCTGGGTCAACTGATCCGCCGAAATCCGGGTATCAGCAGTACCAGTAAGATTCTTAGCATAGTACCCAAAGCCTCCGAGGCACAGGCCGCAGGTGTTCATCTGCTTCAGGCCTTGGGCGACCTATGGATGAGCGGAGTGGCTATCAACTGGGAGAAAGTATTTGAGAACCGCAAAGGACGGCGGGTTTCCCTGCCGGTGTACCCATTCGAGAAGCAATATTACTGGAAATATCAACAGGGGAAAGCAGAGAATATCCAACCGGACAGCTCGCTTTCCCGTAAACGTCCGGTTTCAGAATGGGCTTATGCCCCGGACTGGAGTGAGCAAGAGGGCAGTATGGAAGACAAACGTACTGCCTGCAACGGACAGACGGTGCTGTTGTTCACTGAGCGGAGCCTTTTCGCTGACCAGCTTACAGAGTTACTGGAGGAGCAAGGAGACCGCTGGATCAAGGTCTACCCCGAAGGGAGCTTTCAGAGGGAGTCTGCTGCTGAGTACACCCTTGATCCCGGCAACCCGGCCCATTATGCTCAATTGTTTGATGTGCTTGCCGAAGCCGGGATACAGCCGCCCGAACGGATCATTCATCTGTGGAGTCTCGGGTTGGAACAAGCCGAAACCTTGGTTCAGGCCCAAGTAGCGTCCGGTCGAAACGGGGAGAATCTTGCCGGCATTGAGGTGCTTAACCGCTGCCTGTACAGTGTACTGGAACTGGTTCGTGCGGCCGCTGTAGCCGCGCAAGGGAAGACGCTGGATCTTACACTGGTCACAAATCAAATGGAACGGGTCCATTCGAACGACATTGTAGATCCGCTAAAAGCTACCCTGCTTGGAGTAGCCAGCGTTATCCCGCTGGAGTATCCGCATATCCGGGTGCATACATTGGATCTCGACAAGGAGTCCGCCGCCGCGAATCCCGGACTTCTGCTGACACTGCCTTTCGAAGGGTCGGAGGGTAAGGCTTGCCCGCTTCCCACTCGGCAAGCGCTGCGGTCCTCACACCGATATGAACACGGCTTCATCCGGGTGCCCCTTCCCCGGAGAACCCTTCCGTGCGGCACCTTGCGCAAGGGAGCAGTGTACCTGATCACTGGCGGACTTGGCGGAATCGGCCTTGCGCTCGCCGATTATCTGGCTAGTCAATATCAGGCCAGGCTTGTACTGGTTAGCCGCAAGCCGCATCCGGTACAGGATCGGCTGGAGCAGTTAATTGTGAGCGGAGCACAGGTGCATGTGGAATATGCCGATGTCGCTGACCGAGCAACGATGGAACGCGTCATTTGCGCAGCAGCGGAGCGCTTCGGCCGGCTGGACGGAGTATTCCATGCCGCAGGAGTGCCGGATGGAAGCATGATCCACATCGCAACAAGAGAACAAATCGCAGCGGTGCTGCGGCCCAAAATCGCAGGTACCACAGCCTTATATGAGGTGCTTGCAGATATGCAGCAGCCACCGGCATTTCTCCTGCTGTTCTCTTCGATCAGCGGCACGTTCGGTGCTTTCGGGCAGAGTGGGTACGCAGCGGCCAATGCCTTTATGGACGGATTCGCCCGTGCACATGCCGGGGAGTCGTCTGGAATGCGCGTAGTCAGCATGGATTGGGATGCATGGAAGGAGACGGGGATGGCTGTTGAGGCTATGAACCGATTTAACGGGTCCGACAAAGACGATTTGGATACCCCAGCCTACAAAGAAGGGCTTACGGACCTTCCGCTGCGCATCTCCCACCCGCTGCTGACCTCCAAAAGTAATGCGGCAGGGGAGACGCAGACGGTTTATGTGTCCAAATTGTCGGCAGAGCATCATTGGGTACTGGACGGCCACCGGATGCTCGGTTCCTCCCTTTTACCGGGGACGGGTTATGTAGAGATTCTCAGGGCATCGTTTGAAGAGTTAACCGGAGATACCGGCCTGAACATTGTTGAACTGTTTTTTGTACAGCCGCTTGTGGTCGAAGAGATGTGTGAGCTAAGAACCGCATGGTCCAAAAACAGCAGCGGTTGGGAATTCTCCATGTCCTCCATAGGAGCGGCAGGAGAATGGGTACAACATGCCAAAGGCTGCGCGGAGCGCCTGGAAGAGCAGACTGATCGGACACTCAGCGACACAGAGCTCAATAAGCTCCATAACTGCCTACTGGCAGCAACGGTTCCTGTAGAAGCAGAACGATCCGAGGAGGGCGCGAAGGTACGCATGCAATATGGCCCTCACTGGAACAACATGCGCCGGTTCTTCCGAAACGAGAATGAAGCTGTTGCCGAATTGTCACTGCCAGAGGATCTGGCAAGGGACTCGGCTGATTACGGAGTTCATCCCGCTCTGATGGACCGGGCAACGAGCCTGCTCAACGAACAAACGGAGGACAGCCGTGCTTATCTGCCTTTTGCGTATAAGAACCTCCAGATTCTCCGGCCGTTTCCTGCTAATCTCTGCACCATTGTGCAAGAAGGGGAACAAAGTGAAGAAGCCCGGACGTATACCTGCCTCATTACTGATCTGGAAGGCAGTATACTCATGGAGATTGAAGAATATGTCATGAGAAAAGTCCGTGACCAGTCGCTGTCAGACAAGTTGCCTTTGGAACGCGAAGGAACGTTGCCTGTGGTCGGCAATTATCGGCTGGGATTAGCCGTACAAGGTGAACTGAACAGCCTGCATATCCTGTCTGAATACCGGATGCCTCCGGGACCGGATGAGGTAGAGATAAGAGTGGCGGCTAACGGCCTGAACTTTAAGGAAGTGCTGTATGCACTCGGTGTGCTTAAGCTGCCGGATACCTATGGTTTCAGCTTCGGCCTGGAATGCGCCGGGACGGTAACGAGGGTGGGGGCAGGCGTAACCGGTTGGCTGCCTGGAGATGAAGTGATGGCGATAGCCGGAGCAAGCTTGGGCAAATACGCGCGTGTGCCGGCAAGCTCGATGGTGCGCAAGCCTTCCCGGATATCGTTTGCTGAAGCGGCAACCCTGCCGATTGCATTTATGACAGCTTACTACGCGCTGATTATCCGTGGACAGCTCTCCTTGGGCGAGAAAGTGCTGATTCATACGGCAACAGGCGGCGTGGGTCTGGCAGCCGTGCAAATCGCCCAGTGGGCTGGAGCGGAGATTTATGCAACGGCCGGCACCGAAGAGAAACGAGACTACCTGCGTTCACTGGGTATCTCCCATGTGTACTCCTCTCGGGATCTTGCTTTTGCCGACCAAATCCGTGAGTCTGCCGGAACGGTAGACGTGGTTCTGAATTCCCTGACGGGAGAGGCTGTCGAAAAAGGCCTTTCCTTATTGGCCCCGCATGGCAGATTTCTGGAAATGGGCGTAAAGGACATTATGGAGAACAGCAAGCTGGGGATGCGGATTTTCGAGAAAGGAATTTCTGTGTCAGCCATCAGCATGGACAGTGGCCTGCGCGGCTACACAAAGCTTTTCCGCGAGATTGCCCGGCATGTGGAAGAAGGCACTTTTACACCGCTGCCTGTGATCCCCTACCGGTTCGCAGATACGGAAGAGGCTTTCCGGTATATGGCATCGGCCAAGCATATCGGCAAAATCGTCATTACCCAGGAACATGCTGCAGCTCAAAAGCCGGAGACGGTGCAGCTCCAGGATGGAATGACCAATGCTGAAGGAATGGAAGTGCTTGAGCATATTTTAACCAAAGTCATGAGTGCAGAGTTGTCCCACGTTCAGTGGCTGTTGTCAACGACCGACCTGAACACCCGGTATTCCTTACTTGAGGCTAACACGTCGGAGGGGATAAGACCTGCTAATAAGCCTCTTCCTGCGGGACGCAAGCGGAAACGGTCGGCTAACAGCACCGAATATGCACCACCGCTTACACAGACGCAGAAGAAGCTGGCAGAACTGTTCATGGACTATCTGGAGCTGGAGGCGATCGGGCTGCATGACAATTTTTTCGAAGCGGGAGCAAGCTCACTTGACCTGATTCAGATTAATGCCCAAATCAATGCTTTGTCCGTCAAAGATACCTCAATTGTCAAAATGTACTCCTACCCGACGATTCATCTGCTGGATGCCTATTTGTTCGCGGACAGGGAAGACCAGACGGACAAGAGCGAGGTTCTCAAAGATTCCGAAGACCGCAAAAGAAAAGCAAGCCGCTTGAAAACACTGGAGTCCATCAAGGGAAGAAGGTGACGTGATGAGTGAAGAGACCGCAGAGACCGGACTTGAGATTGCCATCATTGGCATGAGCGGTAAATTCCCGGGCGCGGATAATATCGAGGATTATTGGAATCTGCTGATGCAGGGCGCATCCTCCGTAACCCAATTCAGCTTCGAAGAGCTTCGGGAACAAGGGATTTCTCCAGAACGTTTGAGCCATCCTGATTACGTCAAAGCGAAGCCTTACCTGGGCAACGTATACGATTTTGATGCTTCTTTATTCGGATATGCTCCATGGGAAGCCGAGAACATGGACCCCCAGATCCGTCTGTTCCACGAAATTGTCTATCATGCGCTAGAGAATTCGGGCTATCACCCCGACCGCTATGACGGCCAAATTGGCATGTATGCCGGAGCCCCGCTCGACCTGAAATGGACGAGTGATCATCTGTCCCGTCACGGAGACGGAGAAGATGTGCTGGAGTCGGGCATCGTGTCGAGCAAGGATTTCTTAAGCCAACTGATTTCCTACAAGCTCAATCTGACGGGACCCAGCTACACCCTGTACACCGCCTGTTCAACCTCACTCGCAGCAGTCCATCTGGCTTGCCAGGGTCTCCTGCTTGGAGACTGCAATCTGGCCGTTGCCGGAGGGGTGACGCTGGAGCAGCCGGGCAAGTCGGGTTATCTCTACCAGGAGGGCACTATTTATTCTAAAAGTGGCGTTTGCCGCCCTTTCGACAGCCGGGCCGATGGCACCATCTTCGGAGAAGGCGCAGGCGCGGTGGTGCTTAAGCGCCTCTCGGAAGCTATAGAGGACGGCGACCATATCTATGCCGTGATTAAAGGCTCGTCGAGCAACAATGACGGGCGTCGAAAAGTAGGCTTTGCTGCCCCCAGCCTGGAGGGCCAGAAGGAGGTCATCCGCTCGGCCTGGAACCTTGCAGATATTGAACCGGATACCGCCGGTTACATCGAAACCCACGGTACCGGCACCAAAGTCGGTGACCCGATTGAATTTACCGCCTTACAGCAAGTGTTCGGGCAGGAGAGCCAGCACCGGCCCATCGGCTCGGTCAAGGGCAACATCGGACATCTTCATGCTGCTGCCGGGATTGCCAGCTTGATCAAGACCGCTTTGTCTCTGGAACGGCAGATGATTCCGCCGACAGCCAATTATGCTGAACCCAATCCGCTGCTGGAGATGGAGAAGTCGTCCTTTTACCTCAGCCGGGAACCCGTGGCGTGGCCTAGAGGGAAGCTGCCGCGCCGCGCAGGCATCAGTTCGTTTGGCGTTGGCGGCACCAATGTCCATCTGGTTCTCGAGGAGCCGCCAATCCGGGCGCTCAGTGAGCCGGCGGAGCTTCCGGCTGTTCTGCTTCTCTCGGCCAAAAGCCCTGCTGCCCTGGAGCGGATGCAAGGCGAATTGGCAGACCATTTGGAGAACAAGTCAAGCAGCGTACCGCTGGCCGATGTTGCGTTCACGCTGCAAATGGGACGGGGGCAATTCAAATACCGGTTAGCCTGCACTGCAGTGCAGACGGAAGAGGCTGTCCGCCTTCTAAGAGGTTCTGAAGGTGTTGGAATGATTCGATCTTCTCAGGAGCGTATCAACCGTCCGGTGGTGTTCATGTTCACGGGCCAAGGCTCGCAAGTCATGGGGATGGGCGCAGAGCTGTACCAGCGCCATCTGTCCTATCGCCAGGAAGTGGACCGGCTGTCGGAGCTGCTGCGGCCGAAGCTTGGCCTTGATATCCGCCGCTATATCGGTGTGGCGGAGGCAGAAGCTCTGACTCTTGCCGGCACTTCCTCCGATTCGGAGCTGGACCAGACCTGGCTCGCTCAGCCCGCATTGTTCGTTTTGGAATATGCGCTTGCCCGTGCCTGGATGAAGCTTGGTGTCCACCCTTCACACATGGTGGGACACAGCATAGGGGAATATGTTGCGGCAACACTCGCCGGGGTCTTCACCCTTGAGGATGCTCTCGATATTGTTGTGGCTCGCGGACGACTGATGCAGTCCGCTCCAGGTGGCATGATGTTAGCCGCAGCTATTCCTGCATCTGAAGCTGGCCGGTATGTCAGTGCAGACATATCGCTCGCAGCTATTAACCAGCCGGGGTTATGCGTATTCTCAGGCGACGAAGAAAAGCTGCGGCAGCGTCAGGAGGAGTGGAGCCGAGCGGGGATTTTCACGGCAAGGCTGAACACCTCTCACGCATTCCACTCTGCACGGATGGATGCCATTCTGGAGCCGTTCGGCGAGGTGCTCCGCTCCAAACACATGAATACACCCGAGCTGCCGTTCTATTCCTGTCTGACCGGTGAACCTGTCACTAGCGAGATGGCAGTAAATCCCGAGTATTGGACCGCGCAGCTTCGCGGGACGGTGAACTTCTCGGCGATGATCAGCGGCTGTCTAGCCAATGAGGACAATGTCTTCCTTGAAGTAGGCCCAGGCCAGACGTTATGCCGTCTGGCGAAAGCTCAGACCGGAAGTGACCGCCTCGTGCTGTTCAGCCTGGGAGCCACGGCAGCAACAAGTGAAGCAGTCGTTTTCGTGCAGACCTTGTCCCAGCTATGGCTGGCCGGGGTACCCGTCCAGTGGGAGCAGCTCTATCCGCCGCAGTCCCGCCGGCGGCTGCCCCTGCCTATGTACAGCTTTGACCGGCAGACCTATCTGCCTCGGCCAAAGCTTCCAGGGCCGCTCCGGGCGGCAACGGCGGAGCAGGACATTTCCTTGCTCTACCTGCCTGCATGGAAGCAGGAACCGCTCCCGGACGCACCAAATAATACCCGTTCGCATCCTCTAACCTGGCTCATTCTGCGGGGAGAAGGCCGTGCAGTCGAGCGATGTAAAGAACGGCTTGTTGAACAGGGAGACCGCTGTATCGAGGTGCTGGCTGCCGCGCAGTATCGACGGCTGGCACCGGATCTGATCGAGCTGAATCCGGTCCATGCCGGGGATTACCAGCGGCTCGCCGGTGACCTGCGAAGGGACGGCATTGTCATCGACCGCATTCTCCATGCCTGGATGCTGGAAGAGCAGCCGCAGCCCGGAATTCCGTCCGCTGCAGAGATGACGGGAGCAGCAGCAGCCGAGCGCGGATACCTGTCGCTCATTCATCTAGTCCCTGCCCTGGATAAGGATCTCTGCGGAGCGCAAGTCCAGCTAACGGTGGCGGCCAGCCGGATCTTTACGATCTTCGGAGCAGGAGGAGGTGAGGCGGAACGACGGGCCATCCTTGGGCCGCTCCTGACCTTGGGCCAGGAGCAGCCCGGCTGGAATGGCCGGCTGGTTGACTTCCAGCCTGAGGAGCCCGAAAGACGTCTGACAGACAAGCTTTGGCTGGAGCTCATGTCGCCCCCCGGCACTTCGATAGTAGCCGCTTACCGGGGCGGGACGCGGCTGGTGCAGGCTTTTGAACCATTTACAGCTCCAATTCAATTGGTCGAGCCTGCTATCTTCCCCGAAACAGCGGCAGCAACACCCGGGGAGGTTTATCTGGTTGTCTCTGCCGCTGGTGGCGCGGAGTTGATCCGCAGCTTTTTGGCAGCCCGGCCTGGTGTGGAGGTCATAGCGTCCGAAGGTCTAGGATCAGATCAGCTTCGTCAGGCCATTGCGGCAGCGGCTGGAATCTGCGGCCGGATTGACGGGGTGGTATACGAACCGGAGCTGCAAGCCTTGGAATGGCAGACACTTGCGGCGTTGTCTGCGGCGGCGAACCCCAAGGTTCCGTCGCCCCGCACCTTCCAGGAACTGAACAAGCTGCTGCAGAGCTGCGGTGCTGAGATCGGTTTTGGCTGGCTATTATCTTCCTTGTCTTCCGTAGTTGGCGGACTGGGCCTCACCGAACTGGCAGCGGCAGCAGGCGTGCTTGATGCCGCTGCGGAAGATGCGGGCAGCAGGAATATCCCCTGGCTGTCGCTGAGCCGGGATTTCATCCGCAGCACGGCAGCCCCGGGTCCGGGCATTACCCGGGAACAGGAATATGCCTTATATGAGCAACTGTGGCCGATCCGGGGACAGATCAGCCGGGCTATCATCTCTGCTCAGCCTCCAATATTCCGGTTGAAGATCGCCTCAGAGGGACAGCCGCTTCCGGCGGAAGCCCATCCCTCCGCCCATCCTTACGATGCTGCGGGCAGTCGCGAGCGCCCGGCTTATCTGGGAGCATACAAACCACCAGTGACGGAGCAGGAGGCCATCATCTGTGAGATTATCGCCGAACTGCTTGGAGTACATCCGGTAGGTGTGGATGACCATTTTTACGATTTGGGTGGACATTCGCTGCTGCTGACACGACTCCTGTCACGAATCAAGGATGTGTTTCGCGCCGAACTGCCGCTTCGTACCGTGATGGAGAATCCAACGGTGGAAGGGATGATCCACAGCCTGGTGAGCGAGTGGGGAGATGCCGGAACCGTAGCGGACATTGCAGATGCCTACCGGGAATATCAACGGCTGACCTATGAAGGTGTACAGTGAGCAGAATTCAGGACGGAGGAAGAACGATGGAACAGAGGATTGGCGTTGTAGGCTCAGGTGTGATGGGAAGCGGCGTAGCCCAGGTCTTCGCTCAAGGAGGGTACGACACGGTAGTTGTAGATGTATCCGAAGCGCAGATGCGCCGAACCCGGGAGAAGATCCGGGAGAGCCTTCGTTTTCAGAAAATGATGACGGGTGTGGCCCCGCGGGAACGTGCCGAGGTGGTGCTGGACCGCATCCACTTCACCCGGGAGATCGAAGACCTCGCTGCGTGTTCGTTCGTGGTGGAGAATGTAACCGAGAGCTGGGAAATCAAGCAGGCGGTATACGAACAGCTTAACAAGGTCTGCGCGAAGGATTGTATTCTGGGGGTCAACACGTCGGCGATTTCAATCACCCGAGTTGCCGCATTGGTGGAACGCCCCGAACGGGTTGTCGGGATTCATTTCATGAATCCGGTGCCGCTCAAACCTATGGTTGAGGTCATCAAAGGATACCATACCACCCCGGAGACGCTTCAGATGACGCAGGAAATGCTGGGAACCCTCGGCAAGCAAAGTGTAGTCGTTGACGACTCGGTCGGGTTTGTGACGAACCGGGCGATGATGATTTTTGTCAATGAGGCCATCTTCATGGTGCAGGAGCAGGTGGCTTCCTCGGAGGACATTGATATTTTGTTCAAACAGTGTTTCGGGCATAAGATGGGCCCCTTGCAGACAGCCGACCTCATTGGTCTGGACACCATTCTCAAGTCACTTGATGTGCTGTACGAAGGTTATAACGACAGTAAATACCGCCCTTGTCCCTTGCTCAAAAAAATGGTCGATGCCGGGCTTCACGGTATGAAATCCGGTCAGGGTTTTTATTCTTACAATTGATTACAGGAGGCTGATCCCTATGAATCATGAGGAAATCAAAGCACAGGTGACTACATTTCTTACCCGCTCGCTGCGTACCAAGGAACTTAAGGAGGACGATAACATCCTGGAGCTGGGCCTTGTGCATTCCCTGTTCATGATCCAGTTGATTATGTTCATCGAGAAGACCTTTCATCTGGAGCTGGAAGAAGAGGATTTGGATATGGACAATATCAAGACAGTCCGCGATCTGGTAGTGCTGATTGAACGCCATCAACCTACGGGAGCTGAAATCTAATGACTACGCCGCTAAAAGCGACCTCCGTCCCTACCGCCCTTGCCATCCGCCAGTTTGTTGACAAGCACATCCTGCCGCAGGCCGCCCAGATGGATCAGGAGCAGGAGATTCCGCGCGCATTGTTCACTGAGATGGCAGCCGAAGGACTTACAGGCCTTGCGATTCCAGAAAAATATGGGGGAACTGCCGTCGACTACGCTACACTTGGCGCCATTCATGAGGAGTTGGGCCGCGGATATGCCTCGGTGCAGAATGCCTGTACTGTGTTCGGCATGGTCTGCAAACCGCTGGCGCGATTTGGGTTGGAAGCCCAGAAGCAAAAATGGCTGCCCGCCATCGCGGCTGGCAGGGTAATTCCGGCGATTGCAATCACCGAACCGATGGTAGGCAGCGATATTGCCAAGCTGGAGACGGAAGCGGTTCAGGAAGATGGACAAATCATCCTGAATGGCCGCAAAAAGTATATCACGCTCGGGCAAACCGCCGATTTGTTCCTGGTGTTCGCCCGCTTGAACGGGCGCGGGGTCGCTGTACTGGTGGAACGGGGAACTCCCGGTTTGCAGATTGATCCAATGCGGGGGCTGATGGGGCTGAGAGCCAATATGGTTGCCGAGCTGACCTTCGAGCATTGCAGTGTGCCTGTGGATAATTTGGTTGGCAAAATCGGCTTCGGCTTCACTCATGTGGCGAACTATGCGCTGGACGAAGGCCGTTACACCACCGCCTGCGGCAGCGTCGGGTTGGCACAGGCCTGTCTGGAGCAAAGCATCCAGTATGCCGGTGAGCGGTTCCAGTTCGGTGAACCCCTACGCAAGCATCAGCTTGTGCAGAAGATGCTCAGCGAAATGATTACCGAGTCCAAAGCCGCCCGCGAGCTGTGTGCCGCCGCCGGGAGACTGCGGGAGCAGGGTGATCCGGCGGCCATCACAGAGACCTTGGTCGCCAAGTACCATGCTTCCAAAACGGCTGTCCATGCAGCAGATCATGCCCTGCAAATACACGGCGCTTCAGGCTGTATGAGCGGTAATCCGGTAGAACGGTTCTACCGGGATGCCAAGATTATGGAGATTATTGAGGGGACTTCACAGATGCATGAGCTGCAAATCGCACGCACCTTCCGTTTGTGACACTATGCCGCATCTTTGGCAGAAGGGTGAGGATCGGATGAACAATCAAGCAGACCTGGCTTTATTATTCCCTGGATCAGGGTCCCAATATAAAGGAATGATGCGGAGCCTCTATGAATCCTCGCGCATGGTGCAGGACACCTTGCATGAGGCAGATGACATTCTCGGTTTTGAATTATCCCGGCTGATGATGGAGGGCAGTACGGTGAAGCTGAACCGAATCGGGCATATGCTGCCGGCTATCTGTGCGGCGAGTGTTGCCCATTACCGCCTATACCGGGAGCAAGGCGGACCGCTTCCAGCCTACATGGCGGGACACAGTCTGGGCGAATATTCCGCACTAATTTGCAGCGGTGCCTTGTCCTTCAGGGACGGGCTGATGCTGGTCCGCTTCCGTGCCCGACTGGCGGAAGCGGTTATGGAAGCCACGGACGGCGCCATGAGTATTATGAAATCGGTTGATCCTGCACAAGTCGCATTGCTGTGCCTGAAACTGCAAGCCGAGGGGCGGGAGGTCAGCATTGCCTGTCAGAACTCCCGTAGCCAGATCGCGGTTTCCGGTCAAGACGCTGCACTGGTCGAGCTGGAGCAGCGGGTAACAGAAGCGTCAGATAATGCACAGATCAGCCACTTGATCGGAAGCGCCCCTTATCATTGTGCTCTAATGCAGCCGAGAGCCGCTGAAATGACGGAGGAACTGCTCAAGTATAACTGGAGCCTTCCGGCATGTCAGCTTCTGTCCAATGTAACCGGACGGCCTTATACATCTATCCAGGAGATGCAGGGGCTGCTGGCGCAGCAGCTATACAAACCGGTGCTGTGGCAGAACTCCATCATGTATCTGCTGGAGAACGGTGTTCAGACATTCATTGAAATGGGTCCGCAAAACATCCTCAAAACACTGATGCCCGAAATTTCTGAGCAGACCCGTGTATATGCCCATGATGAAAAGGTGGACCGGATGACCATTAGAGATCACATAGCCGCTTCTTCATTCACTCCTGTGCCCAGGCACAAGGCTGAGACAAGCCCGCCTGCCGCAGATTTGCGGCTTAAAGCAATAAGTATGTGTCTCACCCATGCCATGACCACCCGCAATAACAACCAGGCTGATGTTCCGGTTATGCCGTCCTTGGAGCTGTATACGCAAGTCAAACAGATGAAGCATGAGCTTGATCAAGGGGAAATAGCACTTGGAGAAGAGCATGTTGCCCTGGCAATATCCATGCTGCAGGCCGTGTTTGAAGATAAGCGTACCCCGGACAGTGAACGGGAGGTTCGATGGCTGCAGATCAAGGAAAAGACCGGTGTGGAGCGGCAAGCAGAGATTACTGCCATTGCAAGGAGGGAACCGGAATGAGTCTGCCTACTGTAGAGAACGAATTGCTGCATACGCTGCGCGGCTTTAACGATACCGCTGCGCCATATTCACAGGACACCACCATTGTCCAGCAGTTTGAAGCACGCGTGGCGGAGCAGCCGCTCGCACCTGCTGTATACGTGAAGGAGGCAATCTACACTTACGGGGAATTGAACCGTGCGGCGAACCGGCTGGCTCATGCGCTACGGTCAAGCGGTGCCGGAAACGGGTCGATTGTCGCTTTAATGCTTGAACGTTCTTTTGACATGCTGGTTGCCATATACGGAGTACTCAAAGCCGGAGCCGCGTATTTGCCGCTGGATCTGGAGAGTCCGCCTATGAGGCTGCAGACCATGCTGTCTGACAGCGCCCCGGGCTGGGTCATTACGGAGGGAGGCGTTTCCCGTCCGTCTGTGCTGCCTGCAACAGCAGAATGGGTCCCGCTAGATAGTCTGGCAGACCGTGATCTGCCCGAGACGAATCTGCCGGACGGACCAGAGCCAGGTGACCTGGCTTATGTAATTTATACTTCCGGTTCCACCGGCAACCCCAAGGGTGTGCTTGTGGAACATGATGCCTTGACCAACCGGATCGAATGGATGCAAAAAACCTTCCCCATTACCCACAAAGATATCCTGTTCCAAAAAACAGTATATACGTTTGATGTCTCGGTCTGGGAACTGGTCTGGTGGTCAACCGCTGGCGCTGCGCTCTGTCTTCTGCAGCCTCGCAAAGAGAATGATCCGCGCATGTTCGTGAGACTGATCGAGAAAACAGGGATCACTGTCATTCATTTTGTTCCCTCCGTATTGCGTTTGTTCCTTGAATATATCGGCAGCGATTTTGCACTGGAACGCTTGCGCAGCCTGCGTTATGTCTTTTGCAGCGGAGAAGCGTTGACCGTCCCGCTGGTCAGTCAGTTCTATCATACCTTCCCGCCCGGACAAGAAGTGAAGTTGATCAATCTCTATGGTCCTACGGAAGCGGCGATTGATGTCACCTATCATGTCTGTGAACGGGATGCTCTGGACCAGCCAGTTCCCATCGGACGCCCCATTGACAACATCCGCTTGTATATTCTGAGGGATGATTTGACGCTTGCATCCATTGGAGAGACGGGACAGCTATATATCTCAGGTGTGGGTCTGGCACGCGGATATCTGAACCAGCCACAGCTAACGCTGGAGAGATTCGTGCCCAATCCCTATGAACCCGGACAGCGCATGTACCGTACAGGCGATCTCGCCTCATGGACTATGGAGGGGGAGGTCATGTACGCCGGACGGGAGGACGATCAGATCAAGCTGCGGGGACTCCGCATTGAGCTGGGTGAAGTGGAGAGCTGTTTGCTCCGTGCAGCCCATGTAAAAACCGCCGTTGCCGGGGTGCGCATAGGGGATGCCGGGGAACAATTCCTAACCGCCTTTGTGGTTGCGGCTGCGGCTGCAGATGCGGAGCCCATTCGGGAACAGGACAAGCTGCGGGCGCTGCGCGCCGAGCTTGCTATGTATTTGCCTGCGTATGCGATTCCGACAGAGATCATCTGGATGGATGAAATTCCACTGAAACCAAACGGCAAGGCAGACCGGAGCCTCCTGCTTGCCATCCACGGAGGTAAGGCCGCACAAAGCTAAGGGGGCGGAACGGAAGATGATAAACAATGAGCTGTATGACAGATTATTGCGCAACAAAGGCATTTCAGTTCCGGGGCACAAGCACACCACAATTCCCCGTACAGGAGAATCTGGTTCCTTCAGCTTGTCCCCCGCGCAGCGCGGGATCTGGTTCCTCCAGCAGCTGCATCCGGGCAGCGCCGCCTTCAATAACAGCGCGGTGCTGAAGATCGAAGGGAACCTCGACACAGACTGCATGCGGGCAGCACTGCGCTCCCTGCTGGAGCGCCACGAACTGCTGAACGTGAATTACAGACTGCACCAGGGCGAACCGTGCGCTTGTCCTCACGCAGGAGACTTAGCTTTTGAAGTAGTGGGAGCGGAGGGCGGTGGCAAAGCCGCTTCTTCCGAATGGCTGCATGCCGAAATCACACATATTGCAGGCAGTCCGATAGACCTGGAGCATGATCCGCTAATTTCTTTTACACTGCTGCAGGTGAGTGAGCAGGAGCATATCTGGATCATCCGCATGCACCATATTGTAGCGGACGGCTGGTCCAAGGGGATTCTCCTTCGTGACTTCACACATCTGTATGAAGCAGAGTTGAACCGGACAGCACCAGACTTGCAGCCGCTTACGATCCAGTACCGGGACTATGTACGGTGGCTTGAGAGCCGGAGGGAAGAGACGGCGTATGCACGGGATATGGCATTCTGGCTGGACAAGCTGGAAGGCGCGCCTCCTATGCTGGACATACCCGCCGATTTTAAACGGCCAAGCTCCATGTCGGGCTTGGGAGGTATGGAGTCGTTTCGGATAGAGCCTGACGTGTATGAGCGCATTGGCAGCTTTTGCCGGAAGGAACGCTTATCGGTGTTTCATTTCCTGCTGACCGTCTTCAAGACGCTGCTCTTCCGGTACTGTGCAGAAGAAGATTTGCTTGTCGGAACGCCGGTAGCCGGACGGACAAGAACCGAGGTGGAGCCACTGATAGGGATGTTCGTGAATACTGTGGTAGTCCGTACGCAGCCGCGGGACGACCTGTCTTTTATAGACTATGCAAGGAGCGTTCAGGAAGAGGCTTTGCTGGCTTTTGACCATCAGGACCTGCCGTTCGATCTGCTTGTCGAGAGGCTGAACCCGGACCGCGAGCGAAGCGTACAGCCCGTCTTTCAGACCACGTTCCAGCTCGATAATCTGGAGATACCTGTTATGGAAGCGCAAGGTCTCCGCTTATCAGCCGTCCCGCTGGACATCGGGATTGCCCAGAATGATCTGTCCGTATCCTGCTGGGAGGAGGACGGAGCACTGCGGGGGACTTTTGAATTCAGCTCCGATCTGTTCACAAGAGCAACGATGAGACGAATGATCGGGCATTTTATCCGGCTGGCGGTGGCAGCTCTGGACGATCCGCAGGAGACGCTTGGACGGCTCAATCTGCTGGAGGCCTCAGAAGAGAAGATGATTTTACGGTCATGGAACGAAACGGAGCAACCAGTACCGGAACATGGATTTATAAGGTGGATCGAACGCAGAGCTGCCCAAACTCCAGAGAAATGCGCGGTGCTTGAGGGAGAACATACACTTAGTTACCGCGGCCTGAACCAGTGGGCGAACCGTCTTGCGGCACAGCTTATGGAGAAGAGCCTGCACGGGGAGACGCCGGTGATCGTCTGCCTTCCCTCCTCGGGACGTTTTGTGGCGGCTGCACTTGCCGTATCCAAAGCAGGGGGAGCCGTGGTGCCCGTTGATCCTGCGATGCCCCGGGAACGTATCCAGCAGATGGTGGAGGAGCTTGGCGACGTGTATGCACTTAGTGATGCCGTCCATTCCGAGTTGCTGTCGCTCCCGCCAGAACGGGTAATCTTGCTGGAGGAGCAGATCCCCGTGTTCGGTGAGCAGGACGAGCGGGGACCGGACAATGGATTATCGCCGCAGGCGCTCGCTTTTATCATCTTTACTTCCGGTTCGACAGGGGTTCCTAAAGGAGTCCTTCTGGAGCGGCGCAGCATCGACAATCTGGTCCACTCCTTTCTTTCATCGTACCAGGCGACGGACTTGGATCGTCTGCTGCCCATTACATCGGTTGCTTCTGCCAGTTTCATCGGAGAGTCGCTGCCGATTCTGGCTGCCGGAGGGACTCTCGTCTTGCCGGATACCGAAACCGTGCTACACCCGGGCAAGCTGCGGGCCTACATGGAGCAGCATCACATTACGATCCTCAGCACCGTACCCTCTATGATTCGGTCCTTGAATAGCGACGGCGGAACTTCTTCCCTGCTTCGCCTCATTCTGAGTGGTGGAGAGACTCTGCTGCCCACACATGTGGACAGGCTGCGCGGAATGGACATTGCCAACGGGTATGGACTATCGGAATCTGGCGTGTGCAGTACGTATAAGTTACTGAAGCCCGGCCAGGACGGGGAGCAAGCCGTTTCCGCCTCACTGGGCAGACCGGTAGCCAATCAGCAAGTCTATGTGCTGGACTCTCATCTACGGCCGGTTCCGATTGGGGTCAAGGGACAAATCTGCATCTCTGGACACGGATTGGCCCGTGGATATTTGAATCGTCGTGACTTGACCGAAGCGGCATTTGTTCCCCATCCATTCCGCCAAGGCGAGCGGCTGCTTCTGACAGGGGATACCGGATATTTGCTCCCCGGCGGCGAGCTTGCCTTTATCGGCCGCAGCGACCGGCAGGTCCAAATCCGCGGGTACCGGATTGAACTAAGTGAAGTAGAGCGGCATTTGTGCACGTTCCCGGAAGTCGAAGAGGCGGCTGTGCATCCTCAGCCCGATTTTGAAGGCAACCTGCGGCTGATCGCGTATTATACGGTCCGCAGCCAAGCGAGCATTATCGGCCAGCAATTGGCACATTGGCTGGAGTCGCGGATTCCTTCATATATGAAGCCAGCTACTTATATTCAATTGGAGCGCATTCCTTACAATGCCAATGGCAAGCTGGAGGTTTCTGCCCTTCCGCAGCCTGGCGAGAGCCTTGCCCGTAACGGGGCCGCCTATGAACAGCCCCAGACCGCCGCAGAGAAAACCATCGCAAAAGTCTGGGAGGAGATTCTTCAGCTCCGGCACTTTGGCGTGGAAGACAACTTTTTTGATCTGGGCGGACATTCGCTGCTGCTCGCCAAAGTGCATGACCGGCTCAGCCGGGAATTTCCCGTTCCGCTGACGCTGGTGGATTTGTTCAAATACCCGACGGTCCGTTCACTTGCCGGATATCTCAGCGAAGGTTCGCGCGATTCTCTGGGGACTGACATTTACGAGACGGCCGCGAAGCAAAAAAACGCATTTCTCCGTTACCGGAAAAAAGCTCCTTCCGTAGCGGTTCGCAGCACCATAGAGAAGGAGGAATAGATGCTATGAGTCATCCTGAGTATCCTTATAACGGAAATGAAATTGCGGTCATCGGCATGGCGGGAAGGTTCCCTCAGTCCGAGAACCTGGAGGCCTTCTGGAGGAATCTGACCGAGGGAAAAGAGTGTATTTCCCATTACTCCAGCCGGGAACTGGAGGAGGCGGGCATTGACCCCGGAATACTGAGTCAGCCGAATTATGTCCGGGCCAAAGGGGAAATCGGCCAGCTCGATGCATTCGATGCCGCTTTTTTCGGGATCAATCCCAAGGATGCGGAGCTTATGGACCCCCAACATCGGATGATGCTCGAATGTGCTTGGGAAGCGCTGGAGCATGCTGGCTACCAATCCTCGGAATGCGGAGGCTCCGTGGGCGTTTTTGCCGGAAAAAGCATGAGCTCATATCTGTTCCTGAACCTCTATCCTCATATTCAAAAAATGCTGGCCACCGGCAATTTGCAGGCAGCCATCGGCAATGACAAGGACAGTATGGCTACAACGATCTCCTATCGCCTGAACCTCAAAGGCCCGTCTATGGCGGTGCAGTCCTCGTCGTCCACCTCTCTGGTCTCCGTCTGCATGGCAGCACAGAGCCTGTTGACCTATCAATGTGACATGGCGCTGGCTGGTGGCATCACGGTTGGCCCGCCTGAACGTGCAGGCTACCTGTTTGAGCCTGGAGGAATTATGTCGGCGGATGGGCACTGCCGAGCTTTTGACGAGAACAGCAGCGGATTTGTTCCGGGCAACGGTTACGGTCTTGTCGTGCTGAAACGGCTGGATGAAGCGATCCGCGACAAGGATCATATCTGGTCTGTCATCAAGGGGTTTGCCGTCAACAATGACGGAGCGGATAAAATCAGCTATACCGCGCCAAGCGTAGGCGCACAATCCGAAGTCATCGCTTCGGCCCAGGCGCTGGCAGAGGTTCACCCGCAGACGATCGGTTACGTTGAAGCGCATGGCACCGGCACCCGAATGGGAGATCCCATTGAAATAGAGGCGTTGACCCAAGCGTTCCGCCTTGGCACGAATCAGCGCGGGTATTGCCCAATCGGTTCGGTCAAAACGAACATAGGGCATCTGGATTCTGCCGCCGGCATTGCCGGATTCATCAAAGCGACGCTCATGCTGCACCACAAGCAAATTCCGCCGACGCTCAATTATGAGCGCCCTAATCCGGCGATTGACTTTGACGGCAGTCCTTTTTACGTAAATACAGGGCTTACGGATTGGCCCGAGCAAGCCTACCCGCGTCGCGCCGGAGTAAACTCGCTCGGTATGGGCGGCACCAATGCCCACGTGGTCCTTGAAGAGGGTCCACGTATGTACAGTGCACCAGTCGCGCCGGGGTGTCATATTCTTCCAGTATCGGCGAAATCCGAGACCTCCCTGGCTGGTAATCTGTCCCGGCTGCAGCACTATTTACGCGAAGAGACGCAGACGAAATTAGCGGATGTAGCATATACACTGTCGGTTGGCCGGCAGGCTTTTGGGATCAGGGCGGCTGTGGTCTGCTCCACGCAGGAAGAAGCTGTCCTGGCAATGGAAGCGGCCGACCCGCAAGCGGTATACCAGGGAGAAAGTCCTTCCAGGAACCGTCCTGTGGTGTTTATGTTCACGGGGCAAGGCTCGCAATATATGGGGATGGCGGCAGGCCTATATGCTGCTGAGCCGGTATTTCGCGAGTATTACGACCGCTGCGCAGTGCAGATCCAAAGCCTGACGGGGATGGATATCAAGCTATTGATGCAATCCGTTAACAATCACCCGCAAATACTGGATGTGAACGAGACCGCGCTTACCCAGCCGCTGTTATTTGCTGTTGAGTACGCAATGACCCAGCTCCTGATCAGCCGGGGACTTCGTCCACAGGCCATGATCGGCCATAGTCTGGGAGAGTACGCCGCAGCCGCAATCGCAGGTGTGTTCCGTCTCGAAGATGCCGTTATGCTGGTCTGCCGCAGGGCAGAGTGGATGTCCCGGACCGAAAGAGGAGCGATGCTGGCAGTTGGGCTCAGCCGTGAGGCAGTAAACGGATATCTACAAGAGAGAATTACGCTGGCAGCGGTCAACAGCCCAAGTCTATGCGTGTTGTCGGGAGAAGAAGCCGCCATTGCCGGACTGGAACAGCGGCTGACGGAAGAAGGGGTTTTTAATAAAAAACTATCCACCTCTCACGCCTTCCATTCGCCGCTGATGCAGCCGATGGCCGCCGCTTACCGTGAGTTGTTGATGCAGGTGGAATTAAAGGAACCCTCTGTTCCAATAATGTCCTGTCTTACCGGTACCTGGCTGAAGGCAGAGGAGGCTATCGATCCCGAGTACTGGACACGGCATATTCTCGACCCGGTTGTCTTTATGGATGGACTTGGGGCCCTGCTGCGCGAAGGAAACCGGTTGTTTGTGGAATTAGGACCAGGCTCCACATTATGTGGTCTGGGGCGGCAGAACCCGGCAGCGGCTGAAGACAGTGTGTGGGTGCCCGCCTTGCGTTCTGTCCACGGACAAGACGAGGACACGCGGGTGTTGGCACAGGCTATAGCCAACCTATGGGTATGTGGTGCAGATCTGGACTGGGGGCTTTATTTCGGAAATGAGACGTGCCGGCGGGTTCCGTTGCCAACGTATGCGTTCTCCCGGCAGAGCTACTGGGTATATCCCGAAGCTGCCCCGTCCGGCACAAATGCCTCGGTTACGGCTACGTCAGGGACACAAGCATCCGGGATATCCGTGCCGTTCAGTTCCATTCCCGAGCAACCTCAAACCGGATCACGCCATGCCCGCCCCAAGGTAACGGCAGCGTACCGTGCGCCGGAGGGGAGCATTGAGCAACAGCTTGTGGAGATTTTGGAACGGGAGCTTCATATTCAACCGGTGGGTGCGGATGATAACTTTTTCGAGCTGGGAGGTCATTCGCTGCTGGCCACCCAGGTACTTGACCGGATTCGGCAAGCTTTGGGCGTACAACTGTCCATCGAGAACATCTTTCTGCACCCGACCGTAAGCGGAATGGCTCAAGTGCTGGAGAACACCTCCGGAGGGACCCGCAAAGAGCAATCCATTGTAAGTTTGTTCCAGGAAATAGCTGCTATGAGCAGTGGCGAAATCGTCAGCAGCCTTGCAGATGACAAACTCAAACCGAGCGGAGGGAAGGGGTAATGGCCGAACAAGTAGCCTTATCCTCATTGTCGCCTGAGCAAAAACAATGGTTCCGGCTGCAAATGCGTGAACGGGGCATTCCCGTGCTGCAAATTCCATTGGAAAAACAAACACGCGATGGCAATGGATTAGCGTTGTCCTACAGCCAGGAGCGTTTATGGCTGATGGAGCAGCTAGGCGGCACCGCCTCCAGTTATCATCTGCATCAGGCAATCCGAATTACCGGTGCTCTTGAGAAGGGGCATTTGGAAGCCAGTCTGCGCCTGCTGGCGGCCGGTCACGAGAGCTTCCGGACCTCATTCACCGCAGCAGAGGGGAAGCCGCAGCAGCACATCGCCGCCGACAGCGTCATTCCGCTGCTGCAGGTCAAGGTCACAGGGGCAACAGAAGCGGAGCGGCTGCGCCTAGTCGAACAAGCGGCTCAGCCGCTGCTCACGCAGCCGTTTGATCTCGGCAGGCCGCCATTGCTGCGCGCCGGATTGTACGAGCTGGCAGAGGATGACCACATGCTTGTGTTCGTCATTCATCATATTGTTGCCGATGGCTGGTCGCTTAGATTGCTTACAGAAGAATGGGTGCAGCTCTATAACGTATTATGCAAAGGTCAGAGCCTACCGCATAATCAGCGTGAATACGACTATGCCGATTATGCCTGCTGGCAGAGAGAATGGATGCAGGCAGAGATGCTGACGGAAGGTCTGCATTACTGGAAGGAGCAACTGCAGGGCGCGGATCCTTTCTATACAATTCCTTCACACCGCCCGCGCCCGCGCTTGCTGACCTCGGGCGGAGATAGCTGCACGCTGCGGATCGAAGCGGAAGAGCTTGAAGCGCTCAGAGTTCTCGCAAGGTCTGCAGGCGCCTCGCTCTTTATGATTGTACTGGCTGCCTTCAACGTGCTGCTGTACAGATATACCGGCAGGGGAGATGTTGTGGTCGGTACTCCGACGGCAGGAAGATGCCGGGAAGAAACCGAAGAGATGCTGGGCTGCTTCGTGAACAATGTGGTGTTAAGAACGGATATCCGCGAAGCGGGCAGCTTCACAGAGGTCCTGCAACTGACCATGCAGACAGTGCTTGGAGCCCTGAAAGCTCAGGAAATCCCGTTCGAGCATGTACTGGATGCATTGAATCCGCCCCGGGACATGGCATATTCGCCTTTATTCCAGCTCTTTTTTATCTTTCAGCAAGGCGGCATGTCATTGGATCAACTGGACGGTGCTGTCTGCACGCCGCAGAAGTGGACTCAGCCGTCTGCTAAATTCGATATCACACTGGAAGTTATCGAACATCTCCACCATTTGGATGTAATGCTGGAATACAACACCGATCTCTATGACAAAAGAATAGCAGAAGGTCTGCTCGCCAACTATGTCTGGATGCTTGGGAATTTGCCGGCGAAAACGCAGCAGACGCTCCCGCAGCTTCCATTGATTTCCCCGTTTGAAGAAGCGGAGCTGCAAAAGGCAGGCATCGGCCCGGGTGTTGTTTACCCGGAGCGATCGACACTGTATTCACTGGTGGAGCGGCAAGCCGCAGCCAATCCGTCAGCCGTGGCAATTGTATGCGGCCCTCGTTCCTATACTTATGCCGAATTGTATGGGGCGGCAGAGCGGTTAGCAGCCTATTTGCAGTGCTCAGTCGGCGCAGGGCCGGGCCACCGCGTTGGCATCTGTGCCCGTCCTTCGTTCGAGCTGGCGGCAGGCATCCTGGGCATTCTGATCAGCGGCAGCGCTTATGTTCCGCTCGACCCGGCCTTTCCAGAGCAGCGGCTGCAATACATCGCGGGCCACGCCGAACTGGACTGCATTCTGGTAGATCATCCTGCGGAGGCCGAGCGGTTCGGCGACCATCGCTGCTGCGACATCAGCCCAGGCAGCCCATGTTGGCAGACTAATCGTGCTCTGTCTGACTCCAAGGCATCTGAAAGACCTCATCACGCTTATATGATTTATACCTCCGGGAGTACAGGCCAGCCCAAAGGGGTAGCCGTGACTCACCGGAATGCGGTCCATTTCCTCTATGCCATGCAGGATCTGCTGCATGTGACATCCGAGGATTCGCTGTTGTCTGTGACGACATGCTCATTTGATATTTTCTTGCTCGAACTGTTTTTGCCATTATCCGCAGGGGCAACGATGATCTTCCCACAGGAGGGAAGCAGCAGCGATCCAGGACTGCTTATGGAGAATATGAATCGTTATAAGCCGACCTTTATGCAGGCAACACCGGTATTGTGGCGGCTGCTGCTGGCAGAGGGCTGGAAGGGTTCGGAACACATGACTGTACTCTGCGGTGGTGAGGAACTGAGGCCGGAGCTTGCTGCACAATTGTTGCACCGGGGTAAAGCGGTATGGAACCTGTACGGTCCCACCGAAACGGCGGTATGGTCTCTGGCCCACAAGCTTACGCCGGATGACCTCCTGCACAAAGTCCCGATTGGCAGACCGATCGGACGTACAACCTGCTTGGTCCTGGATGAAGCGCTGGCTCTTGTGCCATTCGGAGCCGAAGGTACACTGTACATCGGAGGTGACGGCGTAACGGACGGCTATCACCGTCAGCCGGAGCTGACCGCGCAGAAGTTCATCATGAACCCGCTGGACCAGGCGGGAGGGCGGCTATTCAATACGGGGGACCGGGTCCGGCTGCTGCCTGGAGGAGAAATGGTCTATCTCGGCCGTAAAGACCAGCAGCTCAAGCTGCGGGGCTTCCGTATCGAGCCTTCTGAGATTGAACAGCAGTTGAACCTTCAGCCAGAGATTGCGGCAAGCGCCGTAGTCGCTTGCGACGACGGACAGGGAGAACAACTGTTGGCTGCGTATTGGGTGCCGGCCCCTTTAGCCTCTGGCAAGGAGACCATTCCTGACGAGGCAGACTGGAAGGAAACACTCCGTGAGGTACTTCCCAGTTATATGATCCCGGCACGTTTTGTTAAGCTTGCTGAGCTGCCTTTGACACCAAACCGCAAGGTAGACCGGCAATTCCTTTCACGGCTGCCGCTGGACAAGGCGGTATTAACCCGCAGTTACACAGCGCCGCGAAGCACAACTGAGATCCAGCTCGCCGAGGTATGGGGAGAGGTGCTGAACCTGACCAGCGTCGGAATACATGATCATTTTTTTGATTTGGGCGGTAATTCTTTGTTGGCTGTCAAGCTGCTGACTGAAATCCGCTCCAGGATGCAGGTGGAGCTGACGCTCCGGGAGCTGCTCATCGCTTCCACCATTGCCAACATGGCAACTGAACTGGATGACGCTGCGGTGGCACCTTTGTCAGAGACGGGAAGCTCAGCCAGAGTGGACTTACCCGAATTTACAGTGTCGCCGCAAGAAGCCTTTGAACCTTTTCCTTTGACCGAAGTACAGATGGCCTATTGGAGCGGAAGACGGACAGGCAGCGCCGCCACTCATGTCTATCAGGAGATGGAGTTTGCGGGTCTTGATATTGAACGTTTCGAACAGTGCTTCCAGACGCTCATTAAGCGGCATCCTATGCTGCGGGCAATGGTCTTGCCGGACGGCATGCAGCAGATTCTGGAAGAGGTCCCGCCTTACCCGGTGAGAATGGCAGACGCAAGCGGCTGCTCCGAAGCGGAGCGCGTCTCACGGCTGGACGACATCCGTCAAGTGATGTCGCAGACCATTCATACCGGCAGTTGGCCGATGTTCGCCATTGAAGCGACCCGGCTGCCCGAAGGACTGACCCGGCTGCATATCAGCTTTGACCTTATGATCGCCGATGCACTGAGTTTTCGGATTATTCTGGAGGAACTGGCTGCGCTGTATGCCGGAACAGCCCAATTGCCACCACTGGAAGCAACTTTCCGTGATTATGTGCTGTCCTTGCTGTCCGTAACCTCTGCAGACCGTTATAGAATGGCGCAGACCTATTGGCAAGAGCGGCTACCCCGCCTCCCGGCCGGTCCGCATTTGCCTGTTGCGGTTTCTCAAGGCTTGAAGCGGCAGGAATTTAAGCGCTGGAAGGCCGTTCTGCAGGCCAGTCTCTGGTCGAAGCTGTCAGCGGCGGCACGCAAACGGGGGTTAACTTCCTCCGCATTGCTGCTCGCCTGTTATGCGGAAGTACTTGCGCTGTATGCAAAGCAGCCGCATTTCCTGTTGAATCTAACGCTGTTTAACCGTCTCCCGCTGCATCCGCAAATGGAACATTTGGTTGGCGATTTCACAACCATCAGTCTGCTGGAGGTCGATTACCGTGAACCTCTTCCTTTTGGCAGCAGGGCTGGGCAGCTCCAGAAACGTCTGTGGACTGATCTCGATCACCGCCTTTACAGTGGCATCCGTGTGACAGAACAGCTTATGGCCCACAGCATTCTGAGTGAACCGGTTCCGGTGGTGTTCACAAGCCTGCTGGACTTGTCTGACAGGGAGGGGACGACAGCCGGATTTGATCAGATCTTCCAGCGGAGGAATGAATCCGAGACGGAAGCACGCAGTCTGTCGGAGACACCTCAGGTATGGCTGGATCACCAGGTAGCTGAACGGGACGGCGAGCTTCACTACAATTGGGACGCGGCCCTGAGCAAGTTCCCGCCGGGAGTGCTGGATGAGATGTTTGCCATCTATGGAAGCTTGCTGCGCCGTTTGGCAGAAGAAGAAGAGGCCTGGGAGCAGGCCCTGCCGCTGGCCGATTCGGGTTCAGCCGGATTCGCACACCGCCTGAGACTGGCGGAAATTGACACACGGCACCGACACAAACAGGAGACGCAGGACATTGCCTTGCATCATGGCTTTCAGTGGATGGCCCGCACTCAGCCCAATGCTCCGGCCCTGATTGTGGGCGGATATACGTTCTCTTACGGAGAGTTGAACCGCAAAGCCAATGCTATAGCGCATCAGTTGGTGGCGTATGGCATACAGCCGGAGACATTAGTTGCCGTAGTGATGGAAAAAGGCTGGGAGCAGGTAGCGGCGGTTCTAGGGATCTTAAAGGCCGGAGCGGCCTACCTGCCGGTAGATGCAGGTCTGCCTGCCTACCGCATTGGAGAGCTGCTGGAGCTCGGACAGGTTCAAGTGGTACTGGTCCAGTCCTCTGTCCCTGTAGGTGATTGGACCACTACCGGTATTAAGACCCTAGAGGTCAGCGAAAATACCGGAAACGAAGAGACGCCGGAATATGGAGGCAATGCAGACGGAATAGGCGAGCAACTGGCCTACGTTTTATTCACTTCCGGCAGTACAGGAACGCCTAAAGGGGTGATGATCAGCCATATAGCCGCGGTTAATACGTTGACCGATATTCACCGCAGCCAGGGGCTGAACCCGCAGGATCTCGTGCTTGGCCTTTCTTCGCTAAGCTTCGATTTGTCCGTATTCGACATCTTCGGCTGCTTGGCGGCAGGAGGCACACTTGTGCTGCCAGAGCCGCAGCGGCTGCGCGATCCAGCACACTGGCTGGAGCTAATGCAGAAGCACCGGGTTACGGTCTGGAACAGCGTTCCCGCCTTCATGAACATGCTATTGATCTATGCCGCATCTGAGGTACGGCTGGACTCCCTCAGACTGTGCCTGCTGAGCGGAGACTGGATTCCTTCTACTCTTCCGGGAGCTATTCGCCGCCTAAGTACTCAGGCCGAGGTTATTGCGCTTGGCGGGGCAACCGAAGCAGCGATCTGGTCGATTCAGTTCCCGGTTCACACTGTCGATCCGGCTTGGACCAACATTCCCTATGGTCTATCCATGTCCGGCCAGCGTGTATATGTGCTGAATGCACGGATGGAAGAATGTCCAGTATCGGTGCCGGGAGAGTTATATATTGGCGGTCTGGGTGTTGCCAGCGGCTACTGGCGGGATGAGCTCCGCTCTGCTGAACGCTTTGTCATGTCGCCTATCACCGGAGAACGCCTCTACCGGACGGGGGATTGGGGCCGCTATGGATCAGACGGGGTCATTGAATTCCTTGGACGCGACGACCTCCAGATCAAAATCAGCGGCTACCGCATTGAGTTAAGCGAAATCGAAAGCACCCTGAAGACCTGTCCCGGCATTCAAGAGGCTACTGTGCTTGCTGAAGGAGAGGAGGACGCGAGACGTCTGCGCGCTTTTGTGGTTCTCGGTTCGGAACGGCAACCCATGCCGGACCCGGCTGCACTGCGTTCCCATCTGCGCTCCCGGCTTCCAGGCTACATGGTTCCTTACAGCATAAGCATTCTCGAAGAATTCCCTTTGACTCCCAACGGCAAAACTGACCGCAAAGCACTCCTGGCCATTCTGCCTGAGACGATTGAACCCGCAGTGGGGCCGACGCAATCCGTACTGGAAGAAGGTATTATCTCCATTTGGAAGGAACTGCTGAACCGTCCGCATATCGGCAGGGATGAGCATTTTTTCGACCTTGGCGGCAATTCGCTCAAGCTGGTTCAGATGCAATTGAAGCTGCAGGGGATGCTGAACCGCGAGATTCCTATCATCGAACTGTTCAGGCATACTTCCGTCGCAGCGATGGTTGAATTTTTCGGAAGTGCTTCAGTGGACAAGTCCCCTACAGGTATGGAGCAAAAAGCGGCGGACCGCGCGGACAGACGGTTTCAAGCAAGACAGACGCGCCGCAGATGATTTTGAACATAAGGGAGGAAACACAGTGAGCAAGGAACAGTCGGAGCAGGATATAAGCAATGATATCGCCATCGTCAGCATGGTGTGCCGTTTCCCCGGGGTGGATACCGTGGAGCAGTATTGGGAGCTTCTAGCTAGTGGGACGGATGCGCTTCAGCTAAGCCCCGCACCGGCAGGACCAGGCATAGAACCCCTGAACCGCTTGGGGACCGAAGGTCTGATCCCGGTGAATACTTCATTGAAGGACACTGAGAAATTTGATGCTGCCTTCTTCAAGCTGACCAGCAGGGAAGCCGAAATCACCGATCCGCAGCATCGGCTTTTTATGGAGAACGCCTGGAAGGTACTGGAGAAGGCAGGGTATAACCCGCTGAATTATCCCGGACTGATTGGTTTGTTCGCGGGAGTCAGCACCAGTACTTACCTGATTAACCACTTACTTGCGGACAGGGACCGGAACGAATCCGTCAGTGATTTGCAGCTTATGATCGCCAATGACAAGGACCATATGACCGCCCAAATTGCCTATCGCCTAAATATTTGCGGACCTGTCGTTGCCGTACAAACTTCTTGTTCGACTTCTCTCGTAGCAACGCATCTGGCCTGTGAAAGTCTGCTCAGCGGACAATGCGACCTTGCACTGGCAGGGGGCGTGACGCTCAAATTCCCGCAAGTTCCGGGCTATCTGCATCGCCAAGGGGGGCTGACCGCAGCAGATGGGATGATTCACGCTTTTGACGCAGAGGCTACTGGGACTGTATACAGCAATGGCCTGGGAATCGTCGTCTTGAAAAGGCTTGAAGATGCACTGCGGGACGGAGATATGATCCAGGCCGTAATCAAAGGTTCGGCAATTAACAGCGACGGCGCTAACCGGATCGGCTACGCTGCTCCCGGTGTAGATGGCCAGGCGGCGGTCATTGCTGAAGCCATGAGCATCGCACAAGTCCAGCCGGATGCAATCAGCTACGTTGAAGCTCACGGCAGCGGCACGCCGCTTGGAGATGATATTGAGCTTGAGGCGCTAAGCAGAGCGTTTGCAGCGGCGCGCTCCAACCGTTTTTGTGCAATTGGTTCGGCCAAAACCAACATCGGCCATGTCGAGATGGCTTCTGGGGCAGCCGGTCTGATCAAAACAGCCTTGGCGCTCAAGCACAGGAAAATTCCGGCAAGCCTTCATTTTGAGACACCCAATCCCAAGCTTGAGGAGCAAAGCAGCCCCTTCTACGTAAATGATATGCTTGCTGACTGGGATGCCGGGGAACATGGGCGGTATGCCGGAATCAGCTCCTTTGGACTAGGTGGAATCAATGCTCATTTGGTGCTAACAGAAGCACCGGTTCAGGCGAAAGGGGATGCGGAGAAACGCTGCGAGCTTCTGGTCCTGTCGGCCAAGACAGCAAGTGCGCTGGAGCGGATGTGCGCCAATATGGCGGCCCATATAGAAATACACCCGCAGCTTAATCTAAGCGACTTGGCCTATACCCTTAAGACAGGACGGGCGGTATTTGCCGTTTCAAAAGCTATTGTCTTTCGCGGGCGCACCGATTTGCTGGAGCAGCTAAGGGCTGCGAGTGTAATCGGAACTACACGTCAGGGATCTGCAGCGGAGGGCAAGCAGGCAGTTTGTTTAAGCTTCTCCCAAAGCTGTGTGCTCTCTGCAGAGGAGGCTCGCGATTTATACGAATCGAGTCCGACATTTCAGCAGTTGATTAGTGAGCTGTCCGACCAAATCCGCCGCTCATATCCACTCGACCTGCGACATTATGTTCGGTCCGCCCTTGCACCTGAACCATCTTCTGCTACCGCGAGAATGCTGTCGTTTGCGCTGCAATTGGCGCTTGGCCGCCTGTTCCTTGGCTGGGGTATCCAAGCCTCTTCCATCGTTGGTACCGGAATAGGCGACTGGGTCAGACAGGTGTTGAAGGGCGAATGCGCCCTGGAGGATGCTTTACATCAGCCCTACAGCGAAGACAAGGATCATACTTCCGGTCATGCACCTGTGCAGGAGGAGCAGGTCTATGTCCTGAACCTGGGCAAGCCCAGCCAATCCGACGGGCAGATTGCAGCGGCAGGTCAAGTACCCGGACTCTATTGGCTGCAAAGCGAAATCGCCCGATTATGGCTGGCAGGCGCTGAACTGGATTGGGTGCTGTATTACGAAGGAGAACGCAGACGCAAGCTAGAGCTCCCAACCTATCCTTTTGAACGAGGTGTATTCTGGATCGGCCCTTCCAGCGGGCGTGCCACAGCAGATGTTGAGAGTGGAAGCCGCCAAGGAAACAGAATGGCAGACAATAACTATTATCAGCAGAAAGTCAAAGAAATCTGGGAGCAGAGCCTTGGGCTCGAGATCGCGGATGGACAGGAGACCTTCTTCGAGCTGGGCGGGCATTCCCTGCTGGCGACCCAAATTTTGTTTGTGATGAACAAGACCTTCTGTACAGAAATTACGCTCCAGCAATTTTTCAATCATCCTACTGTGGACGATCTGGCTGCATTGGCAGCAGAGCAAGCCGGGCAAGGCATCAGTGCGTATACTGATCTTCCCGAGGTGCAGATTGCCTTGGCCGAGCGGTATGATCCCTTTCCACTGACCGATGTGCAAAAGGCCTACTGGATCGGCCGTTCGGAGGGCCTAGAGCTTGGAAATGTATCGACCCATATGTATTTTGAAAATGATGTCGCTGACCTTAATCTAAGCACGTTCCAGCAGGCGTTCCAAGCGCTGATTGAGCGGCATGATATGCTTCGCTCGGTGATTCTTCCGGATGGGCAGCAGCAGATTCTGCCTCAAGTTCCCAGCTATATAATCCGTTCCTATGACATCACCGCTTTTGGGGAAGAGGAGCGAAGCGCCCATGTGCAGTCCATTCGTGAAGAGATGTCGCACCAGGTGCTGGATTGCTGCCAGTGGCCGTTGTTTGATGTCCGCGCGACGCGGCTGCCTGAAGGCCGGGTCCGGCTGCATATCAGCGTCGATCTGCTAATCGCCGATGCCTGGAGCCTGGAGCTGCTGCTGCGCGAGCTCTCTGTGCTGTATCTGAATCCAGCCCATGTCTTCGAGCCGCTGACCTTGTCCTTCCGCGATTATGTGCTGGCTACTGCAGAGATTGAAAAAAGCGAATTATTCCGCCGCTCCGAGACGTACTGGAAGGGCCGGCTGGACTCCCTGCCGATGGGACCGCAGTTTGAACTGGTGAAGGAACCGTCCCAAGTGCTGAAGCCGGAATTCAGACGGCGGCAGCATGTCATCTCCGCCCCACACTGGAAGCAGCTCAAAAAGAGAGCGGAAGGTTATGGCATTACCTCTACGGTGGCTTTACTGTCTGCTTTTTCGGAGGTGCTGACGTTATGGAGCCGCAAGGCGCATTTCGCCCTTAATCTGACCTTATTCAACCGTCTGCCGATCCATCCCGAAGTGGGCGAGGTCATTGGGGACTTCACCTCCCTGACTCTGCTGGAAATTGACAACCGCGAACCGGGTGCCTTCATCAGCCGGGCCCAGCGCCATCAGCGCAGGCTGCTTGAGGATATGGATCACCGCTATTTCAGCGGTGTGCGGGTGACGAGGGAGCTGCTGGCCAAATACAAAGAGCCATCGAAGGCGATTGTACCCGTAATATTCACAAGCATTCTGAATCAGACGGAACAAGCTGCGACCGAAGGACAGCCCGCCCAGGCCTTGCAGGAGGATCGCTACAGTGTCTCACAGACTCCTCAGGTGTGGCTGGATCACCAGGTGCTGGAACGGGATGGGGAGCTGCATTTCAATTGGGATTCTGTAGATGAACTGTTCCCGGCCGGCATGCTGGACGAGATGTTCGCTGCGTATTGCGGGCTGCTGGACATGCTGGCTAAGGAAGCACAAGTCTGGGATGAACCCCTGCCCCTGAGTATGGAGCTTTCGCGCAGGATGCCGCACCGCGAACGTCTTCATGAGGTTGCAACGTTCCATACCCGGCCACTGCCGCCTAATCCGTCACCTGGATCACTGCTGGAGCGTTACCACAACAATGTACGGCAACGACCGTCCGCAGTGGCACTTATCGCCTCCGGCCTACAGCTTAGTTATTCCGAATTGAATGACTACGCCGATTACGTTGCCGGTCAGCTTATCCTTAATGGAACCCGTCCGGGCGAACCGGTGGCCGTTGTGATGCACAAGGGCTGGGAGCAGATTGCTGCTGTTCTTGGGATTCTCAAGGCTGGCTGCGCGTATCTGCCCGTGGATGCCTCGCTTCCCCAAGCCCGGATAGCTGAGCTTCTGCGGCTTGGACAAGTCGCAAATGCCGTCATTCAGCCCCATTTGGATCACACAGATTGGCCGCAGCTTATGCATATTGTTCTTAACGGGCAGTGCAAGCCGGACGGCAAATACGGAGCAGAGGACCCGGAGGCAGCGGACCGCCTGGCGTATATTATGTTCACTTCAGGGAGCACGGGCGTTCCCAAAGGTGTCATGGTCAATCAGCGCTCTGTTCTCAATACCATTGAAGATATTCTTCACACTTATAAAGTTGGACCGCATGATGTCATGTTCGGCTTGTCTGCGCTGAACTTTGACCTGTCCGTGTTTGATATCTTCGGCATGCTCTCTGCAGGAGGCACACTCGTTCTGCCAGACAAGGATCATCTCCGGGATCCTGCACATTGGCTGGAGCTGATGAACCGGACAGGCGTAACCCTCTGGAATACAGTTCCTGCACTCCTCAGCATGCTTACGGAACTGGTCAAAGATACGAATTCGCCAGTCTGCAGCTCGCTGCGTCTGGCTCTGCTTAGCGGTGACTGGATACCGCTGGGCTTGCCTCAAGCAGCCAGCCGGTTGAAGCCAGGGCTTGAGGTGGTCTCGTTAGGCGGTGCCACCGAAGCAGCCATCTGGTCGATTGCTTACCCGGTTCAGGAGGTGTTGCCTGGCTGGACCAGCATTCCTTACGGACGTTCACTCGCCAATCAACGGGTTTACGTGCTGAACGAACGGATGGAGGAGTGCCCTATAGGCGTATGCGGGGAATTGTATATTGGGGGAGAAGGCCTCGCTATGGGCTACTGGCAGGATGAACTGCGAACCCTGGAACGATTCATCCGTCATCCTCTGACCGGCCAGCGGCTCTACCGCACCGGCGATCTCGGGAGATATGCGGAGGACGGAAATATAGAATTCTTGGGCCGGGAGGATCTGCAGATTAAGGTACACGGGCATCGCATTGAGCTAGGCGAGATCGAAGCTGCCCTGAAATCCCATCCGTATATCAAGGAGGCTACCGTAATCAGCCAAGGGGAAGGCGAACGCAAACGGTTATCCGCCTATGTGACCGTGGACCGTGAACAGGCTTACGGTGTCGCGGGGATGGCTGGGCAGGAATTGATTACAGGGGCAGTGGACCGGATGTTGTTCAAGCTGAATGAACCCGCATTGCGAAATAATCTATCCGGTAAAAGCTACAGTCTGGGCGATGCAGCGGAAGGCAACGATCCATTCTTGCGGCGGCGCAGCTACCGCAGCTTTGTGAAGGAACCGATTTCCCAGCAGCAATTCGGGGCATTTACGTCCGCTTTGTCACAAAGGACTTTCGATGGTCTTCCTTTTCCCAAGTTCCAATATGGTTCTGCAGGCGGGCTGTATCCAGTCCAGGTCTACTTCCATCTGAAGCCTGGAGCGGTAGAGGATCTGCCTGGCGGGCTGTATTATTACAACCGCAAGGAGCATCAGCTTGTACTGCTCGAAGAACATCCAAGGATGGATGCTGCCATTCATGCACCGGGGAACCGTGAAGTTTTTGAAGCTTCGGCCTTCCAGATTTTCCTGATCGGCTGCATGGATGCAATCGTCCCAATGTATGGACAGAAGGATGGCCTGGGCTATTCGATGATGGAAGCCGGGATCATCTCGCAGCTCTTGGAAGATAAAGGTCCTGAGCACGGAATTGGCTTAATTCAAATGGGTACTCTGGGCTTCGAACACATCCGCCCAATGTTCCGGCTGCGTAGTAACGATGTATATCTGCATTGCCTGCTTGGAGGCGGGATTACGCCTGAGCAGATGACTCTGTCTGGACAGGTGGAAGAGATGAACCTCTATTCTTCCAATAAAACCACAACCAAGGAGAGCAAACCGGACATCGGCAAAGCCCTAACCGTTTATTTAAAAGAGAAATTGCCTTCATACATGGTGCCGTCCGCTATACTGGAGCTGGAGAATTTCCCGCTGACAGCCAATGGCAAAGTAGACCGCAAAGCGCTTGCGCTTCTGGCACCGCAGCTCCCGGAAACCGATGAAGCGGCCGCTATGACGACAGGCGAACTCCCCTCTGGATCCGCTCCGTTGCTGCAGCAGATTGCGGATGCCTGGCGCAAAGTTCTGAACCGCCAGGATATTGGCCTGCAAGATAACTTCTTCGATCTTGGTGGTGATTCGATCAGTATGGTTGCGCTCTTCCGCGAATTACAGGAGGATTATGGAAGCAGGCTGACCATGATCGAACTATTCAGGTATCCGACGATTAAAGATCTCTGTGAATTTCTGCTGGAAGATGCAGCAGATTCACCGCCGCAGGAAGGCTTGCCCCTGGAGCGTGAACGGGCTGATTCCCGGCGCAGTTCCCTGGCCCAGTTAGCCGGCAAACAGCGGCAAGGCCGATAAACAACCTAAATTCAGGAGGGAACAGAACATGAAGAAATTTATGCTGCTATTATTTATTGCGCTGCTGGCCTGTCCGAGTGGCACTGCCTTATCGGCAGCCGCTCCAGCGGTCAAGATCTCGTGGAATGGAACACCGATTACCTTTACAGGGGCCTCACCGGTTCAGGAGGGCAAGACCTGGCTCGTACCGATCCGGCCTGTCTCCGAAGAACTGGGTGCAGATTTGCAATGGGCTGCCAAAGAAAAGAAGCTTACCCTGTCAACATTTGCCCGGACAGCAATACTGGTTATCGGCAGCAAGCAAATGAAGGTCAATGAGCAGACCATTACTCTTCATGCAGCCCCTAGACAGCACCAGTCCGCCATCCTCGTTCCACTGGAGGCGCTGGAGGCAATTGGGCTTGTAACAGCCTGGAATCCGGCGAAAACCGCAGTGGATCTGAAGCCGGAATTCACCGTTGTTAAAAAGTACGTTTTCCCAATTCAGGTTGCAAGCATCCGTTACCGCGGCCAATACGAGGAAATTACCAAGGTCTTTACCCTGCTTGACAGCAAAGTGAAAGATGTAATCAATGGTCAAGGCATGAGTTTGTATTATGAGCAGAATTATGAATTAGGACATGACACAGAGATTTGCATTCCGGTCAGCAAGGCTGTGGAGGGCGAGTCTATAGAGTACAAGGGCCAGAAGATTCCGATAGTTACCAAAACGCTGGAAGGCGGTTATTTCCTGTCGGTGGTTCACCAGGGAACGCCGGATACGCTGGGTGACGTCTGGGCGCAAATGGACTTATATGCTAAAAATACAGGAGTCCAGCTTACATCACCGTCACGGGAAGTATATGTGCATGAGGATCTGAAGGATTATCGTAAACAGGTTACCGAAATTCAGCTCCGGTTCAAAGACCTATGAAGCCTTATAACGAAGGTACGTTTTGCTGGGCCGAGCTGGGCAGCGGTGATCCGGCAGCATCCGCTGCATTTTATACCGCATTATTTCCTTGGAGCACACAAACGACAACTATGGAAGATGGGCGAAGCTACACGGTATTCCAATCGGACGAACAAGATGTGGCTGCCATGTATTCCTTAGGTGATCCCAAGCTGGCCTCTTTCTGGGGCTGCTACATTGCTGTTCAGGACGTGGAGTTCTCAGCTGAACGGGCCCAGTCACTGGGAGCGGAAATGCTCATTGCTCCAAGACGAATAGCAGACAAAGGCGCTATGTGTGCATTCCGTGATCCTACCGGAGCAATGGTGGCCTTATGGGAAGCGGCAGAGCATCTGGGCTCGGGCGTTCAGCACGAACCGTACTCTATCGACTGGCATGAGCTGTATACAACAGATCTGAACGCCGCCGCTCATTTTTATACGGAACTGCTGGGGTGGGCAATGGAAGAAGTGCCAACTCCGTCAGGCCGTTATCTCCAGTTCAAAGTTGGAGCAGACTACGTAGCCGGCATGAAGGAAATTCCCCAAGACATGGCGAACATGAGCAGTGGCTGGGGATTATATTTCAAGGTTCCCGGAAGCGAGAAGGTCACTCAGCAAGCGGTAGCCTTGGGAGCTGCTGTGATTATCCCCCTGGCGCCAGTGCCGGGTGGCGGGACATTTGCCACTTTGCAAGACCCGCAGGGAGCTTTCTTTTCGATCCAGCACGGGTTCTAGGCACAAATTCTTCCGGGATAGCTTTAAACAACCGTTTGGTTATCCCGGATATTTCAAAAAGAATAGTGAGGTAGTGACACAATGACCTACTTGCAAATTACCAAAGAAAACATCGAACAAGAACATATCTGCTGCGCCCTGGGCGCGAAGCAATATGAGCAGGCGGTCCGGGACAAAAAGCAATGGCTGAGTGAACGGATGGAGGAAGGGCTGGTTTTTTACCGGCTGAATGACCGGGCGAAGGTTTTTATTGAATATTTGCCTGCCGAGAAGGCTTGGATCCCGCTTAATGCCCCTAACTATATGTATATTAACTGCTTGTGGGTATCTGGAAGACACAAGGACAATGGTCATTCCAAACTGCTTCTGGATAAGTGCAAGGCAGATGCCCAAGCCTTGGGCATGGATGGCATTGTGCATATTGTCAGCAAGAAGAAAATGCCTTATTTGAGCGATAAACGTTTTTTTGAGCATATGGGGTTTCAAATCACTGATGAAGCAGATCCTTATTTCGAGCTGGCAGTTCTCAAATGGAACGATGAGGGGGAGCGCCCGTCTTTTGCACATTCCGTGAAGTCTGCGCCAGCCACGGGCGACGGGATTAGTATTTATTACACAGCACAATGTCCTTTTGCCGTTGGCGTTTTGGAGGATTTGCGGTCAGTGGCGAAGGAGAGGGGTATCCCGTTTACGGCTCATCTCCTGACTACCCGGGAGGAGGCCCAGGCCGCCCCTTCGGTATGGACAACCTTCAGTCTGTTTCTTAATGGTACGTTCATGACTCACGAGATTATGAGTCCGGGCAAGTTCGCGAAACTGCTCGACAGCGCCAAATAGTAAGGATACAGGGAGGAAGAAACTTGAATTTAACTTATCTTACCGCTTCCGATGTGATCCGGCTGCTTGAACAGGGTGAGGTGAATTCCAGGCAACTGCTGGATCACTATTATGGCCGGATGGACCTTGTGAATGAAGGGCTCAATGCCGTGGTGCAGCAGCAGCGGGAAACTGCCTACGCCCAGGCGGATCAGGCCGACCGGGACAGAAAAGAAGGCCGGAGGTACGGGCCACTGCATGGTCTGCCGCTTACGGTTAAAGAGTCATTTAATGTCAGCGGGATGCTTACAACCTCTGGAGCCCCGCATTTAAAACATAACATTGCTACAGAGCATGCGGCCACGGTGCAACGATTGATTCAGGCCGGAGCGATCGTTATGGGGAAAACCAACGTACCGGTGATGACTGCAGACTGGCAGACTTATAATGATCTATACGGCACGACCAACAACCCATGGAACACAAACTTGACACCAGGGGGTTCATCTGGCGGCAGTGCGGCCGCTTTGGCGTCTGATTGCACGCCTGTGGAATTCGGCAGCGATCTGATCGGCTGCCTGCGGATTCCTGCGCATTATACCGGTGTATATGCCCATCGCTGCAGTCTTGGAATGCTGTCGCTTAGAGGACATGTTCCCGGCAATCCTCCCGGTGATCCAAGCGAACCCGATTTGTCGGCGGCTGGCCCGCTGGCCCGAAGCGCCAAGGATCTGCGGCTGATGATGGATGTGCTGTATGATCCCTGGGTAGATGTGCCTGTCCCTCCTGATTTCCGCACCAACACATTAAAGGAGCAAGCGAAGATTAAAGTCCTGACCTGGTTTGAAGCTCCTGAGCATGAAATAGATGAACGTATTAAACGCAGATATGCTGATTTTACCGCAGGTTTATCAAGGATGGAGGGGGTGGAGGTTCACCACGGAATGCCTCCTGAGATCCAAATGGACAAGTTGTTCGACCTGGCTATGAAGCTGTCTGGACGGCTTGTCGGCACCTCATTCAATTCAAGGCAGCGCCTGACTGCAAGTCTGGCCTCCCTTGGCCTGCGGGCATCCCGTTTGGTGACGAAGGCTTTTCCTGAAGGGCTAGAGGACTATTACCGGGGAATGAATCAGAGTGAGGGGGAACAAGAGGACACGGACCGCCTGCGTCAGGAATATAACCGTGTGATCACTTCCTTACTTCAGGAATATGATGTTCTGCTGCTGCCCATCAGTCCGGTATTGGCAATTCCCCACATGCAGCAGGCGGTAACTAGAAGGATTCTGGAAGTGAATGGAAGAGCAACTGGATATAACGAGCATTTAATCTGGAATATGCTCGCGACTGTCTTTGGGCTGCCTGCCACAATTTTGCCGCTGAACCGCTCTAACGATGAATTACCTTGTGGAATCCAGATTATCAGTGGGCATTTCAAGGATCATATCACCATTGACTTTGCCGAAATATGCGAGTCATTGACAGAGGGATTTCAAATTCCTCCTGGCTATTCATAACTGCACTACTCACCTTACATTTTCAAAATCACGATAAATATTATTTTCATCTTCAATAGTTTACGGATAGAAATGAGTAATAAAAGCACAGGGCCGCGGCTATGTGCTTTTTATTTGGCGGACGCTTATGCCGGGCAGCGCATGTATAGCCCCCGCCTGCTCTGTTATGTAAACGGCTCAAGCCGTTTCACTTTGCGATGCCTCGCGTTCTTCGGCCGATTGTATCTCAAGCTTACGGACAAGGGAGGGAAGTGAAAAAAGGTAGAAGAAGCTGACCGCTACTGTACATAGAGCGAGTATATAGTGCAGCCAAGTCACCGAAATCCATGCGGGAAAGGCCAGGGCGACAATACCCAGTGCCATGGAGTGGCCCAGCATCATGACCGGATCAATCAAAGCATTAACCCGGCCCATATTACGGGCGGGAACCAATTCGGGCATCCAGCTGCCAAGAACGATATTGATTGGCGCAATTGCAATACCCGCGAGCAGAATAATGACTAAGTATATCTCGACCCGACCGGCAAAACCGAGGCCCCCAATAAGCAGGCTGGCTGCGAATAACCCCGTTATAAGCACCGGAGTCCGGGTGAAGCGGGCAATGAGACGAGGACCGAGAATGCTGCCCAGCAGGAAGCCGATGCCAAGAAAAACGGTAATCATCGAGGAATAGACGACATAATTATCCGGACTCAGCTTATATTTCATTGCAAAAATCGGAAGCACAGCAAACACACCATTTACGATCCCAAAGAACAAAAAACCGCTGATAAGTACGAGCAGCAGCCGATTTCCGGTGATATAACGAAGACCCTGCCAGAAATCTGTAATGAGGTGCGAAAAGCGAAGCTCGCGAATACAGTTCTTGCCGTTAGGCATTCGGGCATTCTCGGGAAAATCCCCCCAGGCCAGCAGCAGACCCGAGATTAGAAAACTGGCACCGTCGACGATGATAGCGCCTTCAATTCCAACAAAATGATAAGCGGTCGCTCCCAGACTCATCCCGAATAACATGAACATTCCCATAACGATCTGGTTCAACCCTGATGCCTGAACATACTGGTCATGACCGATGCTTCCCTGCAGCAGCCCCATCTCAGCCGGACCAAAAAATTTGGAGATCGAGCTGCGCAGAAACAGGACCAGAAAACATAGCACGATTAGATCGTAATGCACGAATACCAGCAGCAGCAAGGTCAAACCGGCACGGATCCAATCGCTGTATGCGGCGATATGCTTTCGGTCGAACCGGTCGGCCACAACACCGACGATCCAGAATACTGCCAGTGTAGGCAAGGAATACATCAACTCCGCGGTCGTTGCCAGTGAGGGGCGCTCGCTGAACCGGTCTACCAGATAATAGGCAAAAGCCATGTTGCCGACCACCGTACCCAGTTGGGAAGCAAAAGCCGCAATAAACAGCTTGCAGAACACAGGATTGCGAAAAAGTGACTTCATTGAATCTCCTCCCTTAAACTCAAGAAATCCATTGCTTGGCCGGCTGACGGTTGAAGCAGCCTGTACAGATAGTGAAGTAGTGCATTGAATTGCATACTGGTATCCGCTTGCTTGATGCCAACCGTGATGGAATGTGTAACGATACCTTCCTGAAAGGAGGAGACCACCCTGGATATCTCACTAAGATCCATGACTGGAGTAAATTCGCCGCGGCTTACCCCCGTCCGAAGCAAATCTGCAAAACGTTCGATGCCTCTTTCGTACCGTCTTTCAAGCAGCTCTCTGCGTGGAGAATCACGCCAGCCGACTAGAAAATACTCGTAAAAAGCAGACATCATACCGCCGCCCTCCATTTGCTCCAAATCATGAAGCTGCTGGGTATAGAGTGTGATAATGACTTCCCACATGGATGATGAAGCAGCCTTCAAGTATTCAAGATACTGTTCATACTCAAGATCCTGACGATCCAGCAATGCTTCAAAAATTTCCTCCTTCGTTTGATAATAGAGGTAAATCCAGCCCCGGCTCATGCCTGCTTCCTCGATAATATCCTTCAGCGAGACCGCGCCGTAGCCTTTTCTAATAAATACACTTTTAGCAGCATCCAATATCTGCCGGCTTCGCTGTTCTTTCCGGTGATCCGTCAATCGGGGAGACATTTACCCGCCACCTTTCTAATTATCCAAAATGAACCGCGTGTCATTATTATTTTAATGACACGCGGTTCATTTTGCAACAAATAAATAGCGTAATAATCTATAATTATTAATAAGATTCTCTTGTTATATTGTCTTTAAATTCCAGGTTATTCTCCAATGGAACTAAGTTCTTGTTCTCCGATGTAAGAAGACAAGAACATAGTGCCATTAGAACCCGAGCCAGGCGAGGATATCTCACGAAATAAAAAACCACTTAGGCTCGGAAATCCCAAGCTCAAGTGGTTAATCGTGCTTTTATATCTTACAACGACCTTAAGTTGTCGGGTTCAATGCCCCTTGATACTCATTCATTAAATTGTCGATAATCTGCTGTACGGACAAAATCTCTTTAATCTCATGGACTCTGGACCCAGCAAAAACCAAACCGTTCTTAACATCTCCTCTAAGGGAAGTAAGCAGGGACTCCATTGTACAGAAGCGATGGGAACAAACCTTTAGACAATCATAGCATTTGACTATCTTTAATTTGGCATTATCACTGATCCGGTCCGTAAATTCATTCCGAATCGCTCTACCTTCTAGACCCACTGTAGACTTGATGAGGACAGTATCTCCTTGCTGAGCATCTACATACTTTTGCTTGAAGGCTAAGGGAGCATCACACTCATGGCTTGCCACAAAACGGGTACCCATTTGAACACCAGATGCGCCAATCCGAAGGGCTTTTGCGATATCATCCCCTGTCAGAATCCCACCCGCAGCAATAACCGGAATGGAAACGGCCTCTAAGACTTCAGGAAGGATATCAAACATGGATCTGTCTGTACCTAAATGGCCTCCAGCTTCGAACCCTTCCACAACGACTGCGGAGGCACCAAGTCTTTCGGAAATTCTGGCTAATTTGGCGGATGAAACAATAGTTACCACAGGAGTACCATATTCTTTACCCCAAGCATAAATATCTCTAGAAATTCCGGCTCCAGAAATAATAAAGTCAACCTTTTCTTCCAAAGCAACCTTCATTTTTTCGGCAAAATCCTTTACTGCGAATAGTACATTCACACCGATATAGCCACTCCCTTTAGAGAGTTCTCTTGTTTTGCGAATATGCTTTCTCAGCTCTTCAGTAGTGATCCCTGTACCAGAGATGGTGCCGATCCCGCCTGCATTGGCTACAGCAGCGGCTAGTCCACTTAAGGATATACCTACGCCCATTCCACCTTGAATAACAGGAACTCTGGATTTAATATGTCCGAATTGGATTGTTGGAAGTTTCAATTACACACCTCTTTCACAAATTGTAGATATCATAAAAACTCCTATGGAGTAATTAGCTATAACTTAACACAGTTAAGTCTTTCCCGATGTGACTGTGAGCATGCTCAAACTATGTTAAATATCATGTCTTATTGTGTTATTCTGTCTAATAGTGAACTCAATTTAGAGAGCGGGATGTTACTTGAAAAGAAAGATATTATATATTGAAGATAATGAGAAAATAGGCAATTGGGTAAAAGAAGAATTGGAGCAGCGAGGATTTTCAGTTCAGTGGCTGCTTTCTGGTGATGGAGCCGAAAAAGAAGTAAATCAGCATGAAATCGTTATTTTGGATATCATGTTGCCCGGATTAGACGGATTTACTGTGGGAAAACGATTAAAAAAGGCAGCTCCTGCTGTTCCTATTTTGCTGTTAACTGCCCGAACATCGATAGATGATAAGGTAGAAGGTTTACAATTTGCTGATGACTATTTAACGAAACCATTCCATACGGATGAATTAGTTGCAAGATTAGAAGTATTAATCCGTCGAAGGGGTGGAGCACATTCCGAACGCATTTCATTAGGGGATTATATTGAAGTAGATCCAGAAGTTCAAATGGTATTTGACAAACACACAGGAGAAGAAATTATATTGACAGGGAAACAACATCAAATTTTAATGTACTTCTTACGCCACCCTAATCAAGTTTTACCAAAAGAACAAATCTATGAAGCCGTTTGGGAAGAAGCTTTTATAACAGGTGATAAAACATTAATGGTACATATCCATCGACTGCGTCAAAAGCTGGAACGTCATCCGGATTCCCCAGAGATTATTGAAACGTTGAAGGGAATAGGCTATCGGGTGAAACTATGAAACAGACTAAATCATTATTTCGTCGTTTTCTAAAAGGACATTTTCTGTTTATCTTTTTTCCTCCGATTGTACTTATTTTCTTATCTGCGTTTATTGAGTCTCCTTTTAATGAAGAAGAGCTGAACAAGTTAAATTATTTTTACGTAGTATTGCTTTTGTTTGGTTTTATTATTGTAGCATTTGTTGTAATATCTTGGATTTTCTTCTTGAGGCTTCGTAAACGTCTCACCCGCTTACAGGAAGTCATGTCATTTTCAGCTAACAATTTTCCTAAACCAATATCTGTTCAAAGAGATCGTATGGATGAAATAGACCAGTTAGGAAGTTCTTTTAATTGGATGATTCAGCAGCTTGAAGACAGCCGCAAGCGAGAATATGAAGAGGAATTATTACGACATCGGCTCATTGCGAGTTTATCTCACGACTTACGAACGCCACTTACTATTTTGAGAGGACATATCACCAGATTAAATAAAGAAGCAATAAGTTTAGAAGGACAAAACTCATTAACAGAGATGAACCATACGATTACAAGAGTCGGAGATCTCATGGATGATTTACTTTCCTATACATTGCTTACATCAGGGAAACATCCTTTCGGGCCCACTTCAACAGATATTGGACGTTTAGTAAGAGCATCTGTTGCTGCGTGGTATCCTGTATTTGAAGAAAAAGAAATTCAGATCGATGTTGATTTACCGGCAGAGGCGACTTTTTATTGGGAAGCAGATCCTAAATGGATCACACGGGTTCTGGATAATTTATTTCAGAATATTCTTCGCCATGCAGCAGAGGGGAAATATGTAAACATTGTGGTTGATGTAGAAAAAGAACAGATCATTGTTGCAGACAGAGGTCCAGGTATGGATAACTCTTCCTATGAGCGTGGGGCGGGGATTGGTTTATCGGCTTTAAATTATATGTTGAAAAAAATGAAGCTGAAAGCTGACTTTATATCAAATGAAAATGGCACAAGAGTGGTTATTGGTAGAGCTTAACCTAAAGGTAACCCAGAATTAAACAGCATGATCACCGGGATGTAACTTTGCTTCTTTATAATTAGAACCATAACAGAAAGGAAGTGTTATGGTTGCTTACAATTGATAACTTAGTCAAACATCGCGGAACTGGGGAAATCTTATCAGGTATTAGTTTTAAAGCTAGACCAGGTAGAGTAACTGGTTTTTTAGGTCCAAATGGGGCAGGTAAAAGTTCTACACTTCGCATCCTGCTTGGATTAGATCGTGCCACCTCAGGGAGTGCGCTAATTAATGGAAAGCCATTCGCAGAATTACATAACCCTCTGGCAACAGTAGGTGCCGCACTTGATGGATTTGGAGCTCATCGTATGCGAACAGGACGGGCACATTTGCGTTGGATTGCCCGTGCGGCAGGATTGTCCCGCTCACGTGTCGAGGAAGTTCTGGAAATAGTAGGTCTTACTAATGCAGCTGGCAAAAGAGTTGGAAGTTATTCCCTTGGTATGGGGAGAAGACTTGGAATGGCTGCTGCATTACTTGGTGATCCACAAATATTGATTTTAGATGAACCCGTAAACGGGCTCGACCCAGAAGGAATTCGTTGGATTCGGACATTTTTACGTGAACGTGCTGATTCTGGAAACACGGTGTTACTGTCCAGTCATCTAATGGGAGAACTTGCAGAGACTGTTGATGATGTGGTGATTATTAAGCATGGAAAAATCGTTGCAGATGGAACATTGGAAGAAGTAATAGGTAACCATTCCACGCTGGAGGAAGCCTTTTTTGCCCTGACATCTGAAAATGCAGGTGAGGTTGTATGAGAGCATTCAACGCGGAACTATCTAAATTGTTCTCCCTGCCGGGCATTTGGCTTGCCTTTCTTCTTGGAGCATTTGCCCCAGCGGTCATTGCTGCCTTGGACAGTATAGCAGAAAAAGATGCGATTATAGCTGGAGTTAGCACACGGCTATCGGAAGTTGGATATATTGGCTTAGCTCTTGGTGTGCAAGGTGTCATTATTATTGGTGTGCTTGCTGTCAGCAGTGAGTATTTGACAGAGAGCAGTGAATCTGGTGGAGGACAACAGATTACAACAAGTTTAACTGTTGTTTCATCCCGATTTCTTTTTTTGCTGGCAAAAGCAGGCGCTGTGACAGTGATCAGCATACTGCTATGTATTGTTGCTATTATGACAACTGTGTCTGCAACGCATCTTATTCTCGGTGAATATGCCCCTGCATTTGAATGGTCTAAACTAATCGGTGCAGTTTGTTACTGGACATTCACTGCTCTTTTAGCCTTTGGGATTACTATTCTAACAAAGAATGGTATTATCCCGCTTGCTGTGCTCATGATAAATTCATCCGTTGTATCATTTAGTGTCCTGCTTTCTAAGGTTACAAAGTTGGCGTTTTACTTACCAGATAGGGCCGGCGCTGAAATGTTTATATTAATGAGCGACAGATTTCATACCCCGTTCACAGGCGGTGTAGTCATGTTTGCCTGGGTAGCCGTTATTTTCATTGTTGCAGCTATTGTATTCCATAGGAGGGACGTTGCATCATGAGTGTCTCATCTAGTAGAAAGATAACACAAATCCTTGGTGCTGAACTGGATAAATTAGTTACATTACCATTGATATGGCGCACTCTTATGTGTACCTTCATTCTTAATTTAGGTTTAGCCGCAGCTTTTACTTCTGCTGGTCTACAAGGAGCAGCAGGAACGCAAAGTATACTGAATATAGGACTTGCTTCTATGGGATATCTTCAAGCAGGGTTCATTATTCTTGGTATCTTCGCTACTTGTTCGGAGTATACGGGTGGACAGATTCGAACTACTTTAACTACGATACCTTGGCGTGGGTTTCAATTATCCACGAAGCATTTGGCATTGGCAATTATAACCATTCCTGCTGCATTTATTATTGCTGCATCAGGTGTACTATATACTTTTATTATGATGAGAGACACAGCAGTAGTGATAGAAATAGACACAATGATAAAAACATTAGTAGGTGCAACAGGCTATCTAACCTTAACCACACTTCTCAGTGCAGCTATAGGTGCTTTATTAAGACGAACTACTCCTGCTTTAGTGGTACTGCTTGGTTATTATTTCATTGTCAGTCCATTGTCGAGAGATTTTCTACCTAGTATTAAAAATTATTTTCCGGATACGGCAGGATATTATATGTATATGCCGCCTTCCTCTGATGAGATAAATGTCCTTACACCCATGCAAGGAACAGGTATTTCAATGTTATGGACACTGATCTTTTTTACAGCAGCTATTGTATTTTACCGTAAACGAGATGCCTAAGTTTATTCCATTGATGAATCCCACGGGATGTTCTTGAGAAAATTGAGCGGGAATAGCTTAGGAACAAAAATACTCTCTTTTATCTGCTTGTATAGCAAATAGAAGAGAGTATTTATTATATTTCGATAAGCAAAGTAGTACTCGAAGTATTTAATTTGTAATTCCAAAGCTAGTATTAGTTATATATTTCGGTTCATTGCTATGCAGGACATGAGAAGGGTTTCACAGGTTTGGCAGTCATGATAACGTTCTTTCTGTGCCTGTTCATACTCCGTTCATCTTGCCGTCACGTAGGGGACATCTTGGTTGATTACACTTTGAATATGTCGCTTGCGCGGCTCTACAGATATAAAGACAGGAGAAGATGAACGTGGCAGGAATGGTGGAAATAAAGACAGGGAACAGAATCCGCAAAAAACAGAAACTATGGTTGAAAATAATAGGAGGTCTTCTCGGGGCGCTTGTGCTGTTCATGGGCATCTTGTTTATCGTTAATGTGATCAGTAACGGGGTCGAGAAAAAGAAAATCGAACCGTACGGCCAGTATGTCAATGTGGATGGTAAAAAAATGAATGTGTTTATTCAAGGCAGCGGCGAACAGACAATCGTCCTTCTTCCTGGACAAGGAACTCCTTCGCCAGTGCTTGATTTCAAATTGCTGATCGATGAATTGTCTCCAGAATACAAAGTCGTAGCGATTGAGCCGTTCGGATACGGGTTGAGCGACGAAACTGAGAAGGAAAGAACAACAGAGAATATCGTCAGTGAAGTTCACGAAGCTGTGCAGCAGTTGGGTATTGACCGTTACGTTCTTATGGGACATTCCATCACTGGACTATACGGAGTGTCTTACGTGAACAGTTACCCGGATGAGGTTCTTGCTTTTGTCGGCATCGACAGCAGTGTTCCGAATCAGCCCGGAATGGATGTCAAATTGCCTCTAAAATCCATGCAGTTTCTGCAAAAATCAGGTCTGATGAGATTGTTCCAAAAGGTGAGCGAAGATCCATATGAGTCACTTGCCTTCGATGAGTATACTAAAGAACAAATGCGTCTCATTTCGAATCAAGTCGCAACCAATCCAACAATGATGGATGAGCTCAGACATCTCGGTACCAATTTCAAAAATGGAGAACAGCTTACCTACCCTAACGATTTGCCGGTGCTTCTCTTCGTCCAGTCGAATAACGAGAACAATGAGCAGTGGGTTCCGCTGCATGAGGCACAAGTCAAACAATCGGCACAGGGAAAAATGATCCCGATGGAAGGCTCACATTACCTGCATCATACGAAATTCAAAGAAATCGCCGGGGCATTCAAAGCGTACATGAAGCAAACACAACCATTCAAATAATAAGAGGAGAGAGAGAGTTTGGCACAAACAGCAGGAGAGGAAGTAAGGAAGCGTTCAATAGTGAAAAGAGTGCTGCATATTTCATTAAAAGTAATCGCCGCAGTGGTTATAGCTATTCTACTTTTTATCGCCATCGTATTTACTGTAAACAAAATCAGCAGTCATTCAGAACAAAAAAGAATGGAGCAGTATGGTCAGCTTGTGTCTGTAGATGGTAAGCATATGAATGTTTTCATCCAAGGCGAAGGCGAAGAAACCGTAGTGCTTCTTCCCGGTTATGGAACAGCGGCGCCTGCACTTGATTTTAAGCCACTCCTATCAGAGTTAAGCCCTTATTATAAAGTCGTCGTGATCGAACCTTTTGGTTACGGATTGAGCGATCAATCCCGGAAGGAGCGCAGTTCAGCCAACATTGTAAGTGAAATTCATGAAGCGTTACAAAGTCTCCGGATCGATCGTTACACCCTTATTGCTCACTCCATTTCCGGGCTCTATAGTCTGGATTATGTGAACCAATATCCAAATGAAGTGAAAGCCTTTATCGGGCTGGACAGCAGTGTTCCGTCACTAAGCGAACAGAAAATTGATTCGTCTGATACAGAACCGGTTAAATGGTTCCGCAACCTGGGCTTTGCCCGGTTACAATTGAAACTGAGTGCTGACCCTTATGAAGGACTGCCCTATGATAAAGCGGCTAAAGAACAATTGGACATCTTGATACGCAAAAACATGTATAATACAACTCAATTAAATGAGGCAGTGAGTATGTATTCCAACTTTAAAGCAGCAGAAAAACTCACTTTTCCTGCCAATTTACCTGTCCTTTTCTTTCTTCAGGCGAATCACCCTGCGACGGACCGATGGATTCCGGAACATGAGAAGCAGATACAGAACTCTGTACATGGAGAAATGGTCTTATTGGACGCGGGACATTATCTGTATCGTTCCCATTCTAAAGAAATCTCTGAAAAAATAAGGGGATTTACGGGAGGAATAAACTCAACAGATTAACAGTCTGGTACCATCATAAATCGCGCGCTGCGCGATTTTTTTTGCGTTGCAGTTACTCTCTTTTACGAACAAAAGGAGGCGAAAATTGATCTTTTCTGAAAAATCCACGGATGTCAAAGTGAAAATCGAAATGACAGGAATCTGCAGAAAGGATCGGGCCCCCAATATTTCCAACGGCGGCAGCCTTGAACTAGAAAATAAAGTTATAGACTGCCGCTGTTTGTTGAAATAACGTTTCCTTTTAGTTCAAAGCCACGTGGAAGTGAACTAATTTTCGTCCTCTGTAATATGCTTCAACAACTTGGCTGGATTACCTGCGACAATCGCATTTGCAGGTACATCTTTTGTTACTACCGAGCCCGCCGCAACAATAGAATTGTCACCAATCTTCACACCTGGCAAAATGGCGCAGTGCCCACCAATCCAGACATTGTTGCCAATCGTAATCGGTATGCCGTACCCAGTTTTATTTCGGTCCTTCGGTTCAATTGAATGACCCGCTGTATAGATTCCGACGTTCGGTGCAAACATGCAATCGTCGCCAATGTGAACTTCAGCCATATCCAATATGGTGCAGTTATAGCCAGCATAGAAGTTGCGTCCCACATGAATGTTATAACCTACGTCACAATGAAAATTATGCTCGATGCTTATTCCTTCACCAGCGCTTCCAAACAACTCTCGAATCAATCTTTCTTTCTCTTTCCCATCCTCAGGGTCGCAGTCATTGAAAGCCTTAATAAGCTTCTGGACACGCAAGCCTTTCTCCCGTAGTTCATCCGTTCCACGTTCGTAGTAGAACTTTCCTTTATTAGGTTCGCTCATAAATATCCCCTTATTCCAACATTTTACTAAGTATATACGATAGGGCGTTCACATAAAAACTATTCTGATATGATCTTGGATTGAAATTACAATCTGTAATAAGATTTACGTTGTCAACAATCACCATTTACCGCTTCTATTATTTTATAGCAGAGCATTGCCATTTCTGCAGCGGATTGCTTCGCACCGCTTCTAATCCAACTTGCAGCTACACTGTAGATGGCACCGCTCCAAAAGTAAGCAGCGTAGTTGGTAAGTAAGGATACTTCTTTTGATCTAATCAATTGTGCGTCTTGCATTTCGCTAAGTATAGTATCTGCCATGTTAACTTTCAGGATAATTTGTAAGCAGTCGATATGTTGTTCTAAAGTGTGAAATAAAGCAAGCCAATAATCATAAGAGTTTCTAATTGGATGATGCAGATTCATCGCAGCAACGATTTTATCTACAATTTCCTTCATCGTACTCTGTAGAATATCTTCTTTGGAGTTGTAATTCCGGTAGTAAGCAGTGCGGGACACCCCGGCCCGTTTAACGATACCTGTAATCGTTATATCCTCAAAAGCCTGATCCTTCATAAGCAGCACCAAAGCAGCTTCAATACTTGATCTAGTGATTCGATTAGATTCCTCATTTGATAACCTGAGGCCTCCCATACGTTGTAACTCTGTATCTTCTTTCTCAGACATTACAATCTCCCCTTCTTTGTTAAGCCCGTTCTATCATGCATTGACCCTGTTTGATATGATGTTACAATTGTAATGTCAGTTCGAATGTATGTTATTTAATGAATTTTGTCAATTGAATTTAAGAGGGGAAATCTTATGAAAGCACTAATTCTTGAAAAACCAGGGGAACTGGACAGCCTTACTGTTGTTACAAATAGGGAGATGCCAGAACCCAAAGATAATGAGATCAGAGTGAAGGTCTATACAGCAGGATTGAACCCTTCGGATTACCAAGTGGCTGAGTACGATGGTCTGGAGTCCGAGAAGAAACGCGTTCTGGGATTAGAAATTGCAGGAATTGTAGATGCCGTTGGCAGCAGCGTGAACAATTTTGAAATTGGAGACCGCGTGTACTATCTTCGCAGCATTAATAATCTCGATGGCGGATTTGCGGAATACTCTGTGACTACAGCTCACACTGCAAGCAAACTGCCGGATGAAGTGCCTTTCGAACTGGCAGCGGTAGTTCCGGCAGCAGGATATACGGCGTATCAAGCGATAATGCAGAAGCTTAAGCCGCAATCCGGTGGCACCATATTGATTCATGGCGGTGCAGGGGGTGTAGGGGGATATGCGATTCAATTAGCAAAAATATGTGGATTGAAAGTGATTACTACTTGCTTAGGAAAGGATATCGACTATGTACGCGTTCTTGGGGCAGATGAGGCAATTGATTTTACTAAAGGAAGTGTATATGAAGACATCTTGAATCTGACTAATGGCCGGGGTGTTGATTACGTTTTAAATACGATAAGTCCCGATAGTGCAACTAAAGACCTTGAGATTCTTGCCTTCGGCGGCGAAATGGTTGTAACGGCTGGATTCCCTGATTTTAGCAGAATCCGTTTTTATGATAAAGGGATGTCTTTACACGAGATAGCACTTGGTGCTGCTCATACACAAGGTGATTTTAATGCACAATCCAATCTGGCAAGAATTGGAGATCATTTTGGTAAATTGCTTGCAGAAGGAAAGATTGTACCTCCACAAATCACAACGATAACCATGGAAGAAATTCCATCCTATTTGAAAAAATTAAAAGAAGGCAAGATCACCGGCAAGGTTGCAGCCAGAGTCATTTAGGAGCGACTATTTGCAAAAGAGGGATCAATGATCGTTCTGATAGGTAGACGGAAGGAAAAATTGGAGGGGATTTCGGCGTTAATATCTCTATCAAACGGCCAATCCTGTATAATATCAGCAAATGTTACATGCCTAGAAGATGTGAATAAACTGCGCGAGCAAGTGTTAAGCCGTTTCGGGAGAACACTTTAGCTGTTGAGGAAAAAGAACATGGTATAAGGTTTACGTGGATTCATTTGTAAAAAACATGACTAAACGCCAATCAAATTGCAGTAAAAAACATAATTAAACGACTGTAAACAACCGTAAATAATCGGTTGTTTTTTGCATTAGATGCATTAGAAAGGGGGTACTCGGCAAATGGACAAGAACATGGTACTATTGCCGATTTGATGATTATCTAAAAGCTCCATTCCAGAAGGCGATGTTATATGAAGTGTAGTAATGGACCGTGGAGCGGATCTGTAGCCCGTTGTTGTCCAGACTGTTGCTACCAAAATGCTGGAGATAATAGTCATAGGTTCTCTCAGCATTATAAACCGATATCTCCGAAATATTGAACCCCTATCCGAAATTCAAGCCATATATAACAGAGATTTTATAGTTTATAATGTATTTCATAAAATCCATATAATTACATCAAAGAATTTAATTCGCAATAAAAAAAGAATATATTTCATTTTATGAAAGGAGAATATGTATTGCCGGAAATATCAATCATAATCCCGAGATAAAAATTATATATAGGATAGGTGAATAAAATGATTGATTTATTACAGTTACAAAAAAGAGTTTATCAGAATAAAATTGCGAAAGGATTTAATGTAACTGATATTTTCCAAGAATTTTGTTTTATATATGGCGAATTATCAGAAGCTTGCGAAGCTTATCTGAAAAAGAAAGACGATTTGGGTGAAGAATTGGCTGATGTTGCACTCTACTTAATAGGGCTTTCGGAACTTCTAGGAATTAACTTGGAAGAAGAGATAGTGTGTAAAATGGAAAAAAATGAAAAAAGAATATACGAAAATAAAGATGGTGTACTTACAAAAGTAAAAGAATAAAACTTTCCCCCACTCGGCACACGATATGACACCTCATGTAAAGATAGGGGCAGATCCAATTGAAGCAGGTGACTACATCATTCCAACCAAAGAAGTTTTACGCTTAATGGACAAAATGATGAGCGTAGTTTATTGAACACAACTCACTGGAGTTGTGTTTTGTAAGAGGACAAGAATATATACCTTTTGAAATCCGCGCAGGGCGCGGATTTTTTATTATGGCTTTAGCCAGTTGAGTGCGTGAAACGCGCGAAACAAAAAACCACCCGCTATGCGGGTGGAGGGATCGAGGGTTTGACCAACAAGACCATTCCGATAAAATTGAGATGTTCAGGCGAGGCGAAGGGAATGGTCTTAGATGGCAAACAGAGCTATAGTTTAGCTCACACAAAGTGGATGTGCAAATACCACATTGTATTCACCGAGCACTGTGGGTCTAAAAGAAGCCAACGTAGCAAAGTACATTCGTGAACAAGAAGCACATGACCAAGCCATAGATAAAGTGAGTGTAAAAGAGTACGAAGATCCATTCAGTGACAAAAGGAACAAAAAGAAATAAACCCGTTTAACGGGTAAGTGGAAATGACAAATTACACTGAGCCTGAACAAATTTGTGGTCAGGCTAGCGTCTTTAGGCGCAGTTTGGCAACAGGGGGTTATACCCCAAGAGCAAACCACCCGTTGGACGGGTGGTTTTGATTTTATGGGTACAAGAGCTTGTTCCTATTACCGTAAATATTTTTTTGAAAAAGTCGTAAATAGGCGACGATGGTAGTGAGTGCAGGGTAAATACAGGCCATTGAATGTTGCGAATGTTTTATGAATAAAAAACTAATTTCCGCTCAGTTAAATCTGGCTCTGATCTTAGATGTATCGAGCGGTCACTTATTGCTTCGACGTCCTGCCGGTCATGGGTAACAAACAGGCAGGTCATCTCCGCTTTCTTTAAGATCGTCCGCAGCTCGGAACGGATCGATTCCTTTAGCCCCGCATCGAGGTTGCTGAAAGGTTCGTCCATCAGCAGAATCGTCGGCTTCTGCGCCAGCGCCCGAGCGAGCGCCACCCGTTGCTGCTGCCCGCCGCTGAGCTCATGGGGATAACGTTCCTTGAATTCGCCAAGCTGGACAAGGTCAAGCATTTCCTCCAGACGCTTGGCCCGCTCTTTTCTCGGAAGCCGGTGAAGGGCGAACTCGATATTTTTCCGGACATTCATATGAGGAAAAAGCGCGTAATCCTGGAATACCATCCCGACACCCCGTTGCTCCGGCTGTACAAAGGTACTTTCATTGACCACAGGAGCGCCGTTAATCCGGATTTCCCCTCCAGCCGGAATCTCCAGGCCCGCGATCAGCCGCAGCAGCGTGCTTTTTCCGTTGCCGCTTGCGCCGACAATGCCGACAATATCCCCTTTTTCAATGGAGCAGGAGAACCGTTCGATAACCGGGGGAATCCCCCGTCCGTAAGAGAACGAAAGATTATGGATTTCTACAATACTCATTTTTCCCACTTCCTGTCTAAGCGATGCATTACATAAACCGAGATGAAGCTGATGAAGATAATAAGCAGAGACGGGATGGATGCTTCGAAAATTTGTTCGTCGTTCGCGTACCGGTAAGCTTTTGTAGCCAGGGTCTCGAAATTGAAAGGTCTGAGTATCAAAGCAAGCGGAAGTTCCTTGCAGATTTCCACAAAGGTTAAGATACAACCGCTCATTACCGCCCCCTTGATCAAAGGCAGATCCACTTTAATAAATGTTTTCGTCATCCCAAGCCCCAGCATCCTGGATGCTTCCGTAAATTTCTGTCCCGTTTTCTCAAATCCGACTTCCACAGCATTGAATCCTGTAGCCATAAACCGGATCACATAGCCCATAACCAGCATGGCCAGGGTTAAACTGAGCACAAGAGGTGTTCCGTTTAATGCAAACTGATGATGAACAGCGGCCCAACCTTTATCCAACTGCAGGAACACGACCAGCACACCGATGGCAATAATCGCTCCAGGAATGGAGTAGCCGGCGGTTACCGCTTTGGAGAGAAAAAATGAAGCTGTAGAACGCGAACGATTCGCAGCGGCTACAATCAGCGCAAACACCATAATAATCAGGGTGGAAACAGCAGCCACGGACAAGGTCTGATAGACAAGATGGACAAAGTCCCCATTCCACATGGTGTCAAAGGTCCAACTGGCCCATTCGATCAATTGAAGAAGCGGAAACAGGAAAGAGGCACACCAGACAATCATACAAAACACGGCTGCCGATATTCCCGGCAATCCGGTAAGTCGTCTTGGCACAAGCGGTCTCGATTTGCTGGTTGTAGAGCTGTAAGCCCGCCGTTTGCGAAGCAGCATTTCGACAAAGAACAGGCCTAGCACAATAATCATCAGCCAGGCGGCAAGGCGCATGGCCGAATCGGCATCGTACATCCCGAACCAGGTCTGAAAAATTGCCGTAGACACGGTCTGTATTCCGAAATAGCTGGTGACCCCGTAATCGCTCAGCACCTCGAACATGACCAGACTGACGCTACCTGCGATCGCCGGCCGGGATAATGGAAGGGCGATACGGATATAAATGGACCAGCCATTTCTTCCAAGCAGCCGGGCGTTCTCAATATAAGAAGCGCTCTGTTTTTCCAGGAACGATTTGGTGATCAGGTATACGTAAGGGAACAGAAACAAGGTGAATGCAATAACCGCGCCCCGCATTGAAGAAAACGTAATAAGTTCCTGATCGGGGACGATCCCGAACCGGTTCCGAAGCGTGGTCTGGACAACACCGGTGTAGCTGAACATCGTGCTGTACGTAAATGCGGCAATATAAGGAGGAATCGCCAAAGGCAGGACCAGCGCCCACCTGAAGAACCGTTTCCCCGGAAAATCAAACACCGCTACTAGCCAGGCTAGCGTGACACCGAGCAGTCCTGTAAGTACGGCAACCGTCATTGTCAGCTGAACCGTCTGGGCAATATAATCCTTGACCAGGTACTGCCTGATTTGCACCCAGTTTTCGTTCGGCGGATCAAAGATCGAGAGGAATACGAAAAAAATGGGCAGCAAAATGACTGCTGCCCCCGCTAAGCTTACGATCCGCCAAACGCTAAGGCGCCTTTTTAACTTTACCTTAACTGCGCTAAGATGCATATGTTATTTCCAGCCTGTTTTGTTCATGATCTCAATCGCCTTGGCATTGTGAACGCCCAGTTTGTTGAAATCGATTTGCTGCGCTTTGAAAGTTCCCCAGGATTTGAGCAGTTCAGGCAGCTCTGTTTTTGCATTTACCGGGAACTCATAGTTTTCATTGGTAACCATGGTCTGCGCTTCTGCGCCGGTCAGGAATTCAATGAGCTTCACGGCATTTTCCGTATTCTTGCTGTGTTTGATTACGCCTACACCGCTGATATTTACATGAGCGCCTGTTGTTTCCTGGTTCGGGAAGAATACACCGATGTTTTGCCCGACCTTCACTTCTTCAGGATCATCCGAGTTCAGCATCAGACCTACATAGTAAGTATTCATAATCGCAACATCGCCCACACCAGCAACGATAGCTTTCGCCTGGTCACGGTCGTTTCCTTCAGGAGTACGGGCCAAGTTGGCAACAAGTCCTTTGGACCACTCTTCAGCGTTCACCTCTCCGTTCAGTTCAATGAATGACGACAGAAGGGACTGGTTATACAAGCTTGAGGAAGGACGGACAAGTACTTTACCTTTCCAAGCAGGGCTTGTCAGATCCTCGTAGGTGGACAGTTGTTCGGGTTTAACCCGATCCTTAGCGTATACAATCACACGGGCGCGTGTGGAAAGTCCGATCCACTCATTGTCGGGATCACGAAGTTCTTGAGGTACGTTTTGATCGATGGTTTCCGAAGTTACCGGCTGAAGCAACCCGGACTGCTTGGCATTGTTCAATACGCCTCCGTCAACGGTAAGGAACAAATCAGCCTGTGTGCTTTCTCCTTCACGCTTAAGACGCTCAATCAATTCCTCTGCCTTGCCATCGATAAGATTTACTTTGATTCCGGTTTCCGCAGTGAATTTTTCATACAGCAGGGCGTCTACGTCATAACTGCGAGCGGAATAAACATTTACTACTTGCTCAGCAGCCTGTGCAGTTGGCTGGTTCTCCCCCGAGTTAACGGCGCTTGTTTCATTGGTCTTGTTGGCGCCGCAGCCTGCCAACAGTCCGACAGTCAAGATTCCTGTAAGCAATGGAACTAAAAACTTTCTATTCATCATACCAAAACATCCCCCTGAAATTATAATGATTCTCATTCTCATTAAGGGATATGATAACTTTTATGATCTCTTTATGTCAATAAAAATAAACTCAACTGATTCATCGGGAGTCATTTTTTTCTGCATATTGTCATCGTTTGTAGTTGTTGCAGGCGATGTAGTCCTCAACACGTTTCCTTAGCTCTAGATAGATCTTACAGCTTCGATACTCCAGGTCATACTAAAGCTATCCTGTTCTAATAATGGGTAACCCTGTAGTGTATTCCCCTTATCATGGTTCTGAGCGTTCTAGCTCCTGGAATGGAACTGAGATTATGGATTACGGAAAGAAACCGTTCGTCATCAACATTGAGCAAGTTACGAAACTGAATAATACCTTTCGAACTGCTTTATGGTCGGGAGAATATTTTCAAGTTACAGTTATGAGCATTCCGGTTGGAGATGACATTGGTTTAGAAGTACACCCTCATACAGACCAATTTATCCGAATTGAAGAGGGCCAGGGTCTCGTTCAAATGGGTGACTTAGTCTATGTTATTTACGCGCCACCAGAGCATCCGACCGGAACCATACATGTTACAAAGGTGGAGGCAATGGTATCACATTGATAGACGACGCTTTAAATTTAGTATTTATAACTTCAGTTTCATTCAGCAGACAATTATCGAATAGAACAACTGATTTGAAGAAACATAATGTCAAACATGTACGCAATGCGCCAACGTTAGTCCCCTCCTTAGTTAAATGAGCCTTTCACCGGATAAAGTTGAGTGAAAGGCTTCTTTCTCGTGTTCATATCCTTTTGCTATCTTCATAACTTCTTCATAAGCTGCAAATTTGTTCTTCATAACTCTCTTATATAGTGTAACTATAAGGAGGAGATACAAATGAAGAAACTTTGGATTGGATTATCAGCATTGGTACTTGTTATGGGGATTGGAACCGCTGGCGCTTACGCTGCAACAGCAAACAATGATACTAACGGCAGCAGTTTTTTAGGAAAAATGCTACCCTTTGCCAAACAAATGCACCCAAACCTGTCAGAGGACCAAATCAAGCAAATGCATGATAATTGCAGCACTTCAAACGGTACGGGAATGTCAGGAATGATGCAAAATTCTCAATATAGCAGGGGTATGATGAACTTCTAATCCGATCATGATAAGATAAGACCTCATAGAAATGAGGTCTGTCTCATTTTAACAACAAAGCAGGTGATGAAGTTCGTGAAAATTTTAGTGGTGGATGATGAAGAAAATATCCTGCAGGTCATTAAGGCTTATTTGGAAAAGAATAATTATATTGTGTACAAAGCCGACACAGGAAGAGGCGCGATTCATCTTTTTGAAACCTTTCAGCCCGATCTGATCGTGCTGGATTTGATGCTTCCGGATATGACCGGAGAGGAAGTATGCAGAATGGTACGTAAATCATCGAACGTTCCGATACTCATGCTGACTGCAAAGAGCAGTGAGGACGATATGGTGAATGGGCTCATGATTGGAGCCGATGATTATATTACCAAACCATTCAGCCCAAGAGAGCTGCTCGCCCGGGTGATTAGTCTTTAAAGAAGAACCAATCAGCGGGAACAAGGGAATATGTCACTGCTGTCATATGCGCAAGGCTGTTTAACAATGGATTTGGAACGTTATGAGGTGAGAATTCACGAGGAGCCCGTATCCCTTACCCATATGGAGTTTAAGCTGCTGGAAATTTTAGCGAAGCATCCGAAGAGAGTGTTCTCACGCCTTGAACTGGTTAACCTTACCCAGGGTGATACCTTTGAAGGATTCGAGCGAACCATCGATGTTCATATCAAGAATATTAGACAAAAAATTGGCGATGACCCTAAACACCCTGTTTTTATCGGTACAGTATTTGGAGTGGGATATAAATTCTTGGTGAGTCCGGATGAGAAATAGAGGCGGATTGAGCAGAAAGCTTCTTATATCCCATGCCGGTGTGGCTCTTGCTGCGCTTCTGTCTATTGTCCTGCTTGTCAACATAGTAATGAATGTTTCGTTCAACCAATATCAGAAAAACCAGGAGCGGGCGGAAATACAAACGTTACTGGAAGATCTAAAAGAAGCTTATAATGAGTCAACCAGCCAATGGAATACAAATGTATGGATGATGATTTCGCACCAGGCGATGGTTAGTGAATATATCGTTCGTGTATATGACAAAGACCACCAATTGATTTGGGACACTAGCCAAATGGGGATGCAAAGAGAAGTGAATTCCCAGCCTAAGCAAGACACCATTACAAAAACAATCGTAAAAGACAATCAGCAGGTCGGGACATTGGAATTTCAACCAGTGAACGAAACATCGCAAAGCCAAAATCAGCAGTTTCTGCGAATGTTTAATACATTGTTATGGGCCGCAATGATTCTCGTTATTGCCGGGACGTATCTGTTTAGCAGCTATATGGCCAAAAGCATTAGCCAGCCTCTTTTAGAGATTAAAGATATCGCTTCGCGAATGAGGGAGGGAGATCTCACTTCCCGGGTTGAAGTTATAAATCAAAATACAGAGATTGATGACGTGGGGCGTGCGCTCAATCATTTGGCTGAAGGGTTGGAAAAGCAAGATCAGTTAAGGAAATCACTGACTGCTGATGTGGCGCATGAGCTGCGAACGCCCTTAACTACTATACAAAGCCATTTGGAAGCTTTTCAGGATGGCATATGGGAACCGACGCCGAATAAGCTTCAAGTGTGTCATGATCAAGTCCTGCGACTGGTTCGACTCATCAGTGATTTGGAAAATCTGGCTGCAGTAGAGAATCCAATGGTTCAGCTGAAGACGGAGATCGTATCTCTTAACGATATTGTTGAGATGTCGTTAAATACAGTAGCCAGCCAGTTTAGGCATAAAGGACTTTCAGCTGACCTGATAAGTACAAATGACGTTTGGATCACAGGGGACCGTTCGCGGCTCGTTCAGGTATTCGTAAATCTGATAAGCAATGCATTCAAATATACGAGTTCTGGAAGTATTCATATTGAAGTGTTAAAAGAGAAAGCAGAGGGCGTAGTCATCGTATCCGATACCGGAATGGGAATACCTGAAGATGAACTTTCCTATATCTTTGAACGTTTTTACCGCGGGGAGAAATCAAGGAATCGGAAGACTGGCGGAGCCGGAATAGGACTAGCGGTTGTTAAAGCCATAGTGGATGCTCATGCCGGATCTATTCATGTTGAAAGTGAGAATAAAAAGGGAACTACTGTTTGTGTTCGTCTTCCATTAATACGATGAAAGGATGAGAGGAAATGATGATGGGTTACGGCTCTGGGTTCGGAACATTTGGATTAGTCATCAATTTTTTACTGATCGTAGGTGTAATCTATTTGGTGATAAAATGGGTTAGGGGCAATGGGAATTCACGATTTATTGACAATACTCCAGAGAGAATCTTGGATGAACGCTTTGCAAGAGGTGAAATCACGGAGGAAGATTATTACCGGATGAAGAGCATTTTGCGGGATTGATAACATTAATGGAGATATGGCAAAAGAACAAGGAGCCCACCTCATTTGATTTATCTCCCTCCTGGTTTGTTTATAATTCTAAAAAGATCATCTTTTGGGGAGACGAGAAATATTCCCTTCAAGTAAACACTCGTAAAAAACCTAATGTTATTACTAGGAACGAGTACACTTGGAGGGGATCCTTTTATGGCCAGAAAAGGACAAGTATTTCAACAGTATACGGAAGATTTCAAGATGGCGGCGGTCAGGGAGTATCTTAAGGGATCAGCCAGCTATAATGTAGTGACAGAAATGTTGGGTATTCGGAACAGCACCCAACTGAAAGTGTGGGTGAGAAAGCACTGAAGCGAAGGATACCGACTCTTTATCTGGAGGGGCTGAAACAAAGGCTTGCTTTGGCTATTCTGATGTAATTGATAACAATGTAGGTAACTTTGTGTCATTTATGTAGGCAACATTGTGTCAATTTGTGTTGTCCTAAAAGGGAGAGTATATATCAACCTACATACTTATGTACAAAATACGGGTTTTGTGAATAAGTATCATGTAAATAAACCGGACCAGCCTAATTTAGCCGTTATTGCTTCTGATCTGGCTTATTATGCTTGTGGTATTATAAATGATATTTTACTACTCTTTATCATTTTTTTAGAATATTAATTTCTTTGCATGATACTTTTCATTTCATTTATTTAATATGTTCATTCTATACGATATTCTGTAATTAGACTGTACTTGGTGATGTAACTCGAATCGTTTGAATTATCAAATGAATTTCTCCGGATCTTACTTAATTCTGATCCTGCAGTCCCAACTGCAGGATTTGCCGTTAATTCATTTATTCCTTTACTTATGGATCCAATTAGTCCTGTTAATTAATTTGGCAATAAAATTTCATTTACACTGTTAACTGCCTCATTATGAGGTTTACTGATTACATTTTCTCAGATTAGTTGATCCTATTTTTAACTCATGTCACCTCCCTCTTTTATTATTAAATATTTACCATATAATAACATTTTAAAACATGATCCATCTGAATATTTTGAATTCATCATGAAGTCCTTCACTTAGTTAGCTCCGAAACCTGTATTTCAATTTTTTCGATACATCTAAATCTGAACTTCTATAACATTTGTAATATTGAAGCAATTATAGCCCATTTGATTTTTCAGACAAAAAAGTCCCGCAATCAACTTTCTTTCATTGATTGCGGCACTTTTTTGTGATTTTCATACAGGATTTATTTATCTTGAAGTTTATTAATTAAAGCTAATACCCGGTTATTCTTTGTTTCTTCCTTTTTAGCAATTTCAATATAATTTATCTGCTCTCGCTTAATGTAATCAGGCTGAGTTAGGAATGTATTCAGTATGTGGTGATCTTCAAGGCTTTTTGAAATGTAATCAGGCAAAACAATATTACGGTTTTCCTCACATTTTTTAAGAACTACATGGAGTTTGTCACCGAGTTCTTTATGTACTGCTCTTCGAATAAATTCATTATAAACAAAATAATGCCCATTTTTTGACGGCAACAACGTATGGTCAAACTCGTGCCCGTCCACGGTGATTTGAACAGATACTTTACCATTAGTATCGAATACTTCCCTTACTGAATATGGGAAATAAACTACTTTCCATTTCATTTTACCTTCCAGCATCTTTATCTCACTATCAAATTCATAGACCATATTGAATAACACTCCTCATTGTAAAGAAGCTGTTTTCTATTACTCACGTTATCATAGCCACTTTACTGCTTCTAGGTGGTTCGAATTCAGTATATTGTTGCAATAACCTATATGATGTTGAACATGTCGGATTTGCATTAGGATTACATCAGTTTTGGTTATTTCTTCGTATAGTACACATGGTTCCAATAATCTGTCATCAGTAAGTTCATCCAAAAACCTACGGGCCACACTCAATATCTCCTCAACATACTCCGTCATTTCCTCTTTAGTAGGGTAGTCAGAGCACTCCTTATCTAGGGCTTCTGTTATATCCTTGCCGAAGTCAGGTATTTTGAAATCTTCATCCTTCTGCTGCCTAAACCAAAATTTCATACTGGTTGTAGCATGAAATATCTGCTTCCAGTATTTTTGCTTGGCATCCATCCAAAAATCATCAGGACATACTTCGATAAGTTGCTTCAACATTTCTAACGTCGGTTCAAACTGTCTTCTTAAGACAGCTACCATCTTGTCACTCATGCTCATCAACTCAATTCTCATAATTTAGTATTGTGACTATATTCTTGATTTCAACATCAAAACCTTCTCATTCTCAGCAGTGCTATTGGCAAATTTGTGAACCCCTAAGCTAGCTCCACCGAATATGTATTTCAAATAGTTTCCTGATCACTTCGGCGTTCCTCGCTCAGTCTGAATCGCCTTTCAACATTCAGTTTACGCGATCTAATAAGCACTCTTATACACGGAACAAAGTAAAACAGGCTGCCTCTAGGGCAGCCTGTCGTAGTTAAAGTTATTTCCGAACCGAAAAGATGAACTTCTCCAATGATCCTATATCGGTAATGCTCTGATTGCAAGCATCGCTCTCCAGACATACGTACTGGCCAATAGAAGAAATATTATCCGGTGAAGCGTTCGCTGGCTTGGTCTTAACCGTGAGGAATGCAAGCTCTTGATGACGATTACAGAACAAGCAGTACCCTTTCTTGTTAGTGGGCGTGATTCTTCCCTCGATACCAATGAACTGTCCTTCGAACGGATAGACAATGAATAATTTGTTCGTAGCTATGTCTACCCAACTCAGATGCGTTACATATCGGAAGTCGATAGATCCTAAGTCAGGCACCTTCAGCTTCTTATACTTAGGAAATAGTTTCTGAATCTGCTTCAACGTAATTGGTGGAAATGGCTCCAGATAGGGTTCTAATGCGCTCAGAAATCTCTGGAAATCATATGCACTTTCGAAGGTCGATATTTGTTCCAGCATTTGCTGCTGATCATTTGTAAGATTAGGAATGGCTTCAATAATATTCGCAGCTGCACGATATCTTACAGTCTTCAAGACGTTTCGATCCGCGACGGTTCGCAGCGTTTTCTGCAAAAAATCCGTTTGTTTCTTAATGACGTTATATTGATGGTTTCTAATAAATGGTGTATTCATAGCTCTTCAGCCCCTTATTTTTTATATAAAAACATAAGGTGCAAAGCCTATTATTAGAAACGATAAAGTCAAGGTTGGGCGATCGTATCCATCCTACCGCCCCCACGCAAAGTATCGCCCCAGATTAGGCTTTACATGAGGACTTCCTAGCTAATGAGCAATTCTGCTTTGCCATCAGTAAAACCCCCAATCAAATTCACATGGGAAAAGTATATCAAGAAACCCCAGGAGGTGCAATTTTTCTGTTTCCCTCTCACCAATTTTAGCGCCAATACATGTAAGCGGTATCAAGATAAAAACACTCTCCGCTCTCTTGAAAATGTACCTGTAAGCTTCAATTCCTCTCCGCTTGCATGCTCATACCTCAGCTCAAATGGAGATAAGCACTTTACAATAAAGGGACCGCATAAATTATGCTGTCTTTTTGGCATGTTATCTGTAGTAGTCAATGAGTGCATCACTCAAGCTAAATTTTACCACTCCCTCCCATGCTCCAGTTCAGTTGACTGACGTTCTAAAAAGGTTTACATTTAAATAGTTAAACCATGTTAACTATTAAAATATTTAAAGTATATTTTTGAGGTGATGACTACTGGACAAGCAGGATCAGCTATCTTATTTAATCAGCCGTCATATGTTGACACTGGTAGCGAGCTACACCAAATTACTGGACAACAATTTAACGGCGCCCCAATATTTTATTTTGCAAACCCTGGCGAAGCATGACATGCAGACCAGCTCCTATTTTGCCAATGTGCTGGGTGTAACGCTCTCCGCCATCACCAATTTAAGCAGTAAGCTCGTTCAGAAGGGATATATTGAACGTGTGGTATCTGAAACTGACAGGCGCCAGGTGCACTTGAAGATTACAGACCAAGGGCGTGAAGTCGAACAACGGATGCTGGAACGGTACAAACAGCTGACAGACGGATTATGGAGTGAATTTTCCGGCACAGAGCTGGACCTTCTCATCCATTCTTATCAGAAGATGATCGATCACTTAGAACTGAAAATGAATATAACCAATACACAGTCACAGGAGGAATAACACATGGGAAGATTAGATCATAAAGTAGCGGTTATTACTGGAGCAGCCGGCGGGATGGGTAAAGCAGACGCCCTGCTGTTCGCCAAAGAAGGCGCCAAAGTTGTAATAACTGACTTACAGGAAGAGAAGCTGCAGGAGGTTGTCCAAGAGATCCGGGAAAACGGTGGCGAAGCCATTGGAATAAAGCAAAACGTTGTCTCCGAAGAAGATTGGGCACGGGTCGTTGATGAAACCTTGAAGGCGTACGGCCACATCAACATTCTTGTCAACAACGCCGGTGTTTCTGATCCAACTCCATTTATGGAACAAACCGTGGAACGCTGGGAGAGAACGATGGGCATCAATGTAACCAGTATTTTCCTCGGACAAAAAGCAGTCATTCCGCACATGATCGCAGCCGGCGGCGGCTCAATTGTCAACATCTCTTCGATCGCCGGGTTGACCGGCGGAAGCGGCGCAGGTCCATACACTGCCAGTAAAGGTGCCGTACGTATGCTGACCAAAGCCACTGCTGTAGATTATGCCAAGCATAATATCCGCGCCAACTCCATACATCCTGGCTATATCGAAACTCCAATGACCGAGGATCTGCTCAAGGATGAAAAAATGAAGCAATGGTTCTTCGCCCAGACCCCGCTTATGCGCCTGGGCACAGCTGAGGACATCGCCAAAGGCGTCCTGTTCCTGGCTTCGGATGATTCCTCCTACATTACAGGCGTGGAGCTGCCAATTGACGGCGGATACTACGCTAAATAAATAATTCTAGGCTACGCTTCTGCATTTACAGTAAGCTGCTTTGTACACCAAAGACCCAGGTTGTCGGATTCCCTCCGCTTCCCGGGTCTTTTCTCGTTTGAAATCTGTATCGGAAATTTAGAAATTCAAAAATCATGGAGTGAACACCGCTAAACCGCCAAATGTACTGTACCGTCTTTGTAAATATCTACTCTTTGCGCGCAAAGCAGCATGCCCAGTCCATTAGCTTGACCTTTTTCTCTTAAGTCTCTCTCTCTGCGTTCCCAGATTTCTCTGTCATGGATAATGTCATATAAATAGTAGCTCTCGGAATTAGCACCTTCCATCTCTTCCACGAAGATAAAGCTGCCTTGAAAAAGTGCCTTGAACCACTCAACCGCTTCCGTATGTGAGCTGAATACAGGGAGATCCTGTTCAAACCGCTCCGACAAATAACGTTGCTTCAGCCTGCCGATCCTTACATAATATTCATCAAGCGTTTGTGGAGTAATCATATCAAAGCCCCCTTATGCTACACTAAAAACTTTTTCCAAAAATATCATGTTCCTCAGCGGAGGGATATGATATTCTTCATTCTCGGGCAACAACAATCACTGGCGGATTGTTCACGACTGAGCATGACGGGTATTGAAATGTAGAGAATACACCACACCATTTATAATAGGGAGGCTATATCTTTGGAAAATACGGATTGGATCTCACTCGCGGCACTGATACTCACGTTGCTGCTTATGCTCAGGGTAATCAGTCTCAATAAGCGAGTCAACGAATTGCAGTCACAGCTGGAACGGATCGACAGCCGGTCAGCGATGGATGGAGGTTTTATTAAGACGGGGATTGCTGCCCCGACGCCGCAATTTGTGCAGAATATTGATTTAATGCCGGATTTGGAGAACAGGCTGCGCCTGCTGCTGGCCGAAGGCAAGAAAATCCAAGCCATAAAAGTACTGCGTGAAGCGCGGGACTTATCCCTGATGGATGCCAAAAATTTTATTGATGATATGGAGCGGGGGAAATAAGGAAAGCTGTACCCGCTTGAATCAGAAACGGCTGCGCCCTCCTTAAAGGAATGGCGCAGCCGTTTCTTTGCAAGTTATATAATCCTATATATCCTTACTCATGAAGATACGTAACGAAACCAGATAAGATCCAAATAGGATTATAATATAGGCCAAACCACTGATAACCGGGATCAGAATACTCTCGGTCTTGCCCGTGCTGACCCAGTTCGCCAGATCAGGTAACCATTTCATGAGCTTGGTCAAAGCGGCGAAATTAAGCATAATTAACATGATAAAAATAAAATTGACCACCTGAGTCCCTTTTTGGCCCAGCCAGTAGTGCAGCGGCAGGTACACTGCGGCTAGCAATGGGAAGCTCGCAATGCACAGGGCAAGCTCTCTCCAGGCAATGGGCTCTGTAGCCCGACCGGCAAAGAAAGCAACACCATACAGCAGCAAGGTACAAGCTAAACTGAGCAGGCAAGAAGGAAGCAGCACCAAATATTTGGCCATTACAATCTGCTGCCTCGGCATAGGGAGACTAATCAGGAATTTCTGATTGTTCTGCTGCACATCCACTGTACATGAATTGATTAGAATCAGCATGGCCGGAAATAAGGCGAACATGGTGTAGTTGTCAAAGTTGGTGTAGCCCATAATGATGTAGTATGGAACAAGCAGTAGCAGAAACTTTTGCAACAACATGAAGTCTTTACGGATTAGATACAGCGAGTTATACATGCACATCACATCCTTTTACAGTAAAATACATGATTTCCTCCAGCGTTGGCGTCTCGCAAATTGCATTGTCCTTGAAGAAGCGCTCCCCCTCTGCCCGGTTCCCGACCAGACCCTCGAAGCCAAGCGCACTTTCCCGAATCCCAAGGAACAAGCGGCGGACATCGCGGTCAAGCAGCTCCTTGCCGCCTTTGACCAGCAGATATTTCTCCGTCAGCGCTTCCTTCATCTCATTAAAGACCATCTTCCCGTCATTGATAAAGACGATATAATCGGCAATCCGGTCAAGATCTGTTGTGTTATGCGTGGAGAACAGAATCGACTTCTTCTCATCCTGAATATGTTCAGTGAGCAGATCCAGCATTTCTCTGCGGAACACAGGATCTAGACCCGATGTAGGTTCATCCATTATGAGTAAATCGGCTCCATGTGACAAGGCAATCGCCAGCGAGAATTTAATCTTCATTCCCTTGGACAAATCCTTAATCTTCTTGCCTGGCGGAAGCTTGAACAGCTCCTGGTATTTCAAGTATGTATTCTCATCCCAGCGGCTGTAGAAAGGAGCAATAATCTTCTTCATCTGCTTGACGGTAAGCTGCTCGTAGTAAATATTCTCATCCGACACATAACCGATTCTGCTCTTGATGGCCGGTTGATGCTCCTGGTTATCAAGTCCGAATAGGCTGATCTCTCCCTGATCCGGATGAACCATGCCCATGATCATTTTAATCAGCGTTGTTTTGCCTGCTCCATTCGGGCCGATCAGACCGGTAATATACCCTTCCTTCATCGCCAGTGAAATGTCCTGCAGCGCAAAACGGTCATAACGCTTGTGCACGTGACTCAGCTCTATACAGTTACTCATCCCTTCTCCTCCTCATATAGCAGTTTCAGCATGTCCACAATCTCGGTGTATTGGAGTCCAAGCGCCCTGCTCTCATCAATGACTTCCTTCAGCTTAAGCTCCATAATCCGCAGCCGCTGCTCCTTGATAAATTCCTGATCAGCCCCGGACACAAAGGAACCCTTGCCGACGATGGAATTGATCAGCCCTTCTCTCTCCAGTTCCTCGTATGCCCGCTTCGTCGTGATGACACTGATCTGCAGCTCTTTGGCCAGCAGGCGGATAGACGGCAGCGGTGTCCCGGATACCAATTCACCCTGTAGAATCAGTTGGCGGATCTGCCCCACAATCTGGGCGTATATCGGCTCACCCGAGGTACTCGAAATCAAAATGTTCATGTTGCTGCACCATCATCCTTTTGTAACAATGTAGTTAGTGTATATATGTAATATATACATTATATATAGGTATGTCAATAATATCCTTTTATAGAACACAAAACAGGCTGAACCCTCAATTGCTTGCGGGCGCAGCCTGAAGTGAACAGTCTCTTCTCATCATCTTAAACCAATAAATCCGGTTGTTCTTAAGAAATGGCGCACGATGTCCAACTGGTACTGTACCCGTAAAGAGAAGTCCAGACTCCAGCAGGTCTCAACGGTGACCGCCTTCGTACCGAGAATTTCCTGAACCGCCTTCCGCGAGGTTCCGTTTCGCTCACGCCGCCGGATATTGAAATGATAGGAAGACTGAGTTATGGACCGGTTCATTCGTTTAACGATTTGTTTGGCCACTCTAGCTGTGCGGCTTCCTGGACTAATAATCAAAGTCTGGCCAACCCGTTTGGGATTTTTTTGTGATAGTCCATTCGCTTCATGCAGATCCAGATACCACGAAGGGCCATGGTGCTGCGCCAGCTGAAATAAGGCTCCTGCCAGCGAATGGCTGGCCTTCGATTTACCACGGTAAGGAAAGGTCCGGTTTAAATCCGGCTTGCCTCTGATCTTCTTACGGTAAGCCTTTTTATTCACCAGAGGGACTATAATAAGTCTGCCTTTTAGGAGGATCAGCTCTCTGCGGGTGAACATTCCCGCCAGATTTTGCGCTGCACGGATGCTGGCTGGTTCATTCCCGTGTATTCCAGACACCAACATAAAGACCGGGCCGGGACGTAGGCCGCTAACGATATAATAGGGAGTTGCATAAGACGTATCTGGCGCAAGCATACTTTTCTCGACGAACACCGAATCTCACCTCCGGAGCGGTTCCGTAAATGAATATCTATATATAAGATATTCGTACTGCTGCTTACGGTTTGGACACTCCGGGAAAAACATCGTCCATTAGCCTCAGCAGGCTCCCTGTTTAGACAGACAAAAAGCCCGGTTTCCCGGGCTCTGTTAGTCATACTTATATGCTATTGATACTGCGGCAGCCAGTCGCCGTGGGCAGCTATCAATTCATCACACATGTTCACAATATCATCCATCGACAGTTCTGCCGCCGTATGCGGATCTAGCAGGGCCGCATGATAGATATGCTCTTTTTTGCCGGTGATTGCCGCCTCTATGGTCAGCAGCTGTGTACCAATGTTCGTGCGGTTCAGAGCGGCACATTGCGGAGGCAGATCCCCCACAAAGGTAGGTGTAACCCCGCTGCTGTCCACAAGACACGGAACTTCGACACAGGCCTCCCGTGGCAAGTTGGTGATCAGCCCTGTATTCATCACGTTGCCGCCGATCTTGAACGGGACATTCGTCTCGATCGCTTCCAGAATATAAGAGGCATATTCATGCGAGCGTTCATGCTGAAGCTCGTGGTTACCGACGAGTTCCTCGCGCAGCTGCTGCCAGCGGCCAATCTGCTCCACACAGCGGCGCGGATATTCGTCGAGCGGAATCTGGAAGCGTTCGATCAGCTCCGGGTAGTTCCTTTTTATAAAATAAGGATGGTACTCCGCGTTATGCTCAGACGATTCTGTAATGTAGTAACCGAACTTCAGCATCATTTCATAACGTACCATATCTGTGTGAGGCTCCAGCTGTTTCTCTGCCGCACGGCGCTTAATCTCCGGATAAAGATCCTTCCCGTCCTTCGTGACCTCCAGCAGCCAAGCCATGTGGTTGATTCCGGCGATTTTCGCCTGCACTCCCGTCTGGTCGATTCCAAGGTGGTCAAATAATCCGGGGATACACTGCTGCACACTATGACACAGTCCTACTGTCTGCACACCGCCATAGGTGTTCATTACATTCGTCAGAACAGCCATTGGATTGGTATAGTTCAGGAACAGCGCATCCGGGCAGACCTCGCGTACATCCGCAGCAAAATCCAGCATCACCGGGATGGTGCGCAGATTGCGGAAAATGCCGCCGATGCCCACCGTATCCGCAATCGTCTGCCGCAAACCGTATTTCTTCGGAATTTCAAAATCGGTTATGGTGCAGGGATCGTAACCTCCGACTTGAATCGCGTTAATGACATACTTGGCGCCGCGCAGCGCTTCTTTGCGGTCGGAGTAAGCGTTAATCCTGCATGTGCTGCCGCTGCTATTCTTAATGGAGTTAAGCATGTTCTCTGAGTCCTTTAGCCGCTGATGATCAATGTCGAACAAGGCAAGCTCGAAACCCTGCAGCGCCGCTGTCGCCATGCAGTCACCCAGAACGTTTTTGGCAAAAACAGTGCTTCCTGCACCGATAAATGTAATTTTGGACATGAACAATACGCCTCCTGTTGGTTGCGGTAAGAATGCCTGCTTTAAGCAAATAAGGAGTTTATGCAAGGATGAATAGGGCAGATGATTGCAGTAATTACAGTCATTATCCGCTGTTTTTTTGCTATATTCACTATAAAATAGAACGCCGGAAATGAGTATGGAGAAATACAAGTGAGATATGGATCTTTGTTGCATTTGGAATCGTGATGTAGTAGCCTGAGATTAAATGCAATATCAATATGACTCAGTCATTCATGTATGGGAGGCCCTTCAATGAATCTCGAACATTCGTACTTCACTGCCAGCTTTAATCTCGTACCAGAAGAGCAGGACATGGCCGTACTATTCAGCGGTGAAGGCAGACCCGTACCCGGACACAAGATCGGCCCCTCTGTGCATGATTACTTTTTGATCCATACCGTGCTGGATGGTGAGGGCTTCTTTCAAAGCGGGAATGTCTCGCGGCACTGCCGGACCGGAGACACGTTTGTTATTTATCCGGGGTCCCTATTCAGTTACCAGGCTGACAAGGACAGCCCCTGGCACTACGTATGGGTAGCCTTACAGGGGGAAGCTGTTACGGCACTGCTCTCCGATGCCGGGATTACCAAGGAACGTCCGTTGCTGCATTCCGGGAACACCCGCGAGCTGCACAGCCTATACGAACATATTCGCTTGGCCTTCCAGCAATCCCCTTATCCCCGGCTGGAAAGCCTGGAGGCCTCCGGCTGGACCCGGCTGCTCCTCCACCAGTTCGGGCTGGCCAACCTCAGTGTCCTGCCAGCCCGACCCAAAGAAATGCCCGAGGTCATTGACCGCCAGATTGACCAGGCGATCCGTTGGATCTCGCTGCAGTTCCACCAGCAGATCAGCATCGACCACATGGCGGCGACGTTGGGCTATCACCGGGTGCATCTGTCCAAGGCATTCAAACAGAAGACCGGTTTGTCTCCCAAGCAGTATCTGCTGAAGATGCGAATGGACAAAGCCAGGGAACTGCTGGGGGGGACACTCACCATCGATCAGGTGGCCTCATCCGTCGGATTCAACGATGCCCTCTACTTCTCCAAGCAGTTCCGCAAATACACTGGCATGCCGCCGAGCGAGTATCGCGCCGTTCTCCGTGAGAGTTAAGGCGAAATGCTGAACAACCCTGACGGAGTTCACCGGCAGGGTTGTTTTAAAACCTATTAGTCACTATATATGTTCTTGCGTACCTTTAATCTAAAAGGCCCGTCTAAGCGCAGCTTTATTTTCTGTCCGCCTTGTCAACATATTGACCTGTCAATGGATCATAGTGCGGACGTTCCCCGGCGATCTTAAGCTCAATCCGTTGCACCGAATACAGCAGCTCCCCGAAACCGATAAAAAACACACCAATCAGGCAGGACCAGATGAACAGATAGATACCGGCAGATAATGTGCCCATGTTCATGGCTACAGGAATCGAAGCAATCAATCCAAGAACAATTACACCGCCGCCTAAATATTTTAAATGTTCGCCTTTCATTGACTTCCTCCTATCTGCAGAACAGACTCATTATAAATTGTTGAAATTCATCCCGATTACACCTGCAACAAGACTAACCAGCAAGTAGACAATGATCATCCCAAGCAAAACTTTAAACAGGTTAACCGACCTTTTCATTGTTTGCTTCACCTCCTGTTAGCCCGCCTAATGGGTTTCTTATTTATCCGATGGAAGAAATGAAATCCTAAATTATTCCAACGGCTACTCGTGCTAATTGTAGTGTTTCAATACCTTCCCGTCAATGTTGCTCCTTGCAGCGTATTAGTTAATTGATGCAATTGGGGTGATGCGGTATACTGCTGTGTAGACTTTATACTAGTACAGAAATGATTAAGGAGGTTGTCCAATTGAAGGAGATTCGAATGCAATCAAAAGACCGCGCCGTAAGCTTCAGACTCATTGAAGAGTCCGGAGAATTTATAGTGTTTGACATGTCATTGTCTGGCCCTGCGCGGGATAGAACAAGCTACAGCGGAACAAGTTTTGAAGCGGCCTGGAAAGCTGTCGAGGCTATAATAGGGGTAACAGCTATACCGGACGAATTCAAACCATATGCAACAGCATTGTAGTAACAAGCAGAATGCAAAATCTTTTATGACATGAACATATAAATTTTAAAGAAAGGGTCCCAGGATTGGGACCCTTGTTTATGTAGTCGCTTGAATAACATCGTCAATCTTAATCCAATCATATTCATACTCAATCTGTAATTTGACCTGTCGCAGTTGCAGGTCCACCGACATGACAACGCCCCTGATCTTATGGTCTTGTTCTGGATCGAACAGCGTGATCGTAATCTGTTCGTTGTAACGCTTGGAATAAGCAAGCACTTGATCAATCAGCTCCCATTCCTGAGCATCGAGCACGGGTTTGCTTCGCAGGCACTGTTTTTCTTCATCCTGGATGATTCGGCGTTTGTGCTCCGGAGTCATCATCCGGCTGCAGTCGAATATGCTGTCAAATTTCTTCATGTTGTCAGACCTCCTCAGCCCCTATAAATAGGAACACTTGTTTGTATTATAACCATCTTAAAGAAATTAAAGCAACGGAAAAATCCGCCAGTTGAACACTGGCGGACTGAGAGCTAAACGTTATTTGATTGAATATTACACCAAAAAAGCTATGCCCGATTCACCGCGACGACCAGGTTATGGGGACAATTATTTCATGTTCTCCACCGGCAGATTCATTACGAAGTACTGAATAGCCAATTCTTTTTCAATCGTCTTCAATACATCTTCTTTCGTACTCTCGTACACAAACGTTTCCTGCTTTAAATACGTTAATACAATATTGCAGCTATGGTCAAAACTGGCGAGAGCTTTGCTGTCTTTCTCTTCCAACTCCAAGCGCATTTGGGTAACTAGTATTAAGTATTCTTCAATCAAAGCCATCCGGTACGCATCTTTCAGTACGTCAGCTTGTCCCCAAGCATACATGCCCCCCTCTATTACTTCAGAAGAGTGCTCCACATACTCAAGACTTGAGTTCAATAGCAGCAATTCGATCCGTTCAAGGATTTCATGATAAATCCCCTTGATAACATTCCTTGTATCCACAGCCATTCACCTCTCCGACTCCATTTTTCTGAGAAAATCAACCTATCCGTCCTAACCTGGAGGGTGCTTGGGTCTAGATTCACTGTAAACAGTTACTTTAAGAATAACCCGGTTTCTAGCCAATGTATATAATAATAATACAATATTGTAACCATTAAGTCTGTTAAATTCTTCAAATCCTGTTTAATGATAAGTAGAGATCATAATGCCACAGTTTTAAAAGGAAGTGAAATGAATGAGAAAAATAGAAATACAGTCGGCCTTGGAGCAAAGTATGAAGCAGCGTGTTCATCTTGTGAGCGGTGAAACTTTTACCGGCCTTTGTGAAATTGATCATCCTTCGGATTCCTTAAGCATTTCAACAAATAAAGGTATCCTTACGGTACCTTTTTGGACCATAAAACGTTTTGTTCACAGCAGAACATAGTCAAACCAGCCTGGCTTTTTTCAAAAAAATCAACCCGCCAACATACGGACTGGCGGATTGATTAATGTACACATTTCATGCAATTATTAGCTGAATTTGAATCCCAAACTTATATCTATAATTTACCATCCAAATGCCATGAATACAAGAAATTTCAACTTTAGCCAAGCATTTTGCACATAAAGGCCGGGAAATAACTTCACCTTGGAACCACAGCGTTCGATTCAGCATTGTCACGGCTTTGCCGCCGTAGCGGTAACAGTTTTATAATGGAGCTACTCTGCGCAGAGAGTAAACGTAGAAGGAGCTTTACAATGGACCTCAAAACATCCATTTACCAGCATATTGTTACGGAAGGAACACATTATGAAGTCGGGCGCGCACTAGGGGCATTTTATAAACACGACACTGCTTTTATGTCCTTTATGTCCTCGCCGTTTATGGGCAGTCCGCCGCTCCATCCGGCTGCCGCTGATAAGGCAATGAATATGTTCGAGAAATATTGTCCCGGGGTCAATCAGGAAATCAAAGGTTTCGCCGATGAAACCGGCATCCGGGAAGAAGCGGTCGTCTTTTACTTCTCTTATTTCCAGTCAGCCGGCCATTGCAGCCAGGCAGCCTTGCGAACCGGTCCTATAGACAAAAGCCGTACATATCATATGCGGACGTATGATTTTGGCTGGGAGGATGCTCCCTATAATCAGCTTTTGCTGAGCACCACCCGTGTGACGGGCAAGCCCGCCCACATCGGATTTTCACTTCAGCTCTTCGGCCGGTATGACGGCATGAATGACGAAGGTCTCAGCGTGACCACGACTTCCGGCAGAATCCGGCCAGAAATGACAGGTGAGGGCTTTGTGTTCCCGGGAGTGGTTCGGGCCCTGCTCGATGGCTGTACTACAACCAGAGAAGCTGTTACCCTGCTGCGCAGCATGCCGATCTCCGATTACAGGAACTTTCTAGTGACCGACAGGCACGGTTCAATGGCATTGATCGAAGCAGCTGGGGCACATAAGGAAATTGAGGTTTATGATGCCAGGACAGCGAGCCTTTCCCAGCTTGTCGTTTCCACCAATCACTATACGCTGCCAGCCATGAAGCAACATAACCTTCAGCTGATGCATAACTCGCAAGCGAGGCAAGAGGCGATGTACTCGACTCTCTGGAACAGAGGAACGGACTATAATCCGCTGGAAGCAATGAAACAACTGGCAGGTCAGCACCTGCCAGAAGGCGTCTGCTGCCATCACTACGGCGAAGGCTTCGGGACGTTATGGTCGATCGTTTGTGACAATGCCTTACGGGAGGCGCATGTATGCTTCGGTTCACCCATGATTAACCCTTGGAGAAGCTTTGGGTTCAGTGATCCGCCCGGCATAAACGAATATACCGCCACTTTGCCTAACGAACAGTCCGACGCACAGTTTTGGAGCAATATACTTTAAGAACCTTTCATGTTAAAAAAAGAGCGGCAACCGGCTGACCTGTTATTCAGGGTCCGGTTGCCGCTCTATTCATACTTTTTTCTCCGCTCACTGTATGGCTTTGTTTAGAATTGAATGCACAAAAGCTGTCTTGCCCTCCGTATAGGCTTCTCTGTCATTGCGGTATTGTTCTGCCAGGGCCAGCTTTACTTCCTCATACGCCCGAACCGCAGCGGGATGACTCCGCAGATAGTCCCGGAATGCGATATGCTCCAGATAACCTTTACCGTCCTTAGGACATACATAAAGATGATAATGCATCAAACCGTCATCCTTCTCGCACTCGAATACCTCTCTGCCCTCGATCCCAAGATTTCCAAGATGCACATAACCAAATTCCCGGAACCTCTCGACAATATCAGGCAGTGCCTCATAGCTCTCCATCACAAGATCCAGGTCTATAATCGGTTTGGCCGCCAAACCTTCAATAGAAGTACTGCCCACATGCTCGACAGCAATGACAAGATCTCCGAGGATCTCAAGCATCCGCTCTTTGATTCTGCTGAATTCGGCCTTCCAAACGGGATTATAAGGAACAACTTCAATAGGAACAGGGCTTACAGTGATGACCGTCACCTTCTTTACTGGGTTTGTTAGTGTTCTGTCAGCTTACTGTAAACCTTCGCTCTTTGTAAATGATCCGGTGCACACTACAGAGTGGCTGCGCACCCCCGATTTCAGATGGCTGGGATAAAATGCAAACCAGTTTCTCATACTATTTGTTAGCAGATGGAGGTGAAATCATGCCCAAAAATAGTGCCGATCCCAAACACGACCGTGCAAATAATAAAGCAGATAAGAAAAACAACCAGCAAAACCATGCACATCTTACTGAAGAACCCCAGATGTTAAACGCCAATAAGGCTGAAGATTATGTTCCCAGTTTGAATGGTGTCACCAAAAATGAAACTTAAGCTGTAAAATTGTACAGCAAACAGGTTGCTCCCCGTCGCTGAATGACGGGGAGCAGCCTCTTCTTGTCTCCAAGTAAATATTTTTAGTTTTCCATTCAGTTGACTTGTCCCGTGGCTGAATGATAGGCTTTTCTTCTAAGCCTTGTTAAGGAGAATGCCCGATGAAAAAAGCGACAATGAAGGATATTGCCCGCCAGGCGAACGTTTCAGTAGCCACGGTCAGCTATGTGCTGAACAATGTGAAGAACCAGACGATCCCTGACCCGACCCGGCAGAGTATACTGCAAATTGCCCGGGAGCTGAACTATGTCCCGAATCTCGCAGCGCGTTCCCTGGTCAAACAACGGACCGGACTGGTCGGCATTCTGATTAACCGGACATCCGCATTGCCCTATTGGAAACGCCAAAATTACATGTCGCTGGTGGAAAGCCTGGAAGCGATGCTAACAGAAGCCGGTTATCATACACTGCTTGTCCGTTTGAATCCCCTTAATCCTGCGATGGACGTAATCCGTGAACGTAAGCTGGATGCTGTCTTTGTGCTAGATGTTATGGATGAGATGTTCTACCGGATATCCGCCAATTTTGTGGAAGGCGTTCCGCTGATTCTGATCGACAGCATCATTGATGACCGTCTATTTAACCAGGTTAATTATAACTATCCGCAAGCGCTGCAGGCCGCTGTATCCTCCTCCGCAGCTCCCTCCTGTCTGGTCATGGAGAGCTATTATAACAAGGCGTTATCGGAGTGGGTCATTGCTGAATCCGCCTTGCCGCAGGAGCATATTCATATCGTGAACAATTCGCAAGAGGCACAAAGTGAACTCGTGAGCTTTTTGGCCCTTAACCGGGATAAGCACGTCATCGTCATCAATGAATTTTTGGCAAAAGCTGTTGAAAAAACTGCCTTGGCCTCTTCTGTTACAGCGATTTGCACCTGCGGGGTACCGGAAATCCTGCTGGACAGCACGACAATCATTCAGTTTCAGAACGATAGAGCACTGACCGCCTATGAATTAATGACATCCGTTATCCGCGAACAGTACGATACCAGCCTGACAGGCAGCAATCAATTTTTGGTTGAAGTTCTCCAATAAATTCTCTATAATAACTTAAACGTTTAAGTTAAGTAATTATGAGGAGGTTTTATTGATGAATATTCCCAGCGCTGAGATGGTGAATGCCCCACCTGTGCCCCAAGTGAACTATCCGGTTTTACGCAAAAACAAAGTTTTCCTGCTGTTGTTCACAGCCAGTACGCTTACGATACTGGGAAATGCCTTTCACAGTCTCGCTCTTAGTCTATGGGTGCTGCAAGAGACTGGCAGTGCTAAAATGATGAGCATCATGACTGTCAGCAACCTTGTCATCTGTTCATTGCTAGGCAGCGTGGCCGGTACACTCGCCGATCGCGTCAACCGCAGAACGCTGATTGTATGTGCCTATCTGGTGCAGAGCATCACCGTACTGGGAATCGCTTACGCCCTTACCAGCCCTAATCTCTCCTTCGTCCTGATTGTTTGTCTTACCGGAATTGTAACCTCTGCCGGACAATTTCAGTCTCCTGCCTTTCAGGCTTCCCTGCTGACTGTCGTCGGCAAAGAGCATATCCAGCAGGCAGCAGGCTGGATGACCTTGTCAGAGAACATCTCCCGTACTGTTGGTTACGCTCTCGGCGGAATCTTTGTCGCTGCCTTCGGTGGTGCTTGGGCAATCTTTGTAGATGGGATGACCTTTCTATTGGCCTTCGTGCTGGTGCTAGCCTCAGGCTCATTCACTGGTGTTATAGCCGCACGTGGACCAAAAAAAACGTTCAAGCAAGATATTTTCAGCGGTTTCCGTTATATTTGGAGTAATCCATTTGCTAGAGCTGTTACCTTACTGCTTCCCGTACTCACACTATTTTTCCTCTCCTGCCTCATGCTGACACAAGTCATGGCCGTGCAGGTATGGAAGGCAAGTCCGTTTCAGTTCGGTCTGATGGAGAGCTGCATCCCGCTTGGGTACATGCTTGGATCGGGCTTGATATTGACTGCCGGGAACAGGATCAGGCACCGCGGTCTGCTGGTCGCTGCCAGTCTCCTGCTGCTGGGTCCGCTGTACGCCCTGCTGTCGGTTACTACCTCAATGATGCTGGCCATCCCGCTCATTCTGCTAATCGGCTTCACCTTCTCGTTCAGCACTTTACTGATTAATATCATCCTGAGACTCGAGGTACCTGAAGACTTGCAAGGGCGGATGTTCGGTGTACTGGGGTCCTTAATGAGTGTGGCTCCCCCTTTGGGACTTGCTGTCTTTTCTGCGGCAGCCGACCATTTTGGAGCCTCCGAAACCATGCTGGCTGCCGGTCTTATCCTTTTTCTGTTTGGCACCGGAGCTGCAGTCGGACTTAAAGTAATTCGTGAATATAAATAAGAACTGGAGTGAAGTTCATTGGGCCAGACTGAATTGATTATGAAGTATTTGCGTGAGAATCCGCTGAAAAATGTAACCCCGTTAAAGATGATGACCGCTTATCATCAAGTTATAGACAGCTATCTGGTCCACCAGCAGGAACACTGGGGCATTCTGTTGCTTCTGCCTGCGGACGCTTATTCCTTTGATCAGCGGATATACCCGAATGCCGAGAGAATAGTGCTCATGGATTACAGCAGCCCTGAGGTGCTGCCCGAGCTGCTAAAGCGATTGCCCGGAGAAACGAATCTGGTCTTCAAAATTCAGGAGCAGACACGAATTTCGATTGCCGATCAATTTCCGCTGCACAAAGTACGATGCTTTTATTCCTATAGTTCTACAGCAGAGCAACGTTTCGCTCCGGACGCCGAAGCTGTACTGAACGAACAGATGGATGAACGGCTGCTTCCATTATGGCGGGCGAATGATTACAGCAAGGAAGAAATTGAGCATTATTTTGCAGACGGCGCTTTTTCCATATCCATATTCCAGGGAGACACGCCACTCAGCACCTGCCTCGTCTTCCGCAACGAGGAGCGAATCTGGGAAATCGGGGCCGTGCGTACGGCCGAAGCCGCCAGAAGAAGCGGACTTGCACAGCGGGTCGTCCGCACTGCGGTATTCCATACGCTGCAGAGAGGTTATATTCCAAGATATCAGGTGGAGGATACAAATATCGCCTCTATTCGTTTGGCCGAATCCGTCGCCCTTACGCTAGCGGTGAAGCTGGAGCATTGGCTAAATTATTTAGAACAGCCGAAATGATCAAAAATTCATCACCGTAATATTCTAGAAATTGTTATATAATGCAAGGAGCAGCAATAACAATTTGTTAGATAAAGGAGTTCGTTCATGAGCTATCAACCGTTTGGGCATCAGGAGTATTATACGCCGCCACCCCCGCCGGCACAGACAAACGGCAAATCCATTGCCTCATTGGTGCTTGGGATTCTGTCCATTGTGTCACCATATATCGGTATTCTATTTGGGATTATTGCGATTATACTTTCCGCGATTTCCCTGAAAGAGATTCGTACCCGCTATGAAGAGGGAAGAGGTCTTGCCATCGCCGGTCTCATCTGCGGAATTGTCGGTACACTTATTTACACCTTACTTATTTTACTGTTTTTATTCGCCCTGTTTGCTTTTAATGAAATAGATTCCGGTAACATAATCCACTTCAGCACTAACAACATCTGATAGGCTGTAAGAAATGCAGGATTTTCGAGTAAATGGACAAAAAAGGAAGCTGAACCGGTTTCGATAATCGGCGTCAGCTTCCTTTTTTATTGCGGCGGGCAGCCTTTGGTCAGAAGAATATTGATGTTCTGCTGCTGGCGGTATTCAGTCGGAGTCAGTTGGAACTTTTTGCGGAACATCTGAGTGAAATGGCGCATGTCCTGATACCCCACACGTTCTGCGATTTCAGCCAGCTTCAGCTTGGGGTTCAGCAGCAGCAGCTTTGCTTGCTCCAGCCGCAGTGAGGTGACGTATTCTTTGTACCCCTGCCCTGTCTTTTGCTTGAACAACTGGCTGAAGTACGCCGGGTTCAGGAACACGACAGAGGCCATCTTCTCCAGCGATAGATCCTCGTAGTAATGCTCCCTGATAAAATGCAGCGCAACGTCAATGGCCTTCTCTCCGCTTCCCTTCAGCGGTTCCGCCTCAAACGCTTGTGAAGCGGATGCTTCCCTCATCCGTTTCACGACCTGCGGCACGGTATTGAAATCGTAACTCAAGCCGGAATGCAGGATTTGAAAAGGCATCTTCAGATAATGGTTGAGATGGTCACGGAGCTCCTCCTGGAACGGTTCAATCCGCTCGTTCTCCCTCAAGGTAACCAGGCCGAGTAAACTCTGCCGGTCGAAATTGACGACAAAACCGTTCCCATGCAGCTCGATCAGCTCGGAAAGTACATTCTCCACGATAAAATGCTCCAGGCGCGCGCTTTTTTCCCCCGGGTCCAGCTGTACCATCACCAAGTAAAAGTTGTGATAATCTTCGATGAACGGACCAATATCCAAATTGCCGATATCAAGGCCAGAGGCCAGCCGCTGGAATACACCTTCCCGCAGAAATCTGAGGCTTGCCTTCAGCCTTTCCCCCTGCCGTGAAATGTCGTTGTCCTTCTGGATCTCCAGCGTCAGATTATTGATGATCTCCTCCAGCTTGTTTTTGCCAATCGGCTTGAGCAGATAATCCCTCGCTCCAAGACGGATCGCCTCCTGTGCGTAGGAGAACTCACTATGAGCGGAGATCACGATCCATTTCACATAGGGATATCTGCGTTTGGAAATTTTCATAAACTCAAGGCCATTCATACCCGGCATTAGGATATCAGTCAACACGATGTGGATACGCTGTTCTTCCAGCACCTTGACAGCTTCCTCGGCCCTTGTAGCCACAAAAACCTGATACTCCGGGTACAGATGATTAATCGTGCGTTTGATGCCTTCGCGGATAACCCGTTCATCATCGGCTATGAGAATATTCACTTGTATGTGTCTCCCTCCACTCTAATCGGAAGCATGATGGCAACCTGTGTCCCTTCTCCGGGTAAACTTTGAATCTGCAGACCGTAACCATCTCCGAACATATACTGCAGCCTGCGGTGGAGATTCTGCAAGCCGATGCCGCCTTTGCCGCCTTCTTTCGGACTGTCTCCGTTTAGCGAATCCTGCAGCCGCTCCAGCTGTTCCGCATTCATGCCATTACCGTTATCTTCAACGAATAACTTCAGAACATTCCCTTCTTCACGGGTGTATACCTTCAGGATACCCTGACGGTTAAGCGATTCCAATCCATGCTTGACAGCATTCTCGATCACCGGCTGCACCGTCATCTTCGGAACGCGGATGTTCAGCCAGCGCTCATCGACTTCAGCGACAATATGCAGCCTGCCTTCAAGACGGATGGCAATGATCTTTAGATAATGGCCGATCTGCTCCATCTCTTCCTCAAGGGTAACTTCCGCGCCGTCTTCCCACTGGCTGCTGTAACGGAACATGGAGGACAATGAGAGTACAAGCTCGCCCAGCTGCTCATTTCCCTCCTCATCAAGCATCCAGTAAATCATATCCAGTGTGTTGTAGAGAAAATGCGGGTTCACCTGGGACTGCAGCGCATGCAGCTCAGCGTTCTTCTCACTGACGGAAGAGAGCTTGACCCGTTCGATCAATTCCTCAATCCGCCGGACCATCCGGTTGAAAGACGCGACGAGAATATTGATTTCCTGATAGGAAGACACATTAACCACGCCCCGGAAGTTTCCAATTTCCACCTGCTTCATCTCCCGGATCACTTTCTTGAGCGGTGAGGATATGGTCTGCGACACAATGGAAGCAATCAGGGTGGATACGAAAATCAGAATGGAAATTACAATCAGCAGGTATCGCTTCATTTCGTTCAATTCCACATTGAGATCTTCGTCCGGAGTGATGCTCATTACCCACCAGCCGGAGAAAGACAGCTTGGAGGCCACTATTAAGCGGTCGCTTTCCTGCTGCACAATGACATCCTTATCCCCCTGCAGGGACGGCAAATTCTCCACGACTGGTGACGGGTCCGTAGCCGAGGATACAAAACGCCCATCCTGAGACATCAGATAAACCTGGCTGTGCGCTCCCAGCTTCAGATTATCCAGCGCATCAAGAACAGGCTGCGGGTTTGTTTCGTACAGAACGATGCCTATCGGTTTGTGTTCATTGAGATCATAGATTTGCCGCCCGAAAGCGAATACAGGACTGTCCTCGACCTCATCAATGAGCGAATGTTCGTATACGCCGAGCCAGACCATTTTCCCCGTAGAGGCCTTAAGCTCATGGTACCAGTCCTCGGTGTGATACTCCGGGTCGACCACGTTCATGTAGTTGCCGTAATTATAAATTTTGCCTTTGTCCATGATGACATGGATGCCTACCAGATCGTCCCGCGAATAAAAAATCGACCCAATGATATTCGTGATGGTCTGTTCATTGATAAAAGCCACTGCCGGTTCATCGGTTGTTTCATTGAGCAGGCGAACCATCTCAAAGTTATTGCTGAGTGATTTGGACAGGGAATCATACCCCTTGTAGAGCAGGGTAAACAGCCCGGCCGTTTGAGCGACGTTCTTCTGCGACAGATCACTGATCTTTTCATGCAGCTGAACAGTAGTCCGGTTATAGTACAGCAGGCTGACAATCAGCAGAATACTGGACATGCAAAAAAGAAACAGCAGAAACAACCGATGGTGGATGGAATGAAAGCCATTTCGCATAGGACTCTCCTCCTTTCAACATCCTGTGTCTGCCGTTCCCTATTATAAATCCAATACAAATTTAAATGCAACGCCCATTAACCCTTAACGGCTCCTGCCACCATGCCTTTTGTAATCCGGTTGGACAGGAAGAAGTAGATCAGGATGACCGGCAGCGCGCCCATGACGAGGAATGCGCCGATATTTCCATAGTTGACTGAATACTGGCTGACAAAAGTGTAGACCCCGAATGGCAAAGTCTTCAGTTTCTCGGAAGAAATGAAGGTTGCCGCCAGAATATATTCGTTCCAGATGTTGATGAAGGTCAGGATGCACACCGTCATTACCGGCGGAATCGAAACCGGAAGAATAATGCTGCGGAAGATGCGGTATACACTGGCTCCATCGATAAATGCAGATTCCTCAATTTCATGCGGAATGTCTCTCATGAACCCGGAGAGGATAAACACGGCAATTGGCGTGGAGAATGCAATGTAAGGCAGAATCAGTGATAAATGTGTGTTCAGGATATGCACATTTTTGAAAATGATCATCAGCGGCAGCAGAGTTGCCTGCATAGGGATCATCATTCCCATCAGAAAGACCATCATTACAATGTTTCCATATTTCCAGCGGAACCGTGAAATCGCATAGGCAACCATAGAGGCCAGCACAATGACGAAAATCATCGTAACAGCCGTAACAAATACACTGTTAGATAAGTATTTCAGATAACTCCCTGACGTATACGCTTCGCTGTAGTTATGCCATTGAAACGATTTAGGGAAGGAAAAGAAGCTGCCATCCATAATTTCTTCATTGGTCTTCAGGGAATACAGCAACAGCCATAACAAGGGATACAGCTGGGTCACTACAGGAATGGCGAAAAGAAGATACACGATTCCTTTTTTGAATTTTCGCATGATCGCGCACTCCTTTTCTAATTGAATTTCCGCTCGATTTTATTGAATACGGTATTAATGAATCCGGTAAAGACCAGACAGACCACAACCAGGAAGGTGGCAATCGCACTGCCGTATCCATACTTGAAGGACATAAAGGAACTGTTATACATATGGGTAGAGATTACATCAGTAGCATGTGCCGGGCCCCCCGCCGTCATGACCATGACCAGATCGAAGGCCTGCAGTGAACCGATAAACGCCAGTACAATTGATATTTTAAAGATCGGAACGATCAGCGGCAGGGTGATGTAGCGGTCCGCCTTAAATCCATCTGCTCCGTCAATTTTAGCCGCTTCATAAAGCTCATCCGGAATATTGGACACCCCGGTATACTGAATCAGCAGATGGTAGCCGAAGAACTGCCAAAGCGATACGAAATAGAGTGCGAACATGGCAATCTTGGGTTCAGTGAGCCAGTTATGTGTCCAGCTGTCCAGTCCTAAAGAGATCAGAACCCCGTTCAGCATACCTCCTGCGGAAGCCGGATTGTAGACTGTTTTCCACAATTGGCCGATAATGACGACGGAGAGAATAACCGGTGTGAAATAGATCGAAACCAGTGTATTAGCTCTTTTCAAATAACGGTTAAGTAGAATAGCCATAAACAGGCACAGTGGAATTTCCAGCATGGAAGCCACCGCATACAGCAGTGTTCTTCTTACTGATGGCCAAAAGACAGGATCATTAAAAAACATATCTTTAAAATTGCCGAAACCGATAAACTCTGCAGAAGTGAGACCGTCCCACTTCAATAAGCCTGTATACAATGAAACCAGTATGGGAACAAACACAAGGCACACATACAAGAGCAGACCTGGCAATACGAAGACGGCTATTGTTCGTCCTGGCACCTTTAGTACTTTCATCTTTCCCGCCTCCTAAACAAGCAGATTCTTTTTCTATGTCCATCATAGATCGATGCGAAGAAGCTCTGGTCAGCTCGCTTCGCATCGATAGATAATGGGAATGTTTCTATTGCTTCTTATTTATTAGCTTCGAATGCGGTTTGATGTTCCTTGCCTACTGCGGCGGAATCCACTTTTTGTACAAACAGGTTTTGAATGCTGCTCAAGTGAACTTGCGCGGTTGCCGGGTTCATCGTATTGTCAAACGCCAGGTCGCCGCCTTTGACTTCATTGAACAGGCCTGCAATGTTGATCGCAAGATCGGAGTAACCGGCAGCTTTCAAATCGCCATCTACTTTTTGGCCCAGACCTACGGCATTTTTCAGTTCAAATTGCTTCTTAGGATAGTTGGATGCGAAGAAGTTGAGGAAATCCTTGGTTTCCTGCAAATGCTCGCTGTTTGCGGAAATGGCAAATGCACTGCCTGGTGCAAGCATAAATTCATTAGGGTCGCCTTTACCGTTAACTGTAGGGAATTGGAAAGCTCCTACTTTGCCGGCTACAGATGAAGCATCAATAGCTCCGGTTTCCCATGAACCGATTGACCACATTGCCGCTTTACCGGTTTTGAAGATATTGCCGCCTGCATTGGCATCAATGGATGTTGCACCATCAGGGAATGCGCCGGCTTGGACCAGCTGCTGGAAGGCGTCTACTGCTTCTACGAATGCTGGATCTTCGAACGTTTTCTTGCCGTCAAGCACCTCTTGCAGGAAACCCGGGCCGCCGTTGGTACGGAGCAGAATGTTCATGAACAGGAATGAGCCTGTCCAGGAGTCCTTTTCACCGATCGCAAGGGGTGTGATGCCTTTCTCTTTGAGGATCTTTACATCCTTAAGCATTTCTTCGAATGTGGTTGGCGGGTTCGCAATTCCGGCTTGCTCAAACAGCTCCTTGTTGTAATACACAACCTCGATATTGTTGCCGTCAGGCAGTGCGTATACATTATTATTGAAGCTGTAGTAATCGAGCAGTCCGGTTTGATACGTATCCTTCAGTCCGTTCTGCTCCAGCATATCGTTCAGTGGAGCGAACAGTCCGGCATCTACAAACGGTTTCATTTGTGCAGCAGGGTTAACAATGGTGATGTCTGGCACTTCTTTGGAGGCCGCTTGTGTTTTGAGCTTTACTTTTTGCTGGTCTGTGTTCAAAGTATCCAGTTCAATATGAATGTTCGGGTTTTCTTTTTCATATTCCCCCACCAATTCGCGGATCATTTTGTAGGCGGGTGTTGCAGGGTCAGGATAGATGTTCTGGAAAGTAATCGTTACTTTTTTGCCGCTGTCTTTGGTAGCTTCCGCAGCGCTGTTGGTGCTCTTCGGAGCTGCGTTGTTCCCCCCGCTGTTATTGTTATTGTTGTTGTTGGAGTTGCCGCATGCCGCCAAGGTTAATGCCATAGCAGCAGTTAGACCAATGGAGAATGTCTTTTGCATTTTTCTGTTGACCATTTGTTTGTTGCCCCCTGTCTTCGTGATATGTTCATTATCTTTCGATTAAGCGCTTCCAACAAGGTGGGAACTGCAGAATAAAGGTTTGTTTTTTCTATATATAAAATAAAGCATGCATATTGCGATATCTCTTTCCAATATTAGCTTGCCATTGCAGAAAAATAGCAGCAGCCCGGGATATGATCATCCGTGGCTGCTGCCGCATCATTAAGGCTATGAAGTTTAGATTTCATAGTACTTCCGTGTTACAGATTGTAGTAGACGCTCTAGTTCTCCACCCGCCACTGCTTAATCACATTCAGCAGCCCAGGCACATCCAGCCCATCCAGTGAAAAGGCTTTGCGCAGCAGCTCATGGGGGATGAATTCATCATACTTGCCGAGATATGGCGCTTCATCCTTGCTGAGCAAGGAAAGCGGGTCCGCCGCAGCGGTTGTTTCAGCCATGATCTCTTCCTCCAGCGTATCTGCATCCACACTGCCGGCGACTACCATATAATAAGGCTCCATCGGTGTGATGGAACGAAGCCCCAGCCGGCCCTTCAGGTTATTCTTCAGCAGCCGTTCCAAAGTCCGGAACTGCCTGCTTCCCGCCCACGGCAGGATGAACATGGAATCGCCGCCTGCCGGCAGGACGGAGCGCGTGAGCAGACTGCTCTCCTTGGCCAGGCGTCGGGCCCGTTCCAACCGGGCTGCCGCGCTTGGCGCCAGATACGGATACAGCGCCGTCGCTCCCAATACCTCACGGATTTTGGCCATGATCCGGGTATGCACATCACCGCCAGCACCAAGCCAGAGAGTATCAACCTTGCCGCGCGAGCCTTTGACATAGACGGCCTTATGGCGGTTGTCTACCTCCTCCACCTTCCACAGCTTGCCCGCCAGCGTGAAGCAGTAACCCGGTGGGGGCACGGTGGTAATGGAGCCGATTTCCTCGGTGCCATTATAGACGACATGCTCCTCATCGTCTTTGAATACAGCAAGAAAACGGAAATTGTTGACGATCTTCTCACCGGCCAGCCCGATTAGCAGCCCGCCTTCCTCCAGTGTCTCAATATGGCCCATGCCCACCATGTACTCCATGAAGGTATCGTAATCCGCCGGGTCAATTCCCCGGAAGGACGGCAGGCTCAGAACAGCTGCCTTCAAATCCTCCGGCTCGGCTTCCCCCATGCTCTTAAGAATGCTCATCGTCTGATGGTACAGGAGCCCAACCGGCAGCTGGCGCACATTTAGCGGCTCTACCCATTTCTCCCGCACATACAGCTCAATGACCGCAATCGCCCGCAGCAGCGTCCAAGGCATCCGCGCGGGCAGCTGCGCCTCCTCATCCTCCTCCTCCGGGGTGACGAAGATCATCTCCGAAGCGGAGTCACCGCGTCTGCCGGAGCGTCCCAGCCGCTGGACGAAGCTGGCGCAGCTGTAAGGTGCGCCGAGCTGCAGCACCCGCTCCAGCTCGCCAAGATCTATCCCCAGCTCCAGGGTAAGCGTAGCTGCGGCTACCGCCGGGCCGGGACCTTGCCGGAGCGCGGCTTCCGTCTCTTCGCGCAGCATCGCGGAGATGCTTCCATGATGCACATGGAACACATCCCGCTCGCCGCGTTTGGCTGCCATGCGCCGCATCTCCAGAATCGCCTCCTCGGCGTCCGTACGGCTGTTGGTGAAGATCAACGCCTTCTTCAGATGCGTGTGATCGTAAATGAACCCGTAATAGGCCTGGCGGGCCCGCTCCAGGTGTTCAGCCTGCACCTCATCCCGCGCATCCGGGAAGGAGAAATGCTCCACACTCAGCCGCAGCTTGCGCCCCCCTTGCGGAGCGGATACCTCCACGCTCTCCCGCGTACCGGCGGCCAGCCACTCGGTCACGGATGCATAATCGCTCAGCGTGGCCGAAAGGCCGATCCGCCGGGGATGGCAGCCGGCCATCCGCGAGATCCGGGCCAATTGGCTGAGCACCTGGATGCCGCGGTCCGCCCCCATAAAGGCATGCACTTCATCAACAATAATGAAGCGCAGATCATGGAACAAGGCGGGGATCGCATTCGGGCGGTTCATGAGCAGCCCCTCCAGCGATTCAGGGGTAATCTGCAGCACTCCTGAAGGATTCTGCATCAGCTTCGTCTTATCTGCTTGCGGCACATCGCCATGCCAATGCCAGACCGGGATATTGCCTTCCCGCAGCAAATCATTTAACCGTGTGAATTGATCATTGATCAGCGCTTTGAGCGGCGCAATATAGAGAATCCCCACTGAATCGGACGGGCGCTCATAGAGCTCAGTTAATGCGGGAAAGAATGCCGCCTCCGTCTTGCCTGAGGCCGTACCGGAGGCAATCAGCAGGTGATGCGGGGTATCAAACAACACGCGGCAAGCATCTACCTGAGCCTCGCGAAGCGTCTCCCACCGGTTCTTGTAAATAAACTCCTTGATGAAAGGAGCCAGCCTGTAGAACGGATTGTCGCTCATAGGTCAAACTCCGCAAGAAATCCGTCCAGTTCGTTTTGCTCAGTCTCCGCCGGTTTTGCGGTGCGCTCGCCCACCAGCTTCTCGAACGAAATCTCCGGATGCTGGTGAAGGGTGTGTAGCAGATCCATGAAATCACGCACGACCTCGCGCGGGGTCAGCAGTTCGTCAGCGCCCAGTCTGCCCACGGCTTCTTCCATGAAATGCACCAGCTGCTCTTGGGTAAGTCTCGCTTCATAGCCGTAATGCAGAGCGTGGATATCCCGCAGCTTCTGAAGCAGCACCAGAATTTCCTCATGGGACAGCATGTCCAGCGCAATAATCGGTCCGGTGAAATTATTCAGCTCGGCTGAGCCGTAACGGCCCGCCACCAGCCGTGAACGCAAAGCCTCGTAGCTGAACAATCCGCGCCGCCCGTCTTCAACGAACTGCGGGGTACCTCCAATAAAGATGCCCAGCCGTTCCGCTTTGCCCTGCATCGTATCGTTGAACATTGTCAGCAGCTTTTCGTAGTTGCTCTGGCGGGAGATGCTGTTGGTAATCTTGTAGAGGTTAACACCCTCATCTATAAAGAGCAGCAGACCTTTATAGCCGATGGCACCTGTGAATTCCGCCCATAGCTTCATATAATCGTACCAGTTGTCATCATCAATTATTACGCCTACGCCAAGTGCTTTGCGCGCCTCGGTGCGGGTGGCGAATTCACCGCGGAGCCAGCGCAGCGCATCTTGCTTCAGCTCATCATCGGCAAGCTTATGACCGTTCCAGTAAGCCGCCAGCACTTTGGCAAAGTCAAAGCCATGCACAAGACCGCGCATCTCAGAGGCTACTGTATAAATTCGCTGCTCCACCTCTTCGCCAAGCTGCAGAGAGTCAGGTCCATACCCCTTCTCCTGCATCACCGCCTGCTGAAGTGTCATAATCCACTTCTGCAGCATGATTTCGAGTGCTCCACCGTCTGGACGGGTCCGGGTCGACAGGTGGCTCATCAGCTCCCGGTAGGTTGCCAGGCCTTGTCCTTTCGTTCCTACCAGCCGCCGTTCCGGCGAAAGATCGGCATCCGCGACCACAAAGTCCCGGTCCATGGCGTAGTTACGGATAATTTGCAGCAGAAAGCTTTTGCCGCTGCCGAATTTACCGGTAATCAGCTTGAAAGCTGCTCCGCCCTCAGCAATATTGTCCATATCCCTGAGGATGGCTTCCACCTCCGGCCGCCGGCCGACAGCAATATGTTCCAGTCCGATTCGCGGCACTACACCCGCCGTGAGCGAGTTTACGAGTGCGGTTGTCATCCGTTTCGGTATTTTCAGTTCATTCATCTAGGGATTCACCTCTTCAAATATTGCAGCACGGGCATAAATTCCTCAGTCAATTCCTCACCGTCGATCAGCAGATCGCCGAGCATGTCCATGGCAAGTTCGTTAATTTCGTCAAACAGCAGCTCCGGCATCGTTCCCCCGGCAGCGGCCAGCTTCTGCACAGCCTTCATTCCATCCTCATCCGCGAGCGCGGACACTGCTTGCCGCTGCAGAGGTGTCAATACGGAAGCAAATGCCTCCCACTCATTGTCTGTGCTGCCCGCAGCAGCGGGCGATACTGGAACACTTATGGTCTCGGGAACAGCATAAATCTCTTCTATAGGATCCTCTTCTATAAAGGAAGGGACAGCATAATCAAGCTCCGAATCCCCGGAATTCTCTGAATCCTCCAACTCCGCTGAATCCTCAGATTCCTCTATGGTGAGCAGCGTACGGACAATCTCGGAATCGCTCTCCAGCCGTTGAAGCTTCTTCTTGTCAATAACGACCGCCGGACCTTTCCCGGCTTGCTCTGCCTTGCGGAATTCCCGTTTCAGAAAACGGGTCACCAGGTCGTCCATATCCGCATCGACCTTAACGTCTTTCAGCCGTCCGCGGAAGCCCATCAGCTCGCGCAGCTTGTTCTCGGTGAGCCGGAAAAGCCGCGTAATCAGACTGCGCAGCGGCGGCGATTTACTAATCCTTACAACAGGCACAAGCACGGAGTAGCCGTAGAGCGATATATCATAAACTGCGCTGCGGAACAGGTAACGCTCCCGCAGTACCGGCGGGCCGGGCGGGAACATTTCCACCAGCTTGGAGCCATGTTTGCGGGCTACGTAGGCGTCTATTAATGCAACCACTTGAGGAATATAACGCTCAGCCGCTGCTTTGCCTTCACCGGTGTAGAACTTGGATTTGCCAATGTCATAATCCGACATGACCGTCAGCACGGCAAAGGTCAGCTGTTCCGGTGCAGCAGTCAGGCACCTCATCAGCTCCAGCTCTGCCAGATCTCCGGCAAGTCCGCGTGAACGGGCAACGATGCCTGACAGCGGCACGTCCAGTTTATGCACGAAGGCAAAATCGGCAATCCAGCCGCCAAGATATTGATCGAGCCGCTTGTATTGATCCCGGTAAGCTTCCCATAGCAAGGACAGCTGTCTGTACCCTTCCTGCGGCTCTTCCCAGCCTACTCCGTTAATCAGCTCATAGACATGCAGAAAGATATAGGAGAGATCAGTCTTCGGATATCTGCCATGTCTGACTTCATCCCGCCAGAAGAAATACCATCTGTATTGCGCTCCCGTCATATGCCCGTATGTAGGCCAATAACTCTTAAATGGAACAAACAGTGTTGCGGCTTCCCTTTGTTCCACCAGCTCACGTGCCCGGTGCACAAATTGGCTTTCCGTAGTAGTTACCGGTTCCTGCTTCTCTTCCATATCCCAGAGCTGAAGCTGTACCGTCTCCTTCGGCGGCTCTTTCTTCTTCACCTTGGCGGCGGCTGACTGCGGCTGCACATTCCCGGCGGCTTCCCGTGGTGGAATCGGCACATTACTCTCCGTGCTTTCCCAGACCAGCTCTGTAAAGTGCGGCAGCTTCCCTTCATTATTCATTCTTCCATCGCTCCAATCCTGAAACGTAATCCGAGAAGACCCTGCTCCTGCTCTTATGAAAAAACGGTCCTGTTCACATGGTGTGAAGGAACCGTTTTGTTCTTCTCGAATTATCCGAACCCGCTGTACATTTCACATCTAATATTAGCATTGTTGCAGGATTAACATCAAGTAGATCCGGCAAGGAATACTCTCTTAGAGCAGCTCAGTTCCTTTCGTTTCCTTACCCAGAAACAACACTGCCAGTGCACCGACAATAATGGTTACGAAGAACAGCATAAAGATTGAGCTGATGCCGACCTTATCGCCTACCAGAAAACCTACCAGCAGCGGTGCGATCACACCGCCGATCCGGCCAAAGGAGGTGGCCAGCCCTGCACCCGTCGAGCGGATTGCAGTCGGATACAATTCAGGGGTATAAGCATACATGCCGCCCCATGCGCCAAGATTAAAGAACGAGAGGCAGATTCCGGCAGCCATCAGCATGCCCTCCGTTGTCGCATTTCCGAACCAGGCAGCGCTGACTGCTGTGAGCAGCAGGTAGATTACCAGTACAAACTTGCGCCCGAACTTTTCAATGAAATAAGCAGCGGTGAAGTACCCGGGCAGTTGGGCCAGCGTCATAATCAGTACATACTCAAAACTCTTAACAAGGCTGAAGCCCTTAATCACCATTACCGTAGGCAGCCACAGGAACATGCCGTAATAGGAGAACACCACCGTGAACCATAGAATCCACAGCATGATCGTCGATTTGCGGTACTCCGGCGACCAGACGATAGCAACGCGTTTACTCAGCGAAACCGGGGCCTTCTTAATTTCCGCAAACCGCGGGGAATCATCGATGGCACGCCGCAAATACAGCGCATAAAGTGCCGGTACGGCACCTATGCCGAAGGCGATACGCCAGCCGTAATCCGGAATGACAAAATAGGCAATCAAAGCGGACAAGATCCAGCCTACCGCCCAAAAGCTCTCCAGCAGCACAACCGCCCGGCCTCTCTCTTTTGCAGGCATGCTTTCCGACACCAGCGTTGAAGCAACAGGCAGCTCTCCGCCCAGCCCGAACCCGGCTACAAAACGCAGTACACATAATATCCCGAAGCCTGTAGCAAAAGCCGACAAGCCGCTGGCCGCTGAGAAAATCAACAAGGTCCACAGCAATACTGACTTGCGTCCGAAACGGTCGGCCAAAATCCCCGCCGCTGCCGCCCCTGCTGCCATGCCCACCGAATTAATACTGGTCAAAAATCCAATCTGCTCCGGTTCAAGCGACCACTCCTTGGCGAGCGCTGCAACCACAAAAGAAATCATTCCGACATCCATCGCGTCAAACATCCAGCTTAATCCCGCACTGAACAGCAGTTTCCTTTGCTTCGGATTTCGCAGCAGCGTCATTTGATTCAAGTTCAAGCACCCTCTTCCCTTACTCCGACTATTCTACCCTGATATTGCTAGTTTCTCTTACACATTCTAAGAGTGCCGCTTCTAAAAATCAAGGAATAAAGCAGCATTAAAGTATTGCCGGGCCAGTGCTTGAAAATAACAGGTTTGTACAGAAATTGCCGAGATCATCAGCATATTTTGCACAGCATCCCTTTGCGGTCTTGTCAGATGATTCAGCCGGTTCATCAATTTATCCATTGCACTTCTTAGCGAGCTGTCCGTTTTCCAGGAATAATCTTTGTTTGCGCTGCGTTCAGCTATCCCTTGAGCCTGCAGCGCAGGGCTGCGCTTAATCTCTTCGAACAGTTCCGCATACCCGTGATACAGCTGCGCCGGTTCAACCAAATCATCATCATCCCGTTCCGGTTTCAGGAAAAGCAGGCGGAAGAGCTGACGTATACTCTCGAAATCAAGCGCTGCTTTAAGGTCATCAATGATAAATAGCAGCGCTGCCTGATTAACCGAATACTTTTTTCCTTCCCTCGGTGAGCCGAGATATTCCTTGAAGTCTCGCTTCACCCAATTTTGCATAGCGGTGGCACTCAGTGTGGAATACTCTATGAGCTGTCCAAGAGCAGCAATGTCCGAGAGCGAGAACCCTTTGACGTTCCCTCTTTTGATGATCTTTTGCAGGATCGGCGGGATTTCCGTAGAGAGGAACGCAGGCAGGGACATCCCCTGTCTCACCTCTTCGTGATGAAATTTCGTCCAGACCTCCTGAAGAATATGCAGCGGTTTTTGCTCTGAACTTCCGGTCAGCGAGAGCAGCAATCCAGACATTTCTTTTCGGCTTAAAGTAAAAGCTTCCATAGATGGCACCCCTTCGCCATTTGATATTTTAATGAAAAGTTCGTACAATAGGTTCAAGTGAACTCATAATATGAGTATAACCTATTTTAATAACGAGAGGGATGGTAAAGATTTTATGGGTATAGGACTTAGTTTGACGTTGGTGGCCATTTTGATTATTTTAACCGCTTTTTTTGTAGCCACGGAATTTGCAGTAGTAAGATTGAGAGGCAGCCAAGTAAGTCAAATGGTTCTCGAGGGAAAGAAGAACGCTTTAGCTGTACAAAGAGTTGCAGCGAACCTTGACGGTTACTTGTCTGCTTGTCAACTTGGGATCACAATCACTGCCCTCGGTATCGGGGCGTTGGCAGAACCTGCATTTGAGCAGCTGCTGATTCCTTTATTCGATTTGGCTGATATCAGTCACAGTGTGAGCGAACCTATTGCTTTTGCATTGGCATTTATTATTGCCACATTCCTGCATGTCGTAGTCGGAGAACTTGCACCGAAGACGGCCGCTATCAACATTCCGGAGAAAATCGGTCAAATTACAGCCCCGCTGATTATTTGGTTCTACAAAATATTGTACCCTCTGATCTGGCTCATGAATGGTTCCGCCAATCTGCTTGTCAGCTTGTTCGGAATGAAGCCAGCCAGCGAGCACGGCGATGCGCACAGTGAAGATGAGATTCGTCTGATTCTGTCCGAAAGCTATGAAAGCGGCAAAATCAACAAAGCCGAATATGGCTACGTGAACCGGATCTTTAATTTTGACGAGATGCTGGCCAAAGAAATCATGGTGCCGCGGACAGATATGGTGTGCTTATTCACCGACCACTCGCTGGCGGAGAATTTCAACATCATCCGTAAAGAGCAGTACACCCGATTCCCTGTCGCTGACGGCAGCAAAGATAATATTATCGGGATGATCAATACGAAACAGCTGTACCTGCAGTATGACAACAACCCGGATTTCGATTTTAAAAGCCTGATATTGCCGCTTCTGACTGTGTCTGAGGTAACCCCGGTGAAGAACTTGTTAACCCGTATGCAGGTAGAACGTGTGCATATCGCCCTTCTGCTTGATGAATACGGCGGAACTTCCGGTCTGATCACGATTGAAGATATTCTCGAGGAGATTGTCGGGGAGATCCGTGACGAATTTGACGGGGATGAACGAAAAAACATCGAGAAGCTCAGCGACGTCAATTACTTGTTCGACGGCAAGGTTTCTCTCCTGGAGATCAAGCAGCTGACAGGTCTTGACTTCCACGATGATGAAGTAACAACCATTGGCGGCTGGTTATACAGTCACCTGAACGAGCCCACTATCGGCAAAAGCATGAATTACGAACATGTTACGCTTACAGTCCGTGAGATGAACAAAAACCGCATCCGCAAGGTTGAGGTGCTTATCGGGGAAAAGGACTCCCTGGAATCTGGGCAACAAACGGAATAATAGCTGAATATATATCAATAAAGGCAAAGGCGCTCCTTGACGGAGCGCCTTTTGTTGTAGAGGAACTTAGTTAGATAAAATCTTGCTCATATAATATTCGTCCACCCAATTCCCGCTGACCTTCAGTGATTTCTTCTTGATCCCTTCAATTTCAAAACCGCGCTTGGTGTATAATGACACTGCTCGATCATTATGCGTCATAACGGTCAGCTCCAGGCGCACAATGCCAACGCCGGTTGCCCAGCTCTCCATCTCCCGGAATAAGCCGCTGCCGATACCCATTCCCTGATAATCCGCCAAGATGCCTATCACAATATACGCACTATGCTTAATACGTCTTAGGCTTCCTCCACTGACGGATAAGTAACCCGCCAGCCTGCCATCTGCCACGGCACCGATCAGAATCGAAGTTTCGGCCTTGGCGAAGCTCTCAATCATCTCTGTTACTTGCTGCAGTCCGGTCTGCCTCTCTTCCGGCTCCAGCAGCATAAATTAAGACTCCTCATCCAGACGATGCTGCAGACTCAGAAGTTCAGCAGCATCCCCGGTTACCAGCTCTTTCAACGTTATATTCATCATTTCCTCCTGCCCGATCTTGCTCGGCATAACACTAATTGCCGATGTACTTCTTGAACAGCATACTCCCGCTCCCGTCATACCCGAGCGCCTCATAGAATCGGTGGGCGGCTTCTCTGCTTGAATTGCTGGAGAGCATCACTTTAAGCGCACCTCTGGCAGCCGCAGCTTCTTCGGCAAATCTCATAAGCGCGGCGCCGTAACCCTTACCTCTCAACTGTGGGGCGATGATCACCCGTTCGATGACTGCGAATGGAAGGTCCCCACTCAGCGCATCCATGCAAAAATGCAGATGGACTGTACCAACAACCTGCCCATTATCTTCATACACATAAAGAAAACTGTCCGGATTGCCGCCAATCTGTTCTATCCTCCGTGGGGATACATTAACACCCGGATGCTCCGGCAAAAGAATGCGGTATAGCGTTTCTATCGCGGAAGCATCCTGGGGCAATGCTTCTCTAATCATGTCGGAGTTCTCCTTATCATCCATCTGATATAGATGTTAATCTCCTTTAACAACGGCAAATCATCAATACATTTCCGTCAGGATCCTTGAAGTTAAACCAGTGATCATTCTCAATGTCAGTCAGGATCTCCGCACCGCTGGCTTTGACAAAATCATAAGCAGCATCGATGTCCTCCGTATTTAAATGAAAGGACGGCACATTCAAAACCGACTCGGCTGTGAAAATTCTGCTGTCCAGTACAATACCCGGCCCTTGCATCGGCACCACATACAGATGACCGAACAATACCTCACCATCAAGCGGAAGCCCCAGCAAGCTGCAATACCAGTTCTTTGATCTTTCAATATCACTGACCGGAATGAATACGGCGCCAATCTGATTCAGAATCGGACTTGTCACAGCAAGTACAGCCTCCTCTATGCTTTCTCAGAATAGGTATTACTTTTTAGTAATTCGATAAAATATGCCAATTTCCTTCCCCCGCAAGTTGATCGATTGGAACTTATGATATAATCTGGACAGATGATATCAAGACGTCAGGAGAATGAATTTGGCTAATCTATCCCTCGGGCACCTAAGGCTGACGCCACCCAAAATACTATCGCTCGGATTCATGCTGCTGATTACGGCAGGAACAGTACTCTTATGCCTCCCGGCAGCTTCGACCGGAGACCGGATCTCCTTTATCGACGCCCTCTTTATGGCGACTTCAGCGACCTGTGTCACCGGGCTCGCTGTCATCGACACCGGAACACAGCTGACGGTGTTTGGACAAATTGTCCTCCTGGTGCTGTTCCAGTTTGGCGGTCTCGGATTTGTGACTATGGCCACGCTGATTACACTTGTACTTAACAAACGGATCTCACTCAAAGAAAGGCTGCTGCTGCAGGAATCCATGAACCAGAACTCCATGCAGGGCATCGTCAAGCTGATCCGCCGGGTACTGATCTATTCCCTGGTCATACAGCTTACCGGAGCAGCCCTGCTTGCCGTAAGGTTCATGCTGGATATGCCTTTTGGAAAAGCGATATATTACGGTTTGTTTCATAGCATTTCTATCTTTAACAATGCCGGATTTGATCTCTTCGGAGATGTGCACGGGCCATTCAGCGGTCTTACCCGCTACGTGGAGGATCCAATTATAAACATCACTTCCATGCTGCTCATTTTCCTTGGCGGAATTGGGTTTATCGTGTTATCCGACGTAATCGACTTCCCCAAACGCAAACGTCTGACCTTGCATTCCAAGGTGGTTCTCTCCACTTCAGCTATCTTGATTCTGGTCGGGGCGGCAATTTTTTTCTGGCTTGAACTGAACACCACGCTAAAACCGCTGCATGCCGGCGGCAAAATAATGGCCTCTTTCCTGCAGGCGATTACCCCCCGCTCAGGCGGGGTGACAACCATTGAGATTCCGCTCTTGCGAGAATCCACTCAATTTCTGATGATTCTGCTGATGTTCATTGGTGCGGCGCCTGGATCTACCGGCGGTGGGATTAAGATTACTACCTTTGCCATACTGGTAAGTACAGCATATGCCAAACTGCGCGGGAAGGAAGACATCGTCATGTTCCGCCACCGGATCTCCAAAGAAAACGTGTACCGGGCCATCACGATGACACTGCTCTCACTGATGCTGGTAGTCATTGCGACCATGCTGTTGTCCGTGACGGAGAGTGCAGATTTCCTGACCGTATTGTTTGAGGCGGTGTCCGCTTTTGGGACCTCGGGCATTACAATGGGGCTGACTACGGAGCTGACGACCATCGGGAAGGTTATGGTGATCATACTGATGTTTGTCGGACGTACCGGACCGCTGACACTTGCATATGCGCTTAAACCGAAGAACAGCAAGGAACTCTACCGTTATCCTGAAGGCAATATTACGATCGGGTAGAGCTTTCGAACCTATACCTATATAAAATGCGACCGTTCGCCGGCAGTGAATGCCTTCATCGGTCGCATTTTTGCGATGCTATTCTTCTTCCTGAATGTCCTGGGTATCCAGTGCGGCATCCAGCAGCTGATTAAACAGATCGTCATCATTCTCCAGCAGCGTGTCAATCTCCAGGAACTGCTCTTCGCTCCCCGGTTCGCCGGCAAAGCTGAAACTGTAATCCCATTCGCTTCCCCGTTTGCTGAAGAACGTAATTTCATACGGAGACTTATGATTGTCGAGCGTGAACACCGTCCTCCCGACATAGCTCTTATCTTCTTCGCGTTTCAATTCCGCCTTTATAATTTGTACGTTCATGCGCTTTCCTTCCTTTCATCTGATCGTCCACACTCTCCCAGTATAGCATTGAAATGAAAGCAAATCCCTCTCTTTCCGCTGCAATTGACTTTTTTCATCCGGCGGTTAATAATTTAATACAATGCTCATACAGCACTAAAATATAGTAAATGGAGGAAACCCAATGCTCAATTTAGAAGCGAAGCTTAGCAAATATGCAGATCTGGCAGTCGAAATCGGCGTCAACGTTCAACCGGGTCAAATACTGGTCGTGAACGCCCCCGTTTCAGCAGTAGAATTCGTACGGCTTATTACAGCCAAAGCTTATGCCATAGGGGCAAGTCTGGTCAAAGTAAACTGGAGTGACGAGAGCATTACCCGCCAGCAGTTTGAACATGCCGCACCGGAAGTCTTCACGAAGGCTCCAACGTGGTACGCGGGAGAAATGACCGAATTCGCCGAGAATGGAGCCGCTATTCTGACTGTAATCGCCGAAGATCCCGACGCACTGAAAGGCATTGATCCGGAACGTATCGCCAGTTATCAAAAGACACGCGGTGCTGCGCTTACGAAATACCGTGATTACCAAATGTCCGATAAAATCAGCTGGAGTATTGTCGCCATCCCTACACAAGCTTGGGCCGACAAAGTGTTCCCTGATGTTCCGGCCGAAGAACGTGTGGATAAACTATGGGAAGCTATCTTCCACACTGTCCGTCTTGACCGCGAAGATCCGGTTGCCGCCTGGCAGGAGCATCTTGATACACTAGAACAGAAGGCTGATGTGCTTAATGCCAAGAAGTATAAAAGCCTGCATTACATAGCACCCGGCACAGACCTGACTATCGAACTGCCAGAAGGTCACATTTGGGCGCAAGGAGACAGCATCAATTCCAAAGGCCACACTTTTGTTGCCAATATGCCAACAGAGGAAGTGTTCACAGCACCGCTTAAAACAGGTGTTAACGGCACAGTCAGAAGCACCAAGCCGCTCAGCTACGGCGGCAACATTATTGATGATTTCTCCATCACCTTCGAGAACGGACGAATCATCAGTGTAAGCGCCGGTAAAGGCCAGGATTCTCTGGAGTATCTGATCAGTCTGGATGAAGGCGCCAAATATCTCGGCGAGGTTGCTCTTGTGCCTCACCAGTCCCCGATCTCCGAATCGAATATTTTGTATTTCAATACCTTGTTTGACGAGAATGCTTCCAACCACCTGGCCATCGGCACAGCTTATGCCTTCTGCCTAGAGGGCGGTAAAGAGATGACCCAGGATGAGCTGATCGCCCATGGCCTGAATACCAGTGTCACCCATGTCGATTTCATGATCGGCTCACCTGACATGGATATTTACGGAATTACAGCTGATGGTACACGGGAACCGGTATTCAAAAGCGGAAACTGGGCGTTTTAAACACAGATTACAGATAGCGGAGGAGCAAAATCATGTTGAGTTTCAAGCAAAAGCTGGAGAATTACGCACTGCTGGCTGTAAAGATCGGAGTCAATATACAGCCCGGGCAAACGCTCGTACTCAATGCAGACATCGTTGCCGCAGAGCTTGTCCGCCTGATTGTGCGGAAAGCTTATGAGGCCGGTGCTAAGCTGGTCAAGGTCAATTATACCGACGAGTTCGTCACACGGACCCGCTACGATCTGGCCCCGGCGTTAAGCTTTCTTGAACCGCCGAAATGGCAGGCGGATGAGCTGGAGGATCTGGCACGCAACGGTGCGGCCATCCTGACAGTAATCTCTGCCAATCCGGATCTCCTGAATGGTGTAGAAGCCAGCCGGATATCCGATCATCAGCGTACCGCAGGCCAGGCTATGGCCCCGTACCGTGAAATGATGATGAACAATTACATCAGCTGGAGCGGTATCGCTTTTCCGTCGCCATCGTGGGCCGCCAAGGTATTTCCCGATGCACCGCCGGAAGAACAGGTTGGCCTGCTGTGGGATGCTATCTTCAAGGCGGTACGTGCAGACCAAGAGAACCCCGTTGAAGCTTGGAGCCTGCATCTGGGCGGCTTAAAGCAGCGCTGTGACCTTTTGAACGCCAGAAAATACCGCAAGCTGCATTATACCGCTCCCGGAACGGATTTGACCATCGAATTGCCCGAAGGGCATATCTGGTGTCAGGCCGGAGCCGTGAATGGACGCGGAGTCTCTTTCCTCGCCAATATTCCGACAGAAGAAGTATTCACTGCCCCGCTGAAGACTGGCGCTAACGGCAAAGTCAGCAGCACGAAGCCGCTCAGCTATGGCGGCAACATCATCGACCGGTTTACGCTTACCCTGGAGAATGGCAAGGTCACAGACTTTACGGCAGAAGTCGGCCAGGAAGCATTGGCTTCCCTGCTGGCTATGGATGAAGGAGCCGCATACTTCGGTGAAGTAGCGCTGGTCCCTTACCACTCTCCAATCTCGGAAAGCGGCATTCTCTATTACACTACACTGTATGATGAGAATGCTTCATGCCATCTGGCACTTGGAGCCGCTTATGCATTTACCTTGCAGGAGGGCATTTCTATGACCAAGGAGCAGCTTGCTGACAAAGGGATGAATCAAAGTCTGACCCATGTGGACTTCATGATGGGTTCCCCGGAAATGAATATAGACGGAATTACAGACGATGGAACTGCTGAACCCATCTTCCGCGCAGGGAACTGGGCTTAAGCAAAGTTTCTGAGCTATTGTGTCTGTTCGATTAATCCCTTATAGCCAGACCCCGTTGCTCTCTGAATAGAGGGTAACGGGGTCTTTTGGTTTGGCAGAAGATAGTTAAAGGCATAATTAACCCAAAATTAAAATTATATTCAAAGAATATTCACAATATTGTTGAAATTAGTTCACAAATATGTCACAATACAATTAAGGATTGTATTTCCAATCCGGTTTAGGTGTTGGATGAAGCCAATCAGTGCTGAACGATACTCACAAAACTTTTAGGAGGTCATCCTGATGAAAGAGTCGATATCCCAAGAGCTGGAACGGCCGGAGCATGAACGTCCAAGTGTTCAAGCCCCTACAGACTCAAGCATTATCGCATCCAATGCAATCAAATACACAGCTTACATCATGCTACTATTCGGTTTCTTATACTTTCTGATTGCATACCTGGCTCCTATGCTATGAGGTTGCTTCATTATATAGCTTTAATAGAAAGCGCTTACGGCTTTTGAGCTCCTGCTGGAGTCCATTAGCCGTTTTTATTTTCTTGCGTTGTTTCTTCCTAATGTTATCCACAAATGGGAGCACGCAAAAAAAAGGTTTTGCCTTCCTCAACGGACGGCAGAACCTTTTTTTCTGCAAATAGCTTCACCGTACTTGCCAGAACTTTGAAACCATTATTTAGGTGATTACCAGGACAATGCTTTGCTGATCCAGGCTATGGCAGCAGGCGACCAGGTGGCATCCATTCTGGAGCGCAGCCAAGCTATAGCTTCCTCCCGGGAACCTTCATAAGGTGTAAGGCCATGAATTCCCATCCAATGCCCTACGGTCTCAAACGAAGTGCTGCTCCAACCATTTACTTCTCCCAAGTCATTTTGGCGTGCCTGAACTCCGGAGATTACAATATCAAGAGTGCCTTGCAGCTCTGTGACGGCATTGTCAAAGGCAGTCTTCTTTTCCTTTGCTTTCATATCACCCAAAGAACGCAGCTGGCGGGTATCAATGCCCTCGTTGGCACGGATAACCTGCAGCAATGTCAATGCTTCTCTGCTGGCAAGGCCGTTATTGTACCGTTCTTCCAGTTCTTTAGAGCTACCCACGGCTTTTACAAATGCCGGAAACCAGTCCCGTGAGACGAGAATTGCCTTTTTCTTAATAAACTTGCCGTACCCGGCCAGTCCCTCACCGGGAAACTGTGCACGCCATCCCCATGGATCCAGCTCTGAACCGGTATGCCAGTTCTCGGCTTTGGTCAGCCCATTTAATGACGGATGCTCCGGAATCAGTGAAGCAAGGGGGACAACCCCCAGCTTGGCAATGACCTCAGCCATCTCCTTATAAGTTGTTACACCGCCCTGCACTTCCACGTTTCCCATCTCACTTTCCCCCTTAACGGAATGGTTAAATCACTTAATCATGGTTGTTCTGGACTGCTTACACTGTCTTCATGCAGCTGATTCCTGCAATAAATGTATCAATCAGCCGGGATAAGGAGATTCCCAAATCGAGCGGCAGGCCAAAGCCTCCCTTGTTCTCCAGTGCAGCAAATCCGTGCAGTATACTCCGCAGTCCCCGAACAGCATGCAGTTCTCCCTCTTCTCCAAGCCCGTAACCAGACAGCACATGCAGGATAAAGGATAAAATCTGCTCACCTGCCTCTTCCAGCGCTGTGTTCCCTTGATCAGGTGCTTGCAGTGTTGTTTCGTATAGACCCGGATGCTGCCTTGCAAAGTTCATGTAAGCCTGCCCCATAGCGTGAACAGCTGCATCTCCGGCTAAACCCTCAGAAGCCTTTGTCATCGCTGTGTGGAGCTGTTCCAGGCCGTGTACAGCCAGCAGAGTCCGCAGCCCGGCTAGTCCGTTAACATGATTATACAACGACGGAGAGCGTACGCCCAGCTTGGCCGCGAGTGAAGCCAGCGTGACTTCTCCCATCCCCTGCTCATCCGCTAATTCTGCCGCAGCCAATACCAGCGTACGTGTATCCAGTCCAACCCTAGGTGACATCTTATCTTCCTTCCTTTCCTAGCTGCAATTGAGCTTTGCTCACAGCCTGTTTCATGGCTTCTCCAGGCGCCTTCAGCAGGTTGCCGTGTCCAACAGCAAGCACCGCTGCAGACGTTCCTGCAAGCTTAATTGCACTGGCCACAGCCTGCTCCTTATTCCAGGTAGCCAATGCCGGAAATGGAAACCATGGCACAACCGTCCCGGCCACCGCAGTTCTCTTAAATGTCTGAAAAGCATCCCCCGCTATCAGAGCTCCGCTCCGCTGATCCAGAAAAGACATCGAGCCTGGGGTATGGCCGGGAGTACTAATTGCGCTTAAAGAGCCGACAGTATCTCCGTCATGGAGCAGAATGTCCGGTTTGGTGGAAATTTTGGTAGGTACGCTCCCTTTAATCGGAGTCTGCGGTTCACCTTGTCTAAGCGAACGGTCTCCGCGCAGCAAAGCTGCATCACGCTCAGAGATATATACAACAGCTTCAGGAAGCCGTTTCTTCAGTTCATCCAGTGCTCCAACATGATCTCCATGAGCATGGGTCAGCACGATTCGGGTAATAGGCAGGTTCAATTTAGCCGCTGTACGGAGGATCCCTTGGACACTAAAAGACATTGCCGCATCAATCAATGTTAATTCCTGATCTTCTACAACAAGATAGCAATTGACCGGAAACCATCCGGGCATCCACGTAAGCTGCAGCAATTTTCCTTCTTGAGTAATTCTCATAAATACACCCCTTAAAAACTAATGATATTAGTTATAATATAAACTAATGGCATTAGTTTTGCAAGAGGCCCATTCCAAAGCAGTACATCCGTCTATTCCAGATGCTTATCCGCATTTTGATTGGAGCGTTTAATCATGAACCATTGCATCCAGGTAATCCCGAAGAAAAAGATCACGGAGCCAACCAATGTGCTCATTACACTCGCAACTACATCAACTTCCTCCTTACCCAGCAGGTCATAACTGATCATCAATATTGCCCATATCAGAGCACCTGCAGCTCCACTGATCAGATTGGTTTTCTTGAGCCGCTTTACTTCCCCGGCCTTGCTCGGCAGGAGGAATAGCCCACCACGCATGCTCCGGAGCGTAACATAGAAACAAGCTGCCATCAGGATGAGGAAGCTGTCCAGCCAATACTTCAGATCCAAGTGCAGAACAAATACTTTAACAAAAACACTGGCCGCAATGCCCACAAACACAATCGTAAAGCCGTGCGACATCAACTTATGTACTTCACCTTGAATCCGCTCATCCTTGATCCCCTTACCTTTCATAACTACTCCTCCCAAAATATATCGTTCAAAGTTGTTCCCAGTTCCTTGCAGATAGCAATACATAACCGGATCGTCGGGTTGTAATTCCCCGCTTCAATCAGTCCTATCGTCTGTCTCGTCACGCCCACCGCTTCCGCCAGCTGTTCCTGGGACAGGTCCTTCTGAATCCGCGCCAGTTTCAGCTTGATGTTCTTCTCACTCACCAGAGCCCTCCCGGAGAATAATTTCACTTATAGCTCCATTGTAATCTATAACCGTCATTATGTACAATATATATTGCATTATAATTTCAATCCCATAGAAAAAAAGCATCCCGCAGGATGCTTCAATAAGAGTTAGCCCAGTTTTTGTTCCTAACAGCGGCTTAGGTGTTTATTCCACAACTCCACTCTCCGGATAGCTGTCTACAACTGTAAGCAGCTGAGCGGCTTCCTTGCGTGGACGGCTGGCGGGAATGATCTCCGGATAACCGGCATGGATCATCGCAATCACCTTCTCTCCCGGCTTCACGCCAATCTTGCTGCGGAACTCCGGAGCGTAAATATAAGGATCCGTCTTCCAAATCGTGCCTACTCCCCGTTCCCATGCCGCCAGCTGGAAGTTCTGCACAAGTGCGGATGCAGCGGCAAAATCCTCATCCCACTCTCTTTGACGCGGGTCCTCAGGGATCACGACGATTACGGTTAAAGGAATCGATGAAAGATATTCTTTGCGTTTGATTGCAAATTCCGGATCAGCTGCCCCGCGCTTTAAGAATGTATAAGCAGCATCCCCGAGGAATTCCGCCCCTTCCCCCTGAAAAGCAATAAATCTCCACGGCTGCCGCAGTCCGTGATTTGGCGCCCATACCGCGATATCCAGCAGTTCCTCTAGCAGGCCTTCAGGCAGGGGTTCAGGCTTAAACTGTTTAATGGAGCGGCGCTCCTTGATCACTTCGGCAATGCTGCCGTAAGCTGCAGACTGGTTCTGATTCATAAGGATTCCCTCCATCAGTAAGTTATGATAACCATTCTCAGTGATTGTACATGATTCCAATCGCTTTTTCAAACTGGGGAATGTCCTGATCATACTCGCCAAGCCTATCCTGTATCTTGGAGGTGAATGCGCTTGTTACAGCCAAAAAAGCACCGCCCGAACGGGCAGTGCCTGTAGAACTCTTCGATCAGCCGAAACGGCCCATGATATATTCCTGGGTCATTTGATTCTCCGGATTGCTGAAGACTTTCTCTGTCTTGTCGTATTCCACAAGTGAACCGAGGTAAAAGTATGCGGTAAAATCCGAAATCCGCGCCGCTTGCTGCATATTATGCGTAACAATAACGATGCGAAGCTCTTCCTTGAGTTCCTTGATCAGCTCTTCCACTTTACCGGTCGATACAGGGTCGAGTGCCGATGCCGGTTCATCCAGCAGCAGGATCTGCGGATTAACTGACAATGCACGGGCGATGCATAACCGCTGCTGCTGTCCGCCGGACAACGCCAACGCTGAATCCTTCAGGCGGTCCTTAACCTCGTCCCATAATGCCGCACGCCGCAGACTGCTTTCCACAATTTCGTCCAGTGCCTGCTTACCTTTAATGCCGTGGTATTTTGGACCAAAAGCAATATTGTCATAAATCGACTTATAGAACGGATTAGGTTTCTGCCAGACCATGCCGATCTTTTGCCGCAGCTTGATCACATCCGTACCGTGAGCATTGATGTCCACGCCGTCAATCCAGATGCTCCCTTTCGTTGTCGAACCGGAGATGTCGTCATTCATACGGTTAAGTGAACGAAGGAAAGTTGATTTACCACAGCCCGACGGGCCAATAAGTGCAGTAACAGTATTCTGGCCAAAAGGAAGACTAATTCCTTTCACTGCTTCATATGTGCCGTAAAATATGCTCAGGTCCTCTGTTTGAAATGATTCACGCACCACAGGTTCCGCTATTCCCATCTCTTACTCCTCCTAAAATGTTTCTATAATCAAAGTTTTAGTTCATTCTTTTGGAAGCAGTCAGCTTGCGGTAAATATATCTGCCGAAATACCGTGCGGCCAGATTGAAGATCAAGACTGTAATAACGAGCACGGCCGAAGCTCCGGCTGCGATTTGTACGGCATCAGGCGCCAGACCTTCGCTGTTGACTTTCCAGATGTGAACGGCCAGGGTTTCAGCCGGACGGAAAGGATTAAGCGGTGAAGTTTGACTAAGCGGATTCCAGTTGGTGAAATCCAGTCGCGGGCTGCTCATGCCCGCCGTGAACATCAGAGCGGCAGCTTCACCGAAGACACGGCCAGCGGAGAGGATCGTACCGGTGATAATCGTCGGCAGCGCCACGGGTAACAGTACAGAGGTAACAATCTTCCACTTGGATAATCCAAGGGCAAATCCTGCCTCTTTCTGCTGCTTAGGCACTGTACGGAACGCCTGCTCGGTAATACGCACCATCAGCGGCAGATTAAATACGGTAAGTGCGAGAGCACCGGATATTAAGGAGAACCCCAGATTGAAGGTGTTTACGATCAATAACAGACCGAACAAACCTACGACAATGGAAGGGAAGGAAGACAGTACTTCTACGATCAGGCGGATAAAGTTCGTAAGTTTACCTGGACGTGCATACTCTGCCATAAAGATCCCCGCTCCAAGACCCAGCGGTACAGTTATGATCAGCGTCAGCACCAGCAGGAACAGTGAGTTGAACAACTGTGGACCCACACCTCCGCCTGCGCGGATTTTTTGCGGTGCGGAAGTCAGGAAATCCCAACTGATATGGTTTAAGCCACGGATCAGAATATATCCAAGCAATCCAACCAGAATGGCTACAATAAGTAATGCGAAAAAGACGATAACGGTAGTGGCAACCTTGTCTGCTGTTCTCGGCTTCAAATTTTATTTCTCCTTTCGAGCATTCTTACGATGAGGACAAAAGCAAAGGTCATCAGCATAAGAACCAGCGCCATACTCCACAGCGCATTATTGTGCGTTGAACCCATCGTTGTGTTCCCCATACCAAGCGTAATTACGCTGGTCAAGGTTGAAGCCGATTCGAAAAGTGACCGCGGCACGAAAGGTGCATTACCGATTACCATCTGTACTGCAAGGGCTTCACCGAAAGCACGGGCCATCCCCAGCACTACCCCCGTCATAATTGCAGGGAATGTAGTCGGAAGAATCACCCGGGAGATCGTCTGCCACCGTGTAGCACCGAGCGCAAAGGAGGATTCTTTTAAGTTTTGCGGCAAAGAAGCCAGCGCGTCTGCAGCCACGCTTGTAATCGTCGGCAAAATCATTACCGATAGGACAAGCGCGCCTGCAGCAACCCCGATGCCCTGACCTGGCAAGGTATTACGCAGAAACGGCACAATGACGCTTAAACCCACAAAGCCGTAAACGACTGATGGGATACCTGACAGCAGTTCGATAACCGGCTGCAGCAGCCTTTTACCCCAGCCTGGCACAATCTCGGTCATGAACAGAGCAGCGCAGATACTGAGCGGACTTGCGATAAGCGCCGCAAGCAGCGTAACCAGAAATGAGCCGGTAATAAAAGGCAATGCTCCGTAGGAGGGAGTGTCTCCTTCCGGGGACCATTTTTTGCCGAACAAGAAATCAGAAAGCTTAATTTCACCGCTGGTAAAGTTAGCAATCCCTTTGGACGCCACAAAATACACCATCGATACAATGATTACTATCAATAGGAGTACACAGAAGGACATATAAGAACGCCCGATAAAATCTTCGATATGATGTTTTTCAATTTTGGATTTCTTAGGTTTTACACTCAAGCTGCTCCCTCTTTCTAAAGTGAAAAGAGAGGCAGAAGGATTCCGCCTCTAATCACATGAAGTTCTAATGAATGAAGTCTGTAAAGCTTGTCAGCCAGGAATTACTTGGTTGATACTTTGCCTTCTACATCACGGGAAACCTGCATTTTCGAAGCCGGGATATATCCAAGCTCTACTACATCGCCATTCTGCACTTCATCTGTCATGATGTAGTCAAGGAATGCTTTGACATGTTCAGCAGGCTCACCATTTGTGTACATGTGCTCGTAAGCCCACACCGGATATTTACCGGAGATAACATTGTCTACAGAAGGCTCAACACCTTCATAGTTCAGCGTTTTTACAGTTTCATCAAGGTAAGACAATGCCAGATATCCGATAGCCCCTGGAGTTTCGCCGATCATTTTCTTAACAGTACCGGAAGAGTCTTCTTGAATCGATCCTTCTTGGTCTTCTGTTTTAGTTCCAAGTGCGAAGTTTTCAAAGGTTGCTCGTGTACCCGAGCTTGCTGGACGGTTGATGATTTGAATCGCTTGATCCGCTCCGCCAACTTCACTCCAGTTCTTAATTTTACCCGTGAAGATGTCAACCAGCTGCTGTTTAGTCAGGCTGTCTACTCCAGCTTTCGGGTTGCTTACTGCTGCAATCGCTACAACCGCAACTTGATGGTCAACGAGTGATTTTGCTTTTTCTGCATCTGCATCCTTCAGCTTCTCTTCTGCGAACACATCGGAGTTACCGATATCTACTTGCTTCTCAGCAACCTGAGTCAAGCCCGTGCCGCTTCCTCCGCCTTGTACTTGAATATCAACGCCTGCGTTTGCATCCATAAAGCCTTCAGCTGCCATTTCAACAAGTGGCTGAAGCGCTGTGGAGCCCGAAGCCAGAATCGATCCGCTTAATTTTGCGCCGCTGCTTTCTGTAGGTGTATTTGTCGCAGCTGCATTAGTTCCCCCATTATTAGTTGCCGCATTATTTCCTCCGTTACCGCATGCCGAAAGTGCTACTACACTGGTTAAAGCCAAAGCCATGATCCACGATTTTCTGAATTGCATTGTTGTTTGTTCCTCCTAAAGGTTTTGTGTGTGTCTGACCCATTGAATCTGCTTCTTACAAAACTCACTTTGGAAGCATTCCTCTGTGTGTATCTCTTATGACTCTTCCTATTCTAGAGCTCGTTCGTTAGAGAAAAAGCTTATGTTTGTAAAACGAAAGATAAAAATTCTAATAGAAAATGTATAACAGTATAGATATAATCTATATTAAGAAGATGTTTTATTAACTTATTGCCATCCAGACCGGAGGAAATCCATGAATATTGTGAAGCTGCAAATTGTAGTCCTGATTGAAAAATATAAAAAAGTAACGGATGTCGCTGCCGAAATGGGCCTAAAACAGCCTACCGTTTCCTTTCATATGAAAAGCCTTGAGAATGAGCTTGGAGCTTCCCTCTTTCAATACCGCAGCGGGCGTGTGCTGTTAACCGATGCCGGACGGGCGCTTTTTCAATATGCAGTTCGTATTGTTTCCCTCGCTGCAGAAGCGGAGCGGAGCGTCAAACAGTTCTCCTCCCTCACATCGGGAAGCCTTACGCTTGAGGCCGGGTACATGCCTGGTACTTACTTTGTTCCTAATATAATGTCGCAATTTATCAATCTTCATCCGGGGATAGATGTGTCGCTTACGATACAATCGGATCACCTTGTGCGCGAACGGCTGAGGGGGCGGGAGATCCAACTGGGGATACTGCAAGATAATGATGGCGGAGATGACTCCTTTCATACCCAGGTAGTTGCCCGGGATGAGGTTGTTCTTATATTTGCGCCCGGTCATTCGTTTGCTCAAATTAAAGTGCTGTCCCCGGAGCTGGTGGCGCAGGAGCCATGGATTCAGCATGATCCCGCTTCCAGCCTGAGAGGAACAGCCGACCAATGGGCACAGCTGAACAATGTCCGTGTATGGAATAATACTGTTGTTAATTCGCCGGAGGCCTTTAAAAGGATGATTAGTGAAGGCGGAAATGTGGGACTATTCTCCAAAGCAGGGGTTGCAGACGAGGCGGCCTTGGGCCGTTTAAGTTATGCTCCGCTCCCGGGGATTTCGCCTGGGCTTGCTACTTATGTACTGGCTTGGCGAAAGGATTATACCTTAACTCCCTTGCAGCAGGCGTTTGTGGAAATGGCTGCTGCTGAGAGCGTGTTGGTATGATAACAGTTAATTGTATTTATTTAATGCCGTTAACTATATGTATTAATTAATGATGTGAATTAAATAAACCGCTGCTCCACTCAGGCTGATTGATACAGCTCAAAGCAGACCACCGGTTCTATGTTGAAATACATTTTTTATTTATTCATGCCGTTAACTATCTTTCGATTCTCCGCAGAAACGGCCAGCGTCCTAAAAAGGACACCAAAGCTATTCATCGTAAAGTCAACGTTTCTCTGCTACCAGTGTAAACGTCTTGGGAATTCCTTTGTCGTAAACCTCAGACGACAGGTTGGGCTCCTCCACCAGTTCTCGGATGACTAGACCACTAGCGGCGGCTGCCGTAACGATCTCCCCCAAAGTCCAGCGCCGCCAATAAACAACACTATGTTTCTCACCCGTCTGACTGCCTGAAGCAGGCAAATACTTCGAGTAAGACACCTTTTTCTCTTCCAGCGCTGTATCGAAATAATCGCCGCTTACCTTGTGCTTCCGTACTTTAGCAGTAGATCCTTTGGAAGAAATCAGCTTGGTCGTTACCGGATGAAAGTCGCGCAGCACGAAGGTTCCCCCCTGAGCCAGCAGACGGCAGACAGTATCCATAAACGGGGTCAGGTCAGTGAAATAATGGACAATCCCCATTTCAGCGAAAACGATATCATACGTGCTGTCCAGCACCTCGTCCGGCAGCTTCAGCACATCCGAGACGATATAGGACAGCCCGACTCCGGCTTCCTGCGCCAATTCCGCTGCGTACCGGGCGTTGGCTTCCGAGAAATCGGCAACAGTCATTTCAGCTCCCAGCAGCCCAAGGGCTACCGCCTTCATGCCGTTCGAGCCCATCAGATTCATCATCTTCTTCCCGCGGACCTCTCCGAAATAAGCGTTTAACGGGAACAGCCGGGATGCTGGATCTTTGGACAACTTTGCTGCTGCCTCTGACGGAGTGCCGAATCTGCTCGTCCATGCGGCATAGGTATCCTCATTCCAGAGTTCTTCACTGGAAGGCGCAGCTCCCGGATTGTCTTGCGGTTCTTGTTCTAAGTCTTGATCATTCATACTGTGAAATACCCCTTTATGTTGATAAGTTGTCTGTTAGAATGTGTACTTTAGGAGATGCTGGGCAGAGCTTCTCTTCTCTTCGCCGCTTTCCTGCGTCCTGCATACAAATAGACTGCAAGCCCTCCCATTACCAATACACCGCCGGCCCATTGGAGGATTGTCAACTGTTCGCCAAGCAGCAGGAAGGCCAGAATACTTGCACCAACCGGCTCTCCCAGAATATTCATCGAAACGGTAGTCGCCGAAGCGTACTGCAGCAGCCAGTTAAACAAAATGTGACCAAATACGGTCGGGACAATTGCCAGCAATACGAAGATTCCCCACTCCCTTGGCGGATAATCAAAGAACGGAATGCCCGCCAGCAGATTATATACCGCAAAAACAAACGCCGCTGCGATAAATACAATCAGGCTATACAAATACGATGGCATGCGGGCAACCAGCTTCTGTCCGATCAGCAAATGAGCGGCAACTGCTGCTGTTCCGCCAATGGACAGCAAATCACCTTTTAAATTGTCGGAGGACAGGCCGATATCTCCCCAGCCAATAAATACAACACCAAAGATCGCAATGGCAAGCCCCGCTATGGCGGACATGCTGCTTTTTTCTTTATACAGCAAATAGGCTCCCAGCATAATAAACACCGGCTCCAGTGCCATAATCATCGTCGAGCTGGCTACAGAGGTGAATTTCAGTGAACCCATCCACAGTAAAAAATGCAGGGCCAGCATCGCCCCGGACACAAGCAGCAGCAGCCAGTCTTTGCGGCGCAGGGCAAAAGCGGCTCCGCTGTAAGGCCGGGCAAAGGGCAGCATCAATAGCGAGGTGAACAGCAGCCGGTACATCCCCTGAACCGATACCGGAGCGGATGACCATTTTATAAAAATAGAAGAAAAAGAAATAGCCACAATTCCAATCAGCATCAATAGCGGAATGGGAACAGGCGGTTTTTTTGAAGTCACAGCAGGCATCCTTTCGGCTCAGATAAAAGTCACTTATGTAAATTTACCGCAGAATCCGGAAAAATGCAGCTTTTTTCATGAAAATTCGCAACAAAGGCTGCAGCTTCCTGAAAAACATCAAAGGCATGGCCTCCCGGCCTGCGGCGGAAACCCATGCCTTCGTATGTTGATCCGGTAACCGATGAACTCCCGTAACATTAAGGCTTAAGCACAACCTTAGATACAATCCTCTTCCTTGTCTCCGAACACCTGGTAGCCATGCTCCGCTCTGCTGATCGGCAGCCGGTGAGTAATGATGTCTGTCGGATCGAATTTGTTCTCCTTAATCATCTTATAGAGCATCGGCATGTAATGAATAACTGGAGCCTGACCCATCTTGAGCGTAATATTGCGTTCAAACAATTGCCCCAGCGGGAACATATTATAATTGAGCCCATACACGCCGACGAGCTGGATCGTTCCGAATTTGCGAACCACCTGAGCGGCCATCCGGAACGCACTGAGCGATCCGCCTTGCAGCATCAGCGTTGTTTCGATTTTTTCCACCACAGACATCTTCGCATCTAGTCCGACACAATCAATCACCACATCCGCCCCGCCGCAGGTAATCTCCTTCAGATGCACCTCTAAGTTCTTTATCTTAGCAAAATTAAAAATCTCGACGTTATTCTTCTGCTTGGCATGTTGCAAACGGTATGGGATATGATCTACCGCAATAACCCGCGAGGCTCCCTTCATCCAGGCGAATTTCTGCGTCAGCAGTCCAACAGGCCCGCAGCCTAGTACAATGACCGTGTCTCCAGGCTTTACCCCGGCACTTTCCACGCCCCACCAGGCTGTTGGCACAATGTCCGAAAGGAACAGAAGTTTCTCATCCTCCATCTCTGCATCCTCAGGAATAACAAAAGGACCAAAATTACCGTAAGGAACACGCAGCAGCTCCGCTTGTCCGCCGGCAAAGCCGCCGTACGAATCGGAAAAGCCGAGATAACCTCCGGTATCCTTGGCCTCGTTGGCATGGTCACACTGGCTCTCCATTTCATGCTGGCAGAAATAACATTGTCCACAGGCTACGTTAAAAGGAATGATGACGCGGTCGCCTTTTTTGACTCTGGTAACATCCGGTCCGACATCTTCGACGATCCCCATCGGCTCATGTCCAATAATATAGTCGTCGTGCATGCCGGGGATTTCCCCGTTATAGATGTGAAGGTCCGAACCGCAAATGGCTGTCGAGGTGATGCGCACAATGATGTCGTCCTTCTTTCCAGCTTGGCGTCGGCTACTTCTTTAACTTCAACTTTCTTCTTCCCTTGATAGGTTACTGCCTTCATGTTGAGAAACACTCCTTCGGAAGTAGAGTTAAGAACTTAGCAAGGCTAAATTTGTTAGCAACATACTATGTTATAACCCCAAAGTCCCGGTGTTTATCCGTTATTCCCCGAAGTCTCTCTCCTAGATGCCTAAGTATTCTAAGAAATCGAATATTCCTTGTAGTACCAGCCAGCCTGCAAGCACAGCAGCTGCTAATACAACAGTAAGTAACACAGTCCATACCCTAATATTGCGTTTCAGTCTGCTTGAGCGTCCCATTCCCACTTCATCATCTGACTTCCAGTACCAATCACCGTCAAGATTCATCAGTTCATCACCCTTCCGCTAATTCAGTGGGCGGATGCAGCAGCGGAGAGTACATCATCAGGGCATGATTTTCGGCTACCGCTTCATCCCCTGCAAGCTCGCCGCTCCGCGTAAATACTCTGCGGCGGATGCTGTTGCTGCGGACATAACCGCCCCATGGCTCCAGACGGATAACATGATCAGCCTCGTATACCTCATAACGATAAAGCTGCTTGTCATCGCATCGCCATTCGCCGTACAGATGAGTATCATCCAGGTGCAGCTTCAACTGATATGTCCGGTCTGTATTGTTCTGAAGCTGCAGATCCAAATAATTATATGCACAAGTAGCCCCGCTGCCGAAAGGTTGTGTCCGCTGTTCGTCGGGAAATACATCATAGCTGTGGCGGTGCCGCTCGGTCACGGTCAGCGGGGTGTGCAGCGTCATCCAGTAGATCAGATTGGACAGCTGGCATAATCCGCCTCCTGTGCCGGAACGAAAACCACCGTAATATAGAACCATTCCGTCCAAGTAACCTTTGCGCCGGGTTGGCTTGCCGATCGTTTGCCAATACGAGAAGGTCTCTCCCGGCGAGATCACCAGACCATCCAGCCTGGCGACGGCCAGACGCAGATTTGCAATCTTATTGTACTGTAGCTGCATGTCCACATTTCGCAGTCTGCGCAGGAGCGGGGTTGAATGCCCGGCTGCCTTATAGGGCAGTGCCTCAGACCGATGTTTTGTTGCCTTGTTCCCGCGCTGAATAAACCATGTCCAGTATCTTTTCCAGGTGAAATATCGCTTGCCGGCGAACAATCTCAACCTGGACCGGCGCACTGGCTTCATCGCAGATTTCCCTGCATTCATTGGAATTCTACCTCACGCTCCGGCCGAAGCACAGCGAATCTCCCGCCCAGCACTGAATTATGATGCCTGACAATCTCTTCACCGCTAAAATCGGCGTTGCCGAAAGTGCTATGCGCATCCTGGACCAGTACGCTGGAATACCCCATGCTGTAGGCCCGTCTAGTGGTTGTATCGACACAGAATTCGCTTTGCATCCCGCATATGATAAGATCGGTCACACCCAAACGCTGCAGCTCCTCATGCAGCCGGGTACGGTGAAAAGCATCCCAAGTCGGCTTCTCGACGATGGAGTCTTTCTCCTTCGGTGTAATTCGGCTGCTGATCTGCCAGGTGGGCAAACCCTTCGTATATTCCTCATCCTCGGTATGCTGGATATAAACAACCGGAGCCCCTGCGGAGCGGGCTTTATTCAATAGCGATATAATCCGGTCCATCACGCCTCCTTCATCATGCAGCTTCACATCATAAGAGAACATGGCTTCTTGGACATCGATAATTAATAAGGCAGTTGTCATGTATGATCCCTCGCTATTCCCTGGTTTTCCAATAATTATACCAGAAGACTACGTGAAGAATCCCCCTTGAGATTTTACAAATTCATCTCAAACATTATGAAATTGTCATCCTTTTTATTTCCCGCGCTTATTATGCCAGATGAGTGCATGAAGCTGAGGGAGCACCCGTGCCCGGTTCATCTCCGGATCGACGATCACCTGATTAAACAGCCATTCCAGTCTACCCAGCAGACGTACGGAAATGTCACCTTCCTCCGTGACATCCTCATTGCCCGGCTGCAGGAACAGTGGCACCCCAGGGTATCGTTTATGCACTGCTTTGGCATATTCATAATCGCCTTCGTTAAAGACAACAACCTTCAGGCTATGGGCAGCTTTGCCTTTATCATGCAGCTTCCCCATAATGCCATCAAGGGTCTCCCAATCCGTCGTCATACCTGAGCTTGGCGGCTTGGGGCTGATTGTCAGCACATCCACATCGTTGAACCATTCCTGCCAGCGGCTGCCCTGCGTTTCGATTGCTGCTTGAATGCCCCGCTCGTGCAACCCCATGATGAAGGTACCCATCGCCTCGCCAATTAGTGCAGGGTTGCCACCGGAGATGGTTACACAGTCAAAATTATTTCCGGCTAGTGAGAGCAGCTCGGCCATAATCTCCTCTGGTGTAAGCATCCGCACCTTATCCTTGGCCGAACCATCCCATGTGAATGCGGAATCGCACCAGCTGCAGCGATAGTCACAGCCATAAGTACGGACGAACATGGTTTTCACTCCGATAACTGCGCCTTCCCCCTGAATGGTTGGGCCGAACATTTCTATGACCGGAATCTTACTCACAGTCACAACCCCCATGCATACGGTAGGAGGGTCCATCCTCCGGAATATCCTCAGCCAGCACCTCCGCCCAGGAAGTGGGCGTCTCCCACAGCTTAACGGAATATAGCGGCAACGCCACTTGCTTCAGCTTGTAGGCTATATAACACGCCATGTTCTCCACCGTCGTGCGGAAGGAGAGCAGCGCTACCTTCGATCCCGTATTTGTCAATGTATCCAGCACAGGCTCGTTGCCCATCGCCAGAAAAGCGTGATCCAGCCGGTCGACCAGACTCTGCTGTACCGTGCTTTTAATATCGCTGAAATCAATCACGAAGCCTTCGTCCGAATGCCCCTCCTCCACGGAAGGTTTGCCCTTCAGGACCACTTCAAGCTTGTAGGTGTGGCCGTGGAGATTACTGCATTTTCCCTTATGTCCAATCAGCTGATGTGCAGCGTCAAAAGTGAATATTTTACAAACCGATACTTCGCCTAGCATTATAAGCCGACCTTCTTTCTCTCAGCCACATATTGCTCAAGGCCACGCTTGCGAAGCAAACATGCCGGGCAGGTGCCGCAGCCGCTGCCAATGATACCGTTGTAGCAAGTCAGAGTGTGCTGACGGATGTAATCAAACTGGCCCAGCTCGTCGGCCATCTTCCAGGTTTCTTTTTTATCCAGCCACATTAGCGGTGTATGAATGACAAACTCATAATCCATGGACAGATTGAGGGTAACATTCAATGATTTCACAAACACATCGCGGCAGTCTGGATACCCGCTGAAATCGGTCTGGCATACGCCGGTGACGATATTGGCATATCCTATCTGCTTCGCCAGAATTGCCGCAAAGGACAGGAACAGCAGGTTCCGGCCATCTACAAAGGTGCTGGGCAATTCATCCCCTTCACCGGATACAATTTCTATATCATCACGGGTCAAAGCATTGGGTGCCAGCTGATTCAGCAATCCCAAATCAAGAATATGCTGCTTCACATTGAACTTGGCGGCAATTTCCTTGGCAACCTCAATTTCAGCGGCATGGCGCTGGTTATAGTTAAAAGTAACGACCTGAACTTCCTCGAAGTGCTGAATAGCCCACACGAGGCAGGTTGTACTGTCTTGTCCGCCGCTGAATACGACGAGCGCTTTTTTATTCATTTCACACTCTCTCCTCTCCACGATCTGGGATCATCGGTTATCCACTTTTTCTGGATATAGGTCATGATTAATCAGCCGGTGTTCGGCCATCGCCTCATACTTGGTTCCCGGACGCCCCCAGTTGCAGTAAGGATCAATGGATATTCCGCCGCGCGGGGTGAATTTGCCCCATACTTCGATGTAACGCGGCTCCATGAGCGAGATCAAGTCATTCATAATAATGTTGACACAGTCTTCATGAAAGTCACCGTGATTGCGGAAGCTGAACAGATAGAGCTTCAGGGACTTGGACTCGACCATCTTTTGCTCCGGAACGTACGAAATGTACATCACGCCGAAATCCGGCTGTCCGGTTACGGGGCACAGGCTGGTGAACTCGGGGCAATTAAACTTCACAAAATAATCGCGGCCGGGATGTTTGTTGTCAAACACCTCGAGAATTTCCGGATCATAGCCGAATTTGTACTGCGTCCCTTGATTGCCCAGCAGGGTGACCTCTTGCATTTCCTCTTTCAATCTGCCTTCTGACATGACAAAAAACCCCTCTCTTTTCCCGCGGCTTACTGCCGGAACTGGAAAGAAGAACGAGATTTCGAAAACATGGCCCTACTAAGAAATTACGCAGCATAGCAGGAAATAAGTATAGGCATCTCCCTATACTCCCTTAAGCCCCCTTCAACCGGAGACTTTACCTATGCATCAAGATGTCTTAGTTTTTTATAGAGGGAGTTTGCGAACCTCTCCTGCGATGTACACGCAGACTTCTTCTTAAGCTTATTATTAACGTCTTGAACTATAACATGATTGGCAGAAGATTGACAACCATAAAGAATTTGCCTGCTAACAGACTTATTGCCATCACTACTCTTTGCCGGTTCTCCAGATCCATAGTGCCAGAACGGTCATCCACAGCGGGAGCAGCAGACTCTCGAAAAGTAGCGGGCCGTCGCCGTTTAGAATACGATTTAAATTTTCCACGATTTCAATGCTTGGCAAAGCGGCGAAGAACGGATAAGTCCAGTCCGGCAGTGCCTGATATACGGAAGCAAGCAGGAAAAAGACAACCATGACCGCAGAGCTGACAGCAGAACCATTCTTAGAAGAGTCGAGCTTCAATCCGATGATCATTCCAACCTCCACAAAAAGGATCCCTCCAGCCAGCATATACGGAAAGACCGACAGCAATTCTGAGGCAAACCCCTGATTGAGCAGAAATACTACCGTTTGTGAGAAGACAGAAAACAGCAGAACTGTTAAACCTTTGGCCACGAGAATCTGTCCTCTGCCAAGCGGTGATATAAGCAGCGCATCAAAGGTTTTACTTTCCCGTTCTTCAATGAGACCCGGACCGGTCATCATAATCCCTATCATAACCTGGGCGAACAAAATCCACGTTGACAGCAGCATAAAGTTAATCCCGTTTTTGTCCATGACCGAGATGATGATTTTGGACATAAAAATCGGCAGCATCACGAGAATAATTATAGAAGGATTGCGGAGCAAATCCTTGCATTCATGACGGATCAGCTTCGTCACTTGACTCAACTCAGCTCACTTCCCGTCAGGGCGGCGAATACGTCTGCCAAAGAAGCTTCTTTGCTATGCAGGCTGATAAGCTTCCCGCTCGCCATAAGCTGATAAATGTGGTCTTTCGTCATCTCGTCCGCCAATGGCCAGGATGTGCTCATCACTTTATCCTCTTGCCAGTATTCGGTTTCAATCTCTGCCTTTCCATAAGCCTTTTTCAAGCTCTGCGGGTTATCCAGTGCGACCAATCGTCCAGCATGCATAATGCCTACACGGTCGCTTAACTCCTCCGCCTCATGCATATCATGGGTGGTGATGACAATCGTAGTTCCTTCAGCCTTAATCCTCATTATGTATTTCCTGATAAGCGCCGCCGAGTTGGGATCCAATCCGCTTGTCGGTTCATCCATAAACAGTACTTTGGGCCTGTGCAGCAGGCTTCTGGCGATTAACACACGCTGCTTCCAGCCTTTGGACAAGCTGCCAACCTTGGATTTCTGTCGTTCCTCCAGTTGCAGGCTGCCAATCACTTCATCCACCCGCCCCTTGGCCACACCGTACAAATCGGCAAAAAGTTCAAGGTTATCGCGGATCGAACTGCGTACATATAGATTTGGCAGCTCAAAGACAACCCCGATCTGAGCGTGAACCTTCTTTTTATGTTGTGAAATATTCATGCCATTAATCATTATTTGTCCTTCACTGGGCTGAAGCAGGCCGGTCATCATGCGAATGGTTGTTGTTTTCCCCGCCCCGTTGGGACCTAGAAAGCCAAACACTTCCCCTTCCCCCACTGAAAAAGACAGCCGGTCTACCGCCCGCTTCTCCTGAAACGATTTCGATACCTCCGTAAGCTGAATCAATGGCCTACCCGCCTTTGCCTAAAGTTTGCTTTCCTTCAAGCTTATTCGTAGAAATTGAGAATATCCCAAGGAACTGTTTCAGAAATATGGATTCAATTTCAACGAAAGGGGTAACTTAGAATTTATAATCTCTTAAATAAGGATGGGATCAACTTATGGATCAAACGGTACAGAAGCTTATAGATTGGCTCGATGCTCACGCAACCACAACCATTGTAATCAAAAAGCAGGAGCTTGAAGATCTCGATACAGTCCACTTTCAATTGGAAACCGTAGAGTACCGCACAGCTGAGGATACGGTCGATGATTATCTGGATGATGCGCTTATCTTAAGAGGTTCAGGCAATACCCTGAATGCGGATGGTGAACTTGTGCCGCTTCCACAGCATAGTTATGAAATTGACGTCAGCGGACTACGTTTGGATAATCTTGGTGAAGATAACGCGGAACTCCAGACAGATAGAGCCAAGTATGCTCTCTCCATAAGCTAATCGGAATACTAAGAGCCCACTGCACATGTCTCTATGCAAAGAAAGGCCGCGGTATTTACTCCCGCGGCCAACGATATAAAGTTATTCTTCTCCGATAATTTCCACTTCAGTCTCCAGCTCGACTCCGAATTTATCCTTCACTGCAGCCCGCACATGCTGAATAAGTCCGATATAATCGCTCGCAGTGGCATTATCTGCGTTGACAATAAATCCGGCATGTTTACGCGAGACTTCCGCACCGCCAATCCGGGTCCCTTGAAGCCCGCTTTCCTGAATCAGCTGTCCGGCATAACGGCCCGGCGGCCGCTTAAAGACACTGCCGCATGACGGGTATTCCAACGGTTGCTTGGATTCACGCAGATAGGTCAATTCATCCATGGAAGCTTTAATTAAAGCAGGATTTCCCGGATTTAGCGCGAATCTGGCTTCCAGCACGATATATTCACCGCTAGCAAAAACACTTTGTCTATATCCCCATTGAAACTCATCCCCTTGCAGGGTGACCAGCTGCCCCGCCTTATTGATCGCAAGTGCACTTTGCAGCACATCCTTAACTTCGCCTCCATAAGCGCCAGCATTCATGTAGAGAGCACCGCCAACTGTTCCGGGGATACCGCAGGCAAACTCAAGACCTGCCAGTTCCTGCTCCAGGGCATACCTGGATACATCAATGATCTTAGCACCGCACTGGGCGTACAGAAGATCTCCTTGAATCCCCATACTGTTAAGGCCTGAGGTCTGCAGGACGATCCCGCGGATCCCACCGTCACGGATAATTACATTTGAACCATTTCCCAGTACTGTGAGAGGAATATCATTCTTCCGGGCATATGTAACAATATTTTGAATTTCCTCATAAGTGGCAGGTTCAGCCAGTATATCTGCACGGCCGCCCATTTGGGTGAATACATAATCCTTAAGCACTTCATGGCTTTTTACCGTACCGGCTGGAGCCAGTTGCTGCAGATCCTCTTGAATTTTGCTGATATTCATCCTTCATGCTCCTTTTACGCTATGAAAATAATAAATCTTACCTTCTATACTGTTATGTTGATCCAGCTTTACTTTGAACTATGGCAACCACAACTTTAACAACGAACAGGCTCCCTTGTCAATGACGGGAGCCTGCTGCGGTATGCCTGCTATTTTTAGTATGAAACAATTTTTACAGTTATACCCTAAACCTGCGGCGATGCAGCTTGAATGCGGTATTCGGCTCTACGTGTGGCCCGTTCCTCTTCTTTCAGACGGGGGCAGGTATAGCAGACACTTCCGCCTTCAGTCCGATAATACAGACAGCAGCGGTTACGCATGTGTACCCTCTGCTCTGGATCAGCAAGCGATTCGATCTTGCGCACCTCAACATCAAATGGATTTCTGGGAAGCTGGAACACTTCCGCAGCCAGGCCTTTCCTCAGATAACTGTAGTCGTCCTGCACGTGAATAAGAAATTCCTTATTGCTGTCGCCTGCTGCAAGCATTTCAATGTAGTAGTTGAACTTAGACGGGAGCTGTCCCCAGATCTCCCCCAGTCTCAATCCGCTGGCGGCAGACATTGTACGCAGCAGCGGGCTTGCTGTGTTCCTGTAGAACTCAGTGAACACTTTATTACGCCAAGTAACCCGACCCTGTTCGTCAGCAGGCGCTGGCTCCATCACCCAGGAATTCAAAGAGAAGGCAACGCGGCAATACCCGCTCGCCGGAATGAGATGAATGCGCAAATTAGATAAGCTGATCACCGGCACATTGGAATATAACGAGACCGAATATTGTACTGCTAGCGCCAAGCTGGAGAACCAGCCGCCGAAGTATGCAGCCACAGCCTTATCGTCCAGTGCCTTCATCAGCGGTCCGTAGCAGTCCACAAATGCTCTTATACCCTCTACATTAATCAGATCCTGCGCTGTAAATGAATACCTCGCCTCCTCTGGGGGAGATGGATAAAGATCAAATTTGCTGCCTATGTCTTTTATCTGTGCCTCATTCATTCCGTTTCCTCCTTAATTCCCCTAGCTAATCCTTCACTTGTCAATTACATTCCGACAGCTTTATAAGCAGCAAGCTCGTAAGGAAGGCATAAAGGTACACCTGTACGCGGATCGGGAACGATATCACATTCGATTCCGAATACCTTGCGAAGAACATCTGGTGTCATAACCTCCATCGGGTTCCCTTCGCTGATGACGGTGCCTGACTTGATCGCTACCATATGCTGCGCGTAGCGGGAGGCATGGTTCAAATCATGCACCACCATAATGATCGTGCGGCCCTCTTCCTGGTTCAGCTTCTGCAGCAGCTGCAGTACTTCCAGCTGGTGAGCCATGTCAAGGAACGTGGTCGGCTCGTCAAGGAACAGGATATCTGTCTGTTGTGCTAGAGCCATGGCAATCCAGGCACGCTGGCGCTGTCCACCGGAGAGGCGGTCGATTGGACGATCATGGAACTCTTCCATCCCGGTAACGGAAATCGCATTGGCGATAATCGCACGGTCTTCAGGAGTCATGGTGCCGAAGCCCTTCTGATGCGGGTAACGCCCGTATCCAACCAGTTCGGATACAGTCAGTCCGTCCGGAGCCGTCGGGTTTTGCGGCAGGATGGCCAGTTGACGAGCCACTTCTTTAGTAGATAGGGTATGAATTGATTTGCCGTCGAGCATGACATTGCCGCTCTTAGGTTTCATAATCCGCGCCATCGTCTTGAGAATCGTGGATTTCCCGGAGCCGTTCGCTCCTACCAGCGCTGTGATCTTCCCTGTTGGGAGAGACAGGTTCAACCCTTTAACAATCGTAGCCTCCGCATAACCAATACTCAGCTGTTCTGTATTCAAACGTTCCGACATGATCTTCACTCCTTAAAAGTTTTATGGAGCATGCGCTCCTTTAAGATTAACGACGCAATAAAACTGACTTTGTAAGCATTCGCTTAGTTTTATGGAGCATTTTGCTCCTTTAGTTAATCAGGCCTTTGATTTGGCCAGTAAATATAGGAAATAGGGAGCGCCGATCAGCGCAACTACAATACCTGTCGGTATTTCAGCCGGCTGCAGAATCCAGCGGCCGATAGTATCCGCAGTAAGCAGCAGCAGCGCGCCGATTAAGGCACAGGCAGGCAGCAGCACCTGATGCTTCGGTCCAACGAGCCTGCGGGCGAGATGGGGCGCAATCAGCCCCACAAAGCCTATGCCGCCGCTTACGGCGACACAGGAGCCGGACAGCGCGACTGCGGCGGCCAGCAGCAGAATGCGTTCCTTCTCCACCGGCATGCCCAGCCCGGCCGAGGTTTGGTCCCCGAGGTTAAGTACATTCAGCACCCGGGCTTTGTAGAACGCAAATGGCAGCAAAATAGCTATCCAAGGTGTCAGCGCAAGCACAAATCTCCAGTCGCCGCCCCAGATTTTACCTGCCATCCAGATCGCCACAAACTGATAATTCTGCGGATCCAGCCTTAACGACAGGATCAATTGGAAAGCATAGATGCCTGCACCTACAGCGATCCCGATAAGTATCATTCTTGTCGGCGAGAGGCCATCCTCACGCCGGAAAGACAGGAAATAAATAAGTGCAGCTGTAAGACTTGCTCCGGCCAGCGCCAGCAGCGGAAGAACAAAGATTGGAGCTGCCGAGGTTGCCGGAACAAATGAGATAAAGATAATCACCGCAAACCCGGCACCGGCATTAATCCCCAGTGTAGAAGGCTCTGCCAGCGCATTGCGCGATAAGCTTTGCAGAATGCAGCCGGAAACCGCAAACCCTGCGCCGACAAGCAGCGAGATCACTATGCGCGGTAGCCGGAAATCAAAAAGAATCAGCTTTTGCTGCTGCGTTCCCTCTCCAAGGACTGTGTGTAGGACATCCAGCGGTGATAATCGCATTAACCCGGTGTTCATACTGACAATAAAGATGACCACGATAAGAACCGCAAGTGAAGTCAATATAGCTGCTTCCCGGGTACGGCGTTGTTTCCCGGTGGGTGAGCGCAGAGCTTTGCTCATGACAGCTCCCCCTTCCGTTTACTCGCCAAGTAAATAAAGAACGGCACGCCGATCACTGCGATTAAAGCGCCTAGCGGTGTTTCATAAGGCGCGTTAATCATTCTGGCCGCAATATCAGCAAATACAATTAGTAAGCTGCCGAGTACTGCAGAGCAGGGAATAATCCAGCGGTAATCGACACCAACCAGATAACGGGTAATATGGGGGATAATCAGCCCCACAAAAGCAATCGGTCCAACCGTCGAAACCGCGGAGCCGGCGAGAATCACTACAATAATAATCCCGGCTGTTTGCACTAGCCTGGTCCGCTGTCCAAGCCCCGCCGCTACATCGCGTCCGAGACTAAGGAGTGTAATGGATCGGGAGATCAGCAGAGATCCTATCAGAGCTGCCGCAATCCAGGGAAACAAAATACGAAGCTGTGTCCAATTCGTCCCGCCGATCCCGCCTGCCATCCAGAAGGCAATATCCTGGGACAGATGAAACAGAATCGCGATTCCCTGGCTTACCGCCAGCAGCATAGCACTTACAGCGGCGCCGGCAAGGGTCAGACGCAGCGGGGTTAAGCCGCTATGGGAGAGCGAGCCAATCCCGAACACAAGAATGGCCGCTGCTGCTGCGCCGATGAAGCAGTACAGCATGATGTAGAGAAAAGAAGCGGATGGCGCAAAAGCAAAAGCTAACGCCAATCCTGCGCCGGCACCGGCATTCAGACCCAGCAAGCCGGAATCTGCCAGCGGATTGCGGGTCATGCCCTGCATAATTGCTCCTGCGACGGCGAAACAAGCACCAACCAGCGCTCCCGCCAAAGCACGGGGAATCCGCAGTTCCCGAATAATCTGATGCTGCTGCAGATCCGGATTAAACCGGAAGACTGCCTCCCATACCGTCACCAGTCTAATATCCGCGGCACCCACCGAAACGGAAAGTGCCAGACCAAAGACGACAGCGGCAAGGCCGAAAATCAAAATAACTACCGCAGCAACCGGCCTTGTCTTCAGCGGTTGATCTCCTGACGGATTTGTATTGTTAGCTATAGAACGTGTGGATGACACCATAAGTCTTCCCCTTAATAGGATGAGTTCAATGTTGTAATGAGAACAACTATCATTCTCATTATCGCAAATATCTGAATTATGTACAAGCTTTCACAGCTCGCACTTTCACTGTGAACGATTAAGTCAATGTCCTAAAAAAAGGTGCAGGTCTTTGTATCTCAAGATACAAGAACCTGCACATCCCTCCACCGCTGAAGAGTTCTCTCTACACACAGTTAAGGCTGATTATTTCACGAGAAAACTCAAGACATCATCAATGGTTTTGGAGTTGGCAATGGCTCCGCTGTACAGCCAGCTGCTTGCCTCGCTAAGTTCATGAACATTTCCAGCCTTAACCGCAGGGATCCCCTTCCAGATTGCTCCGTTAAGAATGTCAGAGGCTTCGGTCTTGTCACTGTTCACCAGGAAGATATGATCTGCGGTCAGTTCAGCCAATTTCTCCAGCGTGATCGGATTCCAGGTCGCTCTGGATGCCGCAGGAATTTCTGTAACCAGGTTGGGTTGCTTCAACCCCAGATCCCCGTACAATACAGCACCACTGCTGCGTGTTTCATCTACTATAAAGAAGTTCTTCGACACCAGCCACAGAATGGCGACCGAATCATCACCAATGGAGCTGCTGATTTTGGCTTTTGCATCTGCTGCTTTTTGATCGTAATCCGCAATGGCTTGTTCAGCTTCAGTGCTCTTGTTCAGGAGCTCACCGATTTTGAGCAGCGATTTGCGCCAGTCTTTGCTAATCTTGTCACCAAGGACATAAGTAGGTGCAATTTTGTTCAACTGGTCATACAGACCGTTCTGCACACTAGACTCAGACTGCACAATGTGGAAATCCGGGGCAAAGCTGGTCACAGCCTCCAGCGGAAGATCATAGCTGATGGTTGGCACATCTTTAAGATCAGCAATCAGATATTCCTGGGTTCCGTTTGTCACGGACCACTGCGCTACCGGGGTAACGCCCAGTGTTACCAGGTAGTCTTCCATATAAGAAGCAAGTACGCGCTGCGGATTAGCCGGTACCGTGACTTCATGTCCCATGGCGTCTGTCACCGTTTTCTCTGTAGCCGGTGCAGTTGTTTTCGTTGGCGCTGCCGTTGCTTCAGCAGTAGCCGTAGCCGTAGGTGCAGCGGTAGCTTCCGCTCCAGAATTTGCAGCATTCTCATTATTGCCATTGCCGCAAGCGGACAAGAACAAAGTCATAGCCATACATCCGATCAATGCCAGCTTCATGCTGCCTGATCTCTTATTGTTCGAAAACATTAAATACCCCTCCTGTATTTACAAGCATTAATGGTCAAAGGTGTCCGAGGCCTTCGCCTTACTTTTTAAATGATATTGATTCTCATTATCTCTGTCAACAAAATTATTCGTTCTATAAAAAAAGGTTGCCTCCGCAAGCTACGGAAACAACCTCTGCTAACCATATTTATCTGCCTATTTGTGCAAATGATAGGGCACTGTTGCTACAACTATATCTTTTTGATTCATTAGATAAGAACGAATGAACAGGCTGGTCTGATTATGCAGGATCGCCTGCCACCAATGTTTGGTAATGAACTGTGGAATTAATACGGTAATATGGTCTGTAGTAGCGGTCTTCCACTCTACGGTATCGATAAATTTCACCAGTGGGCGGATAATGCTGCGGTAACGGGAACGAAGCACGATCAGGCGTACACCCGGGTTCCATTCCTCCCATTTTTGCTCCATCTTGTGAATTTCCTCTTCATCAAAACCAACGTAGACTGCCACCACATTATCTGTTAACGACTTCGCATAACTGATCGAATGCAGTACAGCGCGTGTCACACCCGCAACCGGAACAACAACGGTACTTCCTTTAATCAGCGGTTTATCCGTAGCAGGACATATGCGAAGCTGATCAGCTATATTCATATAATGGCGGTGAATGCGGTGGAATACGAACATGACAACCGGCAGGAAGATGAAGGCCATCCACACGCTGGAAAACTTGGTAATGATAAAGATAAGCGTAATCGTCAGGGTAGTCAGCATACCGATTGTATTGACTACAAATTTATTCTGCCAGCCTTTCGGCTTCGTTTTGAACCAGTGCACCATCATGCCAAGCTGCGACAGCGTAAAAGGGATAAATACTCCGACTGCATACAGCGGAATCAGCCCTTCTGTATTTCCGTGGAAAGCAGCTACAAGCACAGCCGACAATACTCCGAGAAAGATAATACCATTAGAGAAGCCCAGGCGGTCTCCCCGGACCATGAAGGCATGAGGCAAATATTTATCTTTGGCGAACATGAACGCAAGCAGCGGAAACGCCGAGTAAGCTGTATTCGCCGCCAGGAACAAGATGACGGCTGTTATCCCTTGGATGAAAAAGTACAAACCGCCCCGGCCAAACGTAGATTCGGCAATTTGCGACACGACGGTGGATTTCTCATTAGGAGTAATCCCATACCAGTATGCCAGCAGCGTAATGCCGGTGAACATCAATCCGAGGATGCCTCCCATCAGCATCAAGGTTTTGGCGGCGTTTTTTTCCGCTGGAGCTTTGAAGTTCGGAATGGCATTCGATACCGCTTCTACCCCGGTCAGTGCCGAACAACCGGAACTGAAGGCTTTGAGTAATAGGAACAGGCTGACATTGGAAACGGCGGAACCGATTTCCGGGATTTCGGCATGAGCGCCGCCTGTAATATATTTGTACACCCCGGCAATGATGAGTACAAAGATAGAGACCACGAACAGATACACCGGGATGGCAATAAATGAAGCGGACTCCGTCACCCCGCGGAGATTGATAATCGTCAAGATCAGAATGACGGAGACTGCAATAAGGACAGTATGATTATGAAGACTCGGAAAGGCCGATGTGATCGCATCCGTTCCCGCTGAAGCACTAACTGCAACCGTAAGAATGTAATCTACCAATAAAGAGCCGCCAGCCAAGAGGCCGGTAGGAACGCCCAGATTGCTTTTTGCCACGATATACGCTCCGCCGCCTTGCGGATAGGCAAAGATGGTCTGGCGATAGGAAAAAATAAGGATGGCCAGCAGGCCCAATACGGCTAATGCAATCGGCAATGAATACCAGATGGCGGTGAAGCCAGCGGCCACCAGTACAATCAGAATTTGCTCCGTTCCGTAGGCCACAGACGAGAGTGCATCGGAAGACAGAACAGCCAGTGCTTTCACCTTGGATAACTTTTCATGATCGAGTTCGTTCGACTTCATCGGACGCCCGATCAATAGTCGTTTTACCTTGCTTACCATTGTAGTAACAGTTCCTCTCTTTGTTGAGTTGAAACGGTAATACCGCGCGCCGTTTTCATTGGCAGGTTTCATAAATGCAGGCACAAAAATAAGCATACGGAAATGATCCGCATGCTTACGCATGCTCATTATCCCACCCTTGCTTACGAGGTTAGCTGGCGGATTCGGGCTGTGGTAGCCCTACGGTTCCGGTCATACTGACCTGCCTCCGATTCACCCCATTGACGTTGCCGTCAAGTTTGGTTCCCCCGTTTTTCCTTGCGGAAAATTCAGCGCATATTCAACTTCTCACAAGGACTAATAATAGTCTACAATAGCTTTTCAGTAAAGCGGTGAAAAAAATGAAAAAAGAATGAAAAAACATCCAAAAAGCTCAAATCCAAGATCGGGGATAAGTGGATCTTTCATTCTCTTTCATTATCCCAGCGTTCCGTGATTTTTGAGTGTTTTGGATGTTAATTGTGACAGAAATTAAGGAAATATTTTTGCTCTAAATTCTGCTTAGCCTTTTCTTATTCTGCTGGCTCTTCTTGGCGCCCGGTCCAGAGCAAAATTGCGATTAGAGCAAAAGCAATCAACGCAAGCAGAGGTACCGTAATGAACCCTAAAAAGTTCAAATAATCCTCATTGCAGGGTACACCAATTTTGCATGGCAAAATTTTACTGAGTGCAGGAATTTTCTGCTCTGCGTAATGGTACAGGGAGATGCTCCCGCCTATCAGACATAAAGGCAGCACATAAGGAATGATGCGTTTATCTCCCCGGTACGTGGCAATTCCGAGCAGAATCAGCTGAGGATACATAAAGATACGCTGGAACCAGCATAGCCTGCAGGGTTCATAATGCAGCACTTCACTAAGATACAAGCTTCCTGCTACTGCAATTACGGAAACAAACCAGGCCAGATACAGGCAGTGGCGTCTGCAGAAGGTAGAGAATTTCATCATTTGGCATCCGCCGAATCAAGGGCGATTTGCACCTGCGAGTCGATGGCTTTGATATCAAAAGCCTTGTCTACCTTGACTCCATTAACAAATACAGTAGGAGTAGAGGTCACTTTGCTGTCTTCGGCCAGCTTCATATCTCTCTGCAGTTCACTTTCATAGGTGCGTTCCTCAATGTCTTTACGCAAGAGGTCAAAATCTATCGGCAGGTTCTCTTTCTGCGCCAGGCTTACCAGGTAATCAGCGGTCGCCCACTCTTCGCTCTCCTCGCCCTGATTAGCATAGATTGCGTCATAATAGGTCCAGAAAGCTTCACTGTTCTGATGATAGACAGACAAAGCTGCTAATGAAGCTGTTTCGGAATCCGGTCCGATAAAGGCCATATTTACGAAGTAAAAGGCCGCTTTGCCCGGAGTTACGTATTTTTCAACAAGCTGAGGTTTGATGGTACCGGTAAAGTCTGAACACGCCGGACATTTATAATCCCCGAATTCGACAATTTTGACTGGAGCATCCTCTTTTCCAAGTCTGTGCATCTCGCTGTAATTAAAGTCAGAGTTCCCTTTTGGAATCAGCATGATTAGAGCGACAAAGATAATGATAACTGCTGCTACTGTGCTGAAGATCAGAATTCTCGTTTTTTGCTTCTGCTTTTCCTGTTCTGCCCTGCGCTTCTCCTGCTTGCTCTGTTGGGGAGCCGCGGCACTGTTTCGTTTGTTTTTGCTCAAAGAGAGTTCCTTTCCGTCCACTCAGGACCCGGGTAATGAAAGTCATATAATTTAAAATTATATAATTAAAGTTCTCTCTTTGGCAAACTTCCATAACAAACTTCAGCTCACACCGCCTTTGTTTTCAACTTACTGTTCGGAGTCTCTCCTTCCTTGCTGAAAAGCTGTTCCTTAGCCTGGTCCATCGGATGCAGGGGGATTCTAAAGATGAATTCCGTCTTTCCATCCTGCGGGGAATCGACCCATATCGTACCGTTCATCAAATCAATCAGCTTCTTGCAGATAGCTAGCCCAAGCCCCGTTCCGGGGTATTTCCGGCTGTGAGAGGCATCCGCCTGTGAGAAGGGCTGAAACAGCAGCGGGAGCTTGTCGGGTGGAATGCCGATGCCTGTATCCTTCACTCTAAACTGCAATTGTTCTGAGTTCCCCCCCGTACGGCACAGTTCCACTACTACGTTAATCTCACCTGTATGGGTGAATTTAACGGAATTTCCAATCAAATTCACAAGAATTTGCCGAATTCGAGCGCTGTCTCCAACTAAATAGTCAGGGATGGCCGGTGCAACCTGGAGTGTGAGATTTAATGCTTTCTCCTTACATACGACCTCGTACAGATTCATACATTCCCTGAGCAGCACTGACAGCTGAAAAGGCTCCCTATGCAGCTGCAGGCCGTCAGCCTCCAAGCGGGAAATATCCAGAATATCACTAATCACATTGAGCAAGGCATGACTGCTTCTATTTTGCAGCTTCAACAGATCCTGGTGCTCCTGATGATGAATCTCGTCAGCGAGCAGCTGATTTATTCCGATGATCCCGTTTAACGGCGTTCTGATTTCATGGCTCATAGTAGCCAGAAATTCGCTTTTCATCCGGGCAGCACTTTCAGCCGCTTCTTTGGCAATAATCAGCTCCTGCTGAAACAGGGCAAGCGCAGTCACATCTTCGGCAACGATATAGACAAACCGCTCCTTCTCATTTACCAGCGGAAAAACCGTTGCACTGCAAATTAGCCTGACTCCATTTTTCATTCTCACCATGAGCTCCAGCTTCGCCGAATGCCCTAACGATGCCCGCTTCACTGCCTCCTTAAGTGCAATTTCATCTTCAAGGCTGTACATTATATTTTTGTAGTCTCTCAGTTCTTCTTTACCGTAACCAGTCGTCTGCCGTAATGCCGGATTTGCGCTTACAATCTTCTTGCGTACCGGGTCGATGCAGAGCACTATATCCGGACTGAACTCAAACAACGCTACATAACGTTGCTCGTTAAATTTTGCCGAGATGATTACACGCTTCCGGTCCCTGTACAAAAGTGCCAATACAACCGCTACAATGGCTATAAATGAACCACCAAGAATCATCCCGAGCAGTGAATCCTCCAGAAACAGAGCATCCCCGGCATAGGTAACGCGATCTGAGGAAATGAAAGAAACACCCGCCATCGCTGCATAATGTGTACCGGTCAATGCTCCAGTCAGGGTAAGCACAAGCATTATTTTTTTGGCTGAAAAGATGTTATAGGCATTCTCCAGCCACTTTGGATCATAAGAGGCTGTAATGACAGGAACAACAAGCGAGAACAAGACAGACATTATGATGGAGAACAGACTTTGCTCATAGATTGCAGAATACTGCATAGCCATAATTCCGCTGTAGTGCATGATGAGAATCCCCCCGCTAAAGAGCAGCCCGCCTAAGCCAAGATAGACTCTGCTGCGTGTACGCGGGTTATTAAACAGTTGAAACAGCACAAAGGAAGCCGCGATTGGAATGAGCAGCGAGACAATCATCAGGGGCAAATAATAGGACACCGCAGTTTCCAGCCTCATGGCACGCATACCTATAAAATGCATACTCCACATCCCGATTCCCAGAACAGAAGACATCAATATTATAAAAGGCAACCTTCTTCCGCCCCGTACCAGCCGTTCCGCCAGATCTAGGGCCGCAAAGCAGGATAGAAATGCTATCGCAATGGAAAAGAGAACCAGCATATCATTATAATGATTCTGATGATTTAGCATTTGGACCTCTCCTTTCTCGGTTAGATAAGTACAAAGATGCTAATTACACTTTCTTACCCGACAAGAAACGACTCGAATCGGTCTCCCAATGCTAAATTGTGGTATTGAATTACACACCAAAAAGGCACTGCGCTAATTCTGCGCTAGTGCCTTTTTGGTGTAATGCTTAATAAGTTTATGCTCCAGCTTCCTCCGTCAAAAACTGCAGCTTCAATAACTTAATTCGGGAAATCCGCTTGTTCTCGGTTTCCTCTACCACGAACAGATGGCCGTCGAATTCAACGGTTTGCCCTTTTTGCGGCGGATTGACTTCTAACTTGGAGTATAGCCAGCCGCCTATAGTATCATAGTCTTCCGTCTCCATATGAAGCCCCAGTGAGTCGTTGATCTCTTCGATCAGCATGAGGCCGTCAATGGAAAACTCATCCTCCCCCAGTTGCTCAACACCGGGACGCTCCTCATCGAACTCATCCTGAATTTCTCCGACAATCTCCTCCATAATATCCTCAAGCGTAACCATGCCTGACGTACCGCCGTATTCGTCAATCAGAATGGCGATTTGAGTCTTCGCCCGCTGCATCACCTTCAGGAGCGCACTGATCTGAATGGACTCTGGAACGGTAAGAATCGGACGAATCAATTCATTGTACTTCGGCGCCTGATCCCGGATGAGATCCTTAATGTGGATAAAGCCAAGAATATGGTCCTTATCGCCATCACAAACCGGATAACGTGTTCTCATTCCGTCAAAGGCAATCTCAAGGTTCTCTTCTGCTGTCAGGTGACTGTTTAGACAGATCATTTCGGTTCGGGGGATCATAATCTCTCTGGCCATCGTATCGGCAAATTCAAAGATATTGTCCACCAGAGTCATTTCTGTATTGTCGATCAGCCCGCTCTTGTTGCTCTCCTGCATGAGGATGCGGATTTCTTCCTCTGTATGCGCCGTGGCCAGCTCTGAGGCCGGTGCCAGACGGAAGAAACGCAGCAGTCCGCCTGCTAATCCATTGACGATCCAGATAAATGGATACATGATCCGGTAGAAGACGTTCATCGCACCTGCCGTTAGCAGAAGCACCTTCTCCGCTTTGTTCACGGCAATTGTCTTTGGTGCCAGCTCGCCTAGTACAATATGCAGCACCGTGATGAACATAAAGGCAATAATGAGGGAGATCACATATACGGTTGTTTCACCGAAGCCTAGGCTTGTTACAAGCGGCCCCACAATCGTAGCTATGGCCGGTTCACCCAGCCAGCCGAGTGCGAGCGAGGCAAGCGTGATGCCAAGCTGGCAGGCGGACAGATAAGCATCTAGATTGTGGACAATATTTCTTGCTGCGGGTGCTCTTTTACTGCCCTCCTCAATCAGTGCTTCAATGCGGCCGCTTCGTACCTTGACCATCGCATATTCAACCGAAACAAAAAAGCCATTAAACAGCACAAGCAAAAGAATAAGACCTACATGTAATATACCGGGTAAAGGGTCGCTCAATTTATACTCCTATCCACCGTTCTTCGTATCGGGTGGATAGGCCCACCTCCTTCGATTTTTCAAAATGTTAGCTTGTGAAACGCCAAACGTTCCTTTCAGTATCAATTTCCCAATGCCTTCAACTCCTGACTAGAATCACGGATTATAAATATATACATTATTATATTATTACTCACTCCATAAAAACAGGTGTAAACCGGAGTAAAAATATGATCTAGTTTTCCTTCTTATGGACATACTCCGTATAAAAGGTATAAAACAAGGTTAACGAATGCAAAAAAAGTTGTAGATGCGCTTTTATATATGTTAAATCTTCCGCACCCTCTCCGTCAAACTTGACGCGTTCAGCTTTGCCCTTCTAGCCATGTTTGGCTTAAATGCTACCTGGTAAGACAATGCCCCGCCAGATTCCGGCAGGGCACTGCTTATAGTACAAAAAAACAGCAGCCCCCATTTCCAGGCGGACTGCCGTTTACAAAATGTCTTCTATGGATAGTTGTTCAGGGGGATTAACGGAAGTTGCGGGCGACCGGTGGATTTCCGATGACTCCCGGGTACTGGTAAGTAAGCGGCTCATCGAAGGTGGCATAATCGAAATAAATCATCAGCAGCACAGTTCTCTGTCCGGTAGCTGGATCACTGATAATGATATGATCCCGCCCGGCTGCTTCCAGCACGCCTTTGTAAACCTTGGCATTCCAATCCTTATTGTTCTCATATGTGAAATAAAAGGTCCCGATCTTGCCCAGGTTGAGGCGGAAAATGTTCTCAATGTAGGATTGTTCAAAGGCCGGGGCTGTGGTCGGCATCACGCTTCCTGTAGGCGTCATGGGGCTCCCGCTGGTGACTTGAGGCGGCATGCTGCCCATGAAGCCGCTGGCGGGCATTCCGCCTCCGTTCATGCCAGTGGAAGAAGAAGTACTGCCAATCATATAAGTAACGGGACGGTAAGGTTGACCTATCATTTGTGTAAAACCTCCTAAAAGTTTTGTCAGCATTTGCTTCCTTGATTACACTTCGTGTAGAACATGGTGCGACATCACAATTTTCGCTTGCCATTGTCAGCGCGGGGAGACAGACCACGGAAACACTCTGTCTCTCCCCGCAGGCCGGCTGTACTAATATACAGCCGGGCAATCCGCGCTGGTTGGAGTAAAGAAGCAATGAGCTTTGTAGCGGCCGGTGTTCTGCTGGTTATACCAGGTGGCAGGACAATCGCCTACAGGACGGAAGAACCATAAGGCATTAGAGGCCGGCCAGCGTCGTTCTCCGGCGATGACTCTTTGGGCCAGGCGAATGTCGGCTTCCCGGGCACGCTGATAGAAGTACCCCTTCTGGGGTGCTTCAAAGCCACCTGGACTTTGAAACACCATATCGTTCATATTGCGGATATTGTTGAAGTCCAGGCAATTGCCGAGAATCCGGTTAACCCCGACATTCCCGACCATAAGCATGCCGGCTTCTCCGTCCTCTTCGGCCTCCGCCCGCATCAGCCGCGCAAGCACCTTCACATCTTCCGAGTTCGCTTTGATGACGGCCACACATTCTCCTCCTTTTGCTTCGTAGCAGTTCTGAAGGCATCCGCTTCTTGCCGGACTTCTTGCAAAACCTGCTTCGCAAGCTTCCACATCTCTTGACTGCTCGCTGTATTGTATGTGCATTCGCCTAAGAGGTGACAGTTCACGCCTATTTTCTTCCTGTTATTTGGATTGCATAGTTATGGCTCATAAATCATTTTGCGCGTCATGCCACCGTCAATGATAAGCTGTGCTCCTGTAACGAAATTATTATCCGGTGCCGTTAAATAGAGACAGGCTCTGGCGATGTCCTCCGGTCTGCCTACCCGTCCCGAAGGATGCTGGCTATGGTCAATCTCACGCAGCTCCGCATAATCTCCCGTCTCGATCCAGCCCGGACTGATGCAGTTTACCGTGATGCCATCTTCCCCCAGCGTAACCGCCATGGCATGGGTCAGGGCAGCGATGGCTCCTTTGGACGCCGCATAGGCTTCCGTATTCGGTTCTGACATCAATGAACGGGTTGATGACAGATTTACGACGGCTCCGCCTTGCGGATTATTGCGCATAACTTTGGCTGCTTCCCGGGTTGCCAGAAATACACTGCGTGCATTCGTATTGAGTACTTTGTCCCACTCCTCCACAGACAGCTCGTACAGCGAAGAGGTATGCGGATTCGCAATGCCTGCATTATTGATCAGAATATCAACGGTTCCGTACTTAGCTGCTGCGTGGGCAACCAGTGCAATAATGTCCTCCTCCTTGCTTACGTCGCAAGCGACAAATTCAGCAGTTCCGCCTTGACTGCAGATTTCGGCTGCCGCCATGCCTCCTGTGCTTTTATCGAGTTCTGCGATAATTACGCTGGCTCCCTCGGAGGCATAAGCTTCGGCGATCGCTCTGCCGATACCATGGCCGGCTCCAGTGACAATTACAGTTTTATGCAAATAATTCATCATTTCATAGCTCCTTGTTAGTTATTATTAGGTATAGATCCAGACAATATAAATATCCCCTTGCTTCGCAGACCGGAAACAAGGGGATTGTACAGTAACCTCAGGTCTATTGTAAACCGAGCCAAATTCGTATCACAGACAGTTAAACTAATCAGCTGTGGAGTAATGCAGACTGCGCTGAAACCCGTGATACCTTGTACCTTGGTAAGTCAACACACCTCTGTCTCCTTCTGCGCTCATGCCGAACTCATTTCCGTCCACTTTAAACTCCATCCTGACGCCTTGGTCCGTCTCATAAGTCAAATAGTAGGTTGTACTGGTGCGGCTGCTCTGATTCTCATCCTGAAGCTGCTGCTGGCGGACTTCACTGCGCTTGCTGACGATCCGGGCAGGAACGGTCAACAGGGGTGAGCTGTTGTTCCGGCTCCATTGAAGCAGCCCCCTGCCAGCAGATACAGCGACAATGCCAATCATCAGGGCGAGAAAAATCGGTATTACCGTCCCGGTAAGATCAAACATCCAAGAAGAATCCGGGCCTATCCCCATGACTTATTCCTCCTTAATCCCCATTTTTCAGCTTTCCGCATAACTGCAGTCGCTTCTGTACATGTATATGCCTGTTCCGGTTCATACAGCATCACAAAAAGATGAAAACCATATTCGCCGTCAGCAGACGACAGGCTGCCTACCAAAAAGACCACCCGGCTCTCAGATTTGAGAACACAAGTGGTCTTTAAAAACGTTCATTCTGCCTATCAATATTAAGCATGTACAAGATCTAAGAGTTGCTTGGTTTCGTTCTCTTCTTCCGGAAGCATTCCGTTGTCCGCCCAGCAGGCTCTGCATTGTTCTTCAGTTTCACAGAGGTGTGCATCATCACAGTTATAGCATAATTGCAGAAGGTTTCTAGTCATATAATCCGTTTCAAAAGTTGTCATTGTAATCTCTCCTATTCGGAATGAAAGTTTGTGAAAAAATGAACTTGCTTTCTATGTGTTAAATATATCACACGCTCAGCGCTTTGTCATGTGATTTTTTTCACATTTTTAAAGAAAATTTTAAATACGTTTTTTTGCTTCATTCAACGCCCAGAACATCAATACATTCGGTTGGTATAGCTGTCTTGCAGTGAAGCTTTTACTTTTTCTGCGTTCATACCAGGAAGTTTGGCATGGTCGGATATCACTTGAGCAACATTCGGCAATTCGGCCTTCACAATCCAAGAGTCAGGATTCCACAAGCTGGAGCGCTTTAACGATTTTGCACAATGCATATAACATTCTTCCACTTCAATGACTATACCTACTAGCGGAGTCCGCCCATGAGATTCCATTCGGACAAGCAGATCTTCATCACGGACAATATAAGCATGACCATTCACTCTGAGCGTTTCTTCCAGACCCGGAATGAGGAAGATAAGACCCGCGTTTGGATTGGACAGAATATTCCTTAACGAATCCATTCGGCGGTTACCCGGCCGTTCAGGTATGACTAGATGTTTGTCGTCCAGAACAAGCACAAAACCCGGCGCATCCCCTCTGGGTGAGACATCACATAATCCCTCCGCATCGGAAGTGGCCATGATCAACAATGGTGACTTAGCGATAAACTGGCGGCAATGCTCATCCAGGGCATCAATCGCTTTGTTCTTCACCAGTTCGCTTGGATAACCGAGCATAGCACGCAATTCCTCTTCTGACTTGATTGTATTAAAATCATGCATCTTCTTCACTCCATATGTATGAATTTCATAGATTCACCTGCTACTTATTGTAACACAGGGAAGAATTGATAAAAAAAAAAAGAGACTGCAATCTGCAGCCTCCCTGAAAAACCAACTCACATTACCCGCCAGCTTACGCCCCCATTGGTTGTCTGCAGCAGGATAGATCGTCGATTTTCTTTTTTCTCAATTAAGAGCCAGCCGACATCCTTTGAAATAAACTGCAGCTTTACTATTTCCGGATATTCCAAGAGCTTGGATTGCAGAACGCTGCTGGCTGGAAGTGTTGTCCAGGTTGCTCCCGCATTAATCGTCTTGTACATCAGATTTCCTTTCAAGGCCCAGCCGAGTTGAGAATTTAAAAAGGCAGGAGCCAGGTGGCGGTTGATCCCTGTCTGGATGCCCAGACCGAACGAAGTGAATGTCCAGCTTTCTCCGCTATTGGCGGTAAAATATCCATTATATGTGATGGAAGCTTCCTTATCTTTCTGGCAGGCCACCGGCAACCACCCGGATGTGCTGTTATTGCCGAAGAATTCCGGTTCTCCGGTGATCACTTTGTCGCAGCCTCTCCACTGTTCATTCACTAGAAAATCCGGTCCCTGACTCCAGGTTGCTCCACCGTCTTTAGTCATGTATATCTTGGGCAGTGCTCCGGTCTGGAGTGTCACGAATCCACGGTCTGTATCCTTAAAGATCATCCCGGTCGTCACGCCCGCCATCGGAATTGCATGATTTGGCAGCTTCGGATTATATTGCTCGTTCTGCATAACCATATTCCATGTGGCCCCCCCGTCTGCCGTTGCATACAGCGCTTTGCTAGCTTTAGTGGCATTGATATCCCAGGAGGTCATCAGCCATCCATGGCTCGGAGAGCTGAAGTAGATGGAAGAGATCGTATTCGCATCCGGGAAAGAAGAGATTTTCCAGCTTAGTCCGCCATCGGTTGTACGCAGCACAACGGTTTCCGTTGTTCCAAAAGCACTTCTTATAATCCAGCCGTTCTCCAGATCCGTAAAGAAAATCTCTTGGCTGTACACCGGATTAGACAGAAACTGCACATTCGCGGAAGGTGAAATATTCGCCCAGGTTTCCCCGTTATCTTTGGTCATATAGATCCGAAGCTCATTTTTGGTAACACCCCAGGCCAGTCCTGCAGAATCGGTTAACAATCTGAAATCCGTAAGCCGGGTCTGAATTTGATATTTGGGTGTATCTTTATTGACTAAGTTTTGAGCATCGGGTGTAATCAGGGTAATCGTCTGTCCTTCTTCCGGCGCTTCCGTCGGCTGAGGAGGCTGAGTGGGCTCAGGAGCAGGAGAAGAAGAGCAAGCCGAGAGTATGAGTAGGCTCAGGAGAACCACCAGTAACGTTCTCAGAACCTTGAAATCTGCTGTTTGGGATGACAAAGCTCTCTCTCCTCTTCGGTTATCGTTTATTTTTGATTCAGTTTGCTGTTCTTGTATCCGTATAGAAAATAGATCAATAGTCCGACAGCCAGCCAGATGACAAAGCCGATCCAAGTCTCTCTCCCCAGATTATACATTAAATAAGCGCAGGTTGCCGCACTAAGCAGCGGGATGTATGGTACCCAAGGCACGGTGAACCCTCTCTTCAGATTCGGATGGGTACGGCGCAGCACAATTACACCCAAGGATACCACGAGAAAAGCGAACAGTGTTCCAATGCTGGTCAGGTTAGCCAGCCGGTCCAGTGGAACAAACCCGGTGAGCACGGCGATCAATCCGCCGACCATCCAGGTGCTGCGCACGGGGGTATGCGTCTTGGCGCTTACCTTGGACCAGCTTTTCGGCAGCAGCCCGTCCCGTGAGATCGCGAACAAGAGACGGGTCTGGCCGAAGAGCATAACAAGCAGAACCGTGGTCATCCCGGCAATAGCGCCTACAGAGATTAGACCGGCAATCATATTCTGGTCCACGAATCGCAGGGCGTAGGAAACGGGATCACTGACATTCAGGCTATGATAAGGTACGATCCCTGTCAGAACCAGCGAGACAGTAATGTACAGCACGGTACAGATTGCAAGGGATGAAATGATACCGATAGGCAAATCACGCTGCGGGCGCTTCACCTCTTCCGCAGCAGTAGATATGGCATCAAAGCCGATATAGGCGAAAAAGACGGTAGCCGCCCCATTCACCACCCCATGAAAGCCAAAAGGTAAAAATGGCGTCCAGTTCTCCGGTTTCACATAGAAAAATCCCGTAACTATGAAGAGAAGCACTACAGACAGCTTAATCACAACCATAATTGCATTAAAGCGGGCCGTTTCCTTGACTCCGCGGGTCAACAAATAGGAGATCAGCAAAATAATGATCATGGCGGGCAGATTTACATAAGTTCCTTTGTCCGCATTATAAGCCCCGGAGAGTGCTGTGGGCAAATGCAGGCCGAAACCATCCAGCAGGCCCTGGAAGTAACCGGACCATCCACTGCTTACCGCCGCTGCCGCAACCCCATATTCCAGCACCAGATCCCAGCCCAGAATCCAGGCCAGCAACTCGCCGAAAGCGACATAGCTATAGGCATAAGCGCTGCCGGACACCGGGAGCGTTGAAGCAAATTCTGAATAACACAGTGCGGACAGCACGCAGGCAAACCCGGCGAGAATGAAGGAAAGCACAAGGCCTGGACCGGCATGCTCCGCGGCTGCGACTCCTGTCATAACAAATATCCCGGTGCCGATAATAGCCCCTACACCAAGTGTTGTAAGATCCAGCGCACCCAGTGTCTTGCTCAGTTTAGCTCCATCGGCGCTTTGAGGCGCGGTCAGCGGTTTTTTGCGGAATAAATCCATTCTTAAATTCTCTCCTGTCAATGAAATGAGTATGGAACTCCTAGGGTGCCGTGGTCAGCAGCTTCATGCCCAGTCCGACAAATATAACTCCGGCTGCGATGTTGGCGCCCTCCTGCACACGGGGCTTCTCCAGAAACTTGCTGCTAAAGGCACCGGCAAAATAAGCAAGTGCTCCGAAGATCAGAGCGGTCAGGACAATAAAGATAAGTCCAAGCACAAGCATCTGCATAGGTACAACACCATAGTCATAATTCACGAATTGCGGCAGAAAGGTCAGAAAGAAGATGGCCACCTTAGGATTAAGAATATTCATAATAAATCCTCTACGCAGCAATGCCCTTTCATCCTTCTTCTCGCCCTCGTTCACTACGAGTGTTGCTTTACGGTGCTTCAATGATTTGTAGGCCAGGTAAAATAAATACAGTGCACCGGCAATCTTAAACAGGGTGAACAGCAGCGGTGATGTCTTCACAATGATTGACAGTCCCAGTGCTGCAGCCAACGTATGTACGGTATTCCCCAGTGCCAGTCCGGCAGCGGTGTAGACGCCTGCTTTCCGGCAATTCGTAATCCCCTGGGTAACAGCGAAAATAAGATCCGGACCCGGGATAAGGATCAGTAGAATGGCAGCCCCAAGATACATAAATAGTGTAGCCATACTAAACATAGCTACCTCCTCTCTGCGAAAGCACGTTGTTAGCTTGCCCGTTTTCGGGTAATGGATTAAAAACAAGCTGCTTGAAAACACTAACTCCAGAGCTTATGATGGATAAGATTGGACACAAAAAAATCGAAATTCGGAGGAGATGGAACAATGGCCCCCCCATTTAAGCCCAATCGTGTCGTAGTTATCGGTACCGGTGCAGTCGGTACAACAACCGCATATACGCTGCTTCTGCGCAGACGGATGCCTGAATTGGTACTTATCGATGTCAATCATCAGAAAGCGCTGGGTGAAGCACTGGACATGAACCACGGCATGCCGTTTGTCGGCGGTGTAAAGCTGTGGGCAGGAACCTATGAAGATTGCCGGGAAGCGGATATTATTATCGTAACCGCCGGCGCCTCCCAGAAGCCGGGTGAGACCCGGATTGATCTTCTGCGAAAGAACATCGCGATTTTTAAAGATATCATCCAAAAGATTACGAAATACAATCAGCATGCCATTCTGCTGATTGCTACGAATCCGGTAGATATCCTGGCTTATGCCACTCTTAAGATCAGCGGCTTCGACCGCAGACGGGTCATCGGTTCCGGTACAGTGCTCGACAGTGCGCGGTTCCGCTATTTGATCGGTCTTCATAAAGAAATAGATCCCCGCAGCATTCATGGTCAAATTATCGGTGAACACGGTGACTCCGAGCTTCCGGTATGGAGCCTTGCCAATGTGGCCGGTATCGATTTGGGCTTTGATGAAGCGGAACGCAAGGAGATCTTTGAAGACACCAAGAACGCCGCCTATGAAATTATCGACGCCAAAGGTTCTACCTCATATGCGATTGCGCTTGCCCTGGACCGGATCGTGGTTTCGATTCTGCACAATGAAGGTGCTGTGCTGAATGTCTCCACGCTGCTGAACAACTATAACGGAGTTTCGGATGTGTTCCTCGGTGCTCCATGTGTCGTTGACCGCTCCGGTGTTCGCGAAGTGCTGGATCTGCCGCTGAGTGAAGACGAAAAGGCAATGTTCCAGAAATCTGCAGAGAAGCTCAAAGCGGAAATTTCCAAGCTTGAATTGTAACCATTTTACTGGTTAGCACGGGGCTGTCCTTGTCATTTCGATGACCGGGACAGCCTTATTTTATGCTTCCGGCACGCAAAAGAAACCGCCCTTCAAGCGGATGGAATATTAACCCCGCGAATAGAAGGACGGATTTTCCTTAAGTACTATAACATGAATCTTTTTTGCCTGACAATGACATTAATTTAATGCTTAAAATTTCCAAGAGCGTTCTGGACCCTTGAGACAGAGTTATTTTGTGACTGGCAATTTGTAATACTCTTTCAGCACTTGCTCCGCTTCCTTACCGTAAATATCAAAACCATTGTTGGACGAAGCCTCTTCCAGAGCGTAGAGCTTTGTGCTCCAGTCCCACCAGAAGAAACCGGCGAACCAAGGCTCATTCCAAAAGGTTTCAAGTGCCGAACGATAAAAGTTAGCCTGCTCGCTTTCCGAATGAGGCAGATCCTTATGCGTAAAGTCCCACGGCATAGTGGCACAGCCGAGTGCGCTGCGGCAGCCAATTTCGATAAAAACAAGCGGCTTGTTAAATCTTTCGGCTAAAGCCTTAAGCCGGGGTTTCTGCTTCTCCCAGGCGGTGAGCATATTCTCATAGGAATCCCCCGGCACGGAGGCTACAGGATAATATGCACTGGTTCCGATGAGATCGACCGCATCCAGCCACTGAATCCCTTCTTCTTTACCATGATTGGCATTGTAAACGATGGGGCCGGTATACAGGCTCTTCACCTCACGGATAACTTCCCGCCATTCTGCTTCCCTATATTCTGTAGCTACCATTTCACAGCCAATACAGAACATTTCGCAGCCCAGCTCCTCTGCAAGCTCCGCATAATGCTTCAAGAAATTCGTGTAGGACTCAAACCAGGCTGCCCAATAGGCGTCTCCATCCTCAGGAAATCCGATCCGAGCTCTCCAAATCCCGTCTCTGGAGTTGACTACAGGCTTCAGACAGACCTTCAAGCCCAGCTCCTTCGCATTCCGCACCGCATGTTCGATATCCCGATCTGTCGGCGTGTAACCGTAATCAAAATGAATATCTGTTGAGAACACTGTGTCCTGCCAGGTCCAGAAGGACAAAGCGATCCATTCACTTCCGGTATCCGCCAGCTTTTTCATCGAATCCGCCGCATAATCTTTCCGGTACTCACCTCTTTTTGTCTCCCAGCCATAAGTCATTCCCTTAAAAAAAACTTCCTTCATCCCCAAGTCCTCCTACTAGTTAGTAATAACATGTTATTTCGTGTACCGATTAACCTTAAATAATTACCAGCTATATCAAAGCCTCAATAACAGTTAGAATAAATCAAAAACAAAACAATAACAAGTTATTTTTGTTATTGAAGAGAAGCCCTAACCACATGAGTCATTTAGCGGCATCTGGATAACAGCAGAGGAAAAGAATTGTACACTGAACTTTACGGGCTGCCCCCCTTTTCAAGTTAGCAATTGTGCAAAAAGAGACATAGTTAACTTAACATTAGTTATGTTAACTATTATTCTGGATTTATGCCTTTTACCAGTGCTTCTGATGTAGAAAGAAAATTAAGCATTAGACAAGCCCCCACTAAAAACAGCGGCAGCTGTGGACGATAAAGTCCTGGGTTGTACTTTATTGATTCGGATATCTTTGATCCACTTGTTGCGACGTTTGTTATTTTACTCACCTTCTAATAAATTGCATAATAGAAACCCTTTATTTATAAGGGTTTAAGATGTTGATACAACATGACTTTCATGTGGTTTAACAGGAGAAAGGAGGAGAGAAGAGTGCAGGCTTTGCAAGTAACATGGAAAAAGCACCCAAACTCAGGCGCTTTAAAATAAGCTAGTGCTCTATCCGGCTAGTAATTAAAGAATAGTTGGATATAAGCGTTTCAACTTGATTCTCGCGTCTTGAGTGGTGAACTGCCAGTTTACTTTCGAGCCTGCTGCGTTGCGTTGCTGTGTCCAAGTACTTACTTGTTTTTTGAAACTTTCCATATCAGGAAGTGGTTTTTCCAGGGCCTGCCGCGACATAATGCCAATTTCAATTTCCGCCATGTCCAGCCAGCTCTCATGTTTTGGCGTATGATGCCATTCAAACCGATTCGCAATACGGTGAGCTTCCTCCGGTGAAAATGCCTTATAGAGCGAGGCAGTCGAATGTGTATTGAGATTGTCGGTGATCAGGACCACTTTCTTGGCATGCGGGTATAGGACATCCGATGTATACTTGAGCACCTGGGCGAAATCTACAGCTGTCCGGGTTGTGGTGACGATGGTTTCACGTTTGCCCGCAAGCGGTTCAAAGATCTTAAAGACATCGGCAACGCCGTTACGCTCATACTCCGAATCCACTTTTTCAGGCTGACCCGACGCACAGGAAATTCGGGTTTCTTTGATCAGTTGCTTATTGGTTTCATCGATGCAAACAACCGGACGCTTGGGATCATAGGGACGCTGATAGACATCCAGTACATCCTCCATTTTGGCTACAAATTCTGCACTGGCTTCTGGAATGCACCATTCCTTGACGAGCCACGGTTTAATCTCGTTTTTTTCATAATTTCGCAAACGGTGCTGTCGGTTATATATTCGACCACCTCCAGCCGAATGAGTTCATCCGCGATGGCTTTGTATCGTCCAGCGCGAACGCCCATCCGGTGGCGCGGAGCAGGCGATGGCACAAATTCTCGCTTCGATCTCACCCGTTACCTTACGATGATGGTTTTCTTGTTTCTTTCTGCCTAACTCAAATATTAAGCCCCAGGCTATGCCTGGGAGAACTGAACAGGAAGTACCGTGAGGCATGATGAAAGAAAGTCCCCGTTTGCTATACTGAGAAATGGTTTCGCCAGCCAAATTCTCAAGCAAAGGGGGACGCTACCCATGGGTGGTAGCAGTCTACCCACACCCGGTGGGATTGTAGTTGTCCTATCATATTCATCCCAAAATTTCGTCGAAAAGTCTTCTTCAAGGAGATCAGGAAAGAAGTTGGGGAAATTCTAAGGACGTTATGTGAGTACAAGAACGTAGAACTGGTAAAAGGGAGCATCAGTGCGGATCATGTGCATATGTACGTGAAGATACCACCGAAATTGAGCGTATCCGAATTTATGGGATATCTCAAAGGCAAAGCGCACTGATGGTGTTTGATCGCTTTCCAGAAATGAAGCAAGGGAGCGGCAGACACCTGTGGGCAAGAGGATATTTTGATCAAGCCACCCGTTGAACGGGTGGTTCTGTGACTTGGAGGGAGGAAATCCCGATGAAAGCAAAACGAAAATGGCTGGTATTGCTGGAACGCTGGTGCTGCTGGGTTTGCTGTGCTTCTGCGTGGCAGCGTATGCTGCTCCGTCCGGAGATGTGTCCGGAGCCATTGAAAGCACCTGGAACGATGCCTCGGCCCAGATCAAATCCGTCGTCAATAAAGTGGTGTTTCCGGCCATCGACCTGATCCTGGCGGTGTTTTTCTTCGTCAAGCTGGGGACGGACTATTTTGATTACCGGAAGCACGGACAGTTTGAGTGGGCGGCGCCCGCTATCCTGTTCGCCTGCCTCGTGTTTATGCTGACGGCGCCTCTGTACATTTGGGGGATTTTGGGGATGTAGCAAAAAACAGATCGAATTCTTATAGTCAAGGATTCGGTCTGTTTTAATTAGGATTTCAAATCCGTATTATGCTCATAGTCTCATATGTTTTCTTCAAGCCATGCATGAACTATCTTTACATCCTCTTTTTGCATAAAAGGATGATCACTATTTTGAGAGATTTCCAACTTGCAATCATGTGATTTCGCAAAGTCCTTAACAATTTCCAGAGATTGCATACTGTCTTTTCTGCCGTAAAGGATTGAAGTTGGAATATTCCATTTTTTAACCGGATGTTCCTTTACAAACTTATAATAATCCCAACGCAGCAAATCAACAGAGGTTACAATCTCTTTTTGTATGCGTAGTTGTTCTTCTGTCACACCAAACCAATTAAACATCTGTTTAATTAGATATTCCATGTTTAATACAGGTGATTGGAACAGACAATTGACAAAATTACTATTTGTGTAAGCATTCAAACTGAAATACGCTCCCAAACTGCACCCAAACAAAGAAACATGATCCCAATTTGAAAAGGCATAGTCTCCAATTAGAGTAAGGTCATTAATGCCATTCCAAATGTCACAACGATAACTACTGTCCTTTCGTTCCCCGTGTTCAGGCAAATCGAAACTTAGCGTTTGATATCCTTTTTTCACAGCGATTTCAGCAAAATCTCTAGCATGTTCTTTGCATGACATTTTGCCATGAACATGGACATATACCTTGTCTGATCTATCACCCCAAATAATGGATGGGATGTTGCCAATTTTTATATTTTGAATTTTCATAGATACCTCCGACTGTTGAGGCATTACCCTCCATAGATTTCTGATTGTTAAGTTGCATGATCTTTTTAATTCTCCTTTCTCGACCTTTTATTTAAAAGAAATAAGCCGCAAAATATAAACAGACTAGTGCTCTATCCGGCTAGTAATTAAAGAATAGTTGGATATAAGCGTTTCAACTTGATTCTCGCGTCTTGAGTGGTGAACTGCCAGTTTACTTTCGAGCCTGCTGCGTTGCGTTGCTGTGTCCAAGTACTTACTTGTTTTTTGAAACTTTCCATATCAGGAAGTGGTTTTTCCAGGGCCTGCCGCGACATAATGCCAATTTCAATTTCCGCCATATCCAGCCAGCTCCCATGTTTTGGCGTATGATGCCATTCAAACCGATTCGCAATACGGTGAGCTTCCTCCGGTGAAAATGCCTTATAGAGCGAGGCAGTCGAATGCGTATTGAGATTGTCGGTGATCAGGACCACTTTCTTGGCATGCGGGTATAGGACATCCGATGTATACTTGAGCACCTGGGCGAAATCTACAGCTGTCCGGGTTGTGGTGACGATGGTTTCACGTTTGCCCGCAAGCGGTTCAAAGATCATAAAGACATCGGCAACGCCGTTACGCTCATACTCCGAATCCACTTTTCAGGCTGACCCGACGCACAGGAAATTCGGGTTTCTTTGATCAGTTGCTTATTGGTTTCATCGATGCAAACAACCGGACGCTTGGGATCATAGGGACGCTGATAGACGTCCAGTACATCCTCCATTTTGGCTACAAATTCTGCACTGGCTTCTGGAATGCACCATTCCTTGACGAGCCACGGTTTAATCTCGTTTTTTTCATAAATTCGCAAACGGTGCTGTCGGTTATATATTCGACCACCTCCAGCCGAATGAGTTCATCCGCGATGGCTTGTATCGTCCAGCGCGAACGCCCATCCGGTGGCGCGGAGCAGGCGATGGCACAAATTCTCGCTTCGATCTCACCCGTTACCTTGCGATGATGGTTTTCTTGTTTCTTTCTGCCTAACTCAGCTTCCAGTCCCTCAAATACAAAGCGTTTCGCTATACGTGGTATGTGTCTCGCTGTATGCACTTTGAATGCGATTATACGTCCACTCTGTGTTTTCCGGGCGTTGGTCCAGCTTCAGCAAAATTTGTGCATGCTTGATGCGGTAGCCTTTTCCACCTTTCTGTACGAGTTTCTGCAAGTCATCGCGCTCTTCCTCTGTCAGTGTAACGATATATCGCGGCATCGGTATAACCTCCGCTTATGTTTGGATAATTATACCACCAACACGCAGAACTCTCACTACATTTTTCCGCCGGATGGAGCACTAGTATATTTATTTGATTTTCGAAAAATCAACTTTATAAGTTACTGAAAACTCTTTACCAGTATAAAGATAAATTAATTCTGCTGGCTTACTGAAATCAATTTTGTTGATATCAAAATCTGCAATTAATAATTTTTTATAAGCTGGTGAATCAGGCCAAGAAGAGGTATGATCTGCCGATTCGTTTAATCCAACAATTTCTAGTGGCTGATAAATTTTTGAACCCTGTTTTAAAACAATGTTGAGGGAGTTTGCAAAATCAATGTCATCACCAAATGCTATAACTCTAAATGATAGCACATCAATCTGTGCAAACATCTTTGTAATATCTTTTGCATCTGCTAAAGTAAATTCTTTGTATTCATCAGCAGCAAAATAGGCCTCACTCGCAATCAAAGAATACGGAGTGACAAGTGTTGTCACTGGTTGCAAGAATTTCATTTTATCATCATAGAATAGGGAAGGATTGACTCTTAGAATACTTAAAGTATGTCTCTTTACCCCCTAATCCAATTTTTATTGCATTTTTCATCTGTTGGTCGGATAGGTTGAAAATATTCCCTTTTATTGTTTTGCTAGACAACCTTTGAGTTGTTGTAACCTCTGTCTTTTTTAGAACTAGAGGTTGGCTCAGCAAACACCACAGAAGAGCATAGTAGAGAGGTCGCCAAAAATACAGTTGCAATTTTCTTCAAGTTAAAAACACCTCATTCTATGTAATGATTCCATATTACACCAATTATAGGTATATAGTTTCGGCACAATCTAAAGATCAGTGTTGATTTTTTCAAGCAGATAAGCGATGCCGATTGCATTCGACTAAAATTCCAGCTATGTACCGTACTTGCATGCGCTCTACCTTACAATCATTCTTTTAGAAATCGGATGGTCCTCCTTCAGCTCCAACAGATCCCAAAGATTTCCGTATAAATCCTTAAAGACAGCAACTGTTCCGTACGATTGTTCTTGCGGCTCCCTTACAAATTCAATCCCCTTTGCATTCATTTCCTGATAATCTCTCCAAAAATCATCCGTGTTCAAAAACAGAAACACCCTGCCTCCAGCCTGGTTGCCGATAAACGGTTCTTGTTCAGATTTGGATGCTCTCGCGAGCAATATCGTTGTCCCGGTTGAACCAGGCGGGGAAATAACAACCCACCGTTTGTCTTGTTCAGGCTTATAGGTATCCTCATTGACTGTAAAATTCAGTTTTTCTGTATGTAATACGGCTCAAGCTGAACCTGCAGTCTGGACATGGCTTCTTCCTTCTCCCGGCTTGTAATATGCGTATACACCGTTGTAGTCTGGATGGACGAATGTCCCAGCAGCTCCTGTACGGTACGCAAACCGGCCCCCTTGCGCAGCAGCATCGTGGCAAAGGAGTGACGCAGCTTATGGCTGGAGTACGGCCGGCGGTGAACGATCGGCACTTCCTGCTGAAAACGGCTAAAGGTGTCTGCAGCTATGCCCTGTATTCCCCGTATCGAGAGTCTGCGTCCTTTCTGAGAGATAAACATCGCCTCCTCTTTGCTAAGCCAAGGGGTGAGACGTTCGTTCAAGGCTTGCTGCAGAAAAGGGGCGACATCCTCCGGCACCGGTACATTGCGCCATTTGCGTCCTTTGCCAAATACACGCAGTGTACGCCGTTCTGCATTATAATCACTCAAATTCAGCGTATGGACTTCCCCCACCCGCAGCCCCATATAGGACATCAGTAAGAAAACGGCCAAATTTCGGCTACGGTATTTGCCTTCTACTGCAGACAAAAACCGCTGCAGATCCACTTCATCCAGATAGACCGGCTCACGGTTTTTTTCGGTTTTGGATTTTTTGATCCCGGCTGCCGGATTGCTTGTCAGCATTTCCAGCTCGATGAGTGCCTTAAACAAGCAATTTACCGAGGCATGCTTGCGGTTACGCGTCGCATCACTTACCCCGCGTTCGCGGACCGAGGTCAGATAGGACACTACCTGAAGTTTCTTAACGGATTCCAGACTTCTGCCATTCAGACTCCCAAGAAACTCCCGCACATCGGCTAGATAGGATTTCTGCGTGTACGCCGTAAATCCGGCATCTTTCATCCAGATCAGAAAAGCCTCAAGCTCTTCTTCATAGTCAGTCCCCAGTTCGTTCATGTAGGTCCTCCTCCCCATGATTTCGACAACCTATTGTACCACAGAATTTAATACACCTTTATTTGTATTTCTCCACTTAACTGCATGTTTCTCTACCGTCAGCAAAAATTCATGAAGGGCTGGCGATTTCCATTTTTTTTGATGGTAGACAGTCTGCGTTGCGACCCGCTGCGATTCATCATTCCAGTTGAGCCGGGCCAGCTTGCCGTCTGCTAGTTCGCTTCTCACCGAAATCAGCGGAAGGAAAGAAATGCCGAGGCCGGACATTACACACTGCTTGATCGCCTCGATACTCCAAAATTCCAGCTTGGGATCGGGAAACACTCCTTGGCTGTTCAAATGACGCTCAAATAAGATCCGGTAGGTACAACCTGTCTCTGTAAAGAGGATAGTTTCATTCTTAAGGTGCTGCGGCTCGACACTCTCCTGCTGCAGCAAAGGATGATCCGGCGGTGCAATGAGTGTCATCTCTTCATGAATCAATGTTTCACTGCACAAGTCTTTAAACTCCGCCTCCGGCTGCAGCAGAAAGGCCAAATCCAGCTCACCGGAGCGGACGGATTCAGCCAGCTCCCAGCAAACGCCTGGCTTCAGTGTAATTTGAACCTGCGGATATTGTCCTCGGAATTCCTTAATGATACCAGGCAGTCGAAAAGCAGCCAGCGATTCCGGCGCACCAATCCGCAGGACTCCCGATACCTCATTCTCTGCACTCAGGGCATTCTGGGCCAGCGAATGCATCCGGTGAATTTCCTGCGCATAAGGCAGCAGACGGCGGCCGGCATCGGTCAGGATGATTTTTTTGCTGATGCGGTCAAACAAAGGCTGGCCCAGCTCTGCCTCCAGCGCTTGAATCTGCGCAGTAATACTGGACTGGGCATAGTCCAGCTTTTGAGCAGCACGGGTAAAACTGCCTACCTCAACAACGACTAGAAACGTAAATAAATGCCGCGATTCCATATGCCTATCATCAACCTTCCCCGGAGAATGTATCATCGGTTTTTCAAATGGATAACATTCAAACTTTCCGTTTTTCCTATGGATACATTATCTGATACTCTATAACTAAATACAAGGTAAAAGGAAAGCGGGATTATATTAATGAAGGAAACTCCTACACTGCAACGAAACATCGGTATGCCGCAAGCTATCGCTCTATACATTGGAGCCGTGCTAGGTTCAGGTGTATTAATCGTACCCGGACTAGCCGCGGAAATGGCCGGTCCGGCCTCCCTGTTGGCCTGGGGATTCATGACCCTAATGATATTGCCTCTGGCTTTGTCGATGGGTCTCCTCTCCGCTAAATTCCCAAATGCCGGAGGTGTGTCCCATTTCGTCACGTTGGCCTTCGGGCCCAAGGCCGGAGCTTTGGTGGGCTGGTTTTTTCTGATGTCGGTGCCCATCGGCGGCCCTGTCGCTGCGCTGACCGGAGCCGGGTACATGACTGCCGCTATGGGCTGGGGGGATGGAGCACGAATCACTATTGCCGCCGCGATGCTGGCTATTGGCCTCATCACGAACTGGATAGGCATGCAGGTCGCAGGCAAGGTACAAATTGCCGTCGTTATCGCAATCATTGCTGTGCTGGTGTTCTCGTTTGCCACGTCACTCCCCCGCATGGAAAGCACACATTTCACGCCTTTTGTTCCCCATGGCTGGATGAGCATCGGACAGGCGGCAGCTATTCTTTTCTGGTGTTTCATCGGCTGGGAGGCAGTCTCCCATCTTTCCGAGGAGTTCAAGGACCCGCAGCGCGCTGCCGTTAAAGGGGTCACCATCGCCGCTGTTATCGTTGGTGTGCTCTATTTTCTATCCGCGCTTGCTACAGTTGGAACGCAAAGCTACCTCCGTGGAGGCGCCGATTCCTCGCTCGTCTGGATCATCAGCCAGCCGCTTGGCGCATGGGGCGGCTTCATCGCCGGGCTTACCGGCCTGTTCATCTGCACCGCGACGATTATCGCCTACTCCAGCGCTGCATCACGGGTGGCCTTTGCCTTGTCCCGTCAGGGCTATGCTCCCAAGTGGATGGGACGCCTGTCCAGCCGGTACAAGACGCCCACTGGGGCTATTGGTTTCTTGTTGCTTTGTTTTGCTGCAGTACTGCTTCTTTACGGCAGTGGCCTGCTCTCCATCACCACGCTGATCCAGTTCCCCAATGCCACTTTCATCCTGACATACATTGGAGGCTGTGCTGCCGGAATCCGGCTGCTCAAAGGCAACAGGCTTGGAGTAATGATCAGCTGGATATCTTTTATCGCCACACTGGCGGTGTTTCCGTTTACCGGGTGGGCAATACTGTATCCGCTGCTGATTACGATCGTCTTTATCGTCGTCACCGTGTTGTGCAATAAACGCAGCTCCGGCAGTGATTACTCTCAGACACTGGAACATCGTTAGTCGGCGAGCTGGCCCCTTAAATAGAGCAGGCCGCACCCTCTCTGCTAGGCAAGGAGGATGCGGCCTGTTTTCTTTTGAAAGAACATCTATTAGTCTTGTACTACCCGGATAGTTCTACTCGTTCCACTTGAGGGGAATCCGTAATTCAAACTGCTGCACGTTATCCAAATAACGGAAAGGATGAGCAACAACTTGGAGTTTATCACTCTTTTTAAGCGGTGGGAAGGTCAACTGGAACGTAAGCGAATCTCTGCTGATCCGGACTGGCTGTCCTCTGGAAGATTTAATTTCCCCTTCTTCATTCTCAATGGTAAGCCAGGTATCCTGGCTGTCCGGTTGACTCGTTTCATACGTGACGACCGTCTGCTTCTCTTCATATTGAATATTAGTGATCGTTACCTTTCCACCGTGATTGCCATGAAGAACCAAAGGATATACGCCATTAAGCTGCTTACGCTCCTCCGTCTGTACAATGTCTTCATTATGGACCGGCTCTGTGAGTTTTAAAGTCACATATTCCGGTTTGGGATTCAGCTCTGTAAGCGGGGAAAAGTTAAAATAATAATAATCTGGCGTTGCCCCGTCACCGCCCTGATCACCGTACATTGTGCCTATATCATCCTCAAGTTTAGCGTTGAACTGGTAATAGGGATTCTGTTTTTTGACCACAACCTGTGACGTTACCGGTCCGAGGGTCAATTTCTGGACGGTGTATTCTTCTTTGCCATAAGTGAAACCTATACCTTCAGGGTATATTATTTGTGTCATCTCTTTACTCTTCTTTTTGTCTAATAGGAGTGTAATATCCCAATTTCCTCTTGTAGTGCCGATGCAATCAACAGCCATCTTAAGTTTCAGCTGTTCCGGCAGGTCCTCGTTCCCAAAATTCAGCCGAGTAGTCCCGACAAACGTATGCTCACCGGTAATTGTAAAGTCTTGGGTATAAATGGATGAAGGATTAATTCCAGCAAAGCTGAGCTCGTAATATACGGCGGCTTGTTCCTGTGTGAGCTTAGGTGAGGATTCAGGAAATTCCACTTCATAATTCAGCACCAGCTGAATCCCGTCATAATAAATATTAACTACCTTAAATACAATCCCGTGATCCTCTTTCGATACATTGATTGATTCTGTCAGGTTGTGAGTGTCAATCCGACTCAGGTCGGTGGTATCTACACCTTTATCATAAAGATACTCCAGAAATGGAATGCTGCGCAGCGCCTCAGCCACTTTCGGGGATATAAATCCCGCTCCTATCACTAAACCAGAAGCTACTATTAGGGCTGCCCCGATCCCTATACTCCATTTGAGGAAAGGTGAAAAAGCCCGTTGTCCCACAGAAGCTCCTGCTATACCGGCATTATGGCGATCCCAGATATCTTCGAACTGGATGGAGGGCTTGTTCGCCTGCAGCAGCTGTGTGGCCTCCTGCTGTAAACCAGCGGACACATTTCCAGGGCCCTCATCCTCACGGGAATAATAAAATCTCATTTCAGCCCCTCCTTTAAGGTATGCAGCTCAGGCTCCAGTTCGCAGTATTGCCTCAGTTTCTCCAGCGCGGCATGCAGCCTTGATTTGCAGGTTCCCAGTGGTATGCCTAATACTGAGGCGGTTTCCGGCAGTGGAAGTGCGGCATAATAATGAAGGGTAACGACTTCACGCTGTTTCTGGGACAAGCGGCTTACCGCCGTCCACAGCAGCTGGTCACTTTCACTCTGCAGGGCAATGCTTTCAGCAGAATCATCCGCTGCATCTAACGACGGCGTTCCGGCGAATAGCTGCGACCAGGTTTTCTTACGCAGCATCGTACGTGCTATATTGACTGTTATGCGATACAGCCAAGGCCGCAGCGGCTTTGACGAGTGGTACAGATGATGCTTGGCAAAAGCACGCAAAAACGTCTCCTGAGTAATATCATCCGCCAGTGCCCGCTGTTTGGTAATCATAAGCGCAATGCCATAGACGTATGCGGAATGCTCTTCGAACATTTCCCTGGCCTGCTGTTCAGTAATCGGATAGTCTTTCAATCGTTCTTCCTCCCCGGTTAGTCAATGAATATACGCTTTATCCCTAGCAAACCGTTCGCTTTTGGGCTAAAAGTTTTTAGGGAGGTTAACGGGGGCTGCAACGCGTTTCGTTTCAGGAAGGTCGCATACGGTTATGGATTGAAGAGAGATAGAACCCATATTTCATTAAAGGAGACGATAAACATGCCCGAAAATAAAAAGATCGTTCTCGAACCGGCAGCGCAGAAATTTGCCGATGACAATGCAAAGCCCCCTTTCCTTCCAGACCTCGGTCCTGAAAAGGGCCGAGAAACGGTGGATACCGTTCAGTCCGGTGAAATAAAAAAACCGGAGGCCGATATCCAGGATCTCTCTGTTCCCGGCGGACCAAAAGGTGAGGTTCCGATCCGAATTGTTCGTCCGGTTAACTCTTCTGCTTCAACACTTCCTGTTATCTTATACATTCACGGGGCCGGCTGGGTATTCGGCAACAGCCATACTCATGACCGGCTCATTCGTGAACTGGCGGCCGGCGCGAATGCGGCCGTTGTTTTCCCGGAATACAGCCTGTCTCCGGAAGCCAAGTATCCTACAGCGATTGAGGAAATTTATATGGTGCTGGAATGGATCTCTAAGCATGGATCTGAACATGGTCTTGACGGGGGCCGATTGACTGTAGCCGGGGACAGTGTCGGAGGTAATATGACTGCGGCCATAACGCTGATGGCCAAAGAACGCAAAGGCCCGGCAATCAGCAAGCAGCTGCTGTTCTATCCGGTAACCGATGCTTCATTCGATACGGAATCGTATCACCAGTTCGCCGAAGGTTATTTCCTTCAGCGTGAAGGGATGAAATGGTTCTGGGATCAATATACAACAGATCCGCAGGAACGGGCTCAGATTACCGCTTCCCCGCTGCGGGCCAGCCTGGAGCAGCTCAGCGGTTTGCCGGAAGCCCTGATTATTACAGGAGAAGCCGATGTGCTGCGGGACGAAGGCGAAGCCTATGCCGCCAAACTGCGTGAAGCGGGCGTCCCGGTAACAGCGGCCCGGTTTCAAGGCATCATCCATGACTTTGTCATGCTGAATGCGCTCGCGGATACGAATGCCAACAAGGGAGCACTGCTCTTGGCAACAGCGTGGCTGCGGCAATAGTGCTTAAAGTAACAAAATATATGTAACGTGAAATCAGGCCAGCTTCGGGTGTACTCCGAAGCTGGCCTGATGCCTTAAACACGGCTTAATTACAATAAAGTGTGCAGCTGCTCAGCAGTTATTTTTACACCTAAAATATTTAACCGCCTTCCCGCACAAATCCGCTGAAGCTGTAGCCTGGGTTAGTTCCGATTGTTATTTACGCTGACTGTAAAATTCCGCCGCTTTGACCAGCATGTCCTTCAACGAACTGAAGGAAGTCGTATGACTGACATGCTCATTCAACTGATCCTGGGGCAAGGATTTCAAATCTTCCGCCGAAGATGCAGAGAAACCTCCGCTTTGCAGCAGCTCCTGCAGTGACTCAAAAGGTGTAAACTGTTGCAGAAACGATCCCGATAACAACTGATCCAAAGGGAGTTTCTCCATCAATTGATCCAGCGGCAGCTGATCTAGTGGCAGCTTTTGCAGCAGTTCGCCCACTCCGCCTTCTTTAACCGTATCCACCAGACCTTGTATTTTCTCACCGAATCCTCCGAAATTGAATCCCATAACGAGCCCTCCTATTAAATCTTTAGTTGCCCCTTATTACCCCAATCTGGACTGGTTGAAATATTAGATTACATATTAATTATTATGTTAACCAATAAACAACTTCCTTATTTTAGAAACTTATTAAGCATTAATACGTCTAACTAATATGAACATTCACAAGGAGATGACTCTTTTGCCACAAGTAAAAACAATTCTCACATCACTTCTCGCTGTTTCCCTATTATCATCCGGTACCACCCTAACGTTGCAAGGAATGGCTACAGACACCGCCTATGCAGCATCCAGCGCCACTTCTGTGAAAGCCGCCAAGGACACCTCTCTCCCTTTGAAGTGGTCTGTCGCAACAGATGGCATTGGCATGTATGACAAGCTGCCCATCTTAAATGGAATCCTCTTTTATACCGCCAATAATACACTGTACGCCAAAAATATAGCTACCGGCCAAGTGAAATGGTCCTACAAAAACGGCGGGGAGCCGCAGATCCTTACGAACAGTTCCATCTTCTTTATCGATAATAACGAACAGCTCGTAAAAGTATCCGCTGACACGGGGAAGCTGCTGTGGAAGGTTAAAGTGTCAAAGCGACCGATAGAAGTCGGAGCACAGGCCCGCCTGATTAACGGAAAAGTGTATTTCTCCAATGAAAGCGGCGGTGTAGCTGCCTATCATCCGGTAACAGGCAAGAAAATATGGGAGAATACGAATATCCCCATGTATGTAGGCACCATTTACGGAGAATATAAAGGCGTACTCGTCGTCTCCAGCACCGTCGATAATACACGCACACAATTTTACGGGCTAGATCTTGCTACCGGCAAGAAGTTATGGAGAACTGAGGGCTTATATGGTTATGTAGGTGTTCAGGAGGGACATTTGGTTCTGCAGAAACAAGTCAAAGAACAATATGATGCTGAAGCCGCTCCCGTTCCGGGTCATCTATTAACACTGGTCCAATTGGACCCGGCAACAGGCAAAATATCAGGCCAAGAAGACTACCAGCCTCTGAATGACATCGACAGAATGAGCAATTACTACACTTCCATTCAGAATTCTTATATCTACACGGCGGCTGGGAATCTTGATAAGGATGAATATACGCTAACACGGTTTACACGCGGCCAGAGCAAAGATACAGCAACAAAAAGCTACGAAAGCTATGGCAGATGGCTGGCCGGTCCTACAAACGGAATGGCATTCTTTCAAAAAGGAACCCAAATCACCGGAGTCAATCTTGAGAATGACCGTGTTGTGACGTTCGACAATCCGGCAAGCAAGGTTGAACTGCTGCAGCGGGTCGGCAAGGCTGTATTCACTATTTACGAGAACGGGTACCTCTCCATTAATCATGCAGATACCGGAGCCTTATCCGGGATTATCAAAACCGGAGCCGGCTACCACTATTTTGGCAATGTTACGATCGAAAAGGGAATCGCACTGATCCCGACAGAACATAAATTGCTGGCCGTAGCCCTGCCTAAAGAATTGCAGTAAAAGATCTTTACGTTTAGCGGTTCCTGTGAAGAAACTCCCCGATTCTCCGGGCAGCTTCCAGGAGCCGCTTTTCTTCTTCAACCAGCGCGATTCTGACGAACCCTTCTCCCTGTGATCCAAAAGCATCCCCCGGGATTACAGCAACACCAGTCTTCAGCAGCAGCTCTTGAGCGAACTTGCGTGATCGGCCAACTTCACCTGGAGTTCCCCAAGCCTCCGGAAGCCGTGCCCAAACAAACATTGTTGCTTTAGGCTTAGTAACAGACCAGCCTTCCAAGGACAAAGCTTCAATAAACACATCGCGCCGATGCTCATAAAGCGGGGCTACCTCCAGTTTATCCCCTCCAGCCATCGCCAGCTCCAGCGCAAATGCCGCAGCCTCCTGTACCGGATTAAATACCCCATAGTCCACATTACTCTTCAGTTCACGGAGTGCGCCGACAGCTTGGCGGTTGCCGGTCATAAAACCAACGCGGCATCCGGCCATATTAAAGCTCTTGGAGAACGAATGAAATTCAACCGCCGTCTCTAGTGCTCCAGGTACTTGCAGGATACTTAACGGACGGTAGCCGTCAAACCCCATCTCCGAATACGCCAAATCATGAATAACCAGCACCTCCCATTTCCGGGCTAATGCAATCAGTTTCTCCATGTAAGCCAAATCGGCCGTAACCGCAATCGGATTGCCGGGAAAGCTGAGCAGGATAAAAACCGCCTGCTGCCATATCTCATCAGGAATGCTGTCCAGATCAGGCAGAAAGTCATTTTGCTCCAGCAAAGGGAGTTGCCAGGCCTTGACCCCTGCAATCGCCAGTGAACCGGAATAAATCGGATAACCCGGATCAGGGACAATCGCCAAATCTCCGGGATTGCAAATGGACAAAGCAAGATGGGCCAGCCCGTCCTGTGAACCCATCAGCGCTACCAGCTCTTCCTCATCATCCACTTCAACATCAAACCGCCATTTCATCCAGGCTGCCGCTTGCTTGCGGAACAAGTCGCTTCCCTTGGAAGCGGGATAAGAATAACTGTTCTCTCTGAGAACTGCATCACTTAACGCTTGGCGAATCTCAAGAGCAGGTGCCTGATCCGGACTGCCGATCCCAAGGTCGATGACCTCGATGCCCGACCTCCGTGCTTCTGCTTTCCATTCGGATACCTCCGAGAATATGGATGAACCCAAATACGATAGTTTATCCGATCGCCATCCCCGTTTAGAACTGCTGTATGTCAAAATCAAAACCCCCAGCTGTTTTTCCAATTAGTATAGCATGATTTCTTTCACCCGGTTTTACACAAAGCTCACATCAGAAGGGCGTAAACAATTATAACCATATTATAGTTTTAGTTCCTTATTATTACACAACAAGCCCTCAAATCGGCACAACCACATGGTTAGATGAACCTATTAAAATGGATCTCAGATGAAACAGCGTATAATTTATGTTATACGCTGTTTTTTCAGGGCAAATTTGGGCCATTCTACTGTGGTTTTCACAATCCAGACAATAAGCTCTTTCTCCATAGCTTAGAATCTTGACTAAGTGATAAACAGCCGCCAGAATGATTGGCGGCTGCGTGTGATTACGTATTCACCTTGTGCTCTCCTGTTTATTGAAGATCAGCTTTACTTCGCTGGCAGTTTCAATAACCGGTATAATACCGTCATCCCTTCGGCACGTGTTGTCTTCCCATCCGGTTTAAACATCCCCCCGGGTTGGCCTTCAATGATGCCGAGTGCTGCCGCTTCATTCACGGCTTGCTGTGCCCAGGTTCCCATTCGCCCGGCGTCATGAAATGCCGGGGTCGCGCCAGTTACTGCCGCGCCTGCGTTGCTCAAATGATATGCGCGCATAATCATCACAGCCATTTCCTGCCGCGAAAGGGAATCCTGCGGCCGGTACACCCCGCCGGCTCCTCCTATAATTCCAGCTGCGGCAGCGGCATTTACTCCCACCGCGTACCATGCGTCTTCAGGGACATCCTTGAACACGGCTGCTTCCATTTTAAGATTCAACAGTCGGTCCAGCATCACCGCGAACTCTGCACGGGTCAATATCTGATTCGGAGCAAATAAACCTTCGTCTGTTCCAGTCGCGATATTTCGGGCAGCCATCACTTCAATGGCATGCCGGGCCCAGTGAGAGTTCAGATCTCCAAAGGTCTTGGTGGATTTCGTCAGCAGATAAGCTCCCCATTGAGCCGGCTGGAATTCTATGCTTCCACCCGTAATTTTGCTGTCAAGATACCGCCAGTTCCCCTGTTCATCCTGCACGTAAATCACGAGCTTGTCCGGATCACTTTCTCCACCAGAAACCGATATTTGTGCGTTCAGAGCAAAGGAGTTCTTATCCAACGGATCAAGATTTTTAACCGACGAAGTAATAGTATACAGAATACGGCCTTCTGTATTTGCAGGCTGATCTACCGCTGTCTTTTGGGTAAATGTCAGCGTGACCTCTTCCGCTTCGGCCGACAATAACTGCTGCGCGGCTATCGTCCATTTCGAACCCCGGTCAAGAATTTGCAGTGGTTTACCAAGCTGAACCGCCATGCGGATGACAGATTGCGGAAACCATACAGATATAGCGCCAGTTGCAGAACTATCAACATCTTTAAGATCTATACTTAATACAGCGGCTTCAGCATTGTTCAATTCCTTGAGTGCCCATGCCTCATCTACTTTAAGCAGATCCGGCTTTGCGGCTGGAGGGACAACAGCACTCTGGAACTCGGGATTGTTACCAGCAGGTGGAGCTGTATAAATCTGCCCAGCCGAAACCTTAGCCTGGGCAAAACCGTTAATTTGCCGGCTTTTATTGATTTCATAGACTGCAATATACGAACCCGCTGCAACAGCGATATCTTCCCCCGGCTTGTAGCTGAGTACTCCGGCAGGCAGGAAATCTCCTTTAACCGGAACTGCTATAGCATCGGCTGACACTTGAACAGCTATACTGTTGAGCGGATCATAGGTCGTCGTTTGTACCGTGGCCGTGCCCTGCGTTTTGCCGGGTACAATATCCAATTTGAGCATCGGGATGGGATATGGTGCTACCTCTCCCCGCTGCAGCAGCTTTGAGCTGAAACGGAAGATTGTCCCCTTTTCGTCCGTCTCATAAATTGCGATATACATTCCAGCTTCCACATCGGCTAACTCGAAAGGCAGGGCGGAAACCGGAACCGCTTCAGCAGGTACACGGTCAAGCACAATGTCCGGGGTATCCAAAGGCTCCACAGAAACGATTCGCTTTAACTCATGATAGACTTCATCATAAACTGCAGTTTTGACCAGAGCTCTGCCGGGTGCACCTCCCGGACTAACTTCAATCGGAGTCACAAGCGGAGGAGCCGCAGTGTCAAACGGTGTCACCGCAACCTCCATCGATTTCCCGCTCTCTCCAGCCGTTTCGCTGGCCGAGGTCACTGTTACATAATAGGTGGTGTCATTGGCAAGCTCCTTCACTGATAAATAGGTGCTTGTTGCAACGCCTGCCGGTGCACCGTAGCCCTCCCCTGCGGTACGCAAATAAATATTATAATGATCCGCATTGGGAGAGGCAGACCAGTTCAGTTCAACCCCGCGATCCCGCGCGCTTGCTGTAACATTCAGCGGTACTGCCGGAGCCGAACCACTGTCATCGAACCGCATCACAACCGTCCTGTAATCCCCTCCTGACTGTGCCATATCCGTGAATGCAGCATAGACAATGCCGTCTTCCACGTATAGCGAGGTATGATCCACCGCTCCTTTGGAAAAACTTTTGTTCCCGACAAATTCCCAGCCGGTATCTCCTTTGCCGGTATATTTCATTACAATGGCTTTTCCGCCATTTTCCGCTGACCTGAACAAGATATAGGGTATGCCCTGATCTATAAAAAGACGGGTATAATTCAGGTCGTTATCAGGATTCCCTTCAAAATTTTTGCTGCCGACATAATCCCAGTTCCGCCCGTTAAATTTGACCAGATTCGGCCCCACATCCCGAAAAGCCAGATATGGCGTTCCCTCGTACACAAATACCGATGTCCACTTGACGGCTTTCGCAGTTGTCATGTTCTTGGTAAACCCGCGTCCGCCTAAAGCTACCCACTGGCCGCCATCATACATCATGACAGTTCCCCGGTTGGCGTTATTATCACGGAAAGCGACATAAGGCGTGATTCCGTCTACAAATAATGATACATAGGTTCCTGCCGCACCTACGGATATGATTCCGTCCCCGACAAGCTCCCAGCCAGTGTCGCCTTCACCGCTATATCTCATTACCATCGCACCCGGCTCTTGGCCATGGGCAGGCTGGACGTTAAAAGCAACAAAAGGTATACCGTTCTTATCAATAGCCAGAGCTACATTATCAACCAGCTTGTCGACGATGCTTCTCCCTCCAACGGGCTCCCATTTGGTTGCACCCTTTCCTGTATACTTCATGACCGTAACACTGTTATGGATATCGGTAGATGCGACATACGGCACGTTATGAAAGAAAGCCAGCGAAGTATATCCAACGCCGCCTTCCAGAAATCCTGGGCTTCCAACATACTCCCAACCGGTGGGCGTGTGTTTTTTGACGGACACTTTTCCATTCACTACGATGGCCAAAAAAGGTGTGCCGTCATTTACGATCAAAGAGTTGTCCATAGTGGCAGAGCTGGAAACGGTCCCCAGAGATTCCCATACGTTGAGACCCGGCGTAGCGTTGACCTCTGCAGATTCGGCTTCATCGCTAACCCCATTCTCATTAAAAGCTCTCACCTTGAAGTAGACTGTCTTGCCACTGCTCAATCCTTCGGTCAATGTATAGGCGGTGGAGCTATTCCCGGTAACTACAGCAGCCGGTGTATCCGGATAACTGCTGACTTCCGCATCACGCTGGTAAATGTAGTAACCCGTTGCATCTGCTCCAGTAGCGGCAGTAACCGGATCCCAGCTAATGTTCACTTGTGCATTATTGACCGAAGTAACCTGCACATGCAGTGGAGCAGTTGGCGGCAAGGCCAACGGTGTTATCTTGATTTCATTGGAATAACGTCCATCCACTGTACGGATCATAAACCGGTAGGATGTATTATTTTCAAGCTTCGGAATCACATCACTTCGTCCTTCTCTGCCGACAGAGCTGAATTGTACCCCGTCTTTAAAAATAATGTATCCGGTAGCCTTTTCTGCTGCGTCCCACTCCAGTTGAACTGCCGAATCCCGCACTTGACCCCAGAGTTTGAAATCGGCATCGCTGTATTTGATGATGGATATGGACCCGGTCTTGCCGTCTTCTACGTAGCTGACATATGGTACTCCATCCCTGACTGTCATATCGGATAGACTCTGAACTGTTACGGATAATGATTCTCCAAGCTTATCCCAGGTGTAGCTCCCATCTAGGAGCTTGCTTAAGCTTTTGGCAGATACGGTGTAGGGTTCAGTATAATCCCGATACACGGCATACACCTTTCCGGCATCCGCAGATAAGGTATATGAGCTTACTCTATTCTCGGAAACCTCATTTCCAGCCTTCGTCCAATCTCCCAATATTTCACCCGCTGAATGCTCCATAACTGTCAGCCTGTTGCCGTTGGCGGAACTGTCTACATATCCGAAATATAATATCCCGCCTTCAACGATTAATTTAGGCAGGCTAAGCGCTCCACCAGTGAAATTCTGGTTGCCGATCCGTTCCCATTCCTTGCGGTCCGGATTGTATTTCTTCACAGTTGCTCTCTGTGCACTGTTGCTTGAAATATAGCCTACATATAAAATACCGTCGTCGTCTATTGCAAAAGGGGCATCACCGCTCGGATGACTTCCCTCAGGACTGGGTATCAACGTCCATGCTCCTGCAATGTATTTTTTGATCTGCCACACTTTTTCACCCTTAACGACTCCCGAATACGCCACATATGGGGTTCCATCTACTATCGTTAAGGAAATATGGTCAAGCGTGGTGCTTTCACTGACAAAGACAGGCCCTCCGAGACTCTCCCATCCCTCTTCCGCCAACTTGCTCACATGCAGTTCATTCTTATCTCCCCTATATGCCAAATAAGGTATATCATTGTCGATTACGAAGGAGGTGGTCACCGAAGCCGCCGGCATCGGGATTGCCTCCGGCGGAGTAGGAAGCGTCATCCATTTCACTCCGTCATACTTTTGAATGGAAGGAATGCCGTTTCCGCTTTTATAAGCAGCGAGATATTTAATGTACAGTTCACCCTTGCTGTTATAGGCTATTTCCGGAAGGGCAGCTTTTGCAGCAATTTCCCTATCGCCTTCATATATCCAGGTTCCCTCAGCTTCCAATCCTGCCGCGCTGCTCTGGCTCCTCCCGAAGCCCTGCACCAGCATTGCCGCAGAGAGCAGAACTATCAGCAGGCTCCTGCACCATCTATTTCCCTTCACTCTCACTTTTCCATCTCCCCTTGTTTTTTGTATACGTTACATTGAATTGCCTGCACCTATAAAAAATCGGCCTTCCCTGCAGTATTAAGCAAAGAAGGCCGTTCCTTGGAAAGCTCACTAATGCAGGCTGCAACAGCGGCAATTCCCTAGATCATGACAACTCAGTAAGCATATCCGCCGGTAAAGGTACCAGAGGTATACAAGTCAATGCGGTTAATGTTAGAGAGAAAATAAGGAATATTCGTCTCTTGCGCTGCTAAAGTTCCAAACAGCAATCGAATAACATCCTCACCACTGCCGTTGATATCAGTAGCCAAAATTGCCGGCACCAAGGTTCCGGAGGTGGCAATGTCCGGATTCGGGAAGGTATAGCGGCTGGAGAACAGCTGAGTCCCCGGATTGTTGAAGGTTCTGGTGTAGTTAGGTCCAACCAGCGAGGAGAACGTTACACTAATTACATCGGAGTCTACATCGACACTTAACGCTTCGTTGTCTAGAAGACTCTGGAAGAGTTCGAGAACCGGACTGCCGTAGGCAGTATACGCTGCGTTCGTGAGATTGTTGCGATTGCCTGTATAGTCAAAATAATCTGCATTGGCATTAATATCTGTAGACGTTATTGTCCCTACAAAAGTGCTGTCTAAATACAGATCAATAGAGCTGGTAGGTGCTGCGAAGGCCTCTTCCGGCACGAGTAAACTTGCCGCAGAGACTGACACCGTAAATAAGAGACCAAGAATCATGAGTCCTAATCTTCTGCCGAATATGTGGGTGCGTGATAAACTAATCATCTTCCACTCCTCCTAGATTATATTTGTACAGACGGAAAATTCCGCTGCGCAGCCTCTTCTTGTATCTCTATGAAAATCCGCTATTCCATATTTAATTATGTCTGATTATATCTATTTATATCTATATATAACGTAATATTTGTTACACTCTAGTAAATATTTTCTGAATCAAACTAAAATATAATAAACGATTGTGCTCAACAGGTTTAAAATGAATCCTGTTCAGGCAGAACCGTTAGTTCACTCTAGGCATAAGATAGGATATCAATGGCGAAGGTGGGCGAATTTTATGTCCAAGAATAAACGCGGCAAAGCGCTCTGGCGGATGCCGTCCCGCGGCAGAGGAACCTGCCCGATCTGTGGCAGCACGCGAATCAAGCTGCTCTATATCGGCAAAGGTGTTGCCGGTGAGAAGCTCGAAGTCTGCAAGAAATGCGAGGGCAAACAAGCAGGTTGAAAAGATTAAGCCGGGGAACGTAATCTTCTTTCTGAATCACAAGACAGGAAGAACAAAGGGGAGTGCCGCATCTTCGGCACTCCCCTTTGTTCTTCTAATTAATTCAATTCATGCTGTGGCACCCAATTACGGACACCGTTATCTTCAAGAATTCCCAGAGTAACATCCGAGATGCGGCCTAATTCTATCACTGGCAAGGAGGCATTGAATTAACCTGCTCTCTTCTGCTACATGCTCATTTCAATACAATCTGATGGTATGCTCCCCGCTTGCCGTATCCAGAATCACTTCCCGCTCATGCTTCCAGGTAGGATTGCTCAGCCCAAGCACCTTATCCGGATCCCGATCCTCACCGCGAATCATAACCCAGTAGTCCTGATTTTCCAGCTTATGCATGAATAATCCAAAATATCGGCTCCGGTAAAATTCAGCGAAATATTGGCTTTCCCCAAGTGTAGCGATCCGGTATTTCACAACCAGCAGCTCTTGATTCCGGGGGGATTGCAAATATTCATATTGCCAGCCCATAAACGACGAACAAAAGTATTTCCCCCCGAACAGCAACAGGATTAAGGAAACCGTCAGGATCAGGAGCAGCTGTTTTTGGAGCAGAACCAGTGACACACTTAGCAGGATTACATGATAGAGGACGATATATCCCCCCGATGGGTGAAACCGCGGTCCAGGCGAATAATCCAACAGCCCAAGAAGGACAAGTAGTACATCGGAAGCAAGTAAGATTCCAAGTAAAAAAAATGCTATTTTTTTGCGGGCAGTCAGCTTGGACAACATAAGGCCCTCCCTTTTCCAATCAGACATATGCCTAATGATATAAGCGGGAGCACATGGAATAAAGAGAAATTACCAGGTTTTTCTTTCCTGTTTTATTGTGAATCCGGCAGGTTTAATTGCCAGGTTAGTCATGCTTCACATACGGGTCTCCGGGAAACCCGGTTTGATCCACAGCCTGGAGATGTCCAGAAAACCAAAGGATCCCGTATGCAAGCCGAACAGACTCTGATTCAGCTGGGCTCTTTTGTTCATATGACAGCCATAGAGGACCCAACAATTCTCGCGCAGAATCGCTTCCGTCCGCTCCAGAAGTTCGCCTCTGCCTTCTGCAGGTTGTTCTGCAAAATGCTCCAGTTCCCGCTGTAATTGGTCCCGCTGACTGTCCTGAAGCAACGCGTGCAGATGGTTAGACTTGTTCACAAAGTAATTAATCATTCCCCACTGCCAATCATCTTCGAGCACCTCTTCCGCAAACAGGAAATCCGCTTGCTGCTTGACTTCCTCCATGTTGTATTCCTTGTAGGACATCAGGCAAATATGCAGACCGATTCGCTCCGCACGCTGCTGCAGCCACCCAGCTTCTTCAAGCTCATCCTTTCTGGTAACATAAGCAAGCGTAATCTCTTCTCCGCTGTACCCGCTGGATTCCAGCAGCTTCGCCGCCTCTTCAAGCGAATGCTCTTTCCAGATAATGCGGCGGCTGTACCAAGGCAGGAAGCTGTCTGCCGGTGTAATCCGGTTACCGCCCAGTTCCTTGATCAGCGCAGATGGATCATAAAGAAGACGCATCGCCTGGCGAAAAAACGGATTGTGCTGAATGCCCTCTTTGCGAAAATTCACGATAATATATCTGCAACCCAGCGCCGGATAATCAATACTGTTGCCAGAGCAACCATCCGAATAGGAGCCTGAAACTGCGGCATCCGGCAGCTGGTATTGGCGTGCACCAGAGCTCTGATCCGGCAAATACCAGATTTCGACCCGGTCCAAAAGCGGACGAATGCTGTAGTAATCATCAAAGGCTGCAAGCACAAGCACATCTTCATTCAAATTCATCAGCCGGTAGGGACCTGTTCCAAGGGGTTCCTGGTCATTATCAGCATCAAAGGGCAGAATCGACATGTGAATGGAGCTTAAGAGATGAAGAAAAAAGAGATTAGGCGATGACAGATTGAAGCGGATCCGGTGATCCCCCTCAAGCTCTACTTCTTCAATCCCCCGAAAGTGCCATAATGCCGAACTGTCCAGCTCCACCAGCCGCTGCAGCGTACTTTTCACATCCCGCGAGGTCATCACTCTGCCGTGATGGAAACGAACACCTTTGCGCAAATAGAAGATATAGCTAGTATGGTCGTCATTCGCTTCCCACATATGGGCCAGAGCCGGATGAAAGGAATCGCTGACGGCATCATATGTAACTAAAGTACTGCAGATTTGTCCGATCAGATAGGCTTCAAATGCTGTGTACACAAAAGCGGGGTCAAGCTTCTCCATGCTGCGGTTGCGGGTAATCCGCAGGATATCAAGTCCTGTGGTCGATTCTGTCTCACTCTGATAGCCCATCTGTTTATTTAACAAGGTTAATAACCTTTCCTTTAACGGACCTTTGACCTCAGGCAGCCCAATTAACTCGATGGCCTGCTTTATTTTCCCGCTGCTAATCAGCTCCAAAAGGTAATTCTCCAATATCTCTTCCACAGTGCGTAAAAAAGTCATCACCGAGGTGTGGCCTCTCCCCCGTCCTGCCTGCCACTGAATGAACCCCTTCTCCTCGAGCTTGCGCAGAATAAATTTCACGTTGCGTGGCGTGCAGCACAGCACAGATGCCAGCAGCTCAATTGTCACCGGAATAGGCATATGAATATTAAAGGGATTATTAATCTCCGAGGCAACCCGTAAATAATGTGTGACGTTATTGTCCATGATCCATGCTCCTTTAAAGGTGAAACGGGGAACGCAAACCTTACACTTTTACTTCCCCCTTTTATCATTACAATTATACATAAAGCAGCTTCGATTAGCAGGTTTAAAAATTCAGCAACCAGAGTAGGAGATTCACATTATATGAAACAACATTTGCAGCACATCCATCCCTTAGCCTGGACCATTATTATCGGGACAATGTTCGGACGCCTGGTTACCTCCATGAGCATTCCCTTCTTATCCATCTATCTCACCCAGGTGCTTGGCGCTTCCGCGACACAGACTGGTTTCACGGTAGCTGTCAGCTCACTGGCTGGCGTCCTGATCAGTTTCTATGGAGGTTATATCTCCGATGTTATCGGGCGTAAAATCGTAATGCTGGTCTCGGTCTTCGGCTGGGCCTGTGTATTCTTCGGCTTCTCTGCCGCCCAGCATTTATGGGTATTCTTCCTGGTTAATACGCTAAACGGCCTATGTCGTGCCGTATTTGAACCTACTTCTCGCGCCTTACTGTCGGATATTACCCCACCGGACCATAAACTGCTCGTGTTCAATTTAAGATACGCCGCCGTCAATCTGGGTGTTGTTTTTGGTCCGATTATTGGCCTGCAGCTGGGCTCTGCAAAATCGACCTTCCCGTTTCTGATTGCCGGAATTGTGTATATCGCTTATGGGCTTGTGCTGTTTATGCAGTTCCGCATCCATCATTCCACTCTTCCGCAGCGTTCCGAGGTCCGTGCTCCGAAGCTGCGCGAAGCGCTGGCAACGACCACCCGGGACCGGGTATTCCTGCCCGTACTGCTGGGTACAATCTTCTGTGTGCTGGGATATGGGCATTTCAGCTCCACACTGGCCCAGTATTTAGCAATGAATACCCATTTCACGAACGGAGGACAGGTATTCTCCTATATGCTGTCCCTTAATGCCGTAACCGTACTGGTGGTCCAGTACCCGATTGTCCGCACGGCAAGCCGATTCTCGCCGATTGTCCCTTTGATTCTCGGGAATCTTTGCGTAGCGCTGAGCCTGCTGCTGTTCGGAATTGCTGGTGGAGTGGCACTGCTGATGTTCAGTGTCGTATTGTTCACCATAGGCGAGGTACTGCTCTTTACGATGATGGACATACTCATTGACCGGATTGCCAAACCGGAATGGAAAGGTACGTATTTCGGAACCATAGGCTTTAATAATCTCGGCAATGTAATAGCTCCTATTCTGGGGGGACTGCTACTGGATCAATTCGGCGCCGCGAATGGACCGGCTGTCTTTGTACCCCTGGCCTTAACCACCGCCTTGGGGCTGCCTTTCCTCATTACCGCCCACAAACGACTTAAGATCAGAGAAACGGGCGCTGGTGATGTAAACGTATAGAAACCAAAAAACCGGATAAGCTTAGAAGCTTGTCCGGGTTTACTAATGGTGAACATTGCACACGCAGAGTGGAATTTGTTCGTTTAATCACACATTAAAGACATACTTTGAAAATAGCCCCCAGTAATCGTAATCATATTCTTGCGGATAGCTTATCAAATGTTTTGAACGATAAATCCAAGTTTTAAGCTCCTCTGTTTTTGCACCTTTTTCAACTTTGTCCAATAATGAAGTTAGATCAGCTATATCACTTTCTATCTCTGATGCAACAATATCACCTGTAAAAACGTAAAGACTGCTTAGAAAAAAGGTTTTTTTCTGGCATTTATCATCATCAATAAAACTACATATCATGGGTATATTTTCAACATTATTAACCGCTAACTCCCAGTCTTGGCTTGGAATCTGCTCATCACTATATGCCCATATCTTAATTTCCTCTTGAGTCGGGTTCCACGCATGTTGAATATCTCTGAACAAAATCCAATCCCCTTCAACTATAGTTTACATAATATTATTTATGTTACCTTACTCTTATAAACTTTCTTTCTGGTATACAATGTCATCCGGTTCAAGAGTTCCGTTCACATAAGCATACCTCATCAACACATTTCCAATGAACATCCCGGGGGAAATCTGGATAGACAGTTCAGCCATAAGAACATGATCCTGAATAAAGTATCTGACAATGTTCCCGACAACCGGTTGATCAAACCATATACCTGCATCACTTTCATTGAACTTAAAAGAATAATCCTTGCCTGAAACTGAGATCGTGTACTCCCGCTCGCCGTTTCCCTTTTGCAGCACAGAGGAAATTTTATTTCTTACGCTGTCTTTAGGATCGGAAACCGGAATCTCTGTGAAATCAGCAGTCAATACATGAACCTCCGATTCACGCACACCTGTACCAGTGGATATCGTAAGTACAACAGCAATTTCATCTCCCTCTACGCCGTTCAAATCACTGAGGATGACCTTCGGATAAAAAGAGGGGTTAGAGGTATTGCTCCACTCATAATCTCTGGACTCATTATCGAGCTGAACTGTCAACGGGGAGTAGCCGCTCTCCGGCTTACTGACCCCGTACACAGCGATTTTCTGAGATTTATCTTCCGTCAAAAGAACCTTATGATCACCCGCACTATTATTCTGCTCCGCATTCCGGGACTTGTCCGTTGTACATCCGCTAAGTAAAATAGCCCCTGCTGCTATAGCGATAGCAATCTTGTTCACATCACTCCTCCTCGCATTGACCCCAATAGGATTGATAAAACGTCAATGCTTAAATTATCGCATAAGCTTTTGAGTATAATGTGTAATTTTAGTTGCAAATCATTTAAATTCCAGTAACTATTTGCTGAGCTTGATCATAGGTACTTATGCTGTAAAGCAGTTATTTTCTCCTTAATGTACTCTCTAAGTAGAAACGGCTCAAGAATTTCGGTATCGGTGAGTAGCGCCAGCGCCTTCAGACAGGCATTCTCATAGCTGTACATATTTACGGTCAACACAAGAATTCCCTCCTCTTCACCCTTATGCATAACCTCAAGCCTGTTCACAAGTTCCTGCTTACCCTTTTCTATGCGAAGGACCACCGGATAGTGTTCTTCAGCCCTCCGGCTTTGTTTAAAGCGCTCCTCCCCGCTGCTCCAATACTTCTCCAAAGAAAACTCCGCCGGGATTCCATATTCTTCTTCCAGTAATTGTACCGCTTCGAACCGCTCGCATTTAAAGGTGCGCATCCCCTCTGCCTCCTTGCAATAAGCGACCAGATACCAAGCCCCTTGTTTGACTACGAGGCCGTAGGGCAGCAGTAACCGGGAAGAAATGTCGTTATTGACCTTTCGGTATTGAACGCTAATCTTTTGTGATTTCCACAGTGCAGCACGCAGAGTCTCCAGACACGGCACCGCATTCTGTTCCGTCCACCAAGGGGTATCATCGAAATAAAAGACATTTTGGGCTTTGCGGATATCCTCCTGATAAGCGGCTGGCAAGGACTTTTCCAGCTTTAATAACGCGTTCCTCAACTTGAGGCCCGATTCGCTGTTCCTTCCTGATTGAAAGCCCATTCCCGTTAAATAGAGCTGAATCATCTCGTCCCCGTGCAGCTGCCGCAGGTTGACCGTGTAGCCCTCCATTAGCGAAATCCCGCCACTCGGCCCAGGTGCAGATACCATGGGAATTCCAGCCTCCGCCAGAACGTCTATGTCTCTATAAATGGATCGTACCGAGGTTTCTAGTGCGGCCGCCAAGTCACTTGCTTTCATTTTCCCCCTGGATTCTACCAGTAACAATATCCCAATCAAGCGATGCAAGCGCATATATTCCCTCCTATCCTACCCACGAAATTAATAGGGTTTTGAAGCTTCTCGAATTCTTGCCACTCTGTTGTCAACAATAGCAGTGTACTATGAAATATATCAGAGAGAAGGAGCTGCTGCAAATGAATATTGGCATATTAGGAACAGGTTTCGGAGCATATCATGCCGCCATATTAAAGAAACTGGATAGTGTTGAACGGGTTGTCATCTTCGGGAGGAACGAAGACAAGCTGCATAAGCTGAAGGAAGAGCTTGGGGTTGAGATCACATCGTCTATAGAGGACATTATGCAAGATTCCGGACTGGATATCATTGATATCTGTCTACCTTCTCCACTACATAAGAAATACACTCTAGAGGCACTGAAAGCCGGCAAACATGTATTTTGTGAAACTCCGGTTGTGCTAAGCTTAGAAGATGCGACGGCAATGAGAGAGGCTGAGCTTCAATACGGGAAAAGAATTCTCGTCAATCAGTTCATCAAATTTGATCCGGCCTATCAATATCTGTATGAATCCGCACGACTGGAGAAGTATGGCAAGCTGCTGTATGTGTCTGTCAAAAGAGAAACCCCACCACTTTGGGGGAATCTGGGGCTTGGCACCCTCCCTACAAATCTGATGATCCATGAGCTGGATTTCATCACCTGGCTGCTGGGTTCAACTGCTCCCTCCTCCGTATGGGGAACAAATGGCAGCAAGGAGGAACAAGCGCTGGTCCGTGTATCCTTTGAGGAATCCGGGGTCTCAGCGGAAGTTACCGTTTCTTCGCTTATGCCTGATTCTTACCCCTTTACAGTTGGATATGAGGCTTACTTTGAGCAGGCGAAGCTGGTCTTTCATGAAAGTGATGACATGCAGGGAAACATCGATACTGCATTGTATGAATACAGCAAGGCCGGCAAGCAAGAGATTGTTCTGGAGAAACAAGATCCATACAAGCAAAGTCTCCAGCATGCGATTCACTGTTTACAAAACGGATCGGAATCCGTCCTTTCGCTGAATCAAGCACTCCAGTCCATGGAAATAGCGCTTGATCTGAAGCAGCGGTTAACCGGCTCTACAGACTAAGCACGAAATCAGGGAATTAAAATGTTATTGACTGGGGCTGTGCCCCGGTCTTTTTCCTGGGTTTAGTATGCAAGTTCGGTGTGTGTAAGGTATGCTCTGGAGTATCAAGGGAACGGTGTAGTAAAGAGTTTTTATTGTGAATTTTTCATATGTTGAAATATTATCTATAAATTCAAGTATCAGACTGGGCTAAATAAAAGAAACGGCGGCATCCATGGACGAAATAAAGTCCTAGACTGCCGCTGTTTTTTTGAGCTAACGTATCCCTTTAGCAGAATGACCTGTCTGAGATTGGAATAAAATGCTGCCAACGACACAAATATCAAAATAGATAGACTCCGCCTCTACCGGAAATTTTCTACACGCTCATGCAGAAAGGCATCTAACGTGCGTGGCTCTCTGCCGAGCAAGCGTTTCACAGTGTCATTTGGACTTTCTGGCACCACCGTAGACATGGTTTGAATTTCCACAACGTGGTTCGCGAGCCAAGGAGGCATATGCCCGTGCTCGATAAGATTACGGAGAAGTACTTGGGGTTCCATGTTGATGTAACTTATCGGCCGATTAAGCAGGGCGGATAGTTGACTCGCGATCTGGGGATAACTGAAAATCTCCGAACCAGTAAGCGTATATATTTGGCCTGATACCTCGCGGTTGGTTAGAACTTCTGCGGCAACATCTGCGATATCGCGACAGTCAATGAAGTTACACGGTGAATCGCCCATGGAGCCGAAAAATACATTTTGGGTTGTGATCGTTGGTGCAAGGCGTAATAAGTTTTGCATGAACGCATAAGGGCGCAACACGGTGTGGGTGAGACCCGATTCCCTCAGCGTTTTCTCGATTCCTTGATGCCAGCCCGCCACTGCCACTGGAGAGCTCTGCTCAAAGGCAGGGCTGGATATTTTTACGATGTGTTTGATTCCAGATTCGGCGGCAATCTGAATGATTGAAGTTTCCAATTCGATTTGTCTTGGACTGTTGGACATGGCAAGGAAGAGCTGGCTAGCACCTGTAAACGCGCGGCGCAGCGATTCAGGGTCAGAAGCCTCCACCAATGCGACCTCGATAGTCGATCGGCCTTTTTCTCCGATCTGATCACGCAACTTCTCTGGCTCTCTGCTCAGCGCCCTGACAGGTACGCCATGATCAACCAAACGTTCCAAAAGCGCACTGCCTATCGTACCTGTTGCTCCCATAATAACTATCATTGTTTTCTTCTCCTTTTGGACGAAAAATTAGTTGTGACCGCAAGACGCCACCGCCATGTCACTATCGTGCTTGCTATGAATCCAGACAACGGGAAATCGATCCAGACACGATCGGCCCAGGCCAAGTGATTGCTCGGAATCATAATTTCTAGTGAAACAGATGTCACCCATGCGGCGTATAGGCCAAACGAGGACCCGGCCAATGCGAACACTCCTACCACAACCAAGTGAGGTGCACCGATAACCCATCGCATTTGGCCCACCCGGCTGCTCAACAAAAGGCCAATCATCAAGGCCATCAAGGCCGATGCACCTCCGATTGTGGTCAATGCCCCAATTTGAAGTCCCCTATTGGCAGTAACCAATCCCCCGATACCTGCCATGATGGCAGGAGCAGTATAGGCCATTACAACTTCACGCCATAGTACAAAAGTCTTTTTCTTAGAACCAACAGCCTTGATGCCGTAAACATCATCTGTCTGATTCCCGTATTTCATCTGGTTCATTTAGTTGCTCCCTTCTTCTTTGAAATAGTTCAACGGTTGCTTTCAGCGAGATATAATTAGGTTCCTAACTATATAAGAGTAAAAATAGGCTAGCATCACTAGCCCATTCTACTCATTACTGATGTTTCCTTTTGGTTTCGAGCCTAGTTCGCCCGTAAGTGCTGAGATGCCTTGTGTAACTCGGCCTAGCAAGTCAAGAAATACACTGCGCTCCTCGATATTAAGTAAGCCCACCATTGCTTCCAGCCGAGCGAAATGCTCAGGAGCCATTTCACGGAGCTTCTTCGCTCCTTCCTCCGTCAAAATGACCGATCTCTGACGGCCATCGTCTGAGCTTGATCGCCGAGCTACTAGGCCATCCCGTTCAAGAATGTCGATAAGACCAGTCACTGTAGCACGTGTAACGCCTAGATGCTCCGCTAATTGCGAAGGCAACTCTTCTCCTTCGTTGTCTTCAAGATCTGCCAATAAACGATATCGCCCTGTTGATAAACCGAATCTAGAGAAATGAATCTCCGAGGCATGCCCAAGCTTGGCTCCCGCTGCCATTAGCCTAGACGCGACGAGTATAGCCTGTGCGTCTATGTCTAGGTTATAGCGGTCAATCTGACGCTTGGATTGTACAAGCGATGGAATAGCGTCAATGTCATTTGTTATTTTATTATTGTTGTTCATACATGTAGTATGGTCCCTAATTACTTTTGTGTCAACACATTTTAATAACACATCAACGGTTAATCCAATACAACACTGTTTACAGTATAACGATAAAATAGAAAAGAGCTGCTAAGACAAAACGGTATAGCGCAAACCATTCCAATCGAAGTCGTTTAATCAGTTTGATGAACGTCACTACTGCAATCATTGCCACAATAAAGGATGTCATAAAGCCAATTAACATTAGAAAGAAATCGTCAGAATTCAGCAAATCGCGACTATCGTACAAATCCAGCAAGCTTGCACCAAACATAACAGGCACGGAAATAAGAAACGTGAAATCTGCGGCGGCTTTTTGGCTAGTGCCAAGCAAAAGGCCACCTGAAATCGTCGAACCCGATCTCGAAAATCCCGGCCACAATGCCAAACACTGGAACAGGCCAATCCCGAAAGCCTGTTTATAATTAATCCCATCAATCGTATCAGCGGTTTCAGTTCTCCTACTCCTTGCTGCAATGATCATCAACACACCACCCACAACTAGACCGATCAAGACAGGGGTTGGGCCGAATAATTTGCTTTTTATGGTGTCCTTGAAGAGAAGATATAGGATTAATGCTGGTAACATAGCCAAAATCATATGAATGACATTTAATCCTTTACTTTTAGAAAAATCCATTCTAATCATATTAGCCCCAATCTTCAAATACCTCCTCCAATAAAGAATTAGAACTGCCATCACTGCACCCAACTGTATAACAATTTTAAATGTTATTGCCGCGTCTCCCTCAAAGCTAAGCAAATTGCCTGCTAAAATAAGATGTCCAGTAGACGATACCGGTAAAAATTCAGTTAAGCCCTCAATTATGCCGAGTATGATTGCTTTAATTACATCACTCATCAGTGGAAAGCCCCCTTTCGAAAATAAGCTCATATAACAATTTCCAGTATAAGGGGGGTCATGTCTATATTCCCATCGCTTAATATAACAATATTCAATTTAGTATGACATAATTGTCACATTGCTCATATTCTCTATTGAATAAGTGATCTTTAAACAAAGACGACTAGTTAACATAGTAATGATTATGTTAACTAGTCGTCTACCTCTTCTTTTAAGAGTCAATTCATCGCATGAGCAAAGCTCGTTATCCTGTCCAAAGCTAACCCTGTATTGCCCTTTTTCTTTCCTTTGGCGATCCGGAGGATTAATTTGTCCGTTGCAGACATTTTATCGGTATAAATCTCATCTCCGAATACTTCCTTCACAAGGGCTTTGCTGTACAATTCCTCAGGAAAAGCAAGTCTGAGCTCTTGCTCCGCCTGCTCTCCCTTCAAACCTGCGCAAATGAACAGCCCGAGACGTTTGCTCTTTAACATCTCCTTATTATCTCGGGAAAATTGCGCCATTTCCTTGCGAATTTTCCCGTAATAGACGGAACCGCCTAAAATAATATTGTCATACGCAGTAAGCGGTGGAACTTTGACGTACTTAAGATTGATCGCTTCCACTTCGCCCCGCAGCTGGGATTTCAAGAGATAGGCTGCCTTCTCTGTACACCCGTATTTAGTGGCATACAAAATCAATGTCTTCATTATACCTGCTCCTTGTCAGCTTTCAGAATGGGAATTATCCTGATGCTATCGTTAGCATCGCCTGCAAATGACGTGAAATCAAGGCTTCCTTCTGTTCCTCCGGGGGATTCTCTACAGTCAGTCTGATAATCAACCCGAAGGCTGCGCTCCAAATAACTTGGGCTGTCAGCTCCAGTTCACGCTCACTTTGTGACGCCAAGCCCTTGAACCTGCGGAGTTTTGCGTACAGCATGCCGATTGCATTCCGTTCCTGTAAAGCCCCCATATGCAGCACCGCAGTATGCCTGAGGACTGCCGCAGAATCATTAAGCATTACATTGCGGTATTGTGTCCCTTCCTCTATAGCCATGCGAATAAATTGCGACAACGAGCGGCTCAACGCCTCCTCCGGTAATAATTCTTCACTGTTATGTGCCGTGGCAGCGTTCAGGTTCTGAAGCAGATTGCGGTACCCTTGCTCCAGCAATTGCCCGATGATATCCTCTTTCCCCTCAAAATAGTGATAAATGATCCCCGGTGAATACTCCATACGTTCAGCTATTTTGCGGATCGACAGCTTCTGTATTCCATTCTCGGCCACTAATTGGCCTGCCGTTTCCAGAATCAGTGTCCGCATGGCTTCCCGCTCACGCTCTTGCCGGCCTTCTTTGCTCATGGTGACTCCCTTCAAACTACTACAATAATCCGTTTTTTAAACAATGTAATGTTATTAAACAATGTTCAATACGCAACTCAAATATACATCTGTACAACTCGTATTGTCAACATGCATGAAGCGTTTGAAAGGATCAGCAGCGGTGCATATAATGAAATAGGCTATCTTTACACCGGCTATAAAACAACCGATGCCAAGCTAGCCCATGTACTGCTCTATGAGATAATCCGCTCCAATACACTACATCATCACCCCCGTTATCAGCAAATTTACGCCGATTACGATTACACAAGCACTCGCATGATCTATAAAGTATGAATCACATCTCTTACTCAAACTATAGAGGATAATGATGTTTCAGACTAATCTCCTTATGAAATAGATGTTTAATTATCGTACCTTTTTTTCCAATCGTCAGACCATTCCTTAAAGGTTAGACCTGTGACTTCTTCAAGCGTCATTCCGTCCAGCGAATAGGCGCTTCCCATCAGCAACTCGCCTTCTTTAAGCGGGAACGAAGTCCCGCCAATCACTTCTCCATCTGCCATCAGGATGTTAACATTGGTGGTATGCGTCAGATATATTTTTTCGAGCGGATGATTAGATACGGTGAACTTATAAATGGTTATTTTTTTTCCTACATAATCATCGGGAGAAACGGCTTGAACACCCCACATCTGCTGATAAGGGGTCGATTCCGGACTTCCATACAACAGCTTTTTGGTCAACGTGTATTCAAAAGCCTCGTCTTCTGTGGAGATGATCTTATAGCCTTGCGCCTTAACATAGTCATGTGCAGTTTGTTCTTCCCTTGCAAGTTCTTTACTGCAGCCCATTAGAATCAGTAACATAAAGCCGATCCATATGCCAAAATATCTGCGTGTTCTCATTTCTCCCCTCCATTCTTCAGATCAAGCAGGTGCTGGAGTTGCCACTCACGTTCTTTGGCCGTGTTGCTAATTCTATCTGCGGGGTAAGAGCTGTAGGTTATAGCTTTGGCAGCGTAGGTTGCTGCGTGAACAGCGTGTCCGGCTACATGAGCGGAGGCTGCGGCCTGGCCTGCAGAACGGGCTGCGGCGCATGCAGCATCCCCTTCGGCTTCACGGGCCGCAGCATGAGCGGCAAAAGCGGCTGTACGTGCTTCACTCATCGTTAACTCACCGCGCAACCAGGCACGCCCGGCCTCAACAGCTTCCCGAAGACGCTTGTCATCCGGGTGCCTCTCTTCAAAAAACTGGAGTACCCGCTCAGCGCAATCAACAGCCCATAAGACAAGTGTTTTGTGCTCAACTTTATTTTGAAGATCACTAATCGTTTTCCCCTTGTCGGTATCAATAAATTTCACGTTCCCCATTTTGGAACCTCCTTGAATGGATGTTAAGTTAACATAATATTATATATGTCAACCAACAGTTGAAGCTTAAAGTATAGGATGTTCGGAAACAGACCATTCCACGTAGTTGGATTCTATCCAATCCACATTATATACCGAGAAAAAAGACGCGCCGGATTCTGACGGCACGTCTACATATACTCTATCATGGAGCCGTCATCTTGTGCTGGCATGAGTTAATTAGGTATGCCCCTTTTACTACCTGTGCTAGTCGATGTCTTCGATCTTCCATTCTCCCTGCTTGCCCGGCAGCAAAACAATCGTGAACCCCCGGTCGGCAATATATCCTTCATCATCCATCAGGTAATAATCCACTTGAAAGCCGGCCCATTTCTCGTTTTTAAAGGGAATCCACTATTGCCTACATCCGGTATCTGTACAAAGACACCGGGTACAATTGGAGTTTTTTTCTCCATATATTGTAGATCTTTAAGTATGTTAACAAATACCGGAAGCAGATGCTCACGCTGTTCTGCCATAGTATGGATCTCAGCGATGTAGCGCTTTCCCTTCGCCTCAACGGAAAATACATCAACTGTCGCATTCCCAGTCCTGCAATTGCCCATATATTCCTTGTACCTCAGCAACCCCGCGTCACTGTTTGTTAGACTCAGCTTGGCTTCTTCGGCAAAGAGAGAAATAAAGTTCTGCTCATCCGCAGTCCCCCAGGCCGTTACCCCACCGGCTTCAAAACGTTTCATCGTTTCCGGCATCAACACTCCAAGCGGCAAGGTCCGATGGGAGGAAAAATCAGCCGAGACTTCTTCCCCTTCAATGATGTAAGACCTCCCACCGCCACTATATTCCGGAACGTCAGCCTGCATTACTGCGATGGACCTGTCAGCAGGCTGATCTGTGGCTTGTACAATAGCCCTTCTGTCCTTCGCAGCTGCCGTTGGCGAGGGTTCAGAAGTTGAGGATACTCCGGTCTGAACCGCTTCTTGCGCTGCATCAGAAGGCACATTCGCAAGCTTGTCATTATCATTGTTACAACCCGTAAATAACGCAGACGATAGCGCAATACAGACGACCCATAATTTTTGTTTCAATTTATTTTTTAATCCTATTAATACTTAATGTACTGAAGTACTGACTTGGGTTACCTTGCTTTGGATTAAAGCGCTCTTTAAATTCTCCATGCGTATAGCTGCCGATCACACGGTGCCAAAAGTTGCGTGCAGGCGTATTGGCGCGGATCTGCGACACCTTCCAGTCACCCGGAAACATATCAAACAACCGGTGGGCTGCCCATGTGCCTACACCGCTGCGGCGGTATTTCTGCATCACAAAAAATTCAGTCATGTAGTATTGCCCTTCCGGGTTGCGAAGCAGACGGTCCACCAGTGCGAATCCGGCAATATGCCCATCCACCGTAAACAAATAAGCGAATTTATTGTTGCCGCTGTTCCAGTAAGCTTCAAGTCCGGGATACGCCGGAAAGCCGCCATCACGGTCTACCTCAAGATCCAGGTAACGGGTAAAGTCATACAGATAGAATTGCATGAGTCTGCTGATCGTCTGCTTTTGCTCCTTGGGAACCAGTTCGATTCCAAGCTCCATTAGGTTCACCTCTGCCATTCGCGTTTACTTCACATCATATAACTTTGTCACTTCTGGAGCAAGCCGCCTGCCTCTCATTCCCGGTGCAGCACAAAACATGATAAGATAGATTAGACCGCAACACTTCCGAGGGCCAAGTGGATATTCCGCTAATCCCGAACAATCCCTATGAAAAAAGCTTGCGTCATGCTCTCCAGTGTCTGCAGAATGGAACAGATTCAACTCTTTCCTTACAACATGCGCTGAAATCCTTGGAGATGGCGTCCATGCTGACGGATCAGCTTACAGCTCTCATGCATACTTGAATGGAAGTACATCGCGATTGAATCCGTTGACTTTTGCCGCCCGTTATGTGATTTCATCCTTTTTCCTGGTGATTGTGATTAGGTAAAGATATGTGTTGTAGGTGGGCGAATGGGCTAGATGGAGTATTAGATTTTGATTTTTCTATTGTGAATTTTTCATATAATGAATTTTTATAGTTAGGTGGAGAAAGAGGACTTATTCGTTGATGCCGACGGCTCGTGATTTATTTCTTTTAGACAAAACCGGAAGGTTGTTACCATAATTATTATTATGTTGACTTATGAGGGCTATTTAGAGGAATGGAATTCGTTACCTTCCCAAAATCAATACAGCGTCAGCACTTCAAGCAGAAACCTATACATCCTTATATTTGAACAGAATCATCTGTTCTTGCTGCCGCTCTTTTGCTCTTTCATCGCATCCGTATGATACTCCTTGCCATTGGCTTGCTTCCCCTCAACTCCGGGACATTGTAAGCACGAATTTGTCTAGCTTATCCACCGATAATCCACCTCCAGCTTCGTGCCCCTTCCCCTTGACCATGCGCAGAATCCATCTGTCCAATGTTGATATTTTCTCCGGATCAATCTCATCACCCAGGATCTCCTTGGCGAGTGCCTTGTTGTACAAAACCTCAGAATAAGCTTGCTTCAGTTCCTCCTCCGCCTTCTCCCCTGTCATTCCTGCACAGACGAACAACCCCAGCCTCTTGTTTTACAGCTCCTGCTGATATTTGGACGTAAACAACGCCATTTCCTTGCGGATTTTGCCAAAGTAGATGGAGCTGCCCAGAATTACCGTGTCATATGAAGCCAGAGCCGGCACGTCGGCATATTTTAGATTCATAACCTCAGCCTCTCCAAGCCTGGATTTCAAAAGCATTGCGGCCTTCTCTGTACATCCATATATTCTATGGGTAATGAGTTTGAAGACTATCCCGGTTCCTGTACATTGCTCAATACAAGGTACAAACAAACAATAACACCCAAATGAAACGCAGGGAACGCTACCAACTCTACTGTAGATACACTTACTCCCGCCCTCAGCATCCCAATGATCATGGCTGTGATGGAGGTTAGGAGAGCAGCGGCTTTCACTATGACTACAGAAGCAAGCAGATAACCATAAGGCCGCCTGCGAATGAGCAGTAACCCGGTAATTGCCGTGAGCGGAACAACAATAGCTAAATCGAGTGCCTGAATCACTAATGTGCTGTAATGCTCCAAACCTACAGGGGCTGTCCCTTGCCGTAAAGAACTAGCAAGCCTGCCCAGCCATAACATCATAATCATAAACGCGGTAAACAGCAGGAAAACACCGATGCTTGTGGCCGGTAAACTGTGTTTAAAATAACGTTCTACCTTCTCCCGCTCGAGGGACAACAGTGTCAGAATAAAAGCAAATAAGCTGGCTGAGAACAACATGACATAGATTAGAAACAGGTGATTGTACATAGACAGGAAGCTGTAAGACGCATAAGTATATGTAAAATATCCCAAAGCTCCAGCTAACAGCAAACGTCCTCTGACCCTCCCTTTGAAGCTCATAACCAGTGACACAACCAGCAAAGGAACCCCCAATACCAGCGTAACTCCATCCTGGGCTATAGCCTGAGCAGCTGCGGAAACTGAATCGTGTTTATATATCCCACTACCATATAATTCGACCTTGTCACCCCAGATAGAGGTAAAAGATTCAGACCTTCTTGCCGCCTCCGGGCCGTGACCTGACAGCAAACCGTACCCCGACGCAATTATCGCAAGGAGAATAATTAAACCCGTTAAAATGCCAACTGACCGTCTATATTCCATCGGCGTCTCCCCCTGGTCGAATAGTCAAGCAGAAACGGCTTTGCCGTCCTTTTAAAGGACGGCACCGTTCCAGCCCCCCCGCAATTAGAAGCATGGCCTCAACATGCCGCGCGATCAGGGCCTCCTTCTGCTCCTCCGGCAGCTCTTTCTCGACGGTCAGCCTCATGATCAGTCCAAATGCCGCGCTCCAGATCACCTGGGCGGTAAGCTCCATTTCCTCCTCTTTACGGGCATCCATCCCTTTGAATTGGCGAAGAATACTGCAGAGCATACTGATCGCATTGCGCTCCAGTGCAGCCCCTTTATGCAGCACTGCCGTGTGGTTAAGCACAGCTGGTGAATCATTCAGTATCACATTCCGGTACTGGGATTCCTCCGCTGTTGTCACCCGAATGAACTGCGACAGCGACTGGCTTAGCTTCTCCTCAGCCGATTCTTCATTCTGCGAAGTGTGTAATCGGGCTGTTAGCCCATCAATCAACTCCCTGTACCCCTGCTGTAGAAGCTGCTCGACAATAGCCTCCTTTCCCTGAAAATAGTGATAAATGATTCCGGCGGAATAGTCCATCCGTTTAGCAATCTTGCGGATAGATAACTGCTTGATCCCCTTCTCGGCCACCAGCTCACCGGCTGTTGTCAGAATCAAATGACGCATCGCTTCGCGTTCCTGCTCTTGCCTTTGTTCTTTGCTCATGATTTCAAAATTCCTCCATTTGCGTTTAGATCAGTCAATTTAACACTGAAATGTTTTTAAACAGTGTTCAATATGCATTATATGGAACTATATTGCTGCGGGATGTGATTATTTTGACATTCTTAAGGAATCTCATTTCCAAACTGTATAATTTCCTAACAGAAATAAAGCCTGAGATAGCCCCGGCGGGCATCCCAAGCTTTAGATTTATCATTCAGTTGCCGAATTAAGTTAACATAATTATTGAATAAAATTTGGAAACATTTTGCTCATTCGAAACGTCTAATCATAGTACATCAGGTTAGGTTCACCTCTGCCATTCGCGTTTACTTCACATCATATAACTTTGTCACTTCTGGAGCAAGCCGCCTGCCTCTCATTCCCGGTGCAGCACAAAACATGATAAGATAGATTAGACCGCAACACTTCAAACCTAAGCAAACTATGAAAAAGGTGATTGTTATCAGCATCCAAAAAAACAGCGACCGGAAAAATCTCGANACAAAACATGATAAGATAGATTAGACCGCAACACTTCAAACCTAAGCAAACTATGAAAAAGGTGATTGTTATCAGCATCCAAAAAAACAGCGACCGGAAAAATCTCGACCAGAGGCTGCATCTTATGCCATGGTTTGTACAGCAATTCATTGACTATAAACGGCCGGATCTGTCGCCTTCAACCCTACTGGAGTATATCCGCGATTATGAATCTTTTTTTGGGTGGCTGCGTGTGGAAGGACTGTCAACGGCCGGCAGCAATGCTGAAATCACTCTGCTTGATCTGGAAACACTTCATATGGACAGTATTGTCGGCTACCGGCTGCATTTAACTACCCGCGCCGAAGGAACGAACACCCGGGTGACGGTATCCCGCAAGCTGTCCGCTCTGCGCTCCCTCTTCCATTACCTGAGCCAGATTGCCGAAGATGAGAATTTCTACCCGCTGCTGAAGCGCAATATTATGGCCAAGGTGGAAATCAAACGCATTCATAAACCGAAAGATACCGCAGCCAAGCTAAAGGGGAAAATTCTCGAAGACGAGGAACTGCTGGAATTTGTGGGCTACATCTATGAAGGTTATGGCAGAGATGTTGAGGCTAACAAGCAGGCACATTACTCCTTTCAGTTGAACCGGGAACGGGATGCCTGCATCGCCAGTCTGATCTTGAATTCCGGCTTGCGTGTATCCGAGGTGGTTAATCTCAACGTGGATGATCTGGATGTGAACAACAAGCTGCTTTATGTATACCGCAAGGGCAATAATGACGAGACCTTCAAGACACCTGTGTATTTCCGCGAGCAGGCCAAGGATGATCTCTCGCTGTATCTAAGTCTCCGCCAGGCCCGCTACAAGACGCCAAAGAGGGAAAAGGCGTTGTTCATTGCATTGCCCAATGGCAGCCAGGAAGGGAAACGGATGACAAAACGGGCGATTCAAGAGATGATTATCAAATACGCCAAGCGTTTCGGGAAGCCGTATTTGACTGTGCACAAGCTGAGGCACTCTTTCGCCACAGACTATTATCTGCAAAATGATATCTACAAAACTAAGGAGCAGCTCGGACACGCTTCGACCGAAACTACCGAAGTCTATGCCCATCTTACGGACAAAACGATGTCCGAAGCGATTGAGCGGCGTGTGGAAAGCTGATGGCATCGCAGCTGCTCTGTAGGAAACATGTGACGCTGCATTCGAGCGGAGTTTTGTTCTAATGCTGAAGAGTATTTAATTTTTATTATTGTAAGGAGCATACCCATGTCAGAGTATTACAATTATTCACCATCCGGCCCAGCCGGAGCTTCTCTCTATTTGCAATCGGACTGCGAGAACTGTTTTGGCTTATGCTGTGCGGCACTGCCCTTCGCGGTTTCGGTAGACTTCGCGATGAACAAAAACGCCGGACAGCCCTGTCCCAATCTGCAGACGGACTTCCGTTGCGGTATTCATACCGCGCTGAGAGACAAGGGCTTTCGGGGCTGCACGGTGTATGACTGCTTCGGAGCAGGCCAAAAGGTATCCCAAATCACCTACGGCGGCAAGGACTGGCGGCAGGCACCCAAAACATCATCACAAATGTTCGAAGTATTCCCGGTAATGCGTCAGCTACATGAACTGCTGTGGTATCTCACCGAAGCACTTCATTTCCAGTCAGCCGCCCCGCTTCATAGTGCACTGTCAACCGCTCTGGAGAAGACCGAACAATTCACGAACCTGAAGGCCGAGGCGCTGCTGGAGCTGGATGTTGCTGCTCACCGGGGGGAAGTCAACGAACTGCTCCTGCGTACCAGTGAACTTGTGCGTGATGCGGCCCGCCGGGAGCTGAAGTCGGTTCCCAAACGACAAGCAAAATATGGCCGCGGCGCGGATCTGATCGGTGCCAAACTGAAGGGTGCGGATCTGCGGTGCGTAAGCCTGCGGGGGGCCTATCTCATTGCTGCTGATCTCAGCGGAGCAAATCTGCAGGCTGCTGACCTCATTGGCGCAGATTTCCGGGATACTAACCTAAGCGGAGCGGATCTGACCGGCAGCCTGTTTCTTACACAGGCACAGCTTAATGCAGCCAAGGGCAATACCTTAACCAAGCTGCCTCCAGCGCTTGCCCGTCCTGGTCACTGGACATAGGATCTTCAACAATAGCAGCCCCAGTCTTCCGTTACCATGGAGGACTGGGGCTGCTGCTCCTTACGACCCGATTTTGAAGAGACGGTTCAATGAAGCGCGGACAGAATTTTCCGGGTTTTCTATTGTGAATTTTTCATATGTTGAAATTTTGAAAATAAGTTCGTTGCTGCCACAAAAAATCAGCGATTGCCGCACTATCGTTGATGCTGAAATGCCGGATTCCCGGCTCAATCCGCACGGTGTCCTTCATTTCCTCCCAAAATGCGGCAGCGACCTTATTCTGGGCATTGTTCAGCAGGCTCAGGTCTTCTTCGTTATGAACCAGTACTATTTTAGGATAAGCTTCATGTTTGAAGCCCTCAACGAGCACATAATCATAGCTGGAAAAAGCTAAAATCAGCTCTGCCAAACTACTGCTGCGTTCTTCGATCACCGATGTCTTTCTGCCGCTGGTGATGGCAATTGCGGATGCTCCGGCCTGCCGTTGCTGCCAGGTATCTGTCCCCGGATGATCCATATCATAGTCATGCGCATCATGTTTAATCACCGCCACAGTGCAGCCGTGCCGCTGCAGCAGCGGAATCAAGTCACAGATCAGCGTAGTTTTGCCGCTGTTTTTATAGCCGACGATCTGGCATACGGCAGGTGGACTCTTGCTGCCTCCGCCATTCGATTCCTCACCCGTTCGAGGACTTCCCGCGGGAACCCGGCTTGTCCTTTCTGCATTTCTACTGCAGGTAAAGCTATTCTTGCCCTTTCCATTCCTGCCTCGTCCTAGCCTTGAGTTGCCAATATTCAGCCGCGCAAAGTCCCGGCCTGTTTCACTTCTTTTCTTGCTACGCTTCATCACGTTCCTGCTTCACCCCTGATCTCTAGTTCCGCACGCTCCCGCATGGCTGCCAGAGTCCATTCAGCCCTGAAGTTCTCCCGGCAGCTTCAGCACCCTTACTTTGGCGCCAGCGCATAAACCGCGTTCTTCCGGCGGAACGACAATCAGACAATCGCTGTCCTTGATCGTTACCATGACCGATGATTCGTCGATTGCTGCCGGAAAGGCATACAAACAGCCATCACGGAATTCCAGCCTTGCGCGCACATAACGTGTATAATTGTTCACCTTCGAATAATCTGCGCCAAGCACAGCCGTCCATTCCGGCAAAAAGGGCAGCGTAGCACCCTGCATCAGGGAAATGACCGGCCGCGCAAACAGATGAAAACCTACGAAGCAGGCTCCGGGATTGCCGGACAGTGCCAGCAGCAGTTTGCCTCCGCGAACAGCGGCTGTTGTGACGCTGCCCGGGCGCATCGTAACTTTATTAAATAGCATGTCGCCGCTGTTCTCCCGGACCAGATCACCCATAATATCGTAATCCCCCACAGATACCCCGCCCGTAGTGATCACCATGTCATAGCTATCCAGAGCCATTTGCACTTTGCTCCGGGCCAGCTCCAAGTCATCTATGATCGCACCCAGCATGACAGGCTCACCCCCGGTCTCCCGCACCAGCGCTTCCAGCATCGGTGAGTTGCTATTGCGGATTTTGCCGGGTTGAAGTGGCTCATCTACCTCCAAAAGCTCAGTACCCGTAGCGAAAATCCCGATCTTAGGCCGTCTCAGTACTTTGACGGTATGTACTCCAAGCGCTGCCAGCGCAGCGATCTCACCCGCAGCAATCTTCCCTCCTGATCGAAGTACAAGTGCTCCTTCCTTCAGTTCAAAACCCCGCGGGGTAATATTGCGGCCGGCCTGCTGCGGCTTGCGGAGTCCGACAAAACTTTTGCCATCGGCTTCCCGGGTTTCCGTGATCTCCAGCATCACAACCGTATCCGCACCTTCGGGCACTTGCGCCCCTGTCATAATTCGCGCGGCTGTTCCGGACGTTATACTCACAGCAGGTACAGCTCCGCATGGAATATCATCGACGACTTCCAGCCAGACTACGCGATCCTGCCCGCAATCCTTGGTATCCCCGGCGATCAGCGCATACCCGTCCATCCCTGAGCGGTTAAATGCCGGAAAAGGATGCGACGCAATCACCGGCTCGGCCAAAAAACGCCCGAAACTCTGATTCAGCGGTACTTCCTCACCATCCAGCAATTTTGCATATTCAATCACCCGGGCTTGCGCTTCTTTAACCTGGAGTGCTTTTCGATGAAATTTATGATCCGGCGTATCCTGTCTGCTATTCATAAGAACCCTCCGTCCTCTGTCTCATGTGGCATCATGTGCCTACTGTTTGCTGCTCCGGTACAGAACTATTTTAACATGAGACCCGGGAAAGTGATATTTGGATATGAGTGTCTGCTCGCGGTACGCTCCCCTTAGCATTACGAGACAAGGCAAAAAGGATACCCGCTATAGAAGCGAAGGTATCCTCTAATCCCCATTTGGGATATAAATACAGATGTTGAATTACGAAGCCCGGATCACTTTGACATCTCCCGGAATTACTTTCTCGCCCTCATAGAGCATAAACCGCCCGTTCTGCCATTCCACCCGCAGCAGCCGGTAATCATCGGACTGGTACTGCCAGACATGCTGCTCTCCGCCATTGACATACGGCGTCTGTCCTGTTACCGCTGCGAACCCTTCGTATTCTTCCTCCAGGTGGAACGTGTAACCATCCAGCTCCAGCGTAGAAGGTACCTCGGCAGGATCATCCAGCCGCCCGTCAATCGGTTGATACAGACTGTACTGCAGCTGTTCACGCTCCTCAATATACAGATAGGAGATCTTGCTTCCGTCGCGGAGTGTCAAGACAACCGCATTGCGGCCGCTGGTTTTCGTCCGTCCTGTTACTTCATAAGTAACCAGTGACACTTCGCAAATATCTCCCGGGGAGAGATTCAGCATACTTTTTGGTGCAGCCGGTGCTTCTGTTTTGGAAAAAAGATTACCAATACGTTTCCATATACTCAAACTCCATCATTCCTCCTGTTATATTTAACCTCGTATATAAGCCGCAATAATTAATGCCCCCGTTACATGCAGCGAGCCAGCCAATAATCCATAACCGATTTTGCCCAGCTGGGTGCCATAATCAAGATTTAGCTTACCCCAGCGGCTCAGCAGCAGGCGGACTGTCTTTTCAAGGAAAAACAAAAGAACAAAGGAAACTATGGAGACAATAAGCGCATCTCCCAGACCCTTTGAAGTGGAAATGGAAGCCGATAATATGTAGGCTTGTGCCAGCAGTTTCAGTACGAAACGCGTTGTGACCGCCATATTGCCTGCCTTCAGTTCCTCTAAATCATTATAACGGGTAAACAGCGAATCCACGAACATCAGTACACATAGAAGCACTGCGCCGCTCACCGTCCATACAACCATGGACACCAGTGTTTGGAAATCCATTGCTTTAGCCCCCGCTTATTCAGATTGCTGCTCTATCCGACCACATAGAGAAGGCGAAGGAGAAACCGCTAGTTCCGTCTCCCCTTCGCCTGTGAACACCGGCTTTAGGACCGGTAAGTCCATATCCTATTGTTTGTCGTATTGCTTCATCAGCGCAGCCAGCTCATCTTCTACAGCTTGGTCCTTGCCCAGCTTCTCGAATTCATCGTCAAGTGATTTATTGCCCGAGCTCATCTCATTGCTGGCTTCTGCCTGAGCTTCAGCTTGCAGCATCTTTTCTTCCATGCGCTTCAGTCCGGCGGAAGCCGAGTCAGAGCTGAAACCGCTCATTGCCTTATTGATTTCAGTTTGCGCCTTGGCGGCATTGAAACGGGCTACCAAAGTCTCACGTTTGTTCTTCATCTCGGTGAGCTGTTTGCGCATTTCCTCCAGTTTGGCACGCAGGTTGTCGGCCGAAGCTTTATTCTGATCGAAGCTTGTTTTGTACTCCACCAGCTTGACTTCAGCAGATTTCTTCTCTTCCAGCGCGCGGCGGGCCAGATCGGCATTGCCGGCTTGAGCTGCCGTATGCGCCTGCTGGTTGCGCTTGGCTACAAGTGCTTCCTGCTCTTCATACAGCTGTTTGAATTTCTTCTCGATGGCGATCTGGGCAGCTACCGCTTTCTCAGCATCCTCCAAATCCTCGGTCATATCACGGATATATTGGTCCGTCATTTTGACCGGGTCTTCCGCCTTGTCAATAATCGCATTCACATTGGACATGGTCAAATCACGCAATCTTTTAAATATAGACATCGGTTCATTCCTCCAAAATAAAAGTTAATTGCTCATTTGGTATCTTTTACGCAGAGTGTCGAGAATCGTTTCAAATTTATTGCGTTAAATATTGATCTACCTTGCTGTTTACGATTTCTACAACTTTAGTGATGTCCTCTTTGCTCAAATCATCATAATGAATGCCCATAACCACCGTGACCGTCTTGCCCAGTGCAGCCGATACCTTGAGCGCGATGGCTTCACTGATTGTATGCTCTTTGTGATGGGGGACGGCAGAGGTGGATACGCTGATGTTATCACCGTCAACATATGCGGTGCTTGCCGCACCGATATGGCGGACCCCTCCGGTAATGAGCAGCAGTAAATCACGGCCTACAGCTATTGCAGACAGTTCAATGTCTTCTGGATGGAACTCATAAGCAACCAACCCGATCTCCCCCTTCCCATTATATTAACCTTGAAGCACGAAGATATCTCAGGTCAGCGGAAAAACAGTACGTGCAAAACTTGGGATAGCTCACACAATACCGCGGATCTCGTCCAGGGAAGAAATGTTCTCAGCTAGCATGAACTGCTGCAGTTCTTCCACAAGCGTGCTTCCTGCCCGCAGGTTCATGAAATTATAGGTTCCAACCTGGATAACCGTTGCTCCGGCCATAATAAATTCTATAATATCCGTTGCCGAGGTAATTCCGCCCATACCGATTACCGGAATGGACACCCGTTTCGCTACCTGATGCACCATACGCAGCGCCACCGGCTTGATCGCCGGACCGGACAGTCCGGCATACAGATTATTGAACACGCTGCTGCGGCGGCGGACATCGATCTTCATCCCTGAGATCGTGTTAATCAGCGAAACCGCATCTGCCCCCTCTTCCTGGCACATCTCAGCCATTTCGGCGATATCCTCGGCGTTCGGTGACAGCTTCACGGCGAGCGGAAGTTTCGTTGCTGCTCTGACCGCACGCACGACCTCCTGTGCAGCAGGAGTCTTGACACCGAAAGCGATACCTCCTTCTTTTACATTGGGGCAGGAAATATTAAGCTCTATCATGTCCACCGCAGTTGTGCCGGCTAGACTCCGGGCTTCAGCATCCCGCTGGATCAGCTCGGCGCCGAGTACATAATCATGCAATGTATTGCCGCCAAGATTCACGATCCGTGCAGTGTCCAGTGTCTCCCAATATGGAAGTTCCTTGGCCAGAAACCCTTCCACTCCAGGGTTCTCCAGACCGACACTGTTCAGCATGCCGGAAGCCGTCTCATAGACGCGAACACCGGGGTTTCCAGCCTTGGCGTTAAGTGTAAGACCTTTGCCGGAGATTCCTCCCAGCATGGACACATCGTAAAGCTTGCCATACTCACGGCCGAAGCCGAAAGTGCCGGAGGCCATGACGATCGGATTCTTGAAATGTACGCCTGCTATATTTGCAGTTAAATTAATCATGGAAGAGCACCTCCTCCGCCAAAAAGACCGGACCGTCCGCACATGCCTTACGCTGCCCGTCTCGGCAGGACACACTGCATACGAGACATGCACCTATCCCGCAGGCCATCCGGTTCTCCAGTGAAAGATACACACCCGGTTTTTTGCCTGCTGTCTCGGCTGCGAAGCCTTTTAATTGCGCTGCTTTCAGCATGGGATGCGGTCCACAGACAAAAATATGATCATAGCTGGTAAAATCAACACTGTCGAGAATCAGGCCGCCGACATTGACCGTCAGCTCCGCCGCCAAGGGACGAAATGCTTCCGTACGGAAGGCTTCCCGGCTGAATCCCAAATAAATATCGCTGCCCGGAAGCTTCTGCGCACAGTAATAAAGCGGAGCAATGCCAATCCCCCCGCCTACCAGAGCAACCTTCCCCTCAACTTCGGGAAAGCCATTGCCAAACGGCCCTTCAAGATCAATGTTATCTCCGGGTGTCAGACCGGCAAAGATTTCAGTTCCTTCCCCGACCACATGATAGAGAAATTCGACACCGTCATCGTTTACTTGATGTATGCTAAGCGGTCTGGACAACAGCGGATAGGCTCCCCATGCCCGCAACATGTAGAATTGACCCATTTCACCGCCGTAATTCCCTTCAACCCGAAGGTGGTACACTCCATCAGCCAGCCGCTCGTTAGTTATAACTGTCGCCACGTTATCAAGCTCCTTCAAATTTAATCTTATTAACCATGCCCTAGAAGGAGTATAAAATCTGTGACATATTTCACATTGGTAGAGTGCTATTTTCTGTGCCATACCCCGCGCTCATAGGGTTTCGGCACATTCGCTTTGTCTAGCCCGCCAAGCGCTTCCTCAGCATGCAGCGCCCAGTAAGGGTCACTGAGCATTGCCCGGCCAATAGCCACGAGTTCCGCCTTCTCTTCGGCAACTACGGACTGGGCTTCTGCGTAGTTCTCAAGACGTCCTACCGCTATAACCGGAACCTGCAGGCCGCTTCTGATATATTCAGCGAGATCCACCTGATAAGCCGGACCCGCGTTAGGTCCACCATTAGAGCCGACCGGTCCTTCTCCGCCAGAAGATACATGGAAGATATCTACGCCAGCGTCTTTATACCGGCGGCAAATGTCCAGAGCATAGGCTTCATCATAGCCGCCTTCGACATATTCTCTGGCTGATACTCTCATCAGCAGCGGCATCTCTGCGGGCAATACTTCTCTAACTGCTTGGACCACTTGTTCGCCGAACAGTGCCAAATCAGCTCCGTACTCATCTTCTCTGACGTTGGTGAGCGGGGAATGGAACTGATGAATCAGGTATCCATGGGCACCGTGGATCTCTACCGTGTCAAAACCGGCTTCCACTGCTCTGCGTGCGCCCTCACGGTAAGCCAAGACAAGCTCTGCGATCTCTTCTTTGGAGAGGGCCTGAGGTATTTTGGACTTCTCATCGAACGGAATTGCCGACGGAGCAACCGGCGGCTCCGCATCCAGCGCCTTGCGGCCTGCATGACCTAACTGAATAGCAATTTTGGCGCCGTACGCATGGACCCCATCCGTAATCTTGCGATAGGCCGCTATCTGGTCATCGCTCCAGATCCCGGTGTCGTGGTTAGTGATTCGCCCGTCCGGATGCACACCGCTCATCTCTACAATAATAAAGCCGGTTCCGCCAACGGCGCGGCTGACATAATGCACGAAATGCCAATCATCCGGTATTCCGTCCTGCTTGTACACCGCATACTGGCACATCGGGGGCATAACTATCCGATTCTTTAAAACTAAGGCCTTCAATTCATAAGGCTTGAATAAATCAGTCATTTCCGATTCCAACCTTTCCGGTGATCCGATTTATAGTGGAAGCGAATCTCCCATTTCATTAGTATACACGTAAAATTCACGGCAATAAATCTCAACCTGTGAGCATGGAGTCCGGCATAAATTAGCCTTCGTTTGGGGATAACAAGGGAGAAACCGCAGTGAGCGAAGTTACATAGGAGGTGTGGATGAATGGATAAGCTGTTAAAAGGGCGGAAACTGCTCATTCTCTTAGCAATTACAATGGTTCTGCTTAGCCCCGTGACCTCTGCAGAGCTTGTTTCAGCCTCTCCTCCCCTGCTGCAGCAACCGGAAGAGAACGGAACCCCTCAGCCACAAAATGCTGCCGAAGACGAAGTAGAGGCTATTGCACCCGGTTCTTCTTCTTCCGCAGCGGCTGCCCGGCGGCAAAAACGCAGCAAAACTCTGACTCTAAGTCAGCTGATGCGCAAATATCCGGAGACGATCAAGACCCAGGGGCCCCGGAACAGGATGATCGCCCTGACGTTTGATGATGTTCCTGATCCGCGTTTCACACCGCAGCTGCTGGATGTTCTCCGCAAATACCATGTGAAAGCGACCTTTTTTGTCGTCGGAAGCCGGGCTGAGAAACATCCTGCACTGGTGCAGCGGATGATCAGGGAAGGCCATGTTGTCGGCAACCACTCTTATAATCATCCGGAATTCGGGAAGCTTAGTGTAAATGAATTCCGGACACAAATTGTGCGTACCGAAAATATTATTGCTGCCCTTGCCGGGTATAAGCCACGATTAATTCGCCCGCCGTATGGGGATGTCAGTGAGCAACAGCTCAAATGGGCGAAAAGCCACGGCTACAAGCTGATCAATTGGAATGTTGATTCTTTGGACTGGCGGGGGTTGTCCAAATCGCAGGTAAGAAACAACATTCTGTCTCATGCGGGCAAGGGGGCGATTGTGCTGCAGCACGGCGGCGGCGGCCAGGGAAGTAATCTTCGGGGGACGATCCAGGCGCTCCCGGAAGTTATCAATATCTTGCGCAAGCGGGGTTATACTTTTGTAACCGTCCCCCAAATGCTTCAGATTGATAAAAATAAATAACTATTTTAGTGGCTATAGCCTCTAGGTTGTTCTTTATTTCAATTGATATAGCAAAAGCTTCGCCTTCCGTCTAGAACCGGTGTCCGTTTTTTGAAATTGAAAAAGGAAACGAGCTGCCATGATCTGCGGCATTCATCGTTTCCTTTTGAGTGTGGCTTAATAGCAGCATGGAGCCGTTAAAGCAGACTATTCAATAATATACAAATTCACGTACTGGAATCCAAAATCCGATACGAAGCTTTGGCTTCCGGGAATAAAGATATCTATACGGTTGCCTTTGATCGCACTTCCCATATCCGTAGCCGTGGCCAGAAATGCCTGCTTCGGCAGCCCGGGATGCGAATGTCCGGTCACCAGCACCTTCGTACCTAGGGGAATCACATTCGGATCTACAGCAATCGTGCCCAGCTTAAGCGCATCGCCGAAATAATCGACCGCCCCCCATTTGCCGTTCTCACTGGCTGCTGAGGAGTAAGCTGTAGCTTTGGCCTGAATAATTTTGGCATAGTTGAATTCTTTACCCCAGGCTTGAACTGTATTGGATTCCTTCTCCACGTTCAGGCTGGTTGAAATGACGGAAGCTGGGGACGAGGTGTCTGCAGCGGCAATAAGTTTATTCTCACGTGGAATGGTGAGCTTAAGCCCCGGATAAATATTCACGCTCGCAACCGACTTGTTGGCGTTCATGAGTTCATCAACACCGATACCGTAGTAGTTCGATAGTGTATAATAGGTGGTAGTTTCTCCTGCAATATGTACGCTGTCCGCCTTGGCGGGAACTGCATGCAGCAGTGTACTGATGCCAACGGCAGCAGCAAGGGCTGTAATGGCTCTGAATCTGATCTTCATATTTGCCTCCTTCATTAGTGGGTGCAAGAGGGTTCCCGTGAGGGAATATCTCGCACCAAGATAACTCTGGACGTATGTACCTTTTTCTTTGCCGGCATATCCAGTGCAGTTGTTTGTAAACTAACAGTATTGAATATATCACAATTTTGTAACCAATGCCTAAGAAATTGTTACCATTCTGATAGAATTTACTTTTTCTCCACGCAACGAAAGGAATACTATTACATAGTAATCATATATTCCCAATATATTAAGAGATTTTTTAAGATATTCGGATATTATCCGCGAAAATTTTACACAGATTTAACAATTCCCCCTTCGGCAAATAGTAGAATGGTAGAATACGATAAAGTTATTAAGACATTGAAGCACACTTGGAGGGTCTATGAACGCAGAAGAGAAAAAAAACAACCATAGCAGTCCAGCTACTGCTTACCTCAACCGGGACTTAAGCTGGATCGAATTTAACCGCCGCGTACTGCTTGAAGCGCAGGATCTGGACAATCCGCTGATGGAACGCGCGAAATTTCTCGCGATCGTATCCAGCAATCTGGATGAGTTCATCAGTGTGCGTGTAGCCGGAATTCAGGATCAGATTAGAGCTGGCTACACGAAAAAAGATTTTACCGGCTATACCCCCTCCGGATTGTACAAACGTCTGATCAAGCGGGTCACCAAAATTATTGCCGACCAATACCGCACCTTCCGCGATATCTCCCGGCATTTGCATAAAGAAGGCATTGTCTTTGTTAACTATGAGGATTTGACTCATGCTCAGGAGTTGTCGATTGAGCAGTATTACCGCGACATTATTTTCCCTGTTCTGACTCCGATGGCCGTTGACCAGAGCCGTCCGTTTCCGCTTGTGCACAGCCAGTTCATCTATCTGGCCGTGGTGCTGACCCGTAAGAACAGCCAGGAAGAGGATCCCTATTTCGCCATCCTGCAGATCCCTTCCAACCTGCCGCGGTGCATTCCGCTACCTCACCGTTCCAACAGCAAAAAACGGCAGTTCGTCTTTATTGAGGATGTTATCCGCCATCATATTCAAACGTTATTCAGCGGCTATGAGCCGGTAGCAGTCAGCGAGTTCCGCCTAACCCGCAACTCTGATCTGACGATTGATGAGGAAGGCGCAGAGGATTTGCTCGAGGAGATTGAAAAGGAGCTGCGCAAACGCCGCCGTGGTGTTCCCGCCCGGCTTGAAGTGCAAAAAGGGATTCATCCTTATGCCCTTGAACAGCTGCAGGCCGAATTCGAGCTTGAGGATTTTGTCTTTGAAATTGATGGGCCCCTTGACCTCGGGTTCCTGCGGGGATTCGCAGGCAGCCTGAAGGGCTTCAGTTACCTGTTTGATGCTCCGATAGTGCCGCAATATCCGGCGGAATTTGAGGAGAATGAAGATTTCTTCGAAGTGCTGAGCGAGCGCGATGTGCTTGTGTACCATCCATACGAATCCTTTGATGCGATGAGCGACTTTATTATTCAGGCCTCCGAGGATGAGCATGTCATGGCCATCAAGATGACCCTGTACCGGGTCAGCGGCAACTCGCCGCTGATTACCGCCCTGGCCAATGCCGCAGAATCGGGCAAACAGGTTACCGTGGTAGTAGAGCTGAAAGCCCGCTTTGACGAAGAGCGGAACATTGCCTGGGCACGCAAGCTGGAACAATCCGGCTGCCATGTCGTCTATGGCCTGGTCGGGCTCAAAACGCATGCTAAAGTGACGCTGATCGTCCGCCAGGAAGGGAACGAGCTGCGCCGCTATGTACATGTCGGTACCGGGAACTACAATGACAGCACAGCCAAAGCCTACACCGACCTCAGCCTGTTCACTGCCAATAATGAAATTGGGCTGGATGCCTCAGAGCTGTTCAACCAAATGACCGGTTATTCCGCCAATTATGACTGGAATGCCTTCATCGTCGCTCCGACCAACATGAGCCTGTCGCTGCAAAAGCTGATTCTCCGCGAAGCCGAGCACGCGGCAACCGGCAGACCGGCACGGATTATAGCCAAGATGAACTCTTTATCCAATCAGGAGGTCATCGACAGCCTGTACAGTGCAGCCCAGGCCGGTGTTTCCATCGATTTGATTGTACGCGGCGTCTGCTGCCTGCGCCCGGGCATTGAGGGCCTCAGTGAGCGGATCACAGTCCGCAGCATCGTTGACCGTTTTCTTGAGCATTCACGCATCTATTATTTCGAGAATGGCGGCAAGCCGGAAGTGTATTTATCCAGCGCCGACTGGATGACACGCAATTTGACCCGGCGGATAGAACTGATGTGTCCGGTGTTGGACAGCGGCATCCGCAAGCAGATCGTCAAGATCCTTGATCTGTCGCTGAAGGATAACGTGAAAGCCAGCTTCCTTCAGCCGAATGGATATTACGAACGGCCAGACGACAAAAAGGCTCCCTTCCGGAGCCAATTAGCCGCTTTGGAGGTCAGTCATTGGAAAGGGAGCCGAGCTTTACCTTCACCGACCAAGCATTCTTAAATGCTTTTAGGGCGTTCTCAATGTCTTCCTGTCCGATATGCACCTCACCTACACCCTCAAGCTCCAGATGAAGAGTATTGCCGTGCAGCTCAGCATTCAATCCGCGGATTACACCGATCTCGGTGCTGTCCAGAGCAATGCTAAGCTGTACGAGCGTACCCAGCTTATGAATCCACTCCTCGTCGGAAGCCAGTAAAATGTCCTTATGTGTCTGGGACAATTTCTGCTTCCGGCTTTTTGTGCTGTAGGAAGCAATAAGCGCACTGAGAATCAATTGCCGGTGAGTAAGACCGCGGATCGGTGAATTCATCAGCCAGTAGCGTGTATGCCGTTTCGACTGGTAGTAGTTAATATTCGACCCTGTCCGGTGCAGCATGATGGAGACATAGATCAGCATCTTCTGCTCTTCGTGGTCACCTTCATGTCCCAATGCGCCAAACAGACTCATCGCAAGCTTGCAGATATGTTCCAGATGCCCTTTAGAAGTGCGGATATCGAAGCGGATTATCGTATCCAGACTGAACTCCAGCGCACTGTCACACACCGGCTGCTCAGGATTTAAGAGGTCATGCAGCATGCCTTCCCGCAAACCTTCCCCGCTGATGAGTGCCTGACTGGCTCGGATATAGTTGTAAACCGTATGGAAAATGACCAGCCCCGACACAATGATGTCCGCCCGGCTTTTGGACAACCCTTCCATATCTTTCCGTTTCTCATAAGGCGTATCAGGCAGTATCTCCATAAACCGGTCTATCGTTTCACTGGAGAGTACATAACCATGAGAATTCGGCAAGGAATACTCCCTCATCTTCTGGTCCAGCTTGCCTAATGAACGGAGCGTTCCCCCGAGGCCGTATAACGGCAGACCAGCACTGGTGCCCAGCCACTCATGCTCGACTAGCCTGCCGGTCACATAAGCCTGGAGCTTCTTCACTTGTTCGCTGTTCCAGTTGCCTTGGTGGCTGAACATGAGGTTGGTGTTGACCGCACCGAATGGAAAGGAGATGCTGTGCTGATAGCGCCGTCCGCGGAACAGGGTAACCTCCGTACTGCCGCCGCCAATATCAATCACGAATCCGTCCTGCACATCAAAGGCATTAATGACGCCAAGAAATCCAAAGTAAGCTTCCTGATAGCCGCTGATCACCTCAATTGGAATCAAGGAAGCCTCCGAAAGATATGTAATGATCTCGGAAGAATTTGCGGCGTTGCGAATGGCCGCTGTCGCTCCTGCACGGATCCTATCCACCTCAAAAGCGCTGCAAATCTCCTTAAACTGGCGCAAGACAGGAATAATGGTGTCCATATCTTTCCGCTCGAGCCTGCCCTCTTTTGTAATCTTCTCACTTAACCGGGCAGAGTATTTGCACTCCTTGATGATTTTGTAACCTCCTTGCCGCGTTGTATCATAAATCACAAGACGAATGGAGTTGGAACCAATATCAATGATGCCTATCCGGCAGAGATCATCGCTCATCTGTATGTACCCCCTTCAAGTTGATCGAGCATATCTATATACTATATCACCCATTTAGGTCTTAACCAAAAGCAAAACGGCCGCCGGAGTTGTTTCCAAGGGCCGTTTAGTGCGTTTCTATAAGACTTTGCTGAGGAAATCCCGGGTCCGGTCATGTTTCGGATGGCCGAAGACTTCCGCAGGTGTCCCCTGTTCTACGATATAGCCGCCGTCCATAAAAAGAATCCGGTCGCCCACTTCACGGGCAAAGCCCATTTCATGAGTGACAATAACCATCGTCATCCCATCTTCGGCCAGCTTCTTCATCACTTCCAGCACCTCCCCGACCATCTCAGGGTCAAGCGCCGATGTCGGCTCATCGAAGAGCATCACATGCGGCTGCATGGCCAGTGCACGGGCGATGGCGATCCGTTGTTTCTGCCCGCCGGAGAGCTGAGCCGGGTAAGCATCGCGTTTATCTTCAAGCCCAACCGTCCGTAGCAGCTCCATCGCAATTTTTTCAGCTTCCGCCGGCTGCTGCTTTTTTACTTTGAGCGGAGCAAGCATGATATTCTGCAGCACCGATTTGTGCGGGAACAGGTTGAACTGCTGGAACACCATGCCCATTTTTTCACGGGTCACATTAATATCATGTTTCTTCGCTGTGATGGACTCGCCTTCAAAGGTGATTTCTCCCCCAGTGGGCTGCTCCAGCAGATTCAGACAGCGCAAAAAGGTGCTTTTGCCGGAGCCGCTGGGTCCGATGACCACCACAACTTCGCCTTTTTGGATTTCGAGGTCAATGCCCTTCAGGATTTCCAGCTTGCCAAAATGTTTTTGCAGGTTGTTAACGGCGATCATCCGTATTCAGCCTCCTTTCGAGAATGCCAAGCAGCTTAGATAAAGTGAATGTAAGGATGAAATACATAATGGAGATGATGATCAGCGGTGTAAGCCCCTCATAAGTAATGGCTGTAATATTTCTGGCCTGGAAAAGAAGATCCGCCACCCCGATCATCGACACAATGGACGACTCCTTAATGATCGTAATGAACTCATTGCCGATAGCCGGCAGCACATTCTTCAGCGCCTGGGGAAGCACAATGTAGCGCATGGTCATCCCTTGTTTCATCCCGAGAGAACGGGCTGCTTCCATTTGGCCGCGGTCCACGCCTTGAATACCGGCACGGAAGATCTCGGCCAGATAAGCCGAACTGTTAATCGTGAGTGTAATCGCACCGGACTGAATCGCCGAAAATTCAAGACCTAATTCTACTAAGCCGTAATGGATGAGAAAGAGCTGTACCAGCATTGGCGTACCGCGCAGAAATTCAACCCACGCAGTAGCGATAAACCGCAGTACGCTCCACTTGGACATGCGCAGCAGAGAAACTATAATTCCCAGTACAAAGCCGCAGAGTACCCCAATCAATGCCAGCAGCAAGGTGTATTTTAAGCCGGAGAAAAAAAGATTGCGGTATTCATATGCCATATCGAATAGATTCATTGCAGGCCTAACCTCCTGTCTTCTTGTAGGATTTCAAAAAAATAGAAAACAGCGGATCACCGCCATTTTCTGAATAGTGTAACTGTACTCTGCATAACTGTCATTATTTCTGAAAGTGCCGGAATCTGAGCTTCCTTTATTTGCTTATGGAAAGGTCGCTTGCAGCCGATACGTACTCTTCGATTTTGCCGTCTGCCGTCAAACGTTTCAAGGTTGTATTCACTTGATCCAGCAATTCTGTATTGCCTTTCTTCACTCCGATAACGTATCCGTCATCCTCTACCACTGGTTTGGCGTCAGTAATTACTAGGCCCTTCACATTCTTCACGAACGATTCTGCAACAGGCCCTTCCATAATAGAAGCATCTACACGGTTAGATTGCAGCTGCATAACAATCTCAGTCATTTTGGTCAGCGAGGTCAGCTTCGCCCCTTCAATTTCTTTGGCGATATCTTCCTGAATCGAACCTGTCTGAATGCCAATCTTCGTATTCTTCAGGGCATCCATAGTAGCAAATTTATCTTTATCAGCTTCACGAACGACAACCGCTTGCTCTGCTTTAAAGTAAACATCAGAGAGGCCGACTGCTTCTGCACGTTTTGGTGTATAGCTCAGTCCGGAGATAACAATATCCACTCTTCCGCTCGATAGCTCGTTCAGCAGGGAATCAAAAGGAAGATCCCTGATGACCAGCTCAGCACCCATATCAGCAGCGATGTCCTTGGCAATCTCGATGTCAAAACCTACGATCGTATCCTTGCCATCTATCATTTTATGGAATTCGTAGGGCGGAAATTCTGCGCTGGTTCCCAGCGTCAGTGTTTTGGCTGCAGTTTCGCTGCCCGCGTTGCCATTCGATGCCGCATTTTTATTATCATCATTGTTATTGGTACCACAGCCGGTCATAAGTCCTACCGCCAGCAGCATGCCTAAAGAAAGTTTACCCCATTTTTTCATCTGTATATCTCCCCTATCCTGTTTTGGTACTCTAAGTTGTGCCTTTGACCGATTTATTATAAATCACTCCGCATGAATATGCAAAGACAAATTTGTGACAAAGCCCGTTAAATCAAGGTTAGAAAAATATGGTGTAAGCTTGCATTACATTCCATCATTTTGCACATGCCCTGACTTGAAGTATATACTATTTACTATCTCCAGCTGCTTCCTGGAATAAACGGAATTGGTTCACAATGACCTCTGGAGTGGTAATAACATGCAAACTGTGTGAAAAGGATGCCTGCGAGGTCAGTTTGTTCGAAGTGTTGCAATGATGTGAATGCTCACAAACATAAGCTTATGCTTTCGATGTCAGTTTGTTCGAAGTGTTGCAATGATGTGAATGCTCACAAACATTTAGGAGGTGCAGGCCATGCTGCTGGAAGCGATGTACCATGTTCCCCGTGACAAGTGGGCTTATGCCTACGATACAAAAACTATACATCTGCGTGTTCGCACCAAACGTGACGATGTGGACTGTGTAGCAGCCCTTACAGGTGATAAATATGATTGGGATCATACCTTTTATGAAATCATGATGGAAAAAGCCGCTTCCGACGACAGATTCGATTATTGGGAGGCTGCGGTCCGGCCTAAATATAAACGGCTCAGTTATACTTTTCGCGTCAGCAAAGGACAGGAAAATGTATATTTGCTTGATAACGGCATCCGTTCGGAATGCCCTCAGCCGCCTAACCACTTCTACGAGTTTCCCTATATACATCAAATTGATCTGTTCAAGGTTCCCAACTGGGCCAAGGATGCGGTGTTTTATCAAATTATGACCGAACGTTTCGCCAATGGCGATCCCACCAATGACCCGGAAGGAACCGAAGCCTGGGGCGGAACTCCGAAGCTGGATAATTTTTTTGGCGGAGACTTGCAGGGAGTGCTGGATCATCTTGACGATCTGCATGAACTGGGTATCAATGCTGTATATTTCACTCCGCTGTTTTTCTCCCCTTCTAACCATAAATATGACATCGTGGACTATAAAAAAGTCGACCCCCATTTCGGAGATAATGAGCTGCTGAAACATGTAGTCGAGGAATGCCACCGAAGAGGAATACGGGTGATGCTGGACGCCGTCTTCAATCATTGCAGCGACAAGTTCCCGCCTTTTCAGGACGTGCTGGAGAAGGGTGAATATTCGGTTTATAAAGATTGGTTCCATATCAACTCCTTCCCGGCTGTGGTGGCTGACGGTATTCCTACGTATGACACTTTCGGCTTTTTTGGCAATATGCCCAAATTCAACACAGCAAACTACGAGGTCAGAGCCTACCTGCTGGAAGTCGCCGAATATTGGATCAAGGAGATCAAAGTAGACGGGTGGCGGCTGGACGTTGCCAATGAGGTGGATCATCATTTCTGGCGCGACTTCCGCAAAGTGGTGAAATCCGCCAATCCGGAGGCTTATATCGTTGGTGAGGTGTGGAGTGACTCCCTTACGTGGCTGCTGGGCGATCAGTTCGACTCGGTGATGAACTACCCGTTCTCAGGTACGGTGCTGGAATTCTTTAATGGCGGTATGGATGGCATCACCTTCGGACAACGGATCGGCGCTCTGTTAATGAGATATCCGCAGCAGACAAACGAGGTGGTCTTCAATTTGCTCGGCAGCCATGACACTCCCCGTTTGCTGACGGTGGTCGGAGAAGATAAACGGCGCCTCAAGCTGGCGGTTGTTTTCCTCTTCACCTTTATGGGGACACCTTGTATTTATTACGGGGATGAGATCGGCCTGACCGGCTCCGAAGATCCCGACTGCCGTAAATGCATGGAGTGGGATGAAAAGAAGCAGGACCGCGAGCTGTATGATTTTTACCGGATGATGATCTTCCTGCGCAAAGAGCACAAAGCCCTTCGAGAAGGCAGATTCCGCATTCTGGTAGCCTGTGAAAATGACCCCTGCATCGTGTATGAACGTGCGGATGAGATCATTCATTTCACGGTCTGGATGAACAATTCCGCGGAGCCTCGCACGCTTAGACATCCGATGGAAACCGATGACTGGCAGGATGCGCTTACCGGCGAACCGGTTGCCCCGAAGGAGGGGATTATGCATATCTCGCTTGATCCTTATGGTTACCGGATTCTGTGCCGTAATTTAAGCTGAAGGCAACAAGATTGTGTGCCTATTAAAACCAGTCAAACACGATAAAGTGTCTGACTGGTTTTTTTATGATATATCCTCTCGAATATCCTTATAAAACTCAAAAAAGACACTCCTAAAGTCTTAACGACCTGTAGGAATGCCTCTTTGTGCTTTAATTATTGTGTGATTTTGTTGTAGATGTCGATATACTGCTGCGCGGAAACGTTCCAGCTGTAGTCACCGGCAAAAGCGTTTTTCGTGACTTTTTTCCAGTGTTCCGGCTTGCGGTAGAACGATACAGCCCGGCGCAGTGTATGCATCATGTCATGTGCGTTGTAATCCTTAAATGTGAAGCCGTTGCCCTCGCCTGTTTCCTCGTTATAGGCATGAACGGTATCATTAAGCCCGCCTGTCTCACGGACTACAGGAATACTTCCATAACGCAGCGCCAGCAGTTGGCTGATTCCGCAAGGCTCGAACTTTGATGGCATCAGGAACAGATCGCTGGCCGCATATATTTTGCGCGACAAAGCGTCATTGAACAGAATCTGCGAAGACAGCTTGGTCGGGTACCGCCATGCCGCTTCACGGAACCAGCGTTCATAGGATTCGTCCCCTGTACCAAGCAGTACAAATTGAATATCATCGTAATACAGCAGCTCATCCAGCACGCGTGTCAGGAGATCAAGACCCTTGGAATCAACCAGCCGCGTAACCATTGCGACCATCGGAATATACGGGGCTACGGGCAACCCTAACTCCTGCTGCAGGCCCAGCTTATTCTCAGCCTTCTTCGCCAGATTTGAACGGTAACGTGTAAAGATTTGCGGATCGCTGTTGGGATTGTAGCTCTTAGTATCAATGCCGTTAACAATCCCGCTGAGACTGTCCGCCCGGGAAGAGAGCAAGCCATCCAGACCATATCCATAATAGGCCGTACGGATTTCTTCCGCATAAGTCGGACTGACCGTAGTCACATGATCACTATGGACGATCCCGCCCTTCATATAGTTCACGTTGCCGTAATACTCTACACCGCTGAAGTAGCTGTCATCCAGGCCAAGCAGCTCACCCAGCACGGAATAAGGAAACACGCCTTGGTATAGCAGATTGTGAATGGTAAAGACAGTGCGCATCTGACTGTAGAACGGATCATGCCGGTAATGGCCCTGAAGCAGCATCGGAATGACTGCAGCATGCCAATCATGGCAATGCAGCACATCCGGCTGAAAATTAATGGCCGGCAGGCATTCCAGAACCGCCCGGTTGTAGAATGCAAACCGTTCCCCATCATCCAGATATCCATAAATGCCGTCACGTCCAAAATAATATTCGTTGTCGATAAAATAGACCGGAATACCATCGTAAATAATCTGTTCGATGCCGCAATACTGATTGCGCCAGCCTACAGGAACATCCACTACGGCTACATGCTCCATTTGCGAAGTGAACTTCTCGGGAATTCCCCGGTATTTTGGCAAAATCACCCGTACATCCACTCCTGCGCCCTTTAGCGCCTTGGGCAGAGCTCCAATGACATCAGCCAAACCACCTGTCTTAACAAAAGGATGGGCTTCGGCTGCAGCAAATAAAACTTTCATTCAGATTCCCCCTTAAATGTACGAATTCCACTATTTCAAGCTTGTTTGACCACCTTGCGGCCGGATTTCTTGAGCACCAGAAATCCAAGTGCCGGAATGGTCAGCTCTATGCTGTTCAACTGATTATGCCATTCTTTCTTGCTGCTCTTCATGGGCTCATTGCTGGCACCCGAGCCGCCAAACCGAATGTCCTCAGAGCTGAATATCTCTTCATAAGTTCCCGGGCGGGGTACGCCAATCCGGTACTGACGCCGTTCCACCGGCTGAAAATTGATAATTACAAGCAAGGTATCTACGGGTCTCTTACCTCTGCGGATATAGGACACAATACTTTGGCCATTATCATCGGCATCAATCCACTGATAGCCTTCCATATCATGATCAAGCTCCCACAATGCTTTTTCCGCCAAATACAGCTTGTTCAGCGCAGCGGTATAGGCCAGCATTCCGCGGTGGCTTTCATAATCCAGCAGCAGCCAATCGAGCTGCTCCTGATCCTTCCACTCGATAAATTGTCCGAATTCTCCACCCATGAACAGCAGCTTTTTGCCGGGATGGGTAATCTGGTAGCCCAGCAGCAACCGGAGACCGGCAAATTTCTGTTCATAAGAGCCTGGCATCTTGTCCAGCAGTGATTTCTTGCCGTGCACCACTTCATCATGAGAGAGCGGCAGCGTGTAATTCTCGGCATAGGCATAACAAATTGGGAAGGTCAACAAATTATGATGATAGGGCCGTGCCCCGAAATCATGTTCTATGTAGCCCAGTGTGTCATTCATCCAGCCCATATTCCATTTGTAGTTGAAACCGAGTCCCCCTTGATGAGCTGGAGAAGTAACGCCAGGCCAGGCGCTGGATTCCTCCGCCATCATCAATGCTTTCGGATAATACTGAAAGATTGCTTTATTCAACTGCTGTATGAAACGGATGGCTTCAAGATTCTCAAGACCACCGTTTTGATTGCGTCTGAACTGATGGCCCTGCTTCTCAAAATCGAGCCGCAGCATGCTTGTAACCGCATCAACTCTCATGCCATCTATATGATACTGCTCGAACCAGAATAAGGCATTTGAAATCAGAAAGGAGGAAATTTCCGGCTTGCTGAAATCAAAGGAAAGCGTTCCCCAGCCCGGCTTCTCGGCCAGCATAGGATCCGCATACTCATACAGCGGTGAACCGTCAAACATTCTCAGGCCATGTGCATCCTTCGCAAAATGGGCCGGAACCCAGTCAAGAATGACTCCAATGCCTGCCTGATGCAGCTGATCAATTAAATACATCAGCTCATGCGGCTCTCCGTAACGGCTCGTTGCGGCAAAATATCCGGTTCCCTGATAACCCCAGGATAAATCATAAGGATGTTCAGCCAGCGGCATAAACTCTACATGGGTATAACTCATCTCCAGCAGATAAGGGATCAGCAGATCACTCATTTCCCGGTACGTATAAAATTCTCCGTCTTCCTTCTGACGCCAGGTGCCGAAATGCATTTCGTAAATGTTCATTGGCCCGTTGTACGGGGCCTTCGTCCGCCGCCGCCAGGCAGCATCTCCCCAGCTGTAGCCGTTAAGATCCGCCACCACTGATGCCGTCGCCGGACGCACTTCAGCCTTGAAAGCATAGGGATCAGCTTTAAGGAAGCTGTCGCCATTCGCTGCGACGATCCTGTATTTGTAAAAAGTTCCCGGCTCTATTCCCGGAAAAAAACGACTCCAAAATCCTGAATCGGGTATCTTATATAACGAGTCCACGTCCTGCGTTCCATCCCAGCCGTTATGATTACCAGCCAGTCCTACATATGTCGCATGAGGAGCCCACACGGTAAAGCGTACGCCGGTCATTCCTTCTTCAGCGGCAATGTGCGCGCCCAGCATCGTATAGCTGCGATAATTCGTGCCCTCATGGAACAGGTAAATATCTTCAAATGACGGGAGGTTTTCTGCTTCTTGTATGTCAGGCAAATCATCACCACCTTATTATATAGAATGCACCTATAACATTACCCGAATGTTGGGCGTTTGAAAATGATTTTACAAGCAAAATAAGCTTTCACAGAATAAAGAAAATATTCATGTAATTTTTCTTGCGGTAACGCAATATATTTCACCTATGTCGTTTCAAGCGCTTGTGGAGAGTTTATATTACAAGCATTGACAAAAAAATGGGAGGGATAACAAATGAGTAAAAAAGAATGTATCGCCATGCTCCTGGCGGGTGGTGAAGGCCGCAGATTGGCCCCCCTGACCAGCACAATGGCAAAGCCTGCAGTCCCTTTCGGAGGACAGTATAGAATCATTGACTTTCCCCTCAGCAATTGTGTGAATTCCAATATCGACACTGTAGGCGTACTGACGCAGTACGAAGCTAATTCCTTGCATCAACATATTGGTGAAGGGGAGCCCTGGGGGCTTCACAGCACAACTAATCAGGGTGTCAGACTGCTTCCTTCGGGAGTTGAAGGCCGTGAAAGTTATTCTGGAACAGCCGATGCCATTTATAAGAACATTGAGTTTATTGACAGTCAAAATCCTGAGCATGTACTGATCCTCTCGGCAGATCATATTTACCATATGGACTATCGAAAAATGCTGGATTACCATATCGGCAAATCCGCCAAAGCCACCATCTCGGTAATGGAAGTGCCTTGGGATGAAGCAAGCCGCTTTGGTGTGATGAACGTAAATGAGGAACTCCAAATTTCTGAATTTGCCGAAAAACCAAAAGTCCCTAAAAGCAACCTCGCTTCGATGGGGATTTATCTATTCGAGTGGAAATACCTGAAAGAACATCTTCTCCGTGATGCCGCAAATCAGGCTTCCAGCCATGACTTCGGCAAAGATGTGATCCCGACGATGCTGGAGGCTAATGATGAATTGTTTGCCTTCCGTTTTGAAGGCTACTGGAGAGATGTAGGTACAGTGGGCAGCCTCTGGGAAGCGCATATGGATCTTCTGCAAGCCGATAACGGCTTCAAGCTCGACAACTCGAAGTGGCCAATGTATAGCCGGGCCCGCCGGACCAAACCCGCTGCAGTTAAACCACGTATGCAGTTGCAGATCAAAACAGCAGATTGCCTCGTAAATGAAACTTGCCTGCTGGAAGGCAGCCTGCAGCGCTCTGTAGTGTTCGGCGGCGTGGAAATCGGCAAAATGACCATGATTAAACAAAGCGTTATTATGCCGGGTGCACGTATTGGCCGGGGCGTAGTGATTGAAAATGCAATTATCGGTGAAGGAGCTGTTATCAAAGACGGCGCTGTAATTAAGGGCAGTGTGGACAACATTGTCGTTGTCGGTCCTAATGAGATTGTGGCCGCCAAACCTGTCATTCGTACTCAGCCTTCCCGTCTACTGCAGGAAGTGTACGAAAAAACCGGACGTCTGCGGGCTGAAGGACTTCCTTCCTAAGTTATCAGCATCCCGTCAGTCTCCAACCTATACAAGAAAAAGCAGCAGTCTCTGATAACCGGAGCTGCTGCTTTTTTCTTGCAATATTTACTTCCTGTCGCTTTACACTCATAAAGAGCCTGTTACAGTAATTCGGGTCCGTTTTCACCCTCTGCTGCAACTGGAGGCTGTTCCTCGGTCAGCGGCAAAATAACAGTAACCTGCGTTCCTTTGCCCAGCTCACTATCCAATTCCAGCTTTCCGTGATGAAGCTCCACAATTTGCTGGGAAATGGCAAGCCCCAGTCCGGTTCCTCCGTTCAGCGCGTCGACCTGGAAGAAACGATCGCGGACTCTGGAGAGGTGGGCTTCACTGATGCCAATTCCGCTGTCCCTGACAATGACAGCCATCTCCTCCTTGGAGAGACGGTGGGTGGACAGGACAATGCTGGAATCTTCAGGGGAGAACTTCACCGCGTTGTCCACCAAATTCAGGAATACCTGTTTCAGCCGGTTGGCGTCTCCCTTGATATAGATCGTCCCTTCACATTCCAGCAGCAGATGTATACGTTTCTTCTCCGCTTTGGCCCATACATTCAGTATCGTCTCCTGAAGCACAACTTTGATATCGATAAGAGCGATGGATAGCTTCATCTCATTCTGCTGCAGCTTGGAGAAGTCGAGGATTTCCTCCACCAGCCCGATCAGCCGGTCGCTTTCCTTGGATATAATCCCCATGCCCAGCTTGGTTTCCTCCGGATCGTAGCCACCTGAAATCAGTGTTTCACTCCAGCCCTTGATGCTGGTCAGCGGCGTCCGCAACTCATGGGAAATCGAGGAAATGAAATCATCCTTAATCTGATTGCTGCGGATAATTTCATCTGCCATATAGTTGAGTGTGGTTGCCAAATCACCAATCTCATATTTGTAGTCACCTTTGATCCGGGTCGTAAATCTGCCTTTGGCCATCTGCGCCGATACTGCCGTAATATTATTGAGCGGCTTTACGATGGAATTGGCGAGACCGAAGCTGAAGAGCATAACAATAGCCATTACTGCTCCACCGATACCGATGGATACCAAGGTAAGATTCAGCAAATCTGAGTTGATTCTCTCCATGGACGTAAGGTATCTTACAATAAAAGAATCGCGGCCGTTAATGTGCAGCATTTTGGATACCGCCATAACGCTCTCATTCGTCCCTGCTTGTCTGCCTACCCAGCGTCCGATACTTCCGCCAACCGCTTCTGAAACATCACTGGTAGTAATCGTACGGTCAGGCTGAAATGGCGTAGATCCGGTAAGGATATCACCGTTAAGGGTCAGTATCTCCAATTCTGTATTATCCATATCGAAGTATTCAAGCAGCTTCTGAAAATGAACGGGCGAACCCTCGTTGGAAAATGTAAATTTATAGAAGTTTTCCGATATTCCGATCTGGGTCGTAATTTTATTATAAACACTATCGTAATAATACGTCCGGATGGCCAGCAGAAAAATAACCTCAACGAGGAGGAGCGCCACGAAGACTACAAGAATATAGTGCAGTACAATCTGTCTGCGCATCCCCTTCTTGATCATTGTCCTTGACCCTTCCATTTATAGCCGTGTCCCCATACGGTCTGTAGGTATTCGGGTTCTGAGGGATTATTCTCAATCTTTTGGCGCAGCCGGCGGATATTTACATCAACAATTTTCGGATCACCCATGTACTCCTTGCCCCAGACATGATCCAAGAGCGAGTCGCGGCTGAGCGGCGTGTTTTCTTTTTCCAGGAAAAATTGTACCAATGAAAACTCGGTTGGCGTCAATTCGATGCCTTCCCCGCTGCGCTTAAACTGTTTGGAAATCAGATCGAGCGTAAACGGCCCCGAATGAAATGAGACCTTTGCAGACTGCTCCCGGTGAACATTGACACGGCGCAGCAGCGATTGTATACGGGCGATCAGCTCCGTAGGACTGAATGGTTTGCTGACATGGTCATCCGCACCGACTGAAAGGGCGTAAACCTTATCCTGCTCCTGGACTTTTGCCGTAAGAAAGATAATCCCGAGCCGTTCATTCGTTTCCCGGATGCGTCTGCACACCTCAAATCCGTCGATTCCGGGAACCATTACGTCCAGGAGTGCAATATCAATATCAGGAACCGTAGTCAGCTTGTGCAGTGCTTCATTGCCGTCAGCGGCTTCCAGCACCTCAAATCCGTTACGCTTGAGATTAATAACTATAAAACTGCGGATGGATTCTTCATCCTCCAGGATTAATACCTTACTCATCGATTCCCTTCCTTTCTATAGGCGAGGTGATTTTATTGTTGTCGCCCCCGCTTGTGTTCTGCTCAACTTCTCCCCGGTAGCCGATAAACTTATCAAGATCAAATCCTAATATTTTCCACCCGCTACTCTTTACGCGCTCCCATTCCGCCGGAGAAAAGAATGAGATTTCTGCTACCGTCTCACCGGTATTCGACAAAATAAACTTAAGTGATTTGTCCTGGACCGACTTGGTATCCACTGTAACATTCTCATGCCATTCCGGTAAAAGATCAATCCTGAAGCGGTCCGACGGATCACGGTATTGCAGCGCGGAAAAGGTTAAGCCGTTTTTGCCGTCCCATTTGTAATAAGAATTGAAATAGGGAATCGTCTCAGGATCAAAATATTCCCAGCCCTTCGGCGGCTCCAGCAATCCGATTTCGATAACGCCGTCGCCGTCGATATCCTCGCTGACAATCTTTCTGTCCTTAAAGGTCCGGGCATCTCCGGGGATCACCACACGCAGCTTATTATTCTCCATCACTACCACCGTCGTATATGCTGAGCGTGAATCCACTGCCGAATCCAGAACTATACCTTCTTTATTCTCTGCCACTTTTCCTGAGACAATATTGTAATAATTACTGAAATAAGGATCCAGATCGTCAAGCTCATCCAAAACCTTAAAGCCGTCGTTGTACTGATAGGTAGTAATTGTCGCAAACTCATTACGTTTAAAATACACAACCGTGATGTCTTCAATCCCATCCTCATTGAGATCATCGACCATATATTTCGTGTAGGGCTGGGAGAGCACTTCCTCCAGCTCTCCGCCGGAATAGGAGTAGACCACCATCCCTTTCTCTACACCTCGTGAATAACCGGCAATGATATTCAGCTTCCCCTCACCGGTTACATCCCTTAAATCAACGGAATCCAATTCCGTTCCGCCACCGTCAAATACCAGCTTCTTCTCCCAGACATCGTCCCGCTTCTCCAGGATCATGCCGTGAATCAGTACGGCCTCGTTCTTCGTCGAATAGAAGACGAGTGTCTCCATCGTTCCGTCCTTGTCCAGATCCTCAGTGAAAATAGAGCTGTCATCGTCACTAACCGGACGGATCAGCGAAGCTCCGGCTGGCATGTGGGACGTGATCGCCGTCATCAGCGAAGCCTTGTCGGCAGACAGCTCCGGCGCCTTCATCCGCAAAACAGGATCGCTGATGAAGGTGCAGCCCGACAGTATGGACAGAGAAAGAGATACCGCCGCCAGACGTCTCAGAACTCGATTATTCAACTTCATCACTCTTTCCTTGTTTCGTGGTGTAATGTTTACAGATGCAGGCGTTCTTGTGATGTCAGACGGCGGCCCTTTACATCATGTTTGATCCGGCCGTCTTCAAGCACCCACAACCGTGTAGCATAACGTTCCGCCAGCTCTAGGGGCAACACCGTCACTACCGTCAGCCCTGTCTCTTTGCAGAGCTTGCGCAGGGTTTCCAGCACTCCCTCTGCTGTACGCGGATCAAGACCGGTAACCGGTTCATCTGCCAGAATTACCTTGGCTCCGTGAACCAGTGCCCGGGCAATCGCCACCCGCTGGCGTTCTCCGCCGCTTAGCTGGCTTGTCTTCATCTTGGCCTTATCCAGCAGACCCAATAAATCCAGCTCGTCCATCGCGCCCATGTAGTCGTCTGAACGGACCATTCCTGTCACCATCCGCCAGAGCGGTGTTTGTGAGGACTGGCCTATCAGCACGTTCTTAAGCGCAGTCCGGTTCGGATTGAGCTCTGCATTTTGTTCCAGATAAGCCCACTCCCGGCGGATCTTCCGTTTGCCGGTAAAGACATTTCCGAGAATATTGACTCCATCCACCCTGAAGTTCCCTCTGTCCCATTTCTCTTTCAGCGCAAGGCAGCGCAGCAGCGTTGACTTACCGCTCCCGCTGGCTCCCAGCAGTACAACAAGCTCACCTGGTTCTAATTGAAAGCCAATGTCCTGCAGAACAGGCATTTTTTCTTCCCCGACTGCTTTGGCTAAATGTTCAACTGTGATCATAGTTCAGCCTCTCCCTGTCTTTGACTCTACTCTATAGTGTACTCTGAAAGCGTGATCGATTTCCATGCGAGCATCCGTTCTTATCTTACCTCAATTCAGCTGGCGTGGCGAGAATAATAACCCTGCCAAACCGAACAATATATAAAAAGCGCCCAGCAGGACAAAAACACCGCTTCCCCAGCCAAATTCTAGCAGCAGTCCGCCGATGCCCGGTCCCACAATGCTGCCGAGACTAAAATGAAAGGAGGAAACCACATTTGCTGCAGGCAGCAAATTACGCGGAAGAATATCTGCAGCGTAACTTAGACCCAGCGAGAAGAAAGAACCTACCAGACCGCCTGCCAGCATCAGCACAACCAGCGTCAGCAGGAAATGATTACCGGACAGCGGCAGCAAGGTAAAGGCCAGACCGCCACTCACACCGGAAAAGATCAGAATCTTCTTTCGGCCGTAGCGGTCGCTCCATATCCCCAGCGGCAGTTGAAGCAGCAGACCGCCAATACCGGCGAATGGTAGCAGCGCAGCAATCTGATCCGTGCTGTAGCCGATGCGCAGTCCGTACACAGGGAAATTACTGTTCAGACTAGCTTCCATATAGCCGTAAAGAAGTGCAGGAATCAGGGCATACCAAGCGAGGCTGTAGCTTCGCCCGAAACGCCGCGCTTGTCCCTCACCATGCTCCACTTTATCCGGGTGAGAATCCGGCAGCTTGATGAGGACCAGCAGCAGCACCAGTACAAAAAGCACAGCGATGATCAAAAACGGTGCAGCCTGGCCATATCGCAGCAGGCTGATCCCTAGCGGGCCGAGACTAAACCCGAGACCGTAGGACATCCCATACAGCGAGAGATTGCGCCCCCGGTGCTCCGCAGGTGTCATGAGCAGCACCCATAGCTGCGCGGCATAGTTAATGGCTGAGTCTCCAATGCCCACAAACAGGCGCAAGACAAACCAGACCTTGATACCCGGCAGCAGCGGGAACAAGAGCAGCGCCACCAGCACAAGGCTGAGCCCGGCAGCGATCAGCTTCTTGAAGCCGATGGCGCCAAGAACCCGCTCGGCTACCAGCGTCATCGCAAAAGAGCCTACATATAAAGCAGCGGCATTAAGGCCGTTGAGTGAGGAAGAAACCCCTTTTTGCTCCAGCAGAATGGAGAGTACCGGAAGCAGCAGCCCTTGGCTGAGCCCGGCAGCGATAATAACGGTAATCAGAATCATATAATTCCATTTGTTGTTCAGTTTGCTTGTTGCGGTGAGCCGGTCTGACACGGATGAATCCTCCTAAAAGTTTTGTGAGCATTTACTTCCTGAGTCGCTTCGAACAAAACTGGCTTCGAAAGCATACGCTTAGTTTTGTGAGCATTTGCTTCCTGAGTCGCTTTGAACAAAACTGGCTTCGGAAGCTTAGGGCTATGTAATACAATAGTTAAGCAAACGGACGTGAAACGGCAAACACCGAACATTATAGTGGACAACCCTCTTCAAAACAAGAGATAATATATAGAAGTGACGGATTTCCCTGGGGGTGTATGCTTCATGAGCTATGAACTGAAAATTGATGTCTCGCCTGTATATGAACTGCTGGACAGTTTCATGATATATGTTACCGGTAAATGGATCTCTAATCTGGATATAGGTCCCGACTGGGTCCGTGATCTCGACGGCCGCATACCGCCGCAGCAGGTATCCGCTCTGAAGCAGGCTGCCGAATGGCCCTTTACTGACTATGATGTGCTGTATGCCTGGGCTTACAACCGCGGGCCAGGCTCCAAAGTGCTGCAGTTCCTGGACGAATTGGAGTCCTCCTCACTGGAGGAGCGCTTCGGGCGCTTGTCTCCCCTGTTCCCCGATTTTACGATTGAAGAATGTAAACGGATCAGGGACAGCTATGCTCCGCTTCTTCGCCTTTGGTATGATCAGTACTTCCGCCATGTGGAGCAGAAGATTCTGCCGTTGCTGATTGAGGATGCCTCGGAGAAGAAGCTGCTGGAGAGCAAAATGGACCCTGGAGCGCTGATTGAATACGCCTCAGGCGGAGTGGTAGTCGGAGACATCCCGGATTTGCAGACTATTGTGCTGCTGCCTACAGTGCACAACCGGCCGATTAATACGTATTGCTTCTATAATACCTTAATGATCATTCAGTACCCTGTAGATGTGCCTTCTGAAGACGAAGACGAGCCGCCTACCGTACTGCTGCGCCTGACCAAGGCGCTGTCGGATCCGACGCGTCTAAGACTGCTGCGCTATGTGGCTAATGAGCCCAAGACCATATGGGACATGCAGTCCGATTTGAGCCAGTCCAGTGAAATGCTTATGCATCATTTGCTTATCCTGCGGGTCGCCGGTCTCCTGCGCGTCCATCTGGGCAGTGAAGGAGAAGGCAATGAACGTTTCAGCATCCGCGCGGACGGCGCCTCGGATCTTCAGATGTTCCTGGAATCCTATATTCGTTTATAATAACAGTACCAAATAGAGACAGAGACAAGTGAATGCTTACGAAGCGAGTTTTGTACGAAGCCCTGCCCATAAGTATCTGCTAACAAAACTTTTAGGAGTGAGCGTTATGAAATATTCAACACAGCAAGTAATTTTCGATTTGGACGACACCCTGGTGCACTGCAACAAATATTTCGACCTCATTCTGGGGCAGTATTTCGAACTCATGTCCGACTGGTTCAGCGGCATTGGTCCTACTACGAGTGAAGTCCGCACCAAACAGGCCGAGATTGATGTAGAGACGGTAAGCACCAGCGGACTGGCCAGTGAAAACTTCCCCAAGTCCCTCATCGCAACCTACCACTATTTTTGCGCCAAATTCAACCGGTCAACCGATCCCTATCAGGAGCAGCAGCTGATGAAGCTTGGACTCAGTGTCTATGATCAGGAAATCGAAGCTTATCCGGGCATGGTCGAGACGCTTGATTCATTGAAACAGGACGGTCATGATTTATATCTGTACACCGGCGGCGACGATACGATTCAACAGCGCAAGATTGAACAGATGAAGCTGGATGTATATTTCAACGACCGGATCTTTATCCGCCAGCACAAAAATGTAGAATCACTGGAAAATATTCTGAGCACTTACCCGTTCGAGCGCCAGCGCACCTGGATGATCGGCAACTCTCTGCGCACCGATGTACTCCCTGCCGTGACCGCAGGCATCAACAGCATTTACCTGAAGCAGCAGAATGAATGGCTCTATAACCTGATCGAGCTTCAACGTGAAATGCAGCAATCTGTAGTAACCATTTCTTCCATTCACGAAGTAACCCCGGTTATCCGGACAGCGTCTCTGCGGCAAAATCACGGCTGACAAAAAGACAAGTCCTTGTTACAAATGACATAGGCAACCTCCTGGCAGTGTGATTATACTGTTTGAGAAGATTCTCATCTCATTGCAGGAGGTAGGAATGAACAAGAAGACGAACCCTAAGAACACTCCGGACAGCAGACGCTTACTCCCCATGCTGCTGGCTGTAGTTGTGGTTATCCTCCTTGGTGTGCTTGTCTATATCACGACGAGCAACAAAGACGATGAGGCCATAGTATTCGACAATCTGCCCAACTACACGGATGTAAAAGGCACCATCGTGGTTGACGGGCTGAAGTATGAGAAGCAGCCGCATCTCGGAAGTGAAGATGCCAAGGTCAAGGTCATTGAATTCGCCGATTTCAAATGCCCTGCCTGCAAGAAATGGACGGCAACTTATCTGGATACGTTCATTAAAGATTATGTAGACAGTGGCAAAGTGCAATTTTATTTCATGAACTTTGCATTTATTGACCGGGATTCTTATCTTGGCGCAAGTGCCGGCGAAGCCATCTATAAGCAGAGTAACGAGAAATTCTGGGAGTATCTTCATAAGTTATATGAGAATCAGGGTGACGAAAGCAAGATCTGGATTACCCAAAAGTTCATCCTAGACTTCGTGAAGGACAATATTGATGGCCTGGACTATGCTCAATTTGAGCAGGATGTCCAGAATCACACCTACATGTATGATGTGAAGGAAGACTTTAAGATTGCCGGCTCTTATGGAGTGAATGGCACACCTAAATTCATGGTGAACGGCGTTCTCCTGCCGAACTCTTCATATGAAACACTGGCCGCTGCCATCGAAGCCGAACTGGTCAAATAAGAAAGTAATGCATTTAAAAAGAGGATGTGCTCCGGCCGGAAATCATTAGGCCAGGGTGCATCCTCTTTGATTGCTCGTAAGATTTAAACTTTGCCTTTATTCTACAGTCAGTTGACCTGTACTCACATCCGAGAGTACCAGCTTGCCCTCCTGCGGTGAGCCGTCCTCACCGGCAAGCTTCAGCTTGCCTGTTTTGCCTTTCTCAATCAGCGCCTTGACCTGGGCATCACTAAGGGTGCGGCCGTGATTTTCCTTCCAGATGACAAATTTACAGCCTTCCTTGTAATGGGAACAGCCATACCCTTTGCGGCCCATAAAAATCGTTCCACCGCAGCCGGGCCGCGGACACTTCCCGATGATTTTTGGTCCGTCATCCCCTTTGGCCGCAGCCGATTTTCCGGCAGCTTCCGCTCCTGACTCTCCAGCCACTTTGCGGGGCTTCGCCTCAGCCGGTTTACCTGCCGGCTTACGTGCCGCGCCGGCTCCGCTTCGTCCTTTGGCTCCGCCTTTCAAGGATGGCGTCTCCCCTTCAAAGGAGGTTTTGGCTGCCCGGGACTGTACCCGGACTTTGTCCACAATCATCGAGGCGAAGCGTTTGACGTTCTCCATAAACTGCCCGTCCGCCGCCGTGCCTCTGGCGATTTCATTCAACCGCCGCTCCCACTGGCCGGTCATTTCCGGTGACGTCAGCAGTTCGACACCTGCACCACGAATAAGCTCAATGGCAGTCCTGCCCTTTTGCGTGATGGCGATTTTTTTGCCCTGCATTTCCACATAACCCACGTTCTTAAGCCGTTCAATCGTCGCCGCGCGGGTAGCCGGTGTGCCAAGGCCGGAGTCCTTCATCGCGTCGCGCAGCTCCTCATCCTCGATCTGCTTGCCCGCACTTTCCATTGCTTTCAGCAGCGTGCCCTCCGTGTAGTGCTTGGGCGGCTGCGTGTCCTTCTCTTTGACGATCGCATCACTGCAGATCACCTCATCGGCAGGAACCACTGAGAAGGGTTCATTCACTTCAATTTCTTCTTCCTCTTCATCTTCCTTGCCTTTGCCCTTGGACGGCTTGGCCTTGTCCTTCTTCTGATCGCCGTAAATCACTTTCCAGCCCAGGGACAGCAGCTCCTTGACCGTAGTTTTGAAATTTTCGTTCTCCACCTCGGTAAGTACGGTATGAACCTTATATTCAGCAGCCGGATAAAATTGCGAGAGGAAGCGGCGCACAATCAAGTCGTACAGCTTGGCCTCATCCGTGCTAAGTCCCGATGCTTTGCGGTTAGTCGGCAGAATGGCATGGTGATCTTCAACCTTCGAGGGATTGCAGATAAACTTATTGCCTTTATGGACCAGATTCCGGTTGGCGCCTTTGACCCATTCGTCGTACGATGTTCCTTGCAGGGCGGAAAGCGTCTTGTGCATCTCCGGAATGTTCTGCTCGGTCACGTAGTTGGAGTTGGTCCGGGGATAGGAGATCACCTTATGCTTTTCATATAATGCCTGAGCAATATCGAGCGTTTTTTTGGCGGAAAAAGCATGCTTACCGTTCGCCTCGCGCTGCAGCAGCGTCAAATCATATAACTTATTCGGATACTCTTTCGTCTCTTTGACCTCATAAGAAGCTATCCTGCCCGGCTTGCCCTTGACCTTGGCGGCCAATGCTTCAGCTTTGGCTCCATCCGTCAGGCGTTCCCCTTGCCACATCCCTTTGTAGGTCATCTCGTTCTGAGCGAAATGTCCCTCCACTTCAAAAAACTTAAGCGATGAAAAAGCTTCTATCGTCTTCTGGCGGTCATAGATCAGCGCAAGTACTGGAGTCTGCACCCGCCCGACGGACAGCAGCACATTATGTTTGGTCGTAAACGCCCGCGAGCCGTTCATGCCAATCAGCCAATCCGCTTCACTGCGTGCTCTGGCGGCTTTGGTCAGGTTTTCGTACTCTGAACCGTCCCGCAGCTCCTGGAACCCTTTACGTATCGTCTCCGGAGTCAAATCGGAAATCCACAGCCGTTTCACCGGCTGATTCAGCTTCAGATGCCGCTGTATCAGCGAAAAGATATGCTGTCCCTCCCGCCCGGCGTCGCAGGAATTGACCAATAGGTCGCTGCGTTTGGCCAGTTCACCAATAACTTTCAGCTGGTCAATGGTACGCGCATTGGGTACCAGCTTGAACTGCTCGGGGATGATCGGCAAATCATTGATATTCCATTTTTTATATTTGTCGTCATAGGCTTCAGGCTCGGCCAACCCGATAAGATGTCCAATCGCCCATGTGATGATGTACTGCTCCCCTTCCAGATAGGAACGGTAATTTTTGGCCTTTGGTTCTATTGCGGCGGCGATATTCCGCCCCATATCCGGTTTCTCCGCAATAATAAGTGTCTTCAAAAAGTATCGCTCCTTAACCTTCATTGTTCCAAAATACGTCCAGTAGTCTATTATACCATTATGTTTAACGTATTACCTGCTATTAATCAGTATAAGTTGAGCACCAAATACAGGTGCTCATGGATTCTACCAGGCTTTTTTATCATTAAATATAAAGAGCAGCTCCAGCTTCCTTTGCAACTCCAGTTGACGGTGATGGAACCGGATGTGAATGAAAAATACCCCGCCATTATCACTGACGGGGTTTCGTTTTATTTTTGCAGGTCTTTTAATACTGCCCCAAGGTCGGCGGTATACTTGGTCAACCTTAAGCTTATCTCTGTACGCATAACATCACGGGTTAGTCCAAAGCGTTCCTGGTACCCCCGGCAAAAGATTTTATAATATACCAAAAATTCCTCCTGTTCATCCGCCAGCATCCTGATATTCCGCTGCTTCAGCTCTTTTTGTAACTGATAGGTATCCTGAATAATTCTACGCTGTATGGCTTGACCGGCCATTAAATAGGCGCGTTTAAGGATGTTGCCTGAATGTTCGATCTCCTTCAGGCTCTTGCTAACCATAGTATCTATGTAAGGGAGCAATATGAGGTCACGAACCATTGTCCGTTCATCGACGGTTATCATTTTTCTTACCTCATCATCTTGCTTCTGCTCATACTGCTCCACGTGTTCGGTCATTAACATTTTGGTTTTCCATCTCTCATTCCCGTTTAATTTACTCATTTATAATGTCCTCCAATCTGTTCGGCCCGTTCCAGGGCAACACCAGATTCGAGCAACGAGGAAGCACGTATGAGCGCTCGGCTACCGTACCGGGTTTTGATTTGATCAATTGCCCATTCTCTGTTGTATGTGCGGATACGGTCATCAAATAAGGTAAGCTGCATGACACTGTCATCGGTCAAATGCGATATAGATATCGCTAAACGGCTTAAAGGCATACCGGTCCAATTATCAACGAATAAGCGATATGCCGCTGCTGCCACCTCATGAGTTAAAGACGATGGCTCCGGCAGTGTCATTTGTCGGCTGTATGAGTTTGATTTATCACCATCGGTTTCTGATACCGCTATAGACACCGTTGCTCCCATATACCGGTATCTCCGCGCTCGTTGGCACACCTCAATCACCAATTCAAGCAAAACAACCTCGATTTCAGGTAGCCGGGTATACAAATTCCAGCGTAGAGCCTTACCGTGTCCTACTGATTTGATTTGATGGCGTATGCCGGTAACTACTGGACTGGGATCTATGCCACGGGCAGTCTGCCAGTAATACTCCGCCTGAATATCGCTTTGCTTGCCCATGGTCGTACGCATTCTCCGCTTAAACTCACCTAACTCCATACGGGCAATATCTCCAATTGTGGTAATACCCATGCGGTAAAAATTTTTGCTCATTCGACCAGCCACCATAAACATTTCATGCACTGGCAACGGCCAGAGCTCTTTATCTAAATTGTCGTAATCAAGCCTGAAAATTCCGCCGTCCTTCTTCTTGGCAAAGTTGTTTGCCATCTTAGCAAGTATTTTTGTCGGTCCGATCCCCACTCTGGTCCAAACACCAGTTGATAACATGACATGCTGCTGAATGGAGTGAATTACCTCCTGCAAATCTCCTCCAAAAAAGCTCAATGAGCCTGTCACATCCAAAAATTGCTCGTCGATACTGAAGGCTTCAACAAGGTCGGTATAACCGTGATATATTTCTGAAATCAGCAGAGAGACCTTTATATACGTACTCATCCGTGGCCGGATGACCACGAGATCCCGGCATTTAGTCATTGCTTCACCCACGCGTGACGCGGTGGTTACACCATAGGCTTTGGCGATGGGGCATGCTGCCAATACAATGCCATTCATCCTGGTTGGATCTCCGACTGCGACAGGCTTATCTTTGTATTCAGGGTGAGCAGCCTTTTCGACGCTTGCGTAAAACGCTTGGCAATCTGAAAGTAAAATGATTCGGTCCTTAGGCATATCGCTGCTCCCGTACCGGATGCCACCCGAGGATATTAGAGAGCAGAAAGACTCGTGGCGCACGGACTGATAAGCAAGTAGCGATCTCTCCCAATTTGTCCAGGTATATGATTTCAATGGTTTGGCCGATACTCATTTTCATGATTGATCGCCTCCGATAAAATAAGAACATTTGTTTGTATTATAACCAAACATACGTTCCTTATACAATAAGTAAGATATTCTTCGAATGGAATAAAAAAGTAATTAATTATCTCCGCTCACTTTATTGCAGATATAGACATATTTGTTTAGACAATCCTTGTTAAGTTTTGTAAAGTGTCTATCTATACTACATATGAGGAGTGTTCCAATTGAAAAAGTTTAAACTAATGTTAATTTTATTATTAGTTTTTGCATCCTTGCCCGTGCAGAGTGCGCTAGCAAGTGGTTCCATCATAGTTACTGATACTCCGGCTAATATGCCCACCGTGCCAACACCTACATTTTCACCAATGCCTACACCCCAAGTAACAACGAACCTCACTGCAACGTCAATGTATGATTATTCTGGAGGTTTACTCGATGGAAAAAGACTGAGTATAAACCCTCAACTGACAGAATACATTACTAAGCTAACGGATAATAACGAGGATACAACAGAATCTATGGAGAAATGGCAGCAGCTAGTTTACGTTTTTCCTGAGGAAGTAACGATTAATGGTGCTATTGCAAAATTCATATCAGAAGGTACAGGTGAGTTACTGGCTATTTATTACGATTCCAAAAATGTTTCCATAACATCAACAACATTAGTGAGTGGCAATCGAATTAAAGCTGCTCTGGGTAAAGGTGAAGTAACTGGTGTTAAAAAAGTAATACTTTATGCTAAAGGAACTGATTCTAAGGAAGTTGACTTTAAAGTGACTGTTTCTGAATTTAACGTCTATGGTTTTGGGAAAGATCCCACACCTCAACCAACTCCTACACCAACTCCAGAACAACCAACTGGTGACCAGGCAATACTTACAATTACATTATTGAATGGAATAGAAAAACAATATGATCTTCCTATGAACGAAGTTAACGCTTTTTTGACTTGGTATGATGCCCGTGATGCAGGCAGAGGCCCTGGAATGTATGCAATTGATAAACATAGCAACAATAAAGGTCCCTTTAAAAAGCGTAAAGATTATGTTGTCTTTGACAAAATACTCACCTATGAAGTAAGTGAGTACACAGCAGCAGAATAAACAAAACAAGCCCGTTAGGCAAAGTGGTCAAGCCCCTGTTTTATAGACACTGAAAAAAGACCCTAGGCTATAAGCTGCTTCCGGTACTCTACCGGAGGCAGCTTATTTAGTCTTCGTTGCGGTCGATGTTGGTTGTAAAATTGAATATAGGCTTCAATTCGCCTTTGTGCCTCGTCCAAATTTCGGATGTCATAAGGGTAGAGCCCTTCCGTTTTGAGATGCGAGAAGAAGCTCTCCATGGAGGCATTGTCATAACAATTTCCTCGGCGAGACATGCTGATTTGGGCGCCAACCTTTGGCAGCATGTCGTGGTATGCATGAGACGTGTATTGGAATCCCTCGTCGCTGTGAACGATCAGTCCAGTCACGTCTTTTGTCTTGTGAAAGGCTTTCTCAAAGGTCTGTAGAACCAGTGGATTGTCATTTCTCTGACTCATGTGGTAGGCTACAATTTCATTGTTAAACAAATCTTTCACCGCAGAAAGGACCTTCTTATGATTCATCCAAACTCCATGATCCTGCAGCAAGAACAACTGGATCTGTCGGTATCCGTAAACTCCGTTGTAGTGCTCGTAAACCTTCTTCACGTTACATACCGATCTGCTTCATCTCCTGCATCCAGATTTCCAAGCACTTTTTTAGCATCTCGTTCTCCCGCTTCAGCCTTTGGATCTGCCTATCCTGATTCACATATTCCTCACGCGTTCCCCGCCCATGTATCAGTCCAAACTCGCCAAGTTCCCGATACTTCCGCATCCAAATGTTAAACTTCTCCATGATTCTGCGATAGGTCCATCCTTCTTTAACGTGTAGGCGTATAGCTTCAAGCTTCGTCTCATATGAATACGTTGTTAACTTCTGTCCCTTTTTCAAGAGGTTTATTCCAATGTCTATCTAAGGGGTACACTTCAAGTGCCTAGCGGGTTATTTTATGTATGCTCTAAATTCAAATCTTTCCAAGATGGCCGCAATAAGTCGCGTCAGATTCGTCATATCAGCATCTTTTGGTAAAAGTGTTTTTTTATTGCCCCGCTAGTATCTAGGTTTGTATGATCAAGAAAAGTATAACTTAAATGTATTTTATCATCAGGAATTAAGTCCAATCTATCATTGCGGATTCACAATATAATAACGTATAACCTTGAAATGGAGTGATGATAAATGGCGACAATTATAAGTTATGGTTCACAGGCAAAAATCCCGTTAAACCCGCTCACTATTGCTACAACAGTTGCGGGGATTCCTGGAGCTGGAGCGGGTCTAGCCACAGCGCAAGTAAATATTAGTCCGGCTAACCCTGCCTCTTTCTCCAGTAGAGTCGAGTTAAATGGTAGTTTTAGTCTTACTGCACTTGCTAATAGTCAATTTTTTGTTATAATTCGGCGTGCTGGAGTTGATATTTATAGATCCTTTTTCCGTTTTACTACAACTACTGATATTCAATTAAATGTTCTGTGGGTTGATGGTCCTTACCTTGGAATCCACAACTATGAATTGGTAATTCAAAATGATAGTAACTTGCCTATAAATCTATTTGGACCCATAGCATTCACAGCAACTGCTATTGGAGGAGACGGCGTAATTTAAGTTATAGAACTAGATTTGGGTCTAGTCAGATAACAAACGCGAAATCTTTTGATGCTCAAAATCAAAATTAGCGGTTGCAAATTGAAACGGAGAAAAAACGTGGATTTAAATATACGAAGAATTAAAAAATGAAAAAAAGCCCTGCGACCATTACGGCCGACAGGGCTTTTACCGGTGCTTTCGGACTGCACGCTTCGGCGCTTCCGATATATGTCGCAGTCTTTTTTTCGCAGATTACGCATGGCCTGCTTTCCGAAGAAGAAGTCCATTCCTTTACCTGTGTCATGGCTGTGTCTCACCTTCCTAAGCCTCCAGAATGGTTAATCAGGATCACGTCCTCCGGTCCGTATCTGGCTGCAACCTCGACTGCCACAATACCTGATGTCTCGCCACCGCTATAGCAGACGATGTGCTTCAAGTCTGTTTCCTCCCTGGGACTAGACAGCCCCTAAATGTGCAACCTCATTCGCTCAGTCTGCGTAAAATTGATAAAGGAGTTGGTAAAAATGGTGGTCTTCGCTATTCTTTTCATGTTGCTTGCGATACTGAATATTTTCTTTCCGGCAATGGGCTGGTACATACGTTATGGATGGATGATAAAGGGTGACTCCGAACCCAGTGACGCATATCTCATGATGAGTAGAATAAGCAGTGTTATCGTACTTATTGTTTTTCTCATATTCTTTTTGCCTATAATTTTTAGTTAGGGGCTTGCTGATCCCTTAAAATAACTGCTGCTATTTGATTGCTGTCCGCCGCTACGCGATTTCCACATTCTGCAGGCCGATTTCGATAATGTTACATACCCAATTGTTTTCCGGGAATGTGGCAAAGCGTCCATCTGGAAATGGCTGAGTGGCCACTGTCCAAACGCTACGTTTATTCCTCATTCCGCTGTACTCGATATCTTCCCGATCTGGGCGGTACTGCTGCGGCTGACCGGGCGGTGGAGATTCTTTTACATCACGGGCGAAGGAATTGCCCTTGCTCCGGCCTTTGCGGTGAATGGTGCCGTGAGATCCTTCCTCTCCCAGCCTGCAGGAACTTTGAAGTCCCCCCGCGCTTTCCGCCCTCCTGGTTATCCAGCGGAGTTTTTCCGAAGAGTACCCTCCTCTACAACCGGCGCAGTCACCTGTCTTATGATACGCCGGACGTCATCCAACTTGTCACCGATCTGAGCAGGCACATTTCCTCCGGGTCGGTATTGTCATACTCGTCCGATTCTTCGGCACTCTCGATGGTTTTAGTAATCTGTTTGATCTGCGGAAGTAGCTTCTGAACATCAGCTATAATTTGATTTTTCCATGTGATTATCATCTTAAAGGAAGAAGAGTAGCTTATGCTGCTCCTCCGCCCCCTTTCATTTTTCTCTCAACACGCTTCTTATAAGCGCCCCACTTAGCTGACAATACTTTAGGGTTGTAATCATTCTCTTCCGCGATCTCTTTCTTTACTCACTTCTTCCATAGTGTCAGCTCCTTCGGCGTCTTGTTCCTCGCCCAGGTTCTACCGGTTTTCGTTCCATCCAGAAGCCTCCGCTCTTTCTGACTCCGATCGCAAATACCTTGAGCGAAATGAACTTGATGAATTTTCAAATGGGTTAGAGGAGTTTGGCATCGACGATGATTTAGAACCCTTTGATTATTTGTTGTTTAGCGGATCTCGTTCTGGAGAGTTTTGCACTTTGGAGTGTGGCCTGACATTGATTTTGAGACTTTCGAATGCCACGTTTATAAAACATATTTTCCGCCATACTCATATCCCAATGCTAATCGAGGCAAGTCTGGAATCCGGATCTCCAATTAATTTAAAAGCTATCATGAGTCTCGTAGATTTCGTTTTTTAATAATTTCATATATATCCGCTAGTTTAGTCCAAGCAGCACGACAGTTTTTTCATATATTAATTTTAAGGAGGTGAATATCCTATGACCATTCAATTTGTAGATTTACGGTTATCGAACCAGGCAGCTTCCGATGCAACTCCAGTTGTGATTCCATTAGCGGCTACCCCTTTGGTATTCGGAGATATCGGGATTCAGACCGCAGGGGTACTGCCTGAGAATCAGAGCAACGTCCGCGTGCTGCTGGCTGGATATGTAAAGACGGAAAACAATCCCTTGTTCAATACGAATACCCTTAGAGTTCGCAGAAATGGAACCATTATTTTTACCACAACATTCGGGGTGGCGATCAGCAGGGAAAATGAAGCTTTTGGTTTCTCTGCTGTCGATGTCCCCCCTGCTGCCATTGTAGCAACCGGGCAAATTCAGTATACGGTTGAAATCTTCACCAATGCAGCTGCCACAGATCCATTTAATAACGTTCAGGCGAGAAACTTCAGCGGAATTGCCGCTGCAGGCAATTTCTCCGGCTAAACAATCTTCCCCTGCCAATCTTAAGATTGGCAGGGGATTCAATTACATAATCAAAAATGCCGCAAGCCGCTATCAAACCTTCACTTCAATTCAAAGTCCCGGCAATCCGCATAACCGCTTCAGTAATATCCAGTACTTCCTTAGTGCTGGCTTTGCGGTCCATATATTCAACCTTCTGCGCTGCAGCATCCTTGCCTACAACAATCGCAACCGGAATACCGATCAGGCCGGAATCCTTAAATTTCACCCCGGCACGCTCATCCCTGTCATCATAAAGCGTGTCAATCCCTAGAGAGGTAAGCTGCGCATACAGTCGTTCAGCCACCGCTGTCTGCTCTTTGTCCTTGGTTGACATCAGCAGAATATGAACATTGTAAGGCGCGAGTGCTTGGGGCCAAATAAGACCCTGTTCATCATGATTTTGCTCGGCTACAGCAGCCAGCAACCGCGAGATGCCAATCCCGTAGCAGCCCATAATCATTGGAGCACTTTTGCCTGAATCGTTCAAATACGTGGCTCCCAGCTTCTCACTGTACTTGGTACCCAGCTTGAAAACATGGCCGATTTCAATTCCCTGATGAAAGTGCAGTACCCCTTGGCCGCAATTCGGACAAGACTCACCCTCCAAGACATTTCGGAGATCACCCACATGCTTGAGGCTGAAATCCCGTCCGGGTACGACACCGCGCAGATGGTAATCTTTCTCTCCGGCACCCGCTATACCCGACTCCATAGCCGCGACTGCCGAATCAACCAGCACGGTCAGCGAAAGACCGACTGGACCGACATAACCGCTCTCTACTCCGGCGGCATGCTGCACAGCTTGATAATCTGCCAGGGAGATGTTGCTAGCCCCGATCATTTTGGCCACCTTATGTTCGTTGACCTCATGATCCCCGCGAACCAGTACGGCATAAAATTGACCGCTGGCTTCATATATCAGCGTCTTGATGATTTCCTCAGGCTGGATATGCAATTCCTGTTCCAGTTGTTCAATCGTCCGGATGTCCGGTGTATGGAACTTCTCGGCAGCAGGTTGGTCCCCTCTTATCATGCGTACTTCTTGCTCTCCCTCAGGAGACCGAACTTCAGCCAATTCCAGATTTGCAGCATAATCGCAGACAGAGCAGACGCCAATGGTATCCTCTCCTATTTCGGAAAGCGCCATAAATTCGTGGCTCCCGCCTTCACCGCCTATGGCCCCGGAATCGGCATGCACGGCCCGGTACAGCAGACCGCAGCGTTCAAAAATTCTTTGATAGGCGTTATACATTCGCACATAAGATTCGTCCAACCCGTCCCAGCTGGTATCGAACGAATAGGCATCCTTCATCAGGAACTCCCTGCCCCGCAGCAGCCCGGAACGCGGCCGGCGCTCATCACGAAACTTGGTCTGAATCTGGAACACAGTCAGCGGCAGCCTCCGGTAGGAATTGATCTCCCCCCGTACCAGTGAAGTTATTACTTCCTCATGGGTTGGTCCCAGTACAAACTCCCGGTCATGACGGTCTTGAAGCTTGATCAGCTCCTTGCCGTAGACCTCATATCGCTCCGACTCTTTCCAAAGCTCAGCAGGCTGCATCGCGGGCATCAGGATCTCCTGTGCACCCGCGGCATCCATTTCCTCGTGGACAATCTGTTCAATCTTGCGCAGCACACGGCGGCCAAGAGGCAAATAGGTATAGATTCCGGCCGCCAGCTGGCGGATGTATCCTGCACGCAGCAGCAGCTGGTGGTTTGCGGTCTCGGCCTCAGCCGGAGCTTCGCGAAGGGTTGTGGCAAGTAGTTGACTTTGACGCATAAGGTTCAGCCCTCTCTGGTTTGGTTAACACAATTTCTCAAGTCTTCTTAAGAAAACGCAAAAAGACACATCCGTCAGGGACGAATGCGTCGTGATACCACCCTATTTCAACCGCCAAGCTGTGCCTGGCAGTCCTCAAGTCCGGATAACGGCCGGGGCCGGCAGCACCTTAATGTCTTTCCAAAGTGCAGCAGCTTTCAAGGCAGGGTACACTTCTCTCGCTTCATGAAGGACCTTTCAGCCGGTGAGTCCTCTCTCTGATCCAAGCGATTCCAGAAACGTAGATCCTTGATCAACGCTATTACGCTATTAATATGGTATTCAATTTAAAGGATAATGCAAATTTCGTCAAGCCCGCTGAGAGATCCATCAGTTTCCACTCTCTCCAATTTCAGTGCAATTAATCCTTTACAATGTAAAATTATATCAGGATGTATGTTAATTCTTTCATATTCAAATATAGACATATGAAATTATTGTGTCAATAAACCGAATATATCATTATAACATTTCACAAGGAGCAGCTGCTTACAACCAAATCTGCTTCTATGCAACCAAGGGGGAGTCATAACAATGTACACAAATATTAGAAAAATCATCCGCAAACTCACATCCCGTTCACTTCAGAGGAAGATGATGTTGATCTTCACGATTATGCTGGTTATCCCAGTCCTCCTCGTGAGTTACTTCTCCTACTCCAGTGCAAGCAAACAATTGGAGCTGAAGATGCAGGAATCGACACATGCCAGTGTGAATTTGCTAAAAACTACAATCAATGAAACGGTAAATGCAGCTATGAAAAATGTTCAACAGCTCAGCCAGCAGCTCACTTCCGCCGACATTGATGCTCAAACACCGGAAGCCCGTGAACTCATTGAATTGTTCATGAAAGAACATCCAGAGCTGGAGATCCTTACGGCGGGTAATGAAAAAGGCTCCTGGATGAAGGCACCGGATCCCGGCAAGCAACAGGATTACGATCCGCGTACCAGAGAATGGTACAAGGCGGCCATGCAAAATGCCGGCAAAGTTACCATCGTGGATCCCTTCGTTTCCGCCACTACAGGCAACTACAACCTGTTCATCTCTGAAACGCTAAAAGACGGCAAAGGAGCAGTCACCACCAGTCTTAGCCTTAAAGCGATGAGCGAACGAATCAACCAGGTTAAGCTGGGAGAACACGGCTACTACTATGTCGTTGACCGCAATCATAAATTTGTGTCCCATCCTGTCAAAACAGCAGGAGAAGAGATCGACGACTATGTGGTGAAGCTACTTACAAATGAGGGTGGAGCGTTATCCTATACCAATCCGGATTCCGGTCTTGAAATGCGGGGATATTACACCACTGATCCAATTACCGGCTTCACGATTGTCGGTGTCTTAACCACACAAGAATTCTCAGATGCCTCCCTGCCTATACTCTATACCGGCTTAATGGTTCTCGGAGCAGCCCTGATTGTTGCATTGGTATTGATGTACTTTATTGTCCGGGCAATCTCCCGGCCAATCGCCAACCTCAACAACTCGGCACGCCGTGTAAGCGAGGGCTATCTGAATGAACGAATTGTGATTGACCGTACAGATGAGATTGGCCAATTAGCTGAGAACTACAATCTCATGGTCGATTCCTTGCGGAATATCGTGATTGACATCTCGGATACGTCCGGTCTCTTGGCTGCTTCGAGCCAGCAGCTGACAGCGACTACCGAGGAGAACTCCAAAGCAACAGCCTATGTAGCCGGGCTGGCAGAGGAGTCTTCGAATGGTGCCGAAACTCAAACCGCTGCGATGATTGAAACGTCGCGGGCGATGGAAGAAATGTCCTCCGGCATTCAAAAAATAGCCGAAGCCGCCTCATCCATCGTTGATTCCTCGACCGATACAGGAGCAGATGTGCTAGTCGGGAGCCGCAAGATCGAGCAGGTCAGCAAGCAGATGAACGCCATCCGGGAATCTACGCAACTGTCGGCTGAGCTGATTGGACAATTAAATGGCCTAAACAGCGAGGTCTCGGAAATGAGCAGCGCCATTTCCACTATCGCCGTACAGACTAATCTGCTCTCATTGAATGCAGGAATCGAAGCCGCACGCGCCGGGGAACATGGCAAAGGATTTGCAGTAGTTGCCGCCGAGGTGCGCAAGCTGGCTGATCAGTCTAAAATGACCGCCGGCAATATCCAAGACACAATTGTTCAGATGACTGAACTGATCGATCAGACCTATGAAACCATCCAGAATAGAGTGTCGGCAGATGTCGAGCTTGGTATGCAAGTAACGGAAGAAGCCAAAGAAGCCTTCGCAAGCATTGAACATTCCACAGCCAAGATCAATGGACAGATTCATGACATCTCTGCGATCACTGAACAAATGTCAGCAGGTGCAGAAGAAGTCGCAGCATCTGTCCAGGAGATCTCGAACATCTCGCGTTCCGCTTCCGATGCCTTCCAGAATGTAACAGCTGCTACCCAGCAGCAGCTTGCCTCGATGGAAGAGATCACCTCTTCATCGGGTGAGCTGTCCAAAATGGCCGGAGATTTGCAGCAAAAAGTCGAACACTTCAAGCTTGAAGATTAGGCAGCCGCCTAATCTTCAACTGTCAGCTAAATCAGCTCTAATTTAAAGAAGCCGTCTTCCACAGCATATACTGTGAAAGACGGCTTTTAAGGTTTCATGTTCAGATATTCATTATAGATTAGACGAGAACTGTCGATCCCATCAGATATTTATCGACTTCACGTGCAGCTTCGCGTCCTTCATTGATCGCCCAGACCACAAGACTTTGCCCACGGCGCATATCACCGGCGGCAAATACTTTATCCACGTTCGTGTTGAACTTGCCGTAACGAGCCTTCACATTGCTGCGGCGGTCTGTCTCAAGGTTCAACTCCTCGATCATCTCCTGCTCTGGTCCGTCGAACCCAATCGCAATCAGGGCAAGCTGAGCCGGATATACAGCCTCCGTACCTGGGACCGGCTGATAAATCTTACGTCCGGTCTCATCCACCATCCGGCGGATTTGCACGGTATGAAGTTCCTTGAGGTTGCCTTCTTCATCACCTACGAATTTCGTAGTCATGATGGAGAATTCACGCGGGTCATCACCGAAGATTGCCTTGGCTTCCTGCTGTGCATAGTCAAGCGTATACACATTCGGAAACTGCGGCCAAGGATTGGCAATCGGATCACGCTCAAGCGGAGCTTTGTCATGCGTACCAAATTGGGTAATGCTGTTGCAGCCATGGCGGAGCGAAGTTGCCACACAGTCAGAACCGGTGTCACCGCCGCCAAGCACAATAACATCCTTACCTGCAGCAGAGACAAAGTTGCCATCCTGCAGATTGGAGTTCAAGTAGCTCTTAATCGTGCCGTTCAAATAATCCATCGCATACATGACGCCCTTAAGCTCAGCTCCCGGGACGTTGAAACGGCGCGCCTTGGTCGCACCGCCGCAGAGGACAACCGCATCAAATTCATCAACCAGCTGCTGTGTCGGAATATCTTTGCCGATCTCTGTATTCACTACGAAGTTCACGCCTTCGGCAGCCAGCAAGTCAACACGGCGCTGCACGACACGTTTGTCCAGCTTCATGGTCGGAATTCCATATGTCAACAGGCCGCCTACGCGGTCACTGCGTTCAAATACAGTTACAGTATGTCCTGCCTTGTTAAGCTGGGCCGCTGCAGCCAGACCAGCGGGTCCGGAGCCGACGATGGCTACTGTCTTGCCGGTACGCTTCTCCGGCGGACAAGGCACAACCCAGCCTTCCTCAAAGCCCTTATCGATGATGGCAAGCTCTATCGTCTTAATCGTAACCGGCTGGCCGATCAGACCGACGGTACAGGAGCCTTCGCAAGGTGCCGGACAGATGCTGCCCGTAAATTCAGGGAAATTGTTCGTCTTATGCAAGCGTTCGAGTGCTTCCTTCCACAGTCCCCGGTACACCAGATTATTCCATTCAGGAATGAGATTGTGGACAGGGCATCCTGAAGTTCCGCCGGCCATATCAATACCTGTATGACAATAAGGGGTTCCGCAATCCATACAACGGGCGCCTTGTGTCCGAAGCTCGTCCTCGGTTAAATGATGGTGGAATTCTTCCCAGTCTTTCACGCGCTGTTCAGGATCCCGGTCTCCTGGGAGCTGGCGCTTATACTCCATAAATCCAGTAGGTGTAGACATATTTACGTTTCCCCCATCCGTTCTCTTCGTGTTGATGTATAGTACATTGTAACATATTGCGGCAGACTCATGTCGTTTCAGCGCAATGAAGTACCTGCACATTCTATACTACTTTTAAGTTTAGCATTTCTAATTTTAATTATAGTAGCATTCTATACTTTCGCACTGTAATGGATTAATCTGCTGATTATTTGTACTATTTCACATGTTGTGTCAGAGAAAACGCTTTTTCTTCAAACCGTACGTTCATAAACATAGAATCGGTAATCATACGGATTTTTTTCATCGCGAATTCCTGGGGTGTTGGAAATCTCTGTCCACTCACTCCACTCTACCTCAGGAAATTTCGTATCGCCTTCAAACTCATGTCCTATCCGGGTCACAATCAGCTTATCGGCATACGGCAGGAACATCCGGTAGATCTCCGCACCGCCAATAATCATCAGTTCATCACCCTTGCCGCCTTCAGCCAGCGCTTCCTCCACTGTGTGCACGACCTTTGCCCCCTCCGGAGCATAGCTGCGGTCCCGGGTAATAATAATACTCGTTCTGTCCTTGAGGGGCTTGCCCCCGAGCGACTCCCACGTCTTACGGCCCATTAGCATTCGTTTACCAAAAGTTTCGGATTTGAAAAAGGCAAAATCACGCGGCAAATGCCAGGGCATATCATTGTCCTTGCCGATTACACCGTTAGCACCCATTGCCCATATCATGCTTATACTCATATTTTAGCCCCCTTTTCAAGGAATCATCAGAAATGTTTCCAACAAAGACTATATAGCCACTGGTGCTTTAATTCCCGGATGATGAACATAATCAGTAAACTCAAAATCTTCAAAGGTATAATCAAAAATACTGTCCGGCTTTGTGAGCATCTTCAGTGTAGGCAGCGCATAAGGCTCTCTGGACAACTGCTTGGCGACCTGCTCCAGATGGTTTGTATAAATGTGCACATCGCCTCCGGACCAGATGAAATCACCAACCTCAAGGCCGGTCTGCTGGGCAACCATATGTGTGAGCAGGGCGTAGCTGGCAATGTTAAAAGGCAATCCCAGGAAAGTGTCCACTGAACGCATCGTCAGCATGCAGGACAACTTGCCGTCCGCTACATAGAATTGGAACACAAAATGGCAAGGCGGCAGCTTCATCTGCTCAATCTCGCCCACATTCCAGGCACTGACGATATGACGGCGGGAATCGGGATTATGTTTGATCGACTCGATCACATTCGAAATCTGATCAATAATCCGGCCGTCGGCGCTCTCCCAGGCCCGCCATTGGGAACCGTATACGGGGCCCAGCTCCCCGTTCTCATCTGCCCATTCGTCCCAGATCGAAACACCGTGCTCCTTCAGATAGGAAGTGTTCGTCTCTCCTCTAAGAAACCACAGCAGTTCATAAACTACCGATTTCAAGTGAATGCGCTTAGTTGTCACCAGCGGAAAACCCTCTTGCAGATCAAAGCGGAGCTGGCGCCCAAATACGGATATCGTACCAGTACCTGTCCGGTCGCTTTTTTCCGTGCCATGATCCAATATATCCTGAAGTAAATCCAAATATTTACGCAACAGTCAGCGCTCCTCTCCTCTTTTTTTCTTATCCTAGTTTACCATGACCTGACCGCCCTTGTAACTTAGCAAAGAACAGGAAATTTTTTTCGCGAATATTGTTCGAATGCCAGTGATGGCTATATACCGGCTACTCTGAGATCCGCAGCTCAACTTTTTGCTCAGAGGCCTTCACCACAGCACGTCCGCCAACAGGGAAGGTAAAGATCGGCGAGACATGTCCAAAATTGACATCGGCGATTACCGGGAGGTGCTGCAGCTCTTTTTTACTCTTAATGATGGAGCCTAATATTTCCGGGGTCATCTGTGAAGCACGCTGAAATCTCCCGATTACCAGAGCCTTTACTTGTGCGAAGCCGGGCTGATGAAGCAGCGACTGCAGGTCGCGGTCAAAGTTCCCCGGGCGGGATTCATAGTCATCTTCCACAAAAAGAATCGCGTCCCTCAGGCTGGGCATAAACTCTGTCCCCTGCAGCAGATTCAGTGTGCATAGGTTACCACCAATTATAGTGCCTTCTGCGTAACCTTCGTGAATGGCATAAGGCCCGGCGTTTGCTTCAAATATACGATTTTCCTGATCCAAGAACCAGGCATCATCGCTCCACTGCTCCGAAGGAAGTATATCCACTTCTTCATCTTCCATCATCATTTTGACAAAATAATCGGAAGTATATTCATTCCCGTGACGCATGGACAGTGTAGAGAAATGAGGACCGGAGTAGGTGATCAGTCCTGTTTTGGCATAAATGGCATTCTGCAGTACCGTAATGTCGGAATAGCCGCATAACCGTTTGGGATTCGCTGCAATCAACCCGAAATCCAGTCCCCGCAGCAGCTGGTTGCAATTGAAACCACCAAGCGTCGTCAATATCCCTTTTACCTTAGGATCGCTGAAGGCGCTGTGGAGATCCTCAAGTCTGGAGTCCACCGAAGACGAATCGAAGCCATCTCTTTCATAAGCATGCTTGGAAAAAGAAACGGTAAACCCAAAAGCCTCCAATTTCTTTGTTGCTGCCACGATTTGCTCTTCCGCTATAACCCCTAAGCTCATGGAAGGTGAAATAATCCGGATTTCATCACCGGCTTGCAGTTTTGCCGGCTTCATTGTCTTCACTCCCTTTGTGCTTGATTTGCTCCAGCAGCAGGTCAGTAAGTTCATTTACAGGCAGCGTACCGTCTGCCACATAGTCGGATGAGGGAAGAACGGTATGAAGCATTGCCAAGTATGCCTCCCGGCCTCCACGCAAATATCCTTCCATTTCCCGGGCTACATCGCTGCTTGCGGAATCTTTATACTCTCGGATGAATCTTCTGGCCATAGCCACATCAAGCGGAGTGTCGATAAATATGGCATAATCAATCAACCGGCTTAGTTCGTTATGTACATAGGCGAAAGGATAATCGAGTAAAATATACTCCGGCCGGTCCGCTCCGGCAAGCAGCCCTTTCAGGTCAGCCACCAGGGGTTCAAGCTTCCACTCATTATAGTCAGCACCCCGTTCCATCCACCGGTCAAACTCATCAGGCCAAGGGAAATCATAGTCATCAAAAAACAAAGCAGCCGAGTTCACCAGCCGCTCCTGCAAGATTCTGACGGCAGTCGTTTTGCCGCCGCCTGAGACGGCTGCTATGGCGATAACACAAGTTCTGTGTGTAATGTTCCTCTCCTCCTTTTATACCCGCTTACGATGAAAGGACAGCTGTATAGGCCCGTTTCTCTCTTGATCTTACCACAAGTAGTTTCGGCTGCCATCTGTATAACTATATGTAATGTGTTAAAAAAAGAGGATGTCTACCAAGCCATTTGCATGGCTCGGCGGACATCCTCTTATTGTTGTCTGCCGAAGCAGTCTATAATTTATTATTTAATTACGTGAATTGGGTGGCCTTCCACAAGCTCAGCCGCTTCCATGACGATTTCGCCAAGGGTTGGATGCGCGTGGATTGTCAATGCGATGTCTTCGAGCGTAGCGCCCATTTCAATCGCCAGACCCAGTTCAGCAATTAGGTTGGAAGCTTCGATACCCACAATTTGTGCGCCCAATACGAGGTTGTTCTCGCTGTTTGCCACAATCTTGATGAAGCCATCCGGAGCGTTCAAGGAAACTGCACGGCCATTACCTGCGAACGGGAATTTGCCGGCTTTTACTTTGTAGCCCTTGTCCTTCGCTTCTTTCTCGGTCAGACCCACACTGGAGCATTCTGGATCGGTGAACACAACAGCCGGGATGACTTTGTAGTCAACAACGGATTTGTGTCCGGAGATCGCTTCAGCAGCGATTTTACCTTCGTAAGAAGCTTTGTGTGCCAGAGCAAGGCCTGGAACAATATCGCCGATTGCATAGATGTTAGGAATGTTGGTACGGCCCTGGTGGTCAACTTTGATCAAGCCGCGCTCGTCAAGTTCCATACCGATCAAATCCAATCCCAGCTCGCCATCCGTATTTGGACGACGTCCTACAGTTACAAGCAGGTAATCCGCAGTAATTTCCTTGGACTCGCCGCCCACGGAGTATTTCACGGTTACTTCCTTGTCGTTCTGTACAGCACTTTCCGCTTTGGCATTAGTAACAATCTCAATCCCAGTCTTCGCCATGTTCTTGGCAACCAGACGGGTCATATCCTTGTCAAAGCCAGGCAGAACTGTGTCCAGACCTTCAATGATGGTTACTTTAGTGCCAAATTTGGAGTACATTTGGCCAAGCTCGGCTCCGATGTAGCCGCCGCCGATAACGATCATGCTCTTCGGAATTTCCGGAAGATCAAGCGCTTCGGTCGAAGACAGAATACGTCCGCCAAATGGGAAAGGCTTCAGTTCGATCGGACGGGAACCTGTAGCAATGATACAGTTGTTGAATTTGTAGCGGGGAGATTCATGTTCATTGAACAAACGGGCTTCGTTTGTATTGATGAACATAGCTTCACCGCTGAATACTTCAATTTTGTTGCCCTTCATCAAACCGGTTACGCCGGTTGTCATTCTTTTGACAACGCCGTTTTTGAATTCCTGTGTTTTTGCCCAGTCCACTTTGACGTTCTCGGCAGTGACACCGAAAACTTCACCATGCTGTGCAGCTTCGAATTGATGGGCTGCAGAGATCAGAGCCTTGGAAGGAATACATCCGCGGTTCAAACATACACCGCCGAGTTCCGATTTATCCACAATCAGAACTTTCTGGCCGAGCTGGGCGGCACGAATTGCCGCCACATACCCGCCGGGACCTGCACCAATTACCAATGTGTCGATTTCGATTGAAGCGTCTCCGACTACCATTAATTACACCTCCATAACTAACATATCAGGATTTGCGAGCAGGGTCTTAATATAATTCATGAAGTTCTGTGCTGTTGCACCGTCGATGATGCGGTGGTCAAAGCTCAGGGACAGCGCCATAACAGGAGCGGCTACGATTTCGCCGTTCTTCACAACTGGTTTCTCAGTGATACGTCCAGTACCGAGGATCGCCACTTCAGGGAAGTTGATGATCGGTGTAAAGAACATACCGCCAGCGGAACCGATGTTGCTGATGGAGATTGTGCTGCCTCTCATTTCGTTAGCTGCCAACTTACCGTCGCGTCCGCGCACAGCCAGATCGGTAATGCTGCTGGCAATCATCCAGATGCTCTTACGGTCAGCATCCTTGATAACCGGAACGATCAAACCGTTGTCTGTATCTGTAGCGATACCGATATTGTAGTATTTCTTGTAGACAATTTCATTGGACTCTTCATCAATCATGGCGTTAAGCGCCGGGAATTGACGGGAAGCGGCCACGAGTGCTTTGACGATAAACGGAAGATAAGTCACCTTCACGCCTTTCTTCTCAGCAACTGGTTTCATGCGGGCACGGAAAGCTACCAGCTCGGTAACATCCACTTCGTCCATGATGGTAACGTGAGGCGCAGTGTATGCGGATTTAACCATCGCATTGGAGATCGCTTTACGGATACCCTTGAATGGAACACGTTCTTCTTCAAGGCTTACATTGCCGGATGCTGCTGGTGCAGCTTCTTTGGCCTTGGCTTTTGGTGCTTCCGATGCTGCTGGTGCAGCAGCCGGTGCAACTGCTGCCGGTGCAGCGGAGCCGCCTTTCAGGAAGGCTTCAACATCTTCATGAGTGATCTTGCCGTTCTTGCCGGAGCCGTTCACCTTGGAGATGTCAACACTCTGCTCACGGGCAAACTTGCGCACACTTGGCGTAGCAAGTACATCGCGGTTTGGAGCAGGAACCGCTGCTGGTGCAGCTGCTGCCGGTGCAGTTTCTTGAGCAGCCGGAGCTTCAGCGTGGCCGCCTTCCTGCTGTGGAACTTCGCCTTCTGCAGCAATGATCGCTACAACTTCGCCCACACGGCATACCTGTCCGTCCTTCACACGTACTTCAAGCACTGTGCCGTTAACCGGGCAAGGCACTTCTACTACAGCTTTGTCATTCTGTACTTCCATTACGATATCGTCATCGGTTACTTTGTCGCCGACTTTGATATGCATTTTGATAATTTCGCCTTCATGCAGACCTTCGCCCAGTTCAGGGAACCGGTATTCAAAGTTTACAGCGCCGCCAGTTGCAGGGCTGCTGGTTGCCGGAGAAGTCTTAGTGTCAGCTCCGCCTTTGGCTGCATCTGCTTCTTGAGTAGCCTGTGCTTCCGCATGGCCGCCCTCCTGCTCAGGAACATCGCCTTCTGCATCAATAATTGCCACTACTTCGCCTACGCGGCAGACTTGACCGTCTTTGGTGAAGACTTCAAGCACTGTACCGTTGACCGGACAAGGAACTTCTACAACCGCCTTGTCATTCTGTACTTCCATTACGATATCGTCATCGGTTACTTTATCGCCGGCTTTGATATGCATTTTGATAATTTCGCCTTCATGCAGACCTTCGCCCAGCTCAGGGAACCGGTACTCAAATTTTGCCACCTTGATAACCTCCTAATAGTTATATAGCCGATGCTTCTTCAACTAACTTCTCAGAAACTCGCTTCGAAAGCATCCGCTTAGTTTGTGAATACCTCAAAAGCAAATCAGAAACGGGTGCCGCCCTTTTACAAGGACGGCAAGGACGTTTCTTCTTAGAATTCCATAACTTTCTTAACAGCTGCAACTACGCGTGCTGGTGTAGGAATCCAACTATCCTCGATTTGCGCGAACGGATAAATGGTGTCCGGACCGGCAACACGAAGCACTGGCGCTTCCAGATGAAGAATAGCTTTTTCATTGATTTGTGCGATTACCTCTGCAGCCACACCGGAGCTCTTTTGCGCTTCTTGCACAACGATCGCACGGTTCGTCTTCTTCACAGAAGCAACGATGGTATCAATATCAATCGGGCTAACCGTACGCAGATCGATAATTTCAGCCTTAATGCCTTCCTTTTCCAGCTGATCGGCCGCTTTGGTAGCAGTATGTACCATTAGACCGTAAGAGATAATTGTAACATCCGAACCTTCGCGGACAACATTTGCTTTGCCCAGCTCGACGGTATATTCACCTTCAGGCACTTCTGCACGGAATGCATGGTACAGGTTCAAGTGCTCCATGAAGAATACCGGGTCATTGTCACGGATCGAGGCAATCAGAAGTCCCTTTGCATCGTACGGATTGGAAGGAATAACCACTTTGATCCCCGGGCTTTGAGCGATCAGGCCTTCGAGGGAATCGGTATGCAGTTCAGCCGCTTTTACGCCGCCGCCAAATGGAGTACGGAATACTACAGGAGCATTGAATCTGCCCCCGGAACGCCAGCGCAGGCGTGCAGCCTGTACGACGATTTGATCGAGTGCTTCAAAGATGAAACCAACAAACTGGATTTCAGCGATCGGACGGAATCCTTGCACGCCCAGACCAAAAGCCAGACCGCCGATGGCGGATTCAGCAAGCGGAGTATCGAAAACACGATCTTCGCCAAATTCTTTTTGCAGCCCTTCCGTTACACGGAAGACGCCCCCTACATTCCCTACATCCTCACCGAAGATAAGAACGTTAGGGTCACGGTTCAGTTCAACACGCATTGCGTCACGAATTGCTTCTTTCATATTCATTTGTGCCATTGCCTGATATCCCCCTTATTCAAAATCGGCTTTTTGTTCTTCCAGATGTTTCGGAGTTACCTCGAACATGCTGTCGATCAAGCCAGGAACGGTCATTTTTTCGGTTTGCTCTGCTTTTTTAATCTGCTCGTTAACAGTCGCTTTCGCTTCTTCTCTTACGCGCAGCGTATCTTCTTCGGTCCAGAGGCCTTTCTTCTCCAAATACTTGGCAAGACGGGCAATCGGATCCTTCTCGTTCCATTGTCCTTCTTCTTCTTTGGAACGGTATTTGCTGGCGTCATCGGAAAGGGAATGCGGACGGAAACGGTAAGTCACAGCTTCAATCAGCGTAGCTCCTTCGCCTTTGCGTGCGCGTTCTGCAGCTTCCTGCACCGCGGAGATTACTGCAAAGACGTCCATGCCGTCGATCTTAATACCGGGAATACCAGCTGCTACTGCTTTATGTGCAATGGATTTGGCAGCCGTTTGCTTCGCGAACGGAGTCGTAATCGCATAGCCGTTATTTTGAACAAAGAAGATTACCGGCAATTTGAAGCGTCCGGCAAAGTTAAGACCTTCATAGAAGTCGCCTTCGGAAGAACCGCCGTCACCAGTGTAAGTAATAGCAACGTTTTGTTGTTTCTTCAATTTGAAGCCCATTGCAATTCCGGTAGCGTGCAGAATTTGTGCACCGATGATAATCTGAGGCATAAGAACATTTACACCTTCAGGAATCTCACCGCCATGTTGATGGCCGCGGGAATATAAGAAAGCCTGGTATAATGGAAGTCCATGCCATACCAACTGCGGAATGTCACGGTAGCCAGGGCATACGAAATCTTCTTTCTGCAGGGCGTATTCACTGCCCACCATGGTTGCTTCTTGTCCGGATACCGGCGCGTAGAATCCCAGGCGGCCTTGACGACCCAAGTTGACCGCACGGTCATCCCAAGTACGGGTAAATACCATACGATACATGATTTCTTTCAGTTGATCATCGGTAAGTGTAGGCATCTTATCCTTGTTGATAACTTCTCCATCCGGGGAAAGTACCGAAAGGGCCTCTACGTCCTCTGTATACACTTCATAAGGAACTCTAGTCATCATTTTCACCTCAATAAAAAAATTTGAATACCATTTGAATATCAGTGGCCTCTGTTATAGAATTATTATACACCTGTTTTATCTGTTTCGTCAAAGAAATACGCATAAAATTTATGTTTTCATAAATTTTGTATGTATAACAGGTTGATAAATATTCTATAACAGATTAGAGTTTTTTAAGCAAGTAAATGATTAATGCCACATTTACCGCTTGGGTAATTTTAACGCACTGCTACGTTTAATGCAAAATTCGACAAGAAAGGTGACGATTCAGCTATGAGCGAACCTGTTTTTCTGAAACGTACAATTGTTAAGCAAACATTATGGAGTGAATTTCTCCAGGAAGAACGCAGGCTGCGCATTTATCTCCCCCCCGGTTATAACGAAGTCCTCAGTTATCCGGTAGTGTACTGCCAGGATGGTGAGGAGTTCTTCAACTTCGGCCGCATCGCTACTCTTGCCGGGCAGCTGATTGTGGAAGAAGATGTGGAACCTTTCATTATTGTTGGCGTGGAAGTAAATGTCCCCGTGCGGACACAGGAGTATGCCCCCTTTGGCAGCAGGTTCAAGCAATACCTGTCTTGCTTTGCCGAAGAGATTATTCCCTTCATTGAACATAATTATCCGGTTCGCCGCACCCCTGATGAGCGGATCATCGCAGGAGACTCCTTGGGCGGCAGTGTTTCTCTGCATTTGGCACTGGCATATCCCGGGCTTTTCACCCGTGTCCTTAGTCTTTCCGGTGCATATTATCCGGAGTCACGTGAAATCATTGCGCAGGAAGAGGACCTCTCCTGGCTTACTATTAATATGGTAGTAGGACTGCAAGAAACTGAATACCAGACGGATACCGGAGTTTACGATTTCGTGCAGATGAACAGGGATACCAAGGCTTTGCTGGAATCGCGGGGCGCTACAGTATCCTACCGCGAAAAAGACGGGCGTCATCTCTGGGGATTTTGGCAAAAAGAGCTCCCAGAATCATTACTCTATTTCTTTAACTCATGAAACAGGTGAAATGGGCAAAATAGTGAACATACTGCGAACGTATGTATGTTCCCTAACTGATTACGCTTTCAAATCATGACGGGCATTACGGTGCCCGTCCTTTTTTTTTTGCAAGGACGGCAACCGATATTCTGGAATGTGGCGCCCTGTCTAGAGCTTCTCCGCAATAATCCGCTCCAGCAGTACATCGCAGCCGGCACTGATCAGATCATAGACCTGCTCGAAGTTACCGGTGAAATAAGGGTCTGGTACCTCGCGCAGCTCTTCATCCGGCAGCAAATCCATGAAGAACAGCAGCTCCGCGTCCTTCCCCCCGGGAAGCTTGCGGACATTCTCCCCATTTGATTTGTCCATGCACACTATATATTGAAACTTTTCAAAATCACCGCTGCTAACCAGGCGAGCTGTCATATTCTCATAGCTGATTCCCCACTGATCGAGAATACGGCGGGTTCCTTCATGCGGTGCTTTGCCGATATGCCAGTCACCAGTACCGGCAGAATCCACCGAGATTCTATCGGATAGCTTGCGTTCACCAATTTTATGGCGGAGCACCGCTTCTGCCATAGGCGAGCGGCAAATATTGCCCAGACAAACGAATAATACACTTACGATTTCTCTCACCTCCTGCAATTGTTTCCTCAGTTATTTAATCTGCACATTTCATAAACGAAACGTACTCTATTCATTTTAGCGTTGTCCGCATCAATTGTACAACTTTTCAATCTGCATTATACTTGGTCAGGATGACAAACTATGTAGCAGATTTAAAGGAGGGGATTGTATTGCCATCCAAACGTGTTGTTATTTTTGCCGGCGGCGAGCTGTCAGAGGAGTTTTTACTACTATTAGATGAAGAAGATTTTATTATCGGTGCTGACCGTGGCGCCTTGTTTCTAATATCCCATGGGTATACACCCGACATTGCCGTTGGCGATTTCGACTCTGTCTCCCCAGAAGCACTGCAGCAGATTGAGGCAGGAAGCAAAAAAACCATCACCTGCGACCCTGTGGACAAGGACTTGACCGACAGCGAGATGGCGCTTGAGCTTGCACTCAACACCCAGCCCGAGTCGATTCTGCTGATCGGTGTGACCGGCACGCGGATGGACCATACTCTGGCCGGGATCCAGATGATGACAAGAGCACTGCAGCGGCAGGTAAGCTGCTCTGTGATGGATACTCATAATTATATCACCCTGACCGGTTCGCAGGCGCTGGTGCATGAGCGGGGGTATACTTATGTCTCTTTACTCCCTCTGACTCCTGAAGTTACAGGGATTACACTTCAAGGTTTCCAATACCCGCTTACCGATGCCACGCTTAAGCTTGGCCAGTCTCTTGCCGTAAGCAACCGTCTGATAGAGGAGTGCGGAACAGTTACTATTGAGAGCGGTCTGCTGCTGATTATTCAGAGTAAAGATTGATTTACATATGAATTCGGAGACATCGTTGTAACCTTTGTTTCAAAATGAAAAAGCCGGGATAACCCTTGTCACAAAAGGGGTTTCCGGCTTTTTTTGTATCGAAATAACCGTCAAATATTAATATTTTGTAACTTTTAATGCGATTTTAATAAAACGCTTACAACCCATATCCAGCTTGCTTTTGAAGCCTCTGTTCCATATTTTAGGGCATGTATAACCTGCTATACTACGAAACAGAGAAAGACGAATGAATGATAGATACAAACCTGGGAGGTATTACAACATGAAAAAGCAACAATGGTTTAAGCAAGCAATCGTCGTAGGAATGTGCACCACAATTGGCCTGAGTACACTAATGGTTACAGGAGCCGGCACAGCACCCGTTGCTGCTGCATCCGTGACGTCGTCCTCTACTGGACAAAAGGTTGTTAATTTCGGCAAAAACTATATGGGTACCCGTTATCAGTTCGGCGCATCCACTTCTACTACCAGATATTTTGACTGCTCTTCCTTTACCAAATACATTTTCGCCAAATATGGCGTCAATCTGCCGCGCACATCTGCAGCGCAATCGAAAGTCGGAACCTATGTTTCCAAAGCTAACCTTCGTGTAGGCGATCTGGTGTTTTTCTCCAGCGGCAGCAGAGCTAACGGCAGAAACGTAACTCACGTAGCTGTATATGCAGGAAATGGCAAGATTCTTCACACTTATGGCTCACCGGGTGTAACGATTTCGGATTTGAACTCCGGAAACTGGAAAAGAACCTACCTTAAAGCCCGTCGAGTACTGTAGTTTTCTACAAGTGGAAACGGCTTCGCCGTCCTCAAAAGGACGGTATCCGTTTCAGCGAGAAATAGAAGGATAACTTAACGCGTGAAACATATAAATTCTTATCTTTTAAAATAGTTTTCAGCGCTTACCATGCACCGGAAGTCAGTCCGTCTCTACCCCTTCCGGTGCGCGCATTACATATCCGGTTCCACGTATGGTATGAATCAGCTTATTGCGATGGCCCTTGTCCACTTTCAACCGGATATGCCGGATGTAGACATCTACTACATTCGTATCCGCTTGAAAATGGTATCCCCAGACATGCTTTAGAATCTCGCCGCGGGGACAGATTTCCCCCAAATGCACGGCGAGGTAATACAGCAGATCAAATTCTTTGGGGGTCAGTGTAAGGGAATTTCCGTCCCGGCTAACCAGCCTGCGGCTGGGGTCCAGCACCAGTCCATCGACCTTAAGCCGTGTCTCATGGCCCCTCCGGTGTCCGGTGAGCCATAACAGATTCATTACCCTGCATTTGAACTCGCCTGCATGAAGCGGCTTCTTCAAGTATTCATTGCCGCCCGCCTCAAAAGCCGCAACTACCTCTCCTTCCGAATTGCCGCCGGATATGACTACTACTGGCAGAAACACGCCCCGTTCTCTAAGATCCGCAATAATTCCCCATCCCTCCCATCCTCGGGCATCGTACAGCTCTGTTAAGAGCAGTACGGGCTCCTCTCTGGACAGCATTAAGCGAAGATCCTCAAGATCTCCGCTTAATGCTGTTTGCAGTCCAAGCTCATGCAGAGTGAGCTCAATGAATTGATGCTCCTCTTCTCTCCTGGTTCTGTCTTCCGCAGATTCTTTACTGCCAAGGACTGCCCCGGGCGCAAACCATACGACTACCTCATTCATGGACATCCCCGCCTCACTCATCGTTCGATAGCGGCCGCACGGCCGCAGATATTCATTAGATTTCCCGCAAAGCAAAGAGACCATTCCTCAGAAATGGTCTCTTTGCTGACTTCTATTAACAATTATTTCACAAAATCAATCTCCTGAAAGCCCGCCACCTCAGTGTCCCAGCGTTCACGCACAAAAGCCTGATGACTGGGGTGATTATTATAGGCCTCGTAAGCCTCCTGATTATCGAACTCCATCGAGAAGCCAAAGTCATATTCACATTTGGCACTCACCTGGCGCAGCACCTCAAAATTGCGCACCACCGGAATAGCGCTGAGAATATCCTCTCCGGCTCTCAGAAATGCCGCTGTTTCCTCAGAATTTACCGGATGTTTTAACGTAAAGATTGCCATGTGACGGATCGTTCCATTGTTCATTCTATCCTCTCCCCTTCATTATCCGAAATACCGGTGATAAAAGCTGCGGGCTGCTGCAATATCACTGGTTCCATGAATCAAAGCTCGTCCATCAGTGAAAATGACCATGCGGTAAGGCCCATCCGTATAGGAGACAAGATAAGGATTGCTCTCTACCTTGCCGGCCCCCAGTCTGGACAGCCGGTCTGCCGTTTCCTGCAGATTCAGCTTCTGCCGCCGCGCCGGACGGATCTGCACGGTGTCCCGGCCACAGAGCACATCGCTCCGTTCCGTATTCGCCGCTGTCAAATAAGGATAAACCGGCTGGCTGCCGCAGGACGGACAATCACTCTTCTTGGCAGCTTTGACACCGATCTCCTGATGTTCATTACGCCACACATCAAAGGTCAGCAGCTTGTTGCGAAGCTGTTCCTTCCGTCCTCCGAGCAGCTTCAGCGCCTCCGCTGTAGCGTTAGCAGTAACGAGCTGCACTGCCTGCGGCAGAATCCCCGCCGTATCACAGGTATCCCCACCCAGAGGTATAGTCCCCAGCAGGCAGTTCAGACATGGTGTTTCTCCAGGCAGTATCGTATAGGTAATACCATAGCTGCCTACGCAGCCCCCATAGATCCAGGGAATGCCGTACTTCATCGCCATATCATTTATAATTAGCCGGGTATCAAAGTTATCAGTACCATCCATGATGAGGTCCACGCCGTGAAGCAGGCTTTCCAGTTCTTCGGCACGCACATCCAGCACATGCGCTTCAACCTTTATTTCGGAATTGATGTTCTCCAGTCTGGCTTTGGCCGCTTCCGCTTTGGGCATACGCCCGATAGCGTCCTCCTCGGTGTACAGCTGCTGGCGCTGCAGATTGCTCCACTCCACATAATCACGGTCGGCAAGAATCAGGCGTCCCACTCCGCAGCGCGCCAGTGTCTCGGCAATCCCCGTGCCAAGCGCTCCAGCTCCAACAATAAGTACGCTGGAACGTGCTAGGCCCTGCTGCCCCTCTATCCCGAAAGGTGTAAAGCGTACCTGGCGTGAATATCGTCCATCCCGGCCTGAAGAATGGACAGCAGACTCTTTTTCATGTTCATTATGGCTCATCCCGGAAACAACCCCCCCATATTTAAAAGCCGGGGAACAGCACCAATAACATTGCTCTTCCCCGGACTTTGAAATTCAACTATACAGATTGCGCCGACCACTGCTCAACATCCCAAGTCTTTGTCACCCAATCTTCGTAGAAATCAGGTTCATGAGATACGAGCAGAATGGTACCTTTGTATTCCTGCAGGGCACGCTTCAGCTCTGCTTTGGCGACGATATCAAGGTGATTTGTAGGCTCGTCGAATAAAATCCAATTGCTTTCGCGCATCATCAGCTTACATATACGCACCTTAGCCTGTTCCCCACCGCTCAACATGCTCAGCGGACGGGTAATATGCTCATTTTTCAATCCGCAACGGGCCAGATGGGCGCGCACTTCATGCTGATTGAGACTGGAAAATTCATTCCAGACATCATCAATCGGTGTAATGTTAGCAGCCTTAACCTCCTGCTGGAAGTAGGCGGAACTGAGGAAATCACCCAAGTACGTTTTTCCGCTGTAAGCGGGAAGCACGCCGAGTATCGTCTTCAGCAGCGTGGATTTACCTACACCGTTGCAGCCGACAATTGCAATCTTCTCCCCGCGTTCAATCGTCATATTCAGCTTTGGCAGCAGTGGACGGTCGTAGCCAATCTCGAAGTCGATGCCTTCAAATACAGTCTTGCCGCTGGCCCGGCTTTCCTTGAACGAAAACGTCGGCTTGGCCGCTTCTTCTGGACGTTCAATCCGTTCCAGACGGTCGAGCTGCTTCTCACGGCTCTTCGCCCGTCCCGAGGTGGAAGCACGCGCCTTGTTTCGCTGAATGAAATCCTCTTGCTTCTTAATGAACTCCTGCTGCTTCTCATAAGCATCAATATGCTGGTTCTTGTTCATGTCAGCCATATCAAGGAATTGCTCATAGTTGGCCGTATAGCGGGTCAGCTTGGCAAATTCAAGATGGTACACGACATTAACAACCTTGTTCATAAATTCAGTATCATGGGAAATCAGCAAAAAGGCATAAGGATACTGCTTCAGGTAGTTGGTAAGCCAGTCAATATGCTCTACGTCCAGATAGTTGGTAGGCTCATCGAGCAACAGCACATTCGGTTTCTCCAGCAGCAGCTTGGCCAGCAGCACCTTAGTCCGCTGTCCTCCGCTGAGCGAAGCGACATCACGGTCCAGGCCAATCGCCGTCAATCCCAGCCCGTTGCCCATTTCCTCAACCTTCACATCAATCAAATAGAAATCTCCGATATCCAGCTGTTCCTGGATTTCACCCATCTGTTCCAGCAGCAGTTCCAGCTCTTCCGGAGAGGCATCGCCCATTTTCTCGGTAATCGCCATCATCTCATTCTCCAGCTCAAGCAGCGGCAGGAAAGCATCCTTCAGCACATCGCGCACGGTTTTACCCGGCGTAAGATTGGTATGTTGATCCAGATAGCCATAACGCACCTTGGGAGTCCATTCCACTCTCCCGCTATCCTTCAGCAAAGTTCCGGTCAAAATATTCATCAGCGTCGATTTGCCGACGCCATTCGCCCCCACCAGTCCAACATGCTCTCCGTCGAGCAGCCGGAAATTCACATTCTTGAAGAGCTGCCGGTCTCCGAAGTTGTGGGAAACGTCTTCTACTGTAAGTAAACTCATAAATTCTCCGTAAGCTCCTATCTATATTTAAAAATAAGCAGTATTCTGTCAATACATACAACGACCATTTTAGCACAAGTAAGCGCCAGCCTGAAATAGGAATTTAACTGAATGAAAGATCTATTGCAATATAATTCCATTCATTTACGTTCTTTTCTGAAAAAAACCATAGCGTTTTTCAGAATTCTTCTTCACGCTTTCACTTAGCAGTTCATCCAGAACCTCCAGCAGCTTCCCTTTCCGTTGAAAAGGATCCTGCTGGAGCGGCAAACTGTATACCCTCCCAATACAAAGCGCCGATTCTAGCAGCAGCGCTGCAGATTTTCCAGCAAACGGCAGACAAATCCGCCACTGCGGCTGTGGTGCAAGCCCGCTGCGGCGCAGCCAGTGAAGAGTATCTTCCAGTCTCCATTCGGCTCCCGATGTAATCAGCATCGGAACATCGCTGGCCGTGAACGCCTCAAATGCACCCTCATATCCGCCTGTTCCAAGGTCAAGTACTACAAACTGATATCCCCTCTCCAGTATTTCTGTCATATTCCCATGTTCTGGACGCTGCCAGAAATGCAGCTCTTTCCATTCCAGAGGAAGAACTTTACTGGTGGGAAATCCCCCGGCCACCGGAAAATCAAACAGGCTGCGGATACGATCATAAACGGATGAATCCGGGCTGAAATCCACCCAGGCCGTCATCCCCCTCCTGGAAAGGCTGCTGGCCACTGCCAGAGAGGTATGTGTCGTGCCGAGGCCCGAAGCTGTCCCGAGCAGCGCCACAATGGTTGTTTTCCGTTTCGTCTCCGGGCCGGAAACCCGCATCTCCCGGAATGTGTAATTCTCAGCCGCTGCTTCAATCGGCTCCAGCGCACGTAGCACCTCCTCAGCGCTTTGATATCTTTCTTCGGGATGATGGCGCAGCAAACGTCTGATGACAGGAATCAGTTTATCCGGAATTACCCGGCGCAGCTTGGCCTCCATGCCCGGTTGCCAGCGGCTGTATTGACCGGCAGAAGCCATATACAATATTAGCGCTCCCAAACCGTAGAGGTCCGTGAAAGGCCCGCTCTGTCCGTTGCCGTATTGTTCCGGTGCGGCGAAGCCGACAGTCCCCAGCTTCTCGGTATCTTCACCTGCACCGCTTCTGTAGCTGCGGGCGATGCCAAAATCAATCAGCATCAGCGAATTCGTCCCGGTCAGCATAATATTAGAGGGCTTCAAATCACGGTAAATAATCGGCGGTTGATGCCCGTGCAAATAACACAATACCTCCAGCAGCTGTTTGACATAGCTGATCAGCCGTTCAGTCTGTATCGGTACAGGATGCCCGGCCATATACTGGCTAAGGGTCACACCTTCGATATAATCCATAACCAGATAACAATATCTTTCTTCATCCGGAGGGTAGAAGTCGGCAACTCTCGGGAATAGCTTGTGGTTCAGCGAGATAAGCATATCTGCTTCCGCCAGAACGGATCCGTAATTCCCTTCGCCTTCAAAGCACATGCTTTCCTTCACGGCCCAGCGTTTGCCCGCCAGCCGTATATCCTCCGCCAGATATACATAACTCATTCCGCCCGTACCGATTAAAGCAGTGATTTGGTACCTGTCTCCAAGAACCTGCCCCACAGCAAGCTTCGATTCGTAATTCATCCTCATTTCCTCCTTGTCCCTAGCCTGATACAAACAAAAAAAGAGGGAGAGCCACCGTTATACAAGCTTAACCCGGCGATTCGCCGGAAGCGTAGATAACGGGATGCTTTCCCTCTAATAACTAAATTATTTATAGAATGAACTAATGCTGTTACCTAAACAAAGATTCACTTAATACTTGATCATATACAGTGTAATCTCGTCACGGTTATGAAACAGCTGCTTCGCCCGCTGAATCTGCATCCGTTCACCTTCAAACATACTGATGATTTCCTTAATCATCGCCAGTGGCTTCTTATGCATTAGCTTCACTGTAACAACCGCCGTTCCACCTGGCGTGAGACTGTGCAGCAGCCCCGTAACCAGCTTCGCCATCAGCTTGGGGCTCCAGCTCATATCGCAGACCAGCAGATCAAACTCGTTCTCGCGGAATTTCACTTCACCCGCATTTTTGCGCAGAATCTTCAGTCCTGGCTGATTGCGCAGCGATTCATGCATCAGTGCCGGGTCAACTGCCGTCACCTTGAGGCCGCGCTCCAGCAGGAATGATGTCCAGCCGCCTGGAGAAGCGCCAATATCGACCGCATTGCGAAAGCTGGAGAACGGAATGGCAAATTCCTTCTCCGCTTCCATCAGCTTAAACTTCGCACGCGAAATTTGCCCATCCTCCTTGCGGAAACGGATCATTCCTCCGTTCCAGCTGGACAGATTGTCCTCAGGCCGGGACACTCCGGCATACAGCGCCTCTCCGTCTGCATATACAGATATAACCCATGCCGGTTCCTGTACGGTGAATTCCGCCCCCAGACTCACGAGCTGCTCCTGCAGCCATTCACGAAGCTCGCCGGGACTGTCCTGCCAGAAGGAGCTTCCGCCTTTGCGCACATGCAGCGAAACCTTCTCGCCTTCCAATTCTTTGCGCCGGCTCAGATAGGCTACCAGCCGTTCCAGGGCAGACGGGTTGCCCTGATCCTGGAACTGCACGGGTTGAATATGCCGCAGAAAGATCGGCAGGTTCTGCGCCAGCAGGCTGGATACCTCTTCCGGCTCCGCTTCCAGTGTCGCCAAGAAGATCTCACCCGGCAGCAGCAGCGTACTCTTCACCGCGCCGAACAGGCGGCGGAGCTCTTCCTGGGCATAAGGTGCAAATCCGTGATTGGCGGTGCAGATATAACGTGAAAGGGTCTTTTCTTCCGGAGCAGCTGTCTGCTCACCGTTCTCTTGTATACTATCGTTCAAATCATTTGCCTCCAGGTCTGATTTTAATCCAGGGACGACCGCTATCCCATTCAACTTCTACGGGAATATCAAAAGTAGCCAAGATCATTTCTTTGGTTAATACTTCTTCTTTGGGGCCGGAGCCTGCCAGCTTCCCGTCACGGATCAGCGCCACATGGGTAAAGAGCGGCACAATCTCTTCCACATGATGTGTAACGTAAACTACGGATACATCACGCTGCTTCAGCTTGTCGATCTCGGCGAGCATTTTCTCCCGCTCGTAAAGATCAAGGCCAGCGCAGGGTTCATCCATAATCAGCAGCTTCGGCTCGGCCATCAGGCAGCGGGCCAGCATCGCCTTTTTGCGTTCTCCTTGGGACAAGGTGCCAAACGGATGATAGGCCATATCTCCGAGGTTCATCTCTTCAAGCAGCCTTTTCGCCTGATCCTGAACAGATTGTGGAATCGCCTGATAAAATCGCAGATAAGCATAAGCACCGGTAGCTACCACTTCCCACACGGGGTCGGTGAGCGACAGCTTTTCCATCAGTGACGGGCCGATATAGCCGATTTCCTTGCGCACTTCACGCAGATCGCACTGGCCGTATTTATAGCCCAGAACCTCAACGGATCCGCTGCTTGGAAACAAATAACCAGTCATCATCTCCAGAATCGTTGTTTTACCGGAACCGTTCCGTCCAAGAATAACCCAGTTTTCGCCTTGCTTCATTTCCAGCGACACATCGTCAAGAATCTGGCTTTGCTCCCGTCTAAGGGTAAGATGTTGTAAAGATATCATTTATGAGGTCACTCTCCTTATGTATTCCAGCACTTGTTCTACAGAACCCATTGCATAATGAATCTCCGGTTCAGAGCAGCGGTCCGCCGGGACCACCAGCAGTGCAGGGACACTTGAAATACGGTAGAGGTTCACGAGCTCCGGAAGCATGTTCACATTCCCGCCAGCCATTATCAAATCTTGGGGCAGCAGATGAGCCGCTACCTCCAGCATCCGCCGGGCAGCCTTACAGGTCCCGCAAAGCGGGGTATACAGAAAAACAGCAAGCGGTTCACGCCTCTGCTCCAGCAAACCCAGCAGCTCGGATTGATTCATTTCAGTAATTTCAGTCATATGCATCCCGCTCCTGCAGCAATTTCCATTAGCTTCTCAGCTGTGATCGGTCCATAATGCAGTACGCTTCCCTCAGGTCTTGCAGCATACAACAGCTCATACATTTCTTTGCGGCCAGCTGCACTTGAGGTATGCAGATAGATCTCCCGGGGATACAAGCCTTCCAGCACGATTCGTCTGGCCACTTCAGCCCCGTTGTAATCTTCCGGCCCCATATCATAATCCAGCGACAGGATACCGACCTCGCATTCACGCAAGAGCAGCAGACATTCTTCCGTTGTCCGGGCCAGTGTGAAGCCGGAAGGCAGCTTTCTTAGATCATCCATATAAATATTTATCACGGTCTGTCCTCCGCTTCATACCAGGCCAGCACGGCAGCAATCTCCTGGCGGTGGGTGCCGTCCGGCCCCTTTCCGGTTTCCAAGGCAACTGCCATGTGACGGAAATGCTCTGAGGTCAGCAGCTTCCGCAGATTCTCTGCACCAATATGGCCTTGTCCGATCGGCGCGTGCCTGTCCCGGCGCAGCCCATAGGGATAAAGGGAATCATTCAGATGTACGGCAACGAGATGCGGCCAGTAATTCAGCGCAGCCCCCCGTTCCAGCAGTTCCTCCGTATGCTGCGGATTCCAGATCCCCGATGCAAAAGCATGACAGGTATCAAAACAAAATCCGATCTTCTCCGGAAAGCGGCTAAGCTCGCGTACCTTAACCAGCTCTTCCAGCGTCATGCCTTCATTGCCATGATTCCCGGCCTGATTCTCAATCAGCAGTTTGGTCCGGCCATTCCAGGCGACCAGTGTGTCATTCATACATTGTATAATATTTTGATAGCCTTGTAACGGCTCTATTCCGGCAAAATGTCCGAAATGCACGACTATCCCCAGCGAACCGCAGGCCTCCGCGATTTCCAGATCATTCAGCAGCGACGCCACCATGATCTCTCGGGAAGCCGCACCATTGGTACCGGCCGCCATATTCGTCGGGTAAGGAGTATGCGCGATAGACACGATTCCCTTCTCCCTGCAGAAGGCAGCGCAGTCCTCGGCATCCCGCCTGTCCACCGGCTTCAGCTTCAGACTGCGCGGATTCTTCGGAAAATATTGAAAACATGCCGCACCGCTCTCCCAGGCGAACCGGGCCGCACGCCCGTATCCGCCGCGAATGCTGACATGAGCCCCGATTTTGGGGCTATTCTTCATGCTGGCAATCCGGGCAATAGAACACTTTACGCCCGGATTGCTCCGTCTTAATTATCGTTCCCCCGCCGCGCAGGCATGGTTCGCCTTCCCGGTCATATACCTTGCACTGGTCATTGTAAGAGCCGGTAACTGTATCGCCGGCCATAAACGGCATCTCCATATAGCCGCCGATTTCCGTTGCCTCCGTCAGTACCTTGCGGATACTGTCATACAAGCGTGTAATCGCCTCGGGTGATAGATTCTGAACCAATACCGAGGGCAGCAGCCTTGCCTCAAAAGCAATTTCATCGGCGTAGCAGTTGCCGATGCCGGCCATAACCTGCTGGTTTACGAGCAGGCTCTTAAGTGCGCCGCGGCGTCCCTTCAGCAGTCCTGCGAAACGCTCCGCAGTCATTCTGCGGTCCAGAAGCTCAGGACCCAGCTTGCCCATTGCCGCTTCGCTTTCCTTAACCGACAACAGATGAAGGTATCCGAGCCGCAGACCCATAAAGTATAGGATGTGCTCGCCGAAGGCCAATTCCACCTGTGTACTGCGATCCGGACGTTCTTCCTCTGTTCCATAGTAAAGCAATCCGCCGAGCATTAAATGCAGCAGCAGCCTGCGGCCATCGTGAAGGTGGAACAGAATATGCTTGGCACGGCGTTCTACAAACACAATGCGCGCACCTACCAGTGCGTTGACAAAGGCTTCAGTGTCCATATTTATTGTTTTTTCTCTATTCACAGTTACACCCGTAATTGGAACATTTATAAGATGCTGGCTTAGCAGCTTTCGGTAATTCTCCATTTCCGGCAGTTCCGGCATATTCACATCGTCCCTTCTAGGTTGGTAAAGCAATCACAACATTGACATTATACACCGAGCCTTGCCATAAGTTCAGCTAAATCAGCATAAATTTCATCTGGTGTTACGCCTGTTATTTGTTGATAATGTTCAAAATTGTCCGCTGTAGTCAGGCCGGTAAGCACCAATATCGTCCGGCAGCCGGCTTTTACCCCGGCCGAAATGTCAGTCCGCATATTATCCCCGACAACTACAGCCGTCTCTGGTTTAATTCCCAGCAGTGCAGTTGCATAGGTGACCAGGTGCGATTCCGGTTTGCCGATGACTACGGGGGACACACCGCTTGCGGCTTCAATCGCCGCCCCCAGTGATCCCGCTCCCGGCATGACCCCATCATCGGAAGGCAGCATCAAATCCGGGTTCGTCAGCACAAATTTCGCACCTTCCTGAATCCAGCGGGAAGCCTGCGCCAGTGAATCATATGTAAAAGAGCGGTAAATCCCTTGCACCACATACTCCGGTTTCTCCGTCACAATTAACAATCCTGCAGCTGTACAAGCTTCAATCAATCCCTCTTCCCCAAGTATCGCCACCCTTGCCTTTGGTGATTCCTCGGCAACATAACGTGCTGCAGCCATTGAGGAAGTGCAGACCTCTTCCGCCTTGGCTTCAATGCCCATCCCGTTCAGATGTGCGGCGACAGCCGCCGCTGTCCGTGACGAATTGTTTGTTACAAACAGAAAGGGGATTCCCGCTGAGCGCAGTCCTGCTATCAGTCTGTCAGCGCCGGGAATCATCACGCCTCCGTGAAATAATGTCCCGTCAAGATCAATCAGCAAACCTCCGATATCTTTCATACCGCTCCCTCCATCCCCAGAATATTAATTAATGCAATTAATAAATCACTCAATTAATTAACATTAAATGAACCGCAGCAATAGCAGACAAACCCGCAACTGTTCGGCATTTTCTCTATTGCTTCGTGCTGTTTTAACGAGTCTAATCTTTAAAATTTAACATACATCGTCGAACGATAGCGAACCGCTGTCCTGTTGGTCTTTTTATGGCAGTACAGTGTCATTTCCTGCGCTTTCCCGGAAAATAATTTAATTCCCCGGGCCATTTCCCGCTGGCTTCAGGGAGTTTCGCCGATACACCGGAAAGGTGCAGAACTCTTCTGCGAGCAGTGTATTCGGGAAGATCGCCTGCGCCTCTTCCAGCAGTGGAGCAAGCTCTTCCTGCGAAATATAACGTGAGCTGAAGTGTGTCAGTAACAGTTCCCGTCCTTCCGCTTCATGGGCAAGCATAGCCGCCTGCCGGGCAGTGCTGTGATGATATTGATAGGCCATATCCGCCAGTTCATGGGCGAAGGTTGCCTCATGGACGATAAGATCAGCACCCTGTGCCAGCGGCAGACTTCCCTTACAAGGCCGTGTGTCGCCCAGAATAGTCACGATGCGTCCTTTTTTCGGCTCGTTGACCACATCTGCAGCGCGAATGAGCGTCCCTTCATCGGTAACGACATCTTCACCTTTCTTCAGCTTGCCGTAAAGCGGCCCCGGCTTCAACCCATAGCTTCGAAGCAGTTCTGTATTGAGACTTCCCGGACTGTCTTTCTCTGTTACCCTGTAACCATAGCTGTCAATCCGGTGCTCCAGCAGGCCAGCCTCCACCTTAAAGCTGTCGTCTTCAAACACGAGACCTCCGGTATGCTCTACAATATCAAGCTTATATGGAATACGGGACTGGCTGACGGATAATGAAATGTCCAGAAAAGCCTTCAGGCCCGGTGGACCATATACAGTTAGCGGAGCAGTTCCACCCTGATATCCGCGGCTCGACAGCAGACCCGGTAAGCCAAACAGGTGATCACCGTGCAGATGGGTAATAAACAGCTTCTCCAGCTTACCCAGCCGCAGTGGAGAACGCAAGACCTGGTGCTGAGTGGCTTCTCCACAGTCAAACATCCAGAAACTGCGCCGTTCCTCAAGCAGTCTTAGGGCAATTGAGGTAACATTGCGCTGTAGGGTCGGCACACCTGCATTAGTGCCCAGAAAATAAACCTCCATAATAATCCTCCTCTCTTTTTTCTGTAAAGACAAAAACATCTTCCTTACACCTATGAAATGCATTCTACCTCTTTTACGAAATGAAATCATCTTTCTCTGCATTTCTTCCGCTCCAGCTTCGTTCCCAGCAAAAAACCTCCCGATTACGGGAGGTTCCGCTTAGTAGGATTTCCACCTTCAGACAAGTCCATGGGGATTGGGAAGCTTACAGCTTCTCTACGTTGAAATACTGCGCTTCTGGATGGGCGAAGACCATCGCTGATACTGACGCCTCCGGCTCCATCATGAAGCCTTCGGTAAGATGGACACCGATATCCTCAGGCATAAGCAGCTTGAACAGCGGCCCTTGATCCTCCAGATCCGGGCAGGCCGGATATCCGAAGGAAACGCGGATCCCCTGGTACCGCGCACCATGTCTCTGCTTCATCGTCATATCTGCAGGATCCGGGAAGCCCCAGGTATCCCGCATCATGTGATGAACACGCTCAGCAAGCCCTTCAGCAACCTCAAGCGCCACTGCCTGCAAAGCATGGGAACGGAGGTAATCCCCCTTCTCTTTCAGTTCAGTCGACAATTCACGGACACCGTGACCGGCGGTAACGACCAGGAACCCGACATAATCCATAATTCCGCTCTCCACTGGCTTCAGGAAGTCGGCAAGACAGAGAAACGGCTCGACATTCTGCCGCGGGAAAGTAAAGGTATGCAGAACCTCTGCAGTGTTCTGCGGGTTATAGATCAGTATATCGTTACCCTGGGACTGTGCCGGGAAAAATTGATACATGGCATGAGGCTTAATGGTGCCCTCCAGCATCGCGTGATGCAGGATGTCATCCACTGTCTCCTTCAATTCCACGGTGCGGGCATCCCCGGCGGCAAGCTGTGCTTCCACCGAACCGCGTAATCCCAGGTGATGGCCCAGCAGCATCTGCATATTCACATATGGAATGATATGACCTAGCGGATAGCCGCGCAGCACATGGCGCTCTACGTCCGGCGGAATGAATACAGGTGCATCTGCTGAAATCTTGGACCGGACGGCCCGGGTCAGCACCGGAAGCTCCTGCTGCGGTGCCACCGCAACCGCCGCCTCCGCTTCAAGGCGGACCTCTTCTTCAATCTTGGCCCGCTCCAGCGGATTCATCAGCCGGTTAGCGATATCCAGACCATCCATCGCATCTTTAGCGTACAGTACCAGGCCGTCATATTCAGGCCGGATACGATTTTTAGTGAATTTACGGGTCAACGCGGCACCGCCTACCATGATCGGCACATCAATACCTGCTGAGCGCAAATCCTGGGCAGTCAGGACCATCTGCTGCGCCGACTTGACGAGCAGGCCGGACAGGCCGATCGCATCGGCCTTCTCCCGGCGGAAAGCTTCAATGATATTTTCAGGTGGTACTTTTATACCCAGATTAACGATCTGGTAACCATTGTTGGAGAGAATGATCTCCACAAGGTTCTTACCGATATCATGGACATCCCCTTTGACGGTGGCCAGCATAATCTTGCCTTTCACCGATGTCTCGTCCTTCTGCATAAACTGCTCCAGATGGCCGACAGAAGCCTTCATCACTTCAGCGCTTTGCAGCACTTCAGCGACAATCAGCTCATTGTTGTTAAATAACCGGCCCACCTCGGACATTCCAGCCATAAGCGGCCCGTTGATGATTTCCAGCGGACCACTTTTGGTCAGCGCTTCGTTAAGGTCAGGTATCAGCCCTTCCTTCGTTCCTTCAACCACATAGGATGCGAGCCGTTCCTCCAGCGAAAGATTGGAGATCTTCTCTTTCTTCTCAACCTTTTTCTCACGGAACGCAGCAACGAAGGCAGACAGAGTCTCATCATTCGTATTGTAAATCAGCTGCTCAGCCAGATGGCGCTCTTCTTCCGGGATGGAAGCATAACGCTCTACCTTCTCCGTGTTCACGATGGCATAGTCCAGTCCGGCCTTCGTGCATTCATACAGGAAGACCGAGTTCAGCACCTCGCGGCCCGCTTCCGGCAGTCCAAAGGAAACGTTACTGATCCCCAGTATCGTATGCACGGAAGGCAGGGCTTCCTTAATCATGCGGATACCGTCGATGGTCTCCTTAGCAGAGCCGATATACTGCTCATCCCCTGTACCAACAGGGAACACGAGTGTATCAAATATCAGGTCCTCTGCCGCCAGCCCATATTTGTTCACCAGCAGATCATAGGAGCGTTTGGCAACCTCCAGCTTGTCTTCCGCTTTAATGGCCTGTCCGGATTCATCAATCGTGCCTACGACAATCGCAGCCCCGTATTTATGAATCAGCGGTGTAACCAGTTCGAATTTTTCTTCACCATCTTCAAGGTTAATGGAGTTAATAATCGCTTTACCCTGGCAATATTGCAGCGCCAGATCAATAACCTTGGGATCGGTTGTATCGATCATCAATGGAACCTTCACCTTTTTGACTACCAGCTCCAGAAACAGCTTGATGTCCTCGATCTCATCGCGGTCCGGATCCTGTACGCAGACGTCAATGACCTGAGCTCCACTCTTGACCTGTGCCCGGGCAATCTCCGAGGCTTCCTCGTATTTCCCTTCCACGATCAGCCGCTTGAATTTCCGCGAGCCGAGTACATTCGTACGCTCACCTACCATATAAGGACGGTTGTCACTCTCAACGTAAACAGGCTCAATGCCTGACAATGCCGGCGGATGACTTCCCTCCAGCTGGCGCGGCGGATAAGCCGCTAGTGTCTCTGCCATCGCCCGGATATGATCCGGTGTCGTTCCGCAGCACCCGCCGGCAATATTCAGCCAGCCCTTCTCGGCAAAACCTGCCAGCTTGCGGGCAAGCGAATCCGGTGACTCATGATAGTTCCCGTTCTCATCCGGTAACCCGGCATTGGGATAGCAGCTAACTGCTGCCGAAGAAATTGCCGAGAGCGACCGGATATGATCGCGCATAAACTCGGGTCCGGTTGCACAGTTCAGCCCGATGGAGATCGGCTTCAGATGCTCCAGCGAGATATAGAACGCCTCAATATTCTGTCCAGCGAGCGTCGTGCCCATCGGTTCGATAGTACCCGAGATCATGACTGGCAAAGTGATGCCTGCCTTCTCAAAGGCGTTGCGGATGCCGATGCTTCCGGCTTTCACATTCAAAGTATCCTGGGAAGTTTCCAGCAGCAGGGCATCCACTTTGCCGTCAATCAGCGCTATAGCCTGCTCCTCGTAGCTATCCACCAGCTCTTGGAATGTTACGCCTCCGGTGACCGAAAGCGTTTTTGTTGTCGGGCCCATTGCCCCGATTACGTAACGCGGGTGATCGGGCGTCTCAATCTTGTCAACAGCATTTCTGGCCAGCCTCGCAGCTTCCAGGTTAATCTCCCGGGCCCGCTGAGGGATATCGTATTCGGCAAGCACAACCGAGGTTGCGCCGAAGGTATTCGTCTCGATCAGATCTGCGCCTGCTTCAAGATATTGTTCATGAATAGTCTGTATAACCTCCGGACGGGTGAGCACAAGCATCTCATTACAGCCATCCAGCTCATCCCCGCCAAAATCTTCACCGGTAAGTGGCACCTGTTGAATCATCGTGCCCATTGCTCCGTCTAAAATCAGTATCCGCTGCTGCAAGCTTTCAGCAAGTGTGTATTTAGCCACTTCATATCCCCCCAGTAAAACATTAGAGTAAGTTTAGCAGAATAAAGCGGAATCGAAAAGCCTTCCTTTCCACTCTGCATAATAGTTTTTCTTTATAGCCAGCCTCTATCTCTATTTCATTATGGCTGCACTGTAATTTCTTTAGTCGGCATAGAGTGCTGTGTTCTAGCTGTTACATGCGAAGTCACATCATAGTTGCCTTCCTTCATCAGGATCGCCTCAGCTTTATATGTACCGTTGCCGGAGAGCTTGCCTTCAAGCTCCTGCTTGTCTTCTTCATTATTTTTATTCACAATCTCAAAAAGCACCGCCTTCGCATCATCCACAGCTTCACTGCCCTGGGTAACCACAGCCTCGAAAACTACCTTTTGATTTACCGACACGTCCCCCGGATTCCAGCTCAGCTCGACGTGAATCGGTTCCATAGAGTGCTCTGATCCGTCATGCATATGGCTTGATTCTCCATTATTACCTGAACAGCTTACAATCATTGACATCGCCGCAATCGTAAAAAGAGCAATCAGCTTCTTGGGTTTCATCATCCGGAGTCCTCCCGACCAGGGTAGAATTTATAATGATATTTCCAGCTTGCGGTTGCATTCTTTTACTATTATACACAACATATTCGCAATTTTAGAAGATTGCTTAAACTTTCACGCCTTTTTCGTGAAGTTAGTCATATACAGATGGATTCTCTCCCTATAATAATTGACCAACCTCTTGCTTTGAGCGCAAAAAAGCCAGCATCCCATTAGGGGATACCGGCTTTACAAAGGTTACACTATAGCGATTGTACCAGGGGGAGGAGCTCAGAGAGATGGCCGATTCTATAATCCGGCTGAATCTCAGGATTTGGTAATTTGTCAGTACGGTTAATCCAGACAGTAGTCAAGCCAGCGGCCAAGCCGCCCTTAATATCCGTCGTGAGTTTGTCGCCGACCATCATCCCTTGTTCAGGGGTTACATCTAGCAGCGAAAGAGCATGCAGGAAGATATCCTTGTCCGGCTTTCCTTTGCCAAAGCTGCCTGAGATGACTACATGATCAAAATAGGGGATAAGCTCAGGCACTCCGTCGAGCTTCTCCTGCTGCAGTGACGGGCAACCATTCGTGAGCAGCAGCAGCTTCACTTTACCACGGAGCGCATCAAGCACCTGTAACGTCTCTTCATACATGTAAGGCAGGCTACGGCGCTCGGCAGCAAACCTGTCTGCCAGCGTTTCGGCAAGCACCTCATCTTCGACACCGAGGGAGGCCAGACCACGCCGCCACGACTCTTTACGGTATACAGGAGCCAACTGTTGGAGCTTACGGAACTCCGGTTGTTCTCCAGCTGAGAAATTGGACCAAAGTGCTTCATAAGGATTAATCCCGATCATCTTTGTGAAAGGGAACGTCTCATAAGTCTCATAAAGATTCCTGGCTTCCCTGCGAACGGCAACTTCAAGCTCTTTAGGATCAATGGAGTCACCTGCAGCTTCACATGCATTGCGGAAGGCTTCTTCAACACTCCGTTCATCCCAGAGCAATGTATCGTCAAGATCAAATAGTACGGCGGTAATTGGCATTAGATTTCTCCCTCTCCCTATGCTGTTATATCTTCCTACTCGTGTACTACTTCGATGTTATTGGCTTTGCCGAACTCCTCCAGGCGTACACCCATGGCCTCAGTGTTATAACGGTTAATCAGCTTGGAGAAAATCCACTGTTTGCGCTTGCCCTTATATTTAAGCACAACCACTCCACGGGACAATGTGATCTTCTCAATATCTCCCGCCTGCAGCCAGCGTTCACGGTTATACTTAATCGTAGACACTCTGTTGCGCTCAACCTTCAGATACGGACGCCGGAAGAATAGAAGTGCCGCCAGCGCAAAGTAAAGAACGACGCCCAGCCAATTGGCAAGGATGCCGCTGCCTCTGGCCTCGTCGATCGAGCCTACCACCCAGAACATAATTCCAAGCAGCATTAGAACAACTGGAAATGCAATGTTACGGCCCTTAAAGATATCACTGTTTTTCGCAGCTGATTTTGACGAAGAAGCATAAATGGAATCCTTGCCCTGCTTCTTTCTTTGCTTGTTAACCTGCTGTGTGTTGCGTTGAACCATTCTTTCCCAAGAACGGGCCATGTCAGTTCCCCCTAGTCATCCTGTAATATCTATGAAAAAGACACACTGGACTAATGTTTGAGTCCCTTGTTGCCTTGTTCATGCTCATCATTATCCACGATTTCAATGGTGTCGAGCTGGGCCCGGAAGTTGCTGCGGATGTTGCCCAGATAAATCTCACGGAGCTTGGCCCGTTCAGCCAATTCCTCTTCACTCAGGCCGCCATTCTTCTGTTTGCGTGCCAGTTCATTGATGCGTGCGACCAATTCGTCAATATTCAATGCTTTCCCCTCCCCTATAAATTCATTCTAACTTTGCCATGAGAAAAAGAGCTTGTCAAGGTCTACCCCCTGAAAGCTCTTTACGTCAGTCTATACTGCTTATGATGAAGTTAATACACAGGCAATGTCAGTATATCTCCGGCCTGAATGTTCCCGTTCTTCAAACCGCTTGTTTTTTTAATTCCTTCTATATATACGACCGTCTTCATACCCGCTGGTTTGTTCTTAAGGGCGATACTCCAGAGCGTGTCTCCGCGTTCAACTACTACCCGCTTTTCCTGCTTCACTAATGATGCTGAACTTGCAAAAACATTACCAACAACTGTAAATCCGGATACAACAAGCATAAAGACCAGCACAAGCTTCACGAGATATTCTTTACGGCATAATCCTAAGATCGCTGCAAATAAAGCGGCGGCGGATTGTTTCATTTCATTCATATGATTAGAAGCAGATTGTCCTCTAGTAGATTCAACTTCACCGGCCTCTTCGTAGATGCTGCGGTATGTACTGTATTTTAACATTGTTATCGTCCTCCAAACACTCGTTCTTACTTTCGGAAATAATATAACACGAACATGTGTTTTGATCAATAGATTTTTTAGAACAATTGTTCGCTTTTTTTCCGTATCCATAAATGTGCCAGTTTCCAGCACCGGCTTTGCCTTTTCCCGCCATTTCCAAGCCGTTATTAGATACTAATATGGTAAAAAGCTACTATTTCCACTACTAATCTCAGATTGTTAGAACTTATGTTTGTACGAACGGAAGTTCTATGTTATAATTTTCCCAAACATACTATATGGGGTTGATTCCGATGTCAAAGATTTCGAGTCGTCAACTGGCGATCCTGGAATTTATACGTAACGAAGTCCGTAGCAAGGGTTATCCTCCGTCCGTCCGGGAAATCGGTGAAGCTGTAGGCTTGGCCTCAAGCTCCACAGTGCACGGCCATCTGGACCGGCTTGAGAAGAAAGGCCTTATCCGCCGCGACCCTACGAAACCGCGTGCAATTGAGCTGCTCGGCCAGGAAGATTCCGAGAATGTACATCAATTCGTACAGACGGTTACCCGTATTCCTGTCGTAGGTAAGGTCACCGCCGGGGTGCCGATTACCGCAACGGAGAATATCGAAGATTACTTCCCACTACCTTCCCACTATGTGGGGGACAACAAGGTATTTATGCTCTCCGTTCTCGGTGACAGCATGGTGGAAGCAGGCATTATGAATGGTGACTACGTAATCGTCCGCCAGCAGCAGACTGCTGACAATGGCGATATCGTCGTTGCCATGACTGAAGAAGACGAAGCTACCGTCAAGACATTCTACAAAGAACGTGACCACATTCGTCTACAGCCGGAGAATCCGGCTTATGAACCCCTCCGTCTTAACCGCGTTACGATTTTGGGACGAGTTATCGGTCTCTTCCGCGATATCCATTAATATTTTTGTTCATATTTAAGGGCTGCTTCGCTTTTTCAAGTGAAGCAGCCCTTTCCCCTTTTCAAATGGTCATTTTACTCATTGCGAACATTTGTTCTATTTATCTCATATAACATTTCCTTTGAACAGCAACAGCACTCCGCACATATTCTGATATCAAAGGAGTGCTGAACCTATGCCTAATTATCGGATTATTGTTGATCTGTCGCAGCGCATGCTATATTTGCTTGACAATAACATCGTTACCCGAGGGTTCCCTGTCGGTATTGGCACCATGCTTACCGTTTCACCGGCGGGAGAATACACTATCATTAACAAACAGCCCAAGCCTGGCGGACCCTTCGGTGCATTCTGGATGGGTCTATCCAAACCACATTACGGCATTCATGGAACGAATGACCCTTCTTCCATCGGACATATGGTCTCCCATGGCTGTATCCGCATGTACAATGAGGATGTGCTGGCCCTTGCAGCAATCGTGCCTATTGGAACACGGGTTACAATAAGGGAGTAACAGTATGGTGGTCAGACAAAAAGCAAAAACACCCAAAGGATCACAAAAAAATGATCGAGGGTGTTTTTCATTGTGCTTAATATTGGTCCTTCCTGTCTGCTGATTCATACCGGTCGCGTATTTCACGATTTTTAGCATATATGTACAAATCCAAGGCTATTATTCCTCTCCGGGCAAGTTTAACCAACAGTACGAATGCGTAAATACAAGCTACAACCGATATGAGCCACATCAATACGCTAAATACGCCAATTCCATTAATGAAAAAATTCCCTCGATGCACAGACAACTTTCACTCACTCCCCTCTATTCTTGAATATGAAAATACCCCACCGTTCTGGCAGGGTACAGTTATTTCGTCATCATACTGTTGTATGGAACAAATTGTATATGATCTTTATTTCAACAGCTTCGGCTTAGGCTCTATCGGAAAGGCTGGTTTGTTGTGTTTCGGCAGCCTCATCAGAAGAACCATGTCCAGGTCCCAGCAAATTCAGCACAATCACACCAATGACGATTAAGGTTATTCCTATTACGCTGCCTGTATTTATTTTTTCTTTCCAGATCAGTACTGAGATCAGAACTGTAGCTACCGCTCCGATTCCAGACCAAATTGCATAGGCCGTATTTAATGGAATAGTCTTCAATGACAACGACAAAAAGAAGAACGAGCAAATGAAACTAATCAGCATTACGATTACAGGGATTATTTTGGTGAATCCTTGCGATGCTTTGAGCATCGAAGTTCCTACAAGTTCGCTGGCAATGGATATCGCCAAAAACAGATACGGCACTTACTTCTCCTCCTTTACTCCGTCCATCAATTCTTTGTAAATGCGTTCTTTTAACTCCAGATCTGGCGGTGCCAGTCCAAACTTTTCCGCAAACCAGAGTCCGTCGGTCGCCAGTCGGGCAATGGTTGCCCACAGTGGATCCACACCGTCATTTTCAAAATTATGTTGCCATTCAGCATATTTCTCCTGCATGTTTGTCAACAAGCCGGGATTCGTAAATAAAGCTGCTGCCAGCACCGAGTTCATGTCACTGCCTTCTCCAAAACCATAAAAAGTAGATTCAATGTATGCCCTGCTCCATTTACCAGCTTGTTGCTGGTCATGCTCTACACGGCTCTGAACATCTTCCGTAAAGTTTCGGGTCAGCTCATCCACCATACCGGAAACCAGTTGCTCCTTGTTAGGAAAGTGATACAGTAAACCGCCTTTGCTAACGTTAGCCGCTTTGGCCACAGCTTCCAGAGTTAAGTGTTCCACCCCTTGATCACGAACAATGGAGGAGGCCGCTTGCAAAATCATTTTTTTCTTGGAGCTGTTGTTATGTATAGTCACCTTATCACCCCGATTTCAACTGTACCGTCTGGACGGTTTTTTGTCAAACCAATATAAGTATAAATAACCTGGCTTTTCCGCAAGCAGAAAATAAAATAAAGAGAATACGCCATACGCTTGCAATGCCCACAAAACGGGTAATAAATACCATATATAGTTTGAAGATCACTTATGTAAGGTGAATGAATGGGCTATCCTAAAGTTATACAGGAATTCACCCTTACAGGCGGGAGGAAAAAGATGAAAAAGAACAAACCATTCTATAAAATCTGGTGGTTCTGGGTGGTTTTAATAGCCGCCGGCATCATAGGGTTGGTAACCACCGGGAACGAGGACAAGTCAGATGATCCTACTGCTTCGATTACGGCGCTAGCAACACCGATGGTTACTGCCAAGCCAACCACTGAATCAAGTCCATCTCCAGCAACAGAACCAACGTCTAAGGCTACAGCAGAACCTACAACTGCCCCACCCCCTTCACCCTCAGCCGAACGAACTGTCAACCCCACTCAAGCAACGTCTGCTGATCAAGTACCTTTATCTGCTGATGAGGTGCTGGCTTACACTGCCAATCTTACAGGTAAAACTTTTATAAAAGATGTAAACGTCGGGACAGACAATATAACGGTTACTTTTTTTGAGACCTACCAAGCATATAAAGAAGCGAACCCAACCTCCGGCATTACAAAAGAAGATTACATCGATTACTTTTCTACAGGCGACCAAATAAACAAACTGCTTATGGAAGAAACAAGCCGATTATTCGCGCAATTCCCCGGAGCTGCTTCGATTGACATGGTGATTCCATACGATGGGAAAATCTATTCCGTAGCTCTCACGCAAGGAGAAATCGAGCGATTTTATAACGTGGACTTCAGTACACTGGCTTCCAATGAAATATGGAGAGAGAAAGTTAGCAAGCCACACTTCAACAAAAGAGAACGGCAACAATTCGTTGAGCAGTTCGTCCAAGTAAATTAACAAGGAGTTTGTGATGTACACCGATTAATTGTATAATCTACTAAATATTAACTAGGAGTGATCGCAATGAGTAAACTCACGCGTTCAGATAAAGCTATCGTTTCCTTTTTACTTGGATTCGCCTCCCTGTTCATTATTGCGTTCTTCGTAATTCGATATATTGTGCAAAATGTTTCATTTGCTCCATAAAATCCATATTTACTTGCGGCACTTGTCTGGGAAAAACTTAAACCATAGACATCAATACCCCGTCATTATAATCACTGACGGGGTATTGTTCGTCAAAGGATGGTGAACTATTTTCTCAATGATCAATTGATAGTTTTGCACACCCAGTGGTGCTGTTTCTACAAACAATTCTCCAAGTGTTATATTATTATCAAAAACATTAGTTACCAGACACCAATTAAGGCCATCAATCCCACCCTATGTTTCTGCCATTTCATCATCTCCTACCAGATCTGCTTTATACTTTTCTTGGGAGATGTTAATGCGTAGATTAATAACACCCGGCTAAACATTTTTTTAGTTATCGCGCTAAGTAAACTGACAGGATCGGAGTAAAAATAATGAATAACATATTAATAGTTGAGGATGATATCGCCTTGAGCGATGGTATTGTCATTGCACTCAAAGGGCCACATATAACCATCATGCAAAAGCATGACATTACCTCTGCAAAAGAACAATTAAAAACTACTGCCTTTGATTTAGTAATTCTAGATGTTAATTTGCCGGATGGAAGCGGGCTGGATCTTTTAACTTACATACGCAAATCAACAACGATGCCAGTCATCGTTCTAACTGTTCATGATCTGGAAACGGATATTGTCACTGGCTTTGAGCTGGGTGCCGATGATTATATCACTAAGCCTTTTAGTCTTATGGTATTAAGGGCCAGAGTAGGAGTTCAACTAAAAAAAGCCAGACACCCGCACCCCGACACCATTCAAGTTGACGATTTCTACTTTTCATTTGATAAGATGAAATTTTTGAACAATGGTAATCCGGTCGAGCTTAGCAAAACCGAGCAAAGGCTACTTCGTATCTTGATTGACAATCGGGGGATTACCGTTTCCCGCGATCGTCTGGTGGACAGCATCTGGACAGATGGAGCTGAATATGTAGGTGAAAATGCCCTGTCTGTGACGATAAAAAGGCTGCGTGATAAACTCGAAGAGAACCCCTCCGCTCCTTGTTATATCAAAACCGTCTATGGGATCGGTTATACATGGGCTATAAAATGACAATCTTGAACTATATATGTATTGGAATTGCCGTTACTGCACTTATATCAGCAGCTGCTGCGATTATGCTATACCGCAAAAACATCGACAAAACAATAAAAACATTTGAGAATATGATTGATACTGCGATTGACGGCAATTTTTCAGAGAAGGTTTTTGACGAATCCGTTATATCTGCGTTAGAAGCAAAGCTCGCCCATTTTCTAGCGCTTTGTTCTGTATCTTCTAAAAATTTACTTGCGGAAAAGAATAAAATAAGCGAACTCATATCCGATATTGCGCATCAAACGAAAACACCTATCTCGAATATCTTACTATATTCTCAAATTCTCAGTGAATACGAATTACCTCAAGATGGTTCTACTTGTGTAAAGGCCCTGTCAACACAAGCTGAGAAGCTTCATTTCCTGATCCACGCCTTGATGAAGACATCACGCCTGGAAACGGGGATTATCAAGCTAATCCCAAAGCAAGGCTCCGTCCAAGAGCTGATGGATGCTGCGTTGGAGCAAATTATGCCAAAGGCGAACGGTAAAGAAATCACGGTTGTTAGAAAATGTACAGCAGCGCTGGCTTGGTTCGATCTAAAATGGACGGTCGAAGCTGTCTACAATATCTTGGATAATGCTGTGAAGTATACAAAAACCAACGGAAGCATTGCCATTAGTGTAGATGTTTTTGAATTATTTTGCCGAATTAATATTACCGATAATGGTATAGGCATTGCGGAAGAGGAGCAGGGTAAAATATTCACGCGTTTTTATCGCTCTCCTGCTGTTAACACGCAAGAAGGTGTGGGCATTGGCCTCTTTTTGGCAAGGGAAATCATCGCGGCTGAAGGAGGTTATATCAAGGTATCTTCGCATCCGGAAAGAGGATCTACTTTCTCCATTTTTCTTCCTATGGATCAATAATTCTTTCAACACTGTTAGATTTCAGAAAGAATGTAGAAAGATTAGTAAGCTATTGTATGTACTGTAGAGAACTAAGTACATACATTTTTTGGTGTGGGAGGAGAACAACTTGCAAGTATTAGAAACCAAGGATCTAAAAAAAATTTATGGTAGCGGAGATACTGCGGTTCATGCATTAGACGGGGTGAACCTAAAGGTGGAAAACGGGGAGTTTGTCGCGATTATAGGTACATCCGGAAGCGGCAAGTCTACCCTGCTGCATATGCTTGGAGGACTGGACCGGCCAACCAGCGGAGAAGTCACGGTCGATGGCAAAAATATTACCTTGTTGAAAGATGAGGAATTGACCATTTTCCGCAGACGGAAGATGGGCTTTGTATTCCAGAATTATAATTTGGTGCCGGTCCTGAACGTATCCGAGAATATTGTGCTGCCTATTGAACTGGACGGAAAACAGCCTGACCAAGCCTATTTGTCTAAAATTGTGAATATATTGGGGCTTGAAAACAAATTATACAATCTGCCGAGTAATCTCTCCGGGGGACAGCAGCAACGGGTAGCCATTGCCAGAGCGCTGGCGTCGAAACCGGCTATTATTTTGGCCGACGAACCAACCGGCAACCTGGACAGCAAAACTAGCCTTGATGTTATGGGACTTATAAAGGTTTCCAGCCAACAGTTCGGCCAAACGATCGTAATGATAACACACAACGAGGAAATTGCCCAAATGGCCGACCGTATTATCCGCATTGAGGACGGTAAAATGGTTAGCGGTGGCAACAGATGATCAAAGTCAATAGTAATAAAGCAATCCGTAATCTATCGACTAATATTTTGAAGGCGAATAAAACCCGTAACATCATAGCGATTATCGCTATCGCCTTAACCTCGTTGTTATTTACCACCCTGTTCACTATGGGACTCGGCACGGCGGAAAGCCTGCAGCGGGCAATGATGCGGCAGGCAGGCGGAGATGGTCATGCCTCACTCAAATATCTAAACGAGGAGGAATTTAATCAGATCAAGGACCACCCTCTTATTAAGGAGCTGGCTTATGACCGCTTACTAAGCAAAAAAGTAACAAGCGGGGAGTTGTTAAAGCGTCATGCGGAGTTTTGGTATTATGACGATATTGGTCTGAAATTCGGATTTATTGAGCTTGAAGGCGGGCATAATCCGGTAGCAGAAAAAGAAGTCATCATGGACTCCAAGACTGCGGAGTTACTAGACGTTCCCCTGAAAGTGGGGACACCATTAATCCTGAAGCTTGAGATACATGGCAAAGAGGTTCAGCGTGACTTTGTGCTCTCAGGCTGGTGGAAAAGTGACCCCGTGTTTAACGTGGGGCAAATCTTTGCTTCCAGAGCTTATGTAGATGCCAATTCCGAAGAATTGCGCAGTACATATAAGCAGGACTTTGATCAAACCGGAGTTATCAATGCTCTGTTAAAATTCGATAACAGCTTTGATCTCCGGGGAAAACTTGACAAAGTGATAACGGAAAGCGGTTTTTCCCTTGATAAAAATGCATCGAACTATCTCGACGGTAATGTTAACTGGTCATATCTCTCCACTAATTTCGCCATGGACACGGGAACCATCCTTGCACTAACTGCCGCTCTCCTGTTGATAATGTTGACCGGCTACTTGATTATTTATAACATATTCCAGATATCAGTCATGCGCGATATCCGCTTCTACGGACTTCTAAAGACTATCGGAACAAGCAGTAGGCAAATCCGCCGGATCATTCGCAGGCAGGCATTATTCCTCTCCTTGCTCGGGGTCCCTATCGGCTTACTCATAGGTTTTGTTGTCGGGAAATCACTTGTACCTTTACTTACGGAAAGATCAATGCACGCAAATGCTGAGATATCTGTATCCCCGAGCCCATGGATTTTTATCGGTTCCGCTCTGTTCGCAGTTATTACCGTCATCATTAGTACGTTAAAACCAGGCAGAATTGCCGCGAATGTTTCTCCTGTCGAGGCTGTAAGATACACAGATGGAAGTGCTAAGAGAACGAGTGGCGCCCACCTGAGGAAGTCAACCAATGGCGCTAAAATGCCTCTCATGGCTCGTGCCAACCTGGGGCGCAATAAGAAGCGGACAGCTCTGGTGGTGATCAGCCTTTCTTTAAGTCTGATCCTCCTGAATACTACATTCACGTTATCTCAGAGTATGGACATGGACAAATACTTGTCAAAATTTAATGATACTGACTTTCTTATTGGTCATGCTGAATATTTTCAAGAACACTTCACCGGTTCTGATAACGCGACCACGGAAAGTTATATTCAAGCCGTACAGGCACAACCAGGTTTTGAAGAAGGCGGCCGCTTGTATAGTGGCAGTGATGTACTCACTATCGAGCATAAGGACAATAGTGAGGGGTATGAAGCAGATGCTCGCGGCAACTTACCTACAGTGGCTTATGGATTGGAAGAATTACCTCTTCACCGGCTGCAGTTGGTTGATGGCGAGCTGGATTTTAACAAGCTCGCTTCAGGAAAGTACATTCTGGAAGGAGTGCCGGCGGATGATAATAACAAGCCTGAGATGGAATACACTGAATATCAAGTGGGTGATAAGGTAACCCTTCATAACTATATGGGTTCAGTCAATAATCCCCAGGCTCAAGAATATACCAGTCATGAATTCACCGTACTTGGTCATGTAAGCATGAAAAGCACGAATTCTGGTACAAGTGCCGCATCCTACGCTAGCTTCTACCTGCCTGCGGATATCTATAAATCACTTGTGCATCAGCCTGCTGTGATGAGTTACGCCTTTAATGTATCCAGCGGTCACGAGGACACGATGGAAAGCTTTTTGAAGAAGTACACTGAAACTACTGAACTGACGATGCATTACAGATCCAAATCTATTGTAATGAATGAATTCACAGGTATGCAAAATACAGTAGTAGTGATTGGCGGAACACTTAGCTTAATTATTGGTTTAATTGGTGTGCTGAATTTTGCTAATGCGATATTAACTAGTATTTTGACCCGACGCCAGGAATTTGCCATCCTGCAAAGCATTGGTATGACCAATAAACAATTGAAAACAATGCTTATCTATGAAGGACTATACTATGTGCTTGGTACCAGTGTATGCACAATCTTATTAGGAAGTCTATCCTCACTCTTGATTGCAAAACCCTTCACTCATTTAATGTGGTTTATGAGTTATAAATTCATTATCTGGCCCTTGCTCGCTGTACTGCCTATTCTATTATTACTTGGAATCTGTATTCCACTCACCAGCTATTCTCTGAGCGGCAGGAAAAGTATTGTGGAACGGCTTCGGACAGCTGAATAACTAGCTAATTTCTCTTATTATTTTTTTATCTTAATACAAACAATCTATCATTCACTCTCATAAACTGTATTAGCCAAATGAGAGGATAGGTGAAATATATGAGTATTCAATTTTTAGATATGCGTATTGCCCAAGATAGCACGTCTGATACACCAGCGTTAGGGCTAAGTTCATCTTCTTTTCCCTACACTTTTGGAGATATCGGATTACAGACAACAAGTGTTTCCCCTGAAAATGTTAGCTTGGTCCGGGTGACACTAAATGCGTATGCCCGGCTAACGTTATCCGCTTCTTCAAGTTCAACTGTCGTCCCTAATGCTACCTTTACCATACTGCGAAACGGTACTCCGATCTTTTCTACCGTCTACCAAAAGCCAGCTACGCAAATTGAGACTATCTATGAAATGAGCGGACTGACCGCCGTTGACTACCCTCCTGCTGCAGATGTACTTTCAGGTCAAATCAGATATACCATTTATGTAGTCACTAATTATGGCATCACTTTAGGCGCAAGATGCTTCAGTGGGAGCGCAGTAGCAGGTAATGGGTAAAATGATCTTTTAGTGTGTATCCCCGGAGACTACGGGGATATTTTATTTAGTCACATCTATAATCTTATCTATCTTGATCCAATCCCAATCATCCTCTGAGACCCGCAGCTTTATACCGCGGAGCTCCTTGTCTACTCTCATAAAGCTCATCACAATCCCCCGGTACAATGGCAGCATATTTCTCCTTTAGAATAATCGTCTGACATGAGTAGCTTCTGCGCAGCATGGTTCAATTGTGCAAAAAAAGAACGTCCGCTATGGACGTTCTCTAATTTTCTTTATTCGTCTACACCATTCCAGCTAATTACGCATTACACTTTCTGTTTTACGCTCTTGACTTGCATGTAATGTTTTCATTGCAAATCTTGCTATCGGCTGCGCAACCAACAGTTCAATCCAAAATGCTATCCCAAAGTTTCTTGGCCAGATGTGAAGGAAGTTTTTAAACGGTTCTAGGCTTATTTGTTTCGTCCCAACCCATGTGCCGATAATCGATAATACAATAGATAACACTGTGACATTCAATAAAGTATTCAATAGAACCCTAGCATTAAATCCATCGGTTTGTCCCATGAATTTTGGCATTACTTTCCCAACCACTGGTCCTGCAACTAATCTTACCAATAAAACTACGATTATCCACATGAACGGAATAATCTTTAGTGTATCTATATACACTTCCTTACTGAAACCAAGTTCCAATCCCACAATAATAGGAGCAATAGTATTTACTGAAATAATTGAAATAATCAATAAAAATAGTATACCTTCTTTTGCGTCTCTAGGCAGTCTTGTGTCTCCATGCATGGTTTGTCATCTCCGTGAATAATATTTCAGATGGCAGACGTATCATGAGACATATATTTTCGGTCAATAAAAAAACCGATATCTCTACACACTGATCTAATAATCATAACATTTTCCTCAAATGAATGTAAGACGTTCTACTTAAAATGTATTAAATCCCCCTGCTGGTTAGTTCAATAATAAGCATTCGCAATATGGTTATTTAATTATCCCTCGTACATTTCGTCAGTGGATATTGTGGGGATGGATCATTTTATTTTTTATTGTCGGGTATAAATTTGGCTGGTTTAATTGGGGTTGATACGACCTTCATCAGTATTCAGAAATGCTTCAGCATTTTTGAACTTGTCTATCCTGCGGATTTCCCACTACTCCTTGAAGGCGATACAGAGCAGCACTCCTAATACTTTCCGTTTAGTCATATACCTCATATACTCCGGCCTCAAATGGACCGACGGTTGCTGAGCATGATTCTTAATGCAATGCCTTAATATCCCTCCCTAGGGCTATGACAGCCCTCTATTAAACTCAAATAAATACCGTCCTGTGGACGAACCTTGATGCCTGAATCTCACAAAATGCAAGCTTTGATAATACGATCTCTATCCCTTTACCAGCCAATACCCCTGTAGTCATCGGGCAGGTTGGCCTCGAAGTAACTGCTGCAAGTGGAACTATACGAGTACAATTTTCAGGAATTGCCGAGCTCGCATTTTCAGATACTCCACATTTGACTCAGTCATTGCCTTCTCCATTGTAAGAAGTGCAGAAGTTTCGCCGGTCTCTTACGCCTTATACTCCGTAAGTGTCTCTGAAGCAAACCCAAATGCTGTACAGGTCATTAATATTACCGCAGCAGATTTTGATGTTCCCTTTCCACCGTCAAATGAATTAGTTTATACCCTATTTCTTTTTTGCACAGCAGATGTGACTCGGATAGGTATCGAGAGCTTTAATGCCGTTGCCTACTCAGATTAAGCAGTCTCTTTCCAACTCGTGAACCTGGGTACGGTTAATGACTTAGGTTACTTATAATGTTCTGAACACTACTTAATACCTTGCTAATAAAGGTTTTATTTAATGCATTTTATTCTTTCTATTATATGTGGGCGTTTTGTGGGCATATATTATGATGTCACTTCCCATTATGAGGAGAGTGAACTATAGATTCTATAACCCCGCCAGTATACTGACGGGGCTTTGATTATGCAGACCGACAAACTCTTTTTAAATATGCACAAGCATTTAATCCTTCCTCTCATAAAATATGGCATCTACTAAGAGAGGTTAGGTGAATAAGATGAGTATTCAGTTTTTGGATATGCGCATCTCACAGGATAGTGTAGTGGATACACCAGGTATTAATTTGGTCCGTTCGGGTGCGATTTTCGGTGACATTGGACTTCAAACCTCAAATGTTACACCTGCAAATGCAAGCTTGGTAAGGGTCACTTTAAATGCTTATGTAAGGCTTAGTGTTGATGTTAGCGTTATAGTTCAGAATGATGTTACTTTTAGCGTCTACCGCAATAATACATTAATCTTTAGTACAACGTACCCGGGAAACATCAATAATACAGTGACACAATACGAAATGGTAGGAATAACCGCTGTTGACTTTCCGCCGGCTAGTGATGTGCTCACAGGCCAAATTCAATATACCATTTTAGCATCTGCCATTAGGACTGCAACTCTAGGAGCAAGAAGTTTCAGTGGAATTGCAGTAGCAGGTAATGGATAATGATCGTTCAAAGTAGTGTCCCCGGAAATTTCGGGGATTATTTTTTTATCACATTATTTAAGATGATCCTTTAACACTTCTCCGAGCCATCTTACTCATCCGCGAAAAATTTAATATTCCGCTGCTTCAGCTCTTTTTGCAGTTGAAAGGTAGCCTGCATGTTCCGGCGCTGTATAGCTTGCCCGGCAATTAGATAGGCTCGTTTAAGGACGTTGCCAGAATGCTCGTTCTCCTTCAAGCTCTTACCCACCATTGTATCTATATGTCGCATCAAAATAAGATCCCGGATCATCTCGCCTGCCCCCTCAGTGATTCATCCAGTAATCTATGTTAGGTCCACGCCCAGTGCTCTGTGTGCCTCCCTGTGGCGATGTTTCGTACGGTACGTACGTTCCCAGGCCTCAATTATTACAGCCTTCTCAATGGGTGCAGACGACTCCCATAATATACATTGCTCCGCTACCAGCGCTTTGAATCCCTTGATTATCTCAGCAGGCCGCCGCCCGCTCAATCGTCGCAGTTCATTAATGTTGGGCAACCGTCTGAAATGATACCGGAACTGAAATATGATCCGCAGCAGCTTGCGCGGGGTATATCAAGCATAGCGTTTTTCCGCCACTGTCTGCCAGGCGAGGATGCTCGCTGCCAAAAACACGCTCGGCGCGCCAGTGGTCAAGCAAGTAGCTCTTACACGTCCATCACGGACTCCCTTAACCTCTATCTTCCTCTGTGGAATCTTCCCGGCTTTATCCAGGTATATAATTTCGATGGTTTGACCGATGCTCATTTTCATGATTGATCGCCTCTATATAAATAGGAACATTTGTTTGTATTATAACCAAACATATGCTCTTTAAACATCGTGAGTATATTCCACAATTGGAATGTTTATGTATAATTGATGAACATAATCTTTATATCCCAAATATAAGAAATATTGTTTAGACAGAATCCAATTATTGTCATAGTCTTATTTAGCTACGTTCACGAGAGGTCAAAATGTCTCATAGAACTAGATCAGACAGAGATCTTGGGTGTAGGACTACTAATAGAGAGGAGTGAAAACTAAAGAAACATAGATAAGATACATAAAAGTGTCGAGTTAATTTAAGGAATCAGCATCCCTTTGATTCCTGCAGCTCCATTATGGACTGTAAAACCTAATTTCACAGGAGGGATTATTCCAATTGTTACTAAACTGGAGCCTGGAGGTTAAAATATACTTGCGAGGTGTTTTATGAAGAAATTAATTATTGCAATCATGGTCCTATTGACTATTTTCCCAATGACTTCGACTCAAGCAGCATCAACAGAATCAGAATTTATTGTTTTCCAGTACCAAAATGTAAACGGAATTGCTGGGGTTACTAAAAGTTTTCCTAGCATGGATGTAACTAAAATCACTTTTAAAGCCGAACGAGCAGACATGAGATTTTTTATTTATAATCAAAATGGTCAAGAAGTTTATAGTAATGCAGTTTCCAAGGATAAAGAGGGAACTTTCACTGTAAATTTAAAGAATGTTTCTAAGGTTAAGCTTAATACTTATGACGATACGTTTAATAATGTTGGATATGCCGTCCATTTTAAGCTTAATGGTAACTACGTCAATAACGAAACCGATAAATTCGTAATAAAGGATTTGATAGCATCCACAAACAATGAAGCAACTGAGACTACATTACGTTGGCAAAACATCGATTCGGTTTTATTTGGTCGCTATGATGTATATTTAAATGGTAATATTGTGGGTTCCAGTAAATACAACAATTACAAATTCACAGGGCTAACCAGTGGACGGGAGTATACCTTTAAAGTAGTACCCTATGACACTAATGGGCAAGGTTATCCGGGCGCAGAAATAAGTTATATTATCCCTGTACCACAGACGCCAACACCAACACCAACAGCTTCGCCTACACCTACACCTAGTCCCACACCTAGTCCCACACCGACGGCTTCTCCAACGGCAACTCCATCACCGACAGTTACACCGGACCCAACACCGACTACTACTCCTAGTGCTACACCAACTGTGACACCTGAACCAACAGCTACGAGTACACCAGTTCCAACCGCGACTCCAAAGCCAACAACAACTCCTAAGCCTACAGCAACTCCAGAGCAGCCTACAGGAGATCGGGCTATCCTTACCATCACTCTGGTGAATGGAACAGAAAAAGAATACGACCTACCAATTGCAGAAGTAGATGCATTCTTGAACTGGTACGATTCCCGTGATGCAGGAAGAGGCCCTGGGATGTATGCAATTGATAAACATAGCAACAACAAAGGCCCCTTCAAAAAGCGTAAAGATTATGTCGTATTTGATAAAATACTAACCTATGAAGTAAGTGAATATACAACTTCCGAATAATCTTTCCCAGGACTTAGATCCTCTTTCCCTTTTAGCCAAGCGCTATAATTGGATAGAGGAGGTTTTTTATGTTTATTTCCCCAATGTTATTACAAACTACTGCTGGTCCATTCAGCCACAATGATTATATTTTGAACCAAAGATAGACGGACACCGGCTGACTTTCTCCCAGGAGGCCGGGAAAATCCGGAGCCCCGGCTATGAGGAACTGAACCAAATCCGGCATGCTGCGGAGTCCAGTGTTCGCGGAGTTTATCACTTAAGCAATAGAAGCCTGCCGAATATAATAGTTCGGCAGGCTTTAATGTGTGGTAAGCGATTCCAACAAATACAATAGGAAAATGAAGCCTTCTCTACTTCATCTAAATAAAAGCATGCCTAGTTTTAAAGAAACCTGGTAATGTTTCAATTGTCATTTTTAGCAAGATAAGCTTCATCGACTGAAATATAAAACTTCAATATGTAACAGGCAGGATAAGGCGTTTGTACACCTTAAGCCCCGGCTGCGGGCCAAGGTAAGAATGAGGAACTGGACCAAATCCGGCATCCTGCGGAGTCCGGTATTTACAGAATTTATCGTATAAACAAAAAAAGTCCGCCGACCGATAAGGTTGACGGGCTTTCAATTTTCCGAAAGAGATGCATTTAGATAAAGCACGTACTAAGAATAATAACCAACAAGATAAACAGAACCAGAATTGCAGTGGTAGAAGTAAAGCCACCATATCCCCCAGCAAATTCACCCATTACAGTCTCCCCTTTGTAATTGAATAAAATTTAGAATATACAGGCTTTTGTAATGATGACCAACAAGATAAAGAGTACCAAGATTGCACCTGTCGACGTAAAAGGACTTATACATTTAACTTCTTTTTCATGTTCACAGCCATATCCTCCAACAACTCCACTCATTCGTTATTCCTCCTCTGCAATTGGATACAACTTATAATATGTGGGATTTTTATCTGTGCTTGGGTAAATAGGAATCGAATTATGGGGGAATGAACACAAAACTGGCTTGTTGCGGAGTCCAGTGTTTACTGAATATTTTTATATAAACAGAAAAAAGCTCGCCGACCAGTTAAGGTTGACGGGCTTTTGAAACTCATCCAATCGATATACCAGAATAGGTAACCGGTCCAGTAACACTGGCAGTATTCAGTAAAATATTGAGACTGTTATTGGCCACGCCTAAAGAATATGCATGATACCCTTCTGGAACGCTTCTATCCAAATATGAAATAGTAATAGGTTGAATTGCTGAAATCGAAAGTCCACTAGCTCCCACATTGAAAATAGGTTGTCCATCTCTGTACAAAGTGAAAATCACACTTGGAACACCCAATGTCGTTTGAAAACCAATAGTTGCATCCAGTTGAACACTTCCACTTGCTACGGTAGCTAGTCCAAACTCAGCTAAGATTAAATTTTGAGCCGGCGCGAGAATGGGAATGGATACCGTTTGGCTTCCTGTTGTCGCAGTACTACTTCCTACATCTATGATTTGTGCCATGTTAAACCACCTCCTCTTTATTTATACTCATAGAGTATGCAAAGAGAGGAATTTTGATTGGACAGACAATGATAACTTCAACCTATTTTATGTATGCTCTAAATTCAAATCGTTCACGCATAAACCAACTGCCGGCAATCTTAATTGTCTCTGGGGAATACCCCCCAACGATGCCGCCATAATCCATCAAATGGCCTGTTGGGTCCGGATCTTCCCGGTACCAGACTGAGGCCTTGGATTGCGCAAGGGCAGCAGTCAGGAAGTCTGTATTGTTCTCCATGACTTTGTATGTGTTGTTCAATTAAGTCACCCTCTATTTCAAAACGAAAACTGAGTAAATGAGACTATTAAAAGTATAATACCAATAATCGAAGATAAGGCAGCCATTTTATCTTTAGTTTTAAAATAAGAAGCCCCTCCATTAAAAATCAATGATCCGCACATCCCCATTATTGTCCATGACATTGTCACTTGATCCCTGTTACCGAAAAATGTTATTGCCAGAATTATTGTTACTGCACTAAATAAAATACCAACCACTCTTAGTACTTTTAGCAAAACACTCACCTCCATAAAAGTAAAACCTGCTCATTGGCAGGGTTAGTACTTGAATTCATTATAAACTATACACATTATATATAGAACATTATGTATATGCACTCTATATCACTGGTAAGGAAAATTTTCCTGAACTCAAAGAAATACCCCACCATTGCTGGCAGGGTACGGTGCTTCCGTTAAATCTATTTTATCGTGACTGTACTACTTCTTGGTAGAATATTCGCTTACTTCAAAGGTTAATATCTTATCGAAGATCACATATTCAGTACGCTTAGCAAATGGACCTTGTTAGTGTGTTTATCAATCGCGAACTTGGCAGGACCCGAACCGGCATCTTTAGTATCGTACCATTTTAGGGAGGCATTCACTTCTTCTATTGAGAGGTCGAATTCCTTCTCTATACCTGTTGTTAAAGTACTAAGCGTGATATATGCCGCCTCTACCCTCTCTCTATGGCTGGCGGTGAGCAAATCCGACACCGGACATATCCGCCTGCATTTACCTCTATAGCCTTTGGGGAGGCAGGGTTATTACAATAGTCCGGCGCTTCATACCAAGCCTCTTCTTCCGTGTCCCTTTCTTCCCTGTCATACACTCCATCAGGTATACAAGCATGTAATAAGTGTCGCCCGGTACAACCGACGGTATGATTAACTGTTTGACTTTCTCCTGAATCTTCTTCTTGGTGGACACTTTCACTTTGCTCATACAACTTATCATCGTGCTTATGTAAGAAATGAATGGGTAAGAACTGTGCTGTCAATAACATCCGCTGTACTGGGTTTTTTTGTTATCCGTTAAATTAATAAGGATAAGGAAAAGAATTCAATAGCATTTTTCTTTGCGCGCCCCGTAACAGCTGTGCATGATTACCTGATCGCCCGGCTTCAGTCCGGACTTCTTCATCTTTGGTCGTTTTGGCATGCCGTGTTCTCTCCTTAAAGGGGCTATGCCCTTTCGAAACTAAAATAGATAAGTCGCGTATAATTGGTAAATAATTGAATTTGGAGTGTGACATATGGATAAAAATAAAAAGTCTTACGGCTTGGGAGTAGGAATCTGCTTTGCTGTTGCCTTTGGATTTGCTTTCCACAACATCGCATTAGGTATCGGATTAGGAATTGTTTTTGGTGTTGCCTTGTCTCAATCGGGAAGACCTAAGACTCCTAAAGATAAGTGAGTTCACCCCTCCCTTGCGCTATGACAGCCCCTATTAACCTACAAAATGTTTGTCATCATGCGGACGAATTAGTTTGAGTAACTGCATAGCATATCTCAAAAAACAATTGGAGGTATGTTATATGGTTCGTACACTTGACGCACGATCTTCGCAAAATGGAAATGGTAATGTTTATTACGAAGCCCTCCCCACTGATCCAACTATTTTTGGACAAGTAGGTCTAAACATAGTGAATCCGGTTGGGATAATACGAGTACAATTAGTTGGATCTTTTGTTGTATCTCCTATTTCTACGCTTACAGGAAGAACATTTATTTATGTCAAATTGGTTAGAGGATACAATTATGATGACCCTCGAGTTTACTTATCTTCCTGGGCTATACAAATAGAAGACAGCTTTACTAACAAAAATTTAAGTTTTTCCTGTTGTGATTACGTTACTTCTGCCCCACCGAACAACCAACTTGTTTATACATTATTTGTAAATGCAACAATTTCGTCTTTCGTTAGAAAAGGTCCTGAGAATTTAAATGCAATCGCTTTTTGTGACGAGTAACCTTTTTTTATTTTTGGACACCCCAGTGGTACGGGATTAGGCGGTCCTGGCTATAATTGACTACGGGACTGCCTAATGATTCAGCCAAAGCCTTGACTTCTCCCTGCCAGCGGTCATATGCCTCTCTCCCAGGCCATAAACTCTGTACACATGCAGGTCGGAGTGGGCAACGCCCGCAATTGGATGTGTAATTGTCATCGCATATTTGTATTCAAAGTTTGGTATTTGAGCTTCCTGTCGAGACAAAAGTTGAAAACGAAGTCTATTTTGCCCCAAACCTCCGGCTTCTTCAAGATTGTGGTTTGCTCTCATGTCAACTTTATAGCCATATTACCTCTGCTTAGAATACGAGGAACATTTTCCATATGAATGAAAGCTGGTAGTTTTCCACCGTGTCAAAACATGCTTGGAGAATCAATTCTATTCCGGGGCTGAAATGAAATTTGTTCAAGAGAGTTTAGGCCACGGGAATATGCAAATAACTTCTGATATTTATGCCCACATCTCAAAAAAATCGAATCCGATCACACGGGAAGGTTTGATTTACAGCTTCAAAATATCCTAGAATAAATATTCGCGGTAATTTTGTGGTAACCCATCTTCTCCAAGAGAAATCGCCCTTCTTCCCACAAAAAAAGAAAAGCCCTCAACGCTTACGCGTCAAGGGCTGCTGTATTCTAGTAAAGAGTCATGTACTGGTCTCTTTCCCACTCGTGAACCTGGGTGCGATAGATATCCCACTCGATTTCTTTCAGCTCGTAGAAATGAGCCAGTGCATGTTCGCCGAGGGCTTCGGTGATGACATGGCTGCGGATCATTTCGTTCAGCGCTTCCTTCAGATCGGATGGCAAGCTAGGGATGCCTTCTTCAATCCGCTCTTCTTCGGACATCACATAGATGTTACGGTCGATTGGAGCCGGAAGATCCAGTTGGCGTTTGATGCCGTCAAGACCTGCCTTCAACATTACAGCAAGTGCAAGGTAAGGGTTAGCTGCCGGATCCGGATTGCGGACCTCGATGCGAGTGCTCAGCCCTCTGGAAGCAGGGATACGGATCATCGGGCTGCGGTTGCTGGCGGACCATGCTACGTAGCAAGGGGCTTCATAACCGGGAACCAGACGTTTGTAAGAGTTCACTGTCGGGTTCGTGATTGCAGCAAACGCACGGGCATGCTTCAGAATACCTGCCATGTAGTAACGGGCTGTCTTGCTCAGGCCAAGTGTGTCGCTCTCATCGTAGAACACATTCTCTTTGCCTTTGAACAGGGATTGGTGAGCGTGCATACCGGATCCGTTCATACCAAAAAGTGGTTTAGGCATAAAAGTAGCATGCAGGCCGTGCTGGCGGGCTACCGTCTTCACGACAAGCTTAAAGGTTTGAATTTGGTCAGCAGCTTTGATGGCATCAGCATATTTGAAGTCAATTTCATGCTGGCCGGAAGCAACTTCATGGTGGGAAGCTTCAATTTCAAAGCCCATCTCTTCAAGAGTCAAAACGATTTCGCGGCGGCAGTTCTCTCCAAGATCCATCGGCGCCAAATCGAAATATCCGCCTTGGTCATTCAATTCCGTAGTCGGGTTCCCTCTCTCATCAGTTTTGAAGAGGAAAAACTCAGGTTCAGGACCAACGTTCATCGCGGTATAACCCATTTCTTCAGCTTCTTCCAGACAACGCTTCAGAATACCACGCGGGTCTCCGGCAAACGGTGTTCCGTCAGGCATGTACACATCACAAATCAGACGGGCAACCCGGCTGTCCGTCACCCAAGGGAAGATTACCCATGTGCTGAGGTCAGGATAGAGATACATGTCGGATTCTTCAATCCGTACATAACCTTCAATGGAGGAACCATCGAACATCATTTTATTGTCGAGCGCCTTTTCGAGCTGGCTAACAGGAATCTCTACATTTTTGATCGTTCCGAGCAAGTCTGTAAATTGCAGGCGAATAAAACGGACGTTTTCTTCCTTGGCGATGCGCGTAATATCCTCTTTAGAAAAGCTCACTATACCCTCTCCCTTTCATGTCTCTTTATGTTATTTATTAAAAAACCGGGAAAGTTCGCCTTGAATAAGAGAGACTTGTCCCGGTCTTTTACCGGAAACCAGTTCCTGCTTCAGCAAACGATGAAGCTGTGAATCGGACAACTCTCTACGTCTAACCTCTGTATCAGGGGTAATAACCGTAGCTTCTTCGGATTCCTTCGTGACTGGGTTCATCACCTGCTTGATGCCGGCAATGTTAACACCCTTCTCGATTAATGCTTTGATTTCCAACAGGCGTTCCACATCATTGAATGAGAACAAACGCTGATTGCCGGAGGTACGAGCGGGCACAATCAGACTGTGCTGCTCATAATAACGAATTTGTCTGGCAGATAAATCGGTTAGCTTCATTACAATACCTATAGGAAATAGTGCCATATTTCTGCGGATTTCATCACCCATGACTCATCCAACCTTCCAATGATCTTTTTCTCATCTCATTGTACATTTCCTGGTTTCGCGTGTCAATGGTGTGTGAGTTTTTCTTACAGAAGATTTCTATCCCGCATACTTTGCAGCGCCATCAACACACCGTACTTCACATGAGAATAGGTTAATCCGCCTTGCATATAGCCAATATAGGGCGCCCGGATCGGCGCATCCGCAGATAACTCCAAGCTGCCACCCTGAATGAACGTTCCTGCCGCCATAATGACAGGATGTTCATAACCGGGCATATCCCAAGGCTCAGGCACGACATGGCTGTCAACGGCTGCAGCACGTTGAATCCCCTGCACAAAGGCAATCAGATGCTCCGGCCCGTCAAAAGCAACCGCCTGGATCAGGTCCGTACGCGGTTCATCCCAGGCTGGTTTGGTCGTAAACCCGCAGCGCTGAAAGACAGCAGCTGCAAAGATACTCCCTTTGAGCGCTTGCCCCACTGTGTGTGGAGCCATAAAGAGCCCTTGGTAGAGTCCGCGTGTTGTTCCCAGCATCGCGCCTACTTCTCCGCCTATCCCCGGTGCTGTGAGCCTGTAGGCCGCCAGCTCAACAAGATCGCTGCGTCCGCAAATATATCCGCCTGTCTCAGCGATACCCCCACCCGGATTCTTGATAAGTGAACCTGCGACGAGGTCGGCTCCCACCTGGGGAGGCTCAAGCTCTTCCGTAAATTCTCCATAACAGTTGTCTACGAATACGATGACATCCGGTTTCAACGTTTTCACTTTTGTTACCATATCGCCGATTTCAGCGACCGTAAAGGAGGAACGCCAATCATAGCCCCGGGATCTTTGGATTCCGATAACTTTTGTTTGGTCATTTATAGCGAGCGCTACTTCGTCCCAATCCACTTTCCCTTCGGCAGTTAAAGCGGTCTCACGGTAGCCTATACCAAAATCGGCCAAAGAGCCTGTCCCGTCACCGGGCTTGCCAACTACTTTATGCAACGTATCGTATGGGCGTCCTGTGATGTACAGCAATTCGTCTCCTGGACGCAGTACGCCAAAAAGCGCCGTAGAGATGGTATGCGTACCAGAAGCAAAATGAGGCCGAACCAGCGCCGCCTCCGCACCGAATACCTCAGCATACACAAGATCCAGCACTTCACGGCCCCGGTCATTATAGGCATAGCCGGTAGAACCGGCAAAGTGAAAATCGCTCACCTGCTGCCGCTGGAACGCCTCAATAACCTTCCACTGATTGTGATCCACTATCCGGTCCAGCTTTTTTACCGCACTTTCAATTTCAAGTTCTGCAGCCTCCGCCGCATGTAAAATATCCTCTGCAAAAACAGCCATTTCCCCTTGTTCTCCCCTTACATTACATTTACTTAACATCAAGAATTAACCCCACACAGTAGGATTCGGCTTCGAAGACCGAAGGAGATATCCATGCTTTGTGGGGACACTCAATGCATTCCTTAATTTATTTTGAGACTTGCTCAAAATGATGGTTTATTCCTGCACTACGAACTCCGCTAACTTGTAGCCCCATTTCTCATAATCCTCTTTGTTTAAGCGGACATTGTAGAGCACATCATTCTCGTCGTACTGCTGCTCCAACACCTCGCCTACACGGTAGAGCAATGAAGACAGGTCGCCACGGTCACCTGGAATCCGGAAGGTCAGAGTATCCCCTGCCAGCGAATCTTCAATGATCTCCCGGATCAGGGTTAGATCTTCAGGGTTAAAAGCACTGATCTTTAAATATCCCGGACCTGCAGGAAGCATCTCCAGCTGTTCCGGCTGACAGATATCGCTTTTGTTGAACAATGTAATTTGCGGCTTCCCGGCAGCACCCAGATCCGTGAGTATGGCTTGGACAACCTCCATTTGTTCCTCACGCATTGGAGAAGAAGCGTCGACTACATGCAGCACCAGATTCGCTTCATTCACTTCCTCCAGAGTGGCACGGAAGGACGCCACCAGATCATGCGGCAGATTCTGAATGAATCCAACCGTATCTGTTAACACAACCTCTTTTCCTGACGGAAGCTGCAGTACACGTGAAGTCGGGTCAAGTGTAGCAAACAGCTGATTCTCAATATATACATCTGCATCCGTGAGCTGCTTCAACAGCGTCGATTTGCCTGCATTTGTATATCCGACAAGGGCCACCTGTACGGCACCGCTCTTGCGGCGGCGTTCTCGATGCAGCTCACGGGTCTTCACCACTTCGTCGAGCTGGCGCTTCAGCTCATCAATCCGGTTGCGGATATGCCGGCGGTCCGTCTCCAGCTTGCTTTCCCCTGGTCCTCTTGTGCCGATACCGCCGCCGAGTCTGGATAGGTTCTTGCCCTGCCCGGAGAGGCGCGGCAGCAGATAGGAGAGCTGTGCCAGCTCTACCTGAATAATACCTTCCCGCGTCTTCGCCCGTCCGGCAAAGATATCCAGGATCAGCTGGGTGCGGTCGATAATTTTCAGATCCAGAGCTTCCTCCAGATTGCGCACCTGCGCTCCGGACAGCTCCTGGTCAAAGATTGCCGTATTTGCACCGAAACCATCTGCAGCCATCCGCAGCTCTTCTACCTTCCCCTTGCCGATGAACCATTTGGAATCAGGAGTTTCCTTGTTCTGGCGCAGCACGTCCAGCACTTCGACACCGGCTGTCTCCGCCAGCTGCACCAATTCTTGCAGGGAAAGCTCCGGGTCAATGCCGGTGCGCTTAATTTTGTCCGTCACCAAACTGACTAATATTGCCCGGTCCTGGATATCTGTTTGTGTATCATGTGTTGTCGTCATGCATTCAATGCTCCTTATCTCCATACCCCACTGAGGTATATCATCCGTTAATCATATTTTGTTTTACAGCTTAAAATCTTCAGTCCGCAGTGTCATCAGCTCCTGCTTGCCGGGGCTGTTGCTCTCGTACTGGTTCAGCAAGCGTACTGCTTGTGCACGCACGGCTTTCTCAATCGAATTGCGCACAAAGCGCGCATTGCTAAAGGCATGCAGGCTCTCCGTCTTCTCCACCAGCAAATGCTGCTTTAACTTGAGTATCGCCTGCGGCATCAAAATATAATCGCGCTCTTTGGCCATAAGTTCGGCAATCTGCAGCAGCTGATCAATCGTGTAGTCGGGAAACTCAACCTGAATAGGAAACCTTGAAGGCAGCCCCGGATTACTCATCAGAAAATAATCGATTTCACCGGAGTATCCGGCCAGGATCAGCACAAACTGGCTGCGGTGATCCTCCATGGATTTTACCAGCGTATCGATGGCTTCCTTTCCAAAATCCTTATCGCCTCCGCGTGCAAGACTGTAGGCTTCATCAATAAATAGGATGCCCCCGAGCGCCTTTTTCACCAGGTCACGTGTCTTCTGGGCGGTATGCCCAATATATTCGCCGACGAGATCCGCTCGCTCTACCTCGATCAGATGCCCTTTGCTTAATACACCCATCCGCTGGAACAGCTTGGCGACAATCCTCGCTACCGTCGTTTTACCGGTTCCGGGATTGCCCTTGAAGACCATATGGTAAGCCTGGCCGCCACTGGCAAGCCCAGCCTCGCTACGCATCTGGGCGATCTGCAGAAGCGCATATATCTCAAATACAAGCTCCTTGATATTATCCAAGCCAACAAGACCATCAAGTTCCCGGCTTAACTCCTGGAACAGTCCGCTATGGCCGTGATTTTTGGGGAGCGCGGCTCCACTGCTGCTGTCGCTCACCGCACTGCTCATCGGAGGGGGATCTTGATTCCGCAGCACAATATTGATTTGCCTTGACGGTCTGCCTTCCTCCCGCCCGCTTGCTGCCGCTACGCGTCCGTTCACCTTATTCACCTCATTATCCAGGGCTGACTGCTCTAAGTAAGTCTATTCCGGTACATGAGGTCTTATTAGCAGTTTCAGGATTTTTATACTTGGCAAATGATTTACAGAAATAACTGCTGCAGCTTCCATTTGGTGTAGGCCAGGATTTCACGGGATTTATACTTGGCCATCGACATTACCTTTGACTCGGTAAGCCCCAGCTCAGGTGCAGCATAGCCCAATTCTCTGGCAATTTCCTGCGCCCGCCGTCCATGGAAGGTATGCGTAATAATAACGGAAGACGTCATCCCCTCACGCTTCATAATTTCCTGGCTGAACAGCAAATTCTCGTACGTGCTGGTAGATTTGTTCTCCATAAGGATATCTTCTTCCGGCACCCCTTGCTCCACCAGATAATTCCGCATCCCTTGACCTTCGGTAAATTTGTAGTCCGGATCGTCCAGCCCCCCCGAAACAATAAAGGTGCTGAACATTCCCTCCCGGTAGAGCTTTAGCCCGTAATCCAGCCGTTCCTTCAGGCCGGGGCTTGGCTTATCCCCCCACATGGACATGCCGAGAATAATCCCTGCATCCGCTTTCGCCATAGGTGATGTTGTAGCCGCACTGTTAATGTTATTAAACACAACCGCACACCATAGGAGGCCTGCTGCCACAATCGTTATACCTGCAATAAACAAGTTGCGCTTACGCCGGGAACGGCGTTTTCTGGACACTTTGCGTATTGGGGATGAACCTCTTTGGTAAACGTACCATTCCATTTTTTATTTCCTCCTGAATTCTCCGTGATGGAACAATTCGGCACGATGCTTCAGTGAGAGAGAGAAATAAGGAAAGGCGTGCGCGTCAATACTGCGTAGAATGCTCTTGGCTGTTGCCCAGGCCAGATTATAGTCGCTGTCCGTAATGTCTTCCCTTTCCAGCGCTTCCTCAAGTTCATCCTCATCCAGCAAAAACACCTCTCCGTTCCAAAGCACCACAACGTCCAGGTACAAATCATCAAACCATGGAACGCCTTGATCCGTGACGCCTTGAACTTTGCAGGTGTCAATGTACCATTGTACGATATTCTGTCGTTCGTCGAACATAGCCGTCACAATATAGTGGCTATCCTTGGGAAAATATTGCAGCCAAGAATATCCTTTGTCCGCTATGCGGTATGTATGCCTTCCATAGCTCTTCCACAGTGGTTCCTTCAGCCCGTAAATCGTATAAAGAGTGATATAACCGCTGAATTCCCGGGTTTCCACATAGCGGCAGGCGAAATGTCGGCGCGTAATCCGGCGCCAGTTGGCCCGGTCTCCGAATTTACGTTTCATATGAATTACCCTCTCAAGAAATGGTGTCTTCAGCTTAACACATTTAAGAGACACACTCAAAACATCCCGTAAAAAAACAGAACTGCCGGCAACGTAATCAAAGGTTACAGCTTCTGGATTAAAGCAAATATTTAAAGGTCCATTCAAAAAAAAGGACTATCCTTTCCCATCTTGGATGGGTAAAGGATAGTCCTTTGGATCAAAGACAATCTCCATTGTTATTGAGGAGATTGGCCCTCATTTGAAAATCCGTTCTCCGGAACTGTTCCCGCCTCAGTACTGTTATCCGTACCAGCATTTCCTGAACCGGAGGTTTCAACAGGTGTAATAGTTGGCAGCGGGGTTGGTGGAAGCGGAGTAGCCGTTGCTTCCGGCGGGGTTACAGCTCCACCCCCATTACCGTTGCCACCTCCATTGCCATTGCCATTGCCATTGCCATTGCCGTTCCCATTACCATTTCCATTCCCGTTACCATTGCCGTTGCCGTTCCCATTGTTTCCACCGGGATTGCCGTTGCCTTCGCCGTTTCCGTTACCCTGTCCGTTGCCTTGATCATCTGTCGGAAGATTCGGATCAGGCGTTGCTTCCGGTTCTGGTGTCTGCAGTTCATCCTGAACCATTACGGTAACGGTGCCCGATGGCTCGCTCTCCACATCCAGTTCGGGATAATAAGCTGTTACATAATATTCGTAAGTCAGCCCAGGCATGGCGCTAATATCACCCATTGTGAGTGACTTTGTGCTGAGAAGTGAAGTGAACTCCGTCTCCGAGGTTTCCCGGCGGTAAATCCGGTATTCCACTCCTGCAACCTGAGCCGCTTCCCAGCCAAGGTTCACGGTCAATGTTGAAGGATCATATTCAGCGGATAGACCCGTGACAGGCTGTACCGTTTCCGGAGTAGCCGTTGGTTCAGGCGCACTCGCACCTTCCGGTTTAGGGAAAGATTTTTCCGGAATCCCCTCCAGAGCCTTCTCCATAACTTTACCCCAGAACGCCGCTGCAAGCGGACTGCTGTTCTTGAGCAGATGTGTCTTGCTCGGCTTGTCATATCCCATCCACACTGCTGCGGTCCATTCCGGTGTATAACCGACAAACCACACGTCACGGTTGGATTTGATCCCGTCGTACCCGCTCTGGGTAGTACCGGTCTTGCCGGCAACCGGACGGTTGATTTTCGCTTTTTTACCTGTACCGTCCTGTACAACTTCCTGCATCATTTGGGTCATTTGGTAAGCTGTATCCTTATTCATCACCCGCTCAGGCTTTGTATTGGCCTTATAGACCGTGTCCCCGTCACTGTTGGCAATCGATTTAATCGAATACGCCTCACGCAGTTCACCGCCGCTGGCAAAAGCACTGTATGCCTGAGCCATTTCCAGCGTATTGGTTCCTTTGCTCATCCCGCCGAGGGCGAGTGACAGGTTCTTGTCTTCATCGCTGAGGCTGATCCCCAGCTTCTTCGCAAACTGGAAGCCGGTATCCACACCAATCTCATTCAGCAGCCAGACCGCCGGGATGTTTTCCGACTTTGTTATCGCCTGACTCATGCTGATCGTTGATGAGTAGCCATGTAGATTTCTCGGACAGTATTTGCCGAAGCACTGCTTTTCATTGCTGAGCATTGAGGAGCTTGAGAATTTCCCCGACTCCAGAGCAGGAGCGTAAGAAACCAATGGTTTGAAGGAGGAGCCCGGAGAACGCCGGCTGCCGTTAACACGGCTGTAGCCCTTCTTCTCATAATTCCGTCCGCCCATCAGCGCAACGATGCTGCCATTCTCCTGATTGATGATGGTCATCGAACCCTGCACCAGTTCCTCATCCACACTTTTTTCGAAATTGTCGCTATCGGCAAAAGCCTCTTCTACCGTCTGCTGGGCGTTTTTATCCATCGTTGTATAAATTTTGTATCCGCCGATGTTGAGATCATCTTCGGTTAATCCAAACTTGTCTTCCGCCTCGTCTATAGCATAATCAATAAAGGCCTGATAGCGCTGTTTGCTTTCGGGCGGCTTATAGTTGTAGTTGACCGCAGCGGCTTCATCCCGCTCCTGTTCAGTAATTTTCCCCTGTTCATACATCAGCTGGAGCACTACGCCGCGGCGTTCCTTGGACAGCTCTGGATTACGCAGCGGATTGTAACGTGACGGCCCTTTCGGCATGGCAGCCAAAGTGGCGATTTGCCACAGCTTGAGTTCGTCAAGATTACTTTTGCCAAAATAACGGATAGATGCTGCCTTGATGCCGTAGACTGTGCCACCAAAGTTAATCCGGTTCAGGTACAACGTAATAATCTCATTTTTGGTTCTCTCATTCTCAAGTGCTACAGCAATGGAAACCTCGGTCGCTTTGCGGAAAAACGTTTTATCGCGTGTCAGGAAGATATTCTTCGCAAGCTGCTGGGTGATCGTACTGCCGCCTTCAACCATGCTGCGTGCTGCGATATCTTTGACGGCCGCGCGGCCGATCGACCATAAATCCACACCTTTGTGTTCAAAAAAACGTTTATCTTCTGTAGCAACAAAAGCCTCGATCAGTTGTTTAGGAATATCTTCATACTCTACCGGATCACTCTTTTCGAGTGACAGCTCGCCGATCAAATTCGCATTGCGGTCAAAAATCTGTGTCGGCGGGTTCACTGTTAATTTGTCCTGGTTCTCATTCAGCAGTTTCTGGCCGTTCAGCATAATAAACAGGTAGCCGCCAAGCGCACAAAAAATCGCCAGCGCCGTTGCAAAAAATAAACTCCACAGTACGCGTTTCTTGGTTAGAAACTTCTTCTTTTTCTTAGGCTTCCCTTTGGGACTCGCAGGGGTGGTGCCCCTGTCTCTATTGCGGTTCGTCCTGGAAAAATCGTCTCTAGACATGCTGCCTCCTGACTCCCTTTCGGAAACATCTTGAAATTGTATACACGAATGAAAAGAACAACCTTCACAGGTTGCTCTCTCGCACTCTCTATTCAAACGCTTTATAAACAAAAAGGTTTCACTACAAGGTTGTAAAAAATGTTATTCTTCGCTTCCACTGTCCTGCATCAGCGATACGCTGCGCTGTGGCGTAAAGGTGGAAATGGCATGCTTGTACACCATTTGCTGGCGTCCGTCACTGTCGATGACAATTGTGAAATTGTCAAATGCTTTGATGATTCCCCGGATTTGAAAGCCGTTGGTCAAATATACTGTGGCAGGGATATTCTCTTTACGCAGCTGGTTCAAGAACGTATCTTGGATGTTAATGGACTTGTTCATATGACGTACCCCCAATGGTTCAATTAGATTGTTCAGAAGTATATTCAAGACCTGAGAGAAACTTTCCTGCTATTATAGCACGTATTTTTGCAAAATTCTCTGAAAAGTTTTGCTCGTTGAAATCGTCGATCCACTGGATTTCCTTCATGTGGCGAAACCATGACAATTGTCGTTTGGCGAATCGGCGGGTATCGCGTTTCAGCAGTGTCACAGCCTCGTCCAGCGTCGTTTCTCCCGCGAGATAAGCGGCAATTTCCTTGTAGCCCAATCCCTGCATGGACACAAGAGTTCTGCTGTAGCCATGATCCAGCAGTCCTTTCACCTCGGCGACGAGACCTTCCGCCAGCATCTGATCGATTCGGTCTTCAATACGTTTATATAGTATTTTCCGGTCCATTGTCAAACCTATGAGGCATAACTCATATGGAGACTCCTTCTTCTGAGCCTCATGGGACGCCGAAAGCGTAACTTTTGTCTGGTGATGAATTTCCAGCGCACGGATGATTCTGCGGCGGTCATTCGGATGCAATCTGGAAGCGCTGGCAGGGTCTACAGCCGCCAGTCTGGCGTGCAGGGCTTCTGCTCCATGCTCCTCGGCAAAGGCGTCCTGCTCGCTGCGGAACGCCTCATCCGCCACGGCCTCAGAGAAACGGAAACCATAACACAGGGATTCAATATACAGTCCCGTTCCTCCCACAATAAATGGAAGCTTCCCCCTGGTGCTGATCTCCTCGATCAGCCGGACGCCCTGCACCTGAAATTCAGCGGCAGAATAGGCATCTTGCGGATCATGGATATCAATTAAATGATGCGGAATCCCCTTCATCTCCGCTGGTGTGATCTTGGCTGTGCCGATATCCATTCCGCGGTAGACCTGCATGGAATCACCGGAGATGATCTCTGCACCGTACGTCTCCGCGAGCTCCAGGCTAAGCCTTGTTTTGCCGACTGCGGTCGGCCCCAGCAGTACCAGAACCTTATGTTTAGTCTCAGTTGTCAATGTGTATCACCCCGTACGATGTTTTGGAGCTGCTGCGCAGCTGTTCGGTAAAGCCCAGCCGTGAGAATTCGCCGCTTAAGGCCTTCTCTTTGAGCAGGACAGCCTTGCGTGCTACTCTGACTGCCTCAGCGACACTCTCCCCGGTCAAGGCTGCTGTGTTAGCGAAACGGCGCAAGGGGGATATTGCCGCAGAATCCGTCAAGGGAACCCGGAACATCGGGTCGAAGTAAACGATATCGACACTATTGTCCGGCTGTTCCCGCAGGTACCCCAGATGTTCGCTGTGCACAACCTGGATGCGGCGCAACGCTTCGTTTACTTTCTGCTGGCCGGAAATGTACTGGCTCATGCCTTCAAGCAGCAGCGCATACAGCGGCAAGGAGCTTTCCAGCGCAGTCACCACAGAATCTTCTCCGCCATGGACGGCAAACAGCAGAGAATCGCTGCCAAGACCCGCCGTGCAATCCAGCACGCTGTCTCCCGGCAGCATTCCGGCAGCTTCCAGCATGGGATCAGATTCGCCCTTCAGAATGCGTTTCGCCCGGACAAAGCCCATACTGGGATGAAACTCCATCGGTGGCAGACCCGGCGAGATCAGCCGTACCGCCTCCTGCAGAACTACCAGAATCTCCTCGTCCCCGTAACGTTCCGCCAGCTTTGGCATGGAGAACCTAGCCCTAAGCACATAAGGTGCACCTGTGCGCTCGGCAAGCTGCTGAGCCCGCAGCACAATTTCCGGTATCGGGTCAAAACCCGTTGTTATAATCATGATGCCTCCGATCTGGTACGCATTAGAGCGCTAAAAATAGAAATGAACAGATTGCAGATCAAGAGCTGTAAGTGAGCTGGCTTACCTCATATGCAGTGCAGCTGCACTTACATGACACGTTTGAACAGCTTCTCCAGGTCATAGGAAGAAAAAGAAACCACGATCGGCCGTCCATGCGGACATGTATATGGCTGGCGGCAAGCTGCCAGCCTGGACAGCAGAGCCTCTACCTCCTGCTCTGTAAGCTTCTGGTTGGCCTTGATGGACGCCTTGCAGGAGCAGAGAATGGAGGATTTCTCACGCAGTTTGGCCAGGTCGATGTAACGTTCGCTCAGCACCCATTCCGCCATTTCCTCAATGACCGCCTTCTCATCTCCCTCAGGGAACCAGTACGGCAAGGAACGGACCAGAAAAGTCTGCCCTCCGAAATGCTCAAGAAATACACCTGCCTGTTCGAACCAATGCAGCCTTTCACTAAGCTGGCGGCTCTCCGAAGGGGTGAATTCCAAGGTGATCGGCAGGAGAAGCTCCTGCGAAGCATCCTCGGGACGACCGAATTTCTCATAATAATATTCATAATTAATCCGTTCATGTGCCGCATGCTGGTCAATCAGATAAAGCCCGCTGTCATTCTGGGCAATAAGATATGTCCCGTGATGCTGGCCGATATAGTTCAGCTCAGGGAACTGAGGGAGCGCAGGATCTTCACTGCCGGTTGGAGCGTACAGCTCCTCTGCTGAAGGCATCCCTCCCCGGGGCGGCATTGCCCCGGCAGGCTGGCGGTAGCTGCCGCCAGCCCCTTCACGCGGCAATGAAGAAGTACTGCCGCTGTATGCCGCAGCAGACTCCCGGGCCACCGGCATTGCGCTCTGAGGCTCTCCCGTCCGCTGCTGTGCGTTGCCGGAGTAGCGTTCTCCTGCTGCAGCCCCGTTGCCGAAGGGAGAAGCACTGCTGACTCCGCTGTTCCAAGCACCCGGTCTCTCTGCGGGACGATTAGCATCCAATGAACCCGCTTGCTGCAGATCACTCTGCGGAGCAACACCGGAGGGCATATCACTTTGCGGACCAGCGGTCCGCGGGTCTGGACCGTCTTGATCATTGCGGGCCATGCCTGGCAAACCATCGGCTGGCTGAGGTATGGCACCTTTCGGAAAGGCAAACTGCTCCTGGATAAAGGAACTGCTGCCCTTGGCGCCTATTATCTCTTTGCCCGGCCGCGGAATCAGACTCTGGCCCAGCAGAACCTTGCGGATCTCCTGCTCAACAAATGCGTACAGTTCGATCTCCTTACTGAAACGCACCTCCAATTTCGCCGGGTGTACATTGACGTCGACGAGTGATGGATGCATGTCCAGCTGCAATACGAGCAGCGGATAGCGGTTAATCGGCAGCAGCGTGTGATAAGCCCGCATAATAGCCGCATTCAGCCCGTTGCTGCGGATGTATCTTCCGCCTACAATCGTGGTGACTGCATTGCGGTTGGAGCGGGTCCACTCCGGCCTGCTGACAAAGCCGGTAATCCGGTAATCCGGATCTTCTGCTGAGATCGGCAGCATCGCCTTGGCCGCTGATGTACCGTAAACGGCAGCAATCACCTGCAACAGATCGCCGTTGCCAAGTGTATGCAGTAGCTGATTGCCATTGTGATGCAACGTAAAGGAGATGGACGGATGAGCCAAAGCCATCCGGTACATCGCATCCGAAATATGCCCCAGCTCGGTTTGGATGCTCTTCATATATTTCAGCCTTGCCGGTGTGTTGAAAAATAATTCCCTTACTGCAAGATCGCTTCCCTTACCGGAAGGTGTATCCTCATTGCGGATTAGCTTCCCGCCTTCGATATCAATCAGTCTGCCTTTACCATCATCACTGCTGGCAGTCAGAAGGGATACCTTCGAGACAGCGGCGATACTGGGCAGAGCCTCGCCGCGGAAGCCAAGGCTCGTGATCAGGAACAGATCACGTCCATTTGCAATCTTGCTGGTCGCATGCCGGTAGAAGGCGGTCTCGCAGTCCTCAGGCTCAATACCTGAGCCGTTGTCTTTGACGCGGATGCTCTGCAGTCCGCCCTCTTCAACAGAAACCTCAATTCGGGTGCTGCCGGCATCAATCGCGTTCTCCACCAGCTCCTTTACAACGGAAGCCGGCCGCTCCACAACCTCACCCGCTGCAATCTGGTTGGCAATATGCTCGTCCAGTACATGAATTTTAGCCATTTTGTATTCACCTCGCCAATAGTGATGTTTGTTCTTCGCTAGAATTACGCTTTCTTGGAAATACCCTAAATTACAGCTCCTTGGCTTTTTGCTTAAGCTCATTCAGCAGGCCCATTGCCTGCAGAGGGGTCATATTCATCAGATCTGCACCCTGAACAGCGGCAACCAGCTCTTTCAGTAGCGGATTTTCTTTAACAGGTGCAGGTGCGGAAGCCGCTCCACCTTTACGGTTCCTGCGCGGCTCTTCTTCCCCAAAGATCGACAGTTGTACGACTTCAGCGTCTGCTGCATCCGGCAGGGAGGCCAGCGAGACGGCAGCTTCGGTGTAAGCTGATCCGCCTGATGTGCTCACGGCGGCTGCATTGCCCGCATGCATGTAGGCAGCATCATCTCCTGATGGCAATACATCCGTGTCTTGCGTTCGGCTTGCAGATAGTCCGCTTGCCTGTTCCTTCACACCGTGACGGCTCTCATAAGCAGTCCCGTATTGCAGCGCAGGCGAGCCCGGAGGCGCAGACTGCTCAATGCTCTGGAGCAGACCGTATGCCCGGTCAATAATACCTTCCGGCAATCCGGCCAGCCGGGCGCAATAGATGCCATAGCTGCTGTCGGCAGCTCCCGGCACAAGCTTGCGCAGGAAGTTCACTTTGTCTCCACTCTCTTGCACGGCCATAGAATAATTCTTCAGCCCTTGCAGGCTCTGCTCCAAATGGGCCAGCTCATGAAAATGCGTCGAGACCAGTGCTTTGCAGGCAATGGTATCATGCACGTATTCAATTACCGCCTGGGCAATCGCCATGCCCTCGCTTGTCGAGGTGCCCCGGCCCAGCTCGTCAATAATAATAAGGCTGCGCGATGTTGCTTTCTCAGTCATGACCTGAATATCAGCCATCTCCACCATAAAGGTGCTCTGTCCGCCAATCAGGTCATCCGCCGCTCCAATCCGTGTAAAGATCCGGTCTATCAGCGGAACCTCCGCGCTTTCTGCCGGAACGAAGCAGCCGATTTGGGCTAGAATGCAGATCAGTGCCACCTGGCGCATGTAGGTGCTTTTGCCAGCCATGTTAGGGCCGGTGATGAGCAATATATTGCCTTCATTCTTGCTCAGTGTACTGCCGTTTGCTATAAATGCAGAATCTTTCAGCACCGCTTCTACTACCGGATGCCGTCCACCTGTAAGACGCAGGTCATAACCGTCGGATAGCTTGGGTTTTACAAACCGGTGCTCGGCGCTGACCGCAGCAAGACATTGATACACATCTATTTCTGCAACCTTCTCTGCCAAGGCCTGCAGCCGGGGGATTTGTGACCCGATACGGTCCCGCAGCTCGGTAAACAGGCTGTATTCGAGATCGGTCATTTTGTCCTGGGCTTCGAGAATCAGTGCTTCTTTCTCTTTCAGCTCAGGGGTAACATAACGCTCTGCATTCGCCAAAGTCTGCTTGCGTTCATATCTTCCTTCCGGCAAGGAAGCAAGATTGGAGCGGGTAATTTCTATATAATAGCCGAAAATTTTGTTGTAGCCGATCTTCAGCGACTTGATGCCTGTAACCTGGCGCTCCTTCGCCTCCAGCTCGGCGATCCAGCGTTTGCCGCTGCTGCTCGCTTCCCGCAGCTCGTCCAGGCGCTCATGATAGCCTGTCCGGATAATTCCCCCATCCCGCACAGATACCGGCGCATCCTCGGTAATTGCCCGCTCGATATCCTCACGCAGCTCTGCACATTCATCCATGGTGGAACCGATCTCTCTCAGGGTCTCTGAACCCGATGTCAGACACATATCTTTCAGGGCCGGTATTTGCGCCAGTGACTGCTTCAGGGCATTCATGTCGCGTCCGTTGGCACTGCCGAAGGCGATGCGCCCGACGAGCCGCTCCAGATCATAGATTTCTTTCAGCGCCCCGCGCAAATCCTCACGGACAATAAACTGATTATAGAGATAATCCACAGCCTCCAGACGACGCTCAATCGGGGCCCGCTGCAGGAGCGGCTTGTCGATTCTGCGGCGCAGGAGACGCCCGCCCATCGAGGTTTCGGTGCGGTCCAGCAACCAGAGCAGCGAACCTTTTTTGGAGCGCTCGCGCACCGTTTCAGTGAGTTCCAGATTGCGGCGTGTGAACGGATCCAGAATCATATAGTTGCCAGGTTCATACGGCGAAATCTGGCTTAGCTGTCCCAGGGAACGCCGCTGGGTTTCACTCAAATAGGAAATCAGCATCGCCAGACATTTGCCCCGCTCACTCTCCAGACGCACCCAGGCCGCTTCGCCGAACTGGCGGCGGGCCAATTCCTCTTCGCGTTTCTCCCAAGGAGTGTACACGACCGGCTTCGCCAGCAGTGAGGCCTCACTGCGCAAACTCTCGAGCAGGTTAGCATCTCCGATAATCTCGGCTGGCTCATAAATGCCGATCTCGTCACGCAGCCATTCCGAACCTGAAAGAACGGAAGTGACATACAGCTCACCCGTTGTCAAATCGCAGGCAGCCAGAGCCATCATCCCGTCCTGCTCGGTCACGCAAACGAGGTAGTTGTTACTTTTGTCCGTAATAATTTTGCCGTCCATTACTGTACCCGGTGTGACTACGCGGACAATATCCCGGCGCACCATGCCCTTTGTTACGGCGGGATCATCCAGCTGCTCGCAAATCGCAACCTTGTAGCCCTTTTCGATCAAACGCTGTATGTAACCTTCCGCGGCATGGTATGGCACTCCGCACATCGGAATGCGCTCTTCGCCCCCACCCTCACGGCCGGTTAAAGTAATCTCAAGCTCTTTCGAAGCCAGAACCGCATCCTCGAAGAACATTTCATAAAAATCGCCCAGCCGGAAAAAAAGGAAAGCGTCCTTTGCCCCTTCCTTTACCTTTAAATACTGTTCTATCATCGGCGTATATTTTGCCATCATTGACCTCCATACCTATCTTCTGTGTTCTCTATTATAACAGAAACCTGCAAGGCAAAGTCACCCCGGGAAGTCACAATAAGCGAACACTAAGAGAACACCAGAGCTGGAACGCTGCCTGCATCGGATGCATTACAGATATTGTTAATTATAGCCATTGAAGATCAACATGACCATATGATGTGCTTTTTCAATAATTTGCTGTAAAATTATAAAGGAATTATTATACATTACTGAAACTGAAGGAGGTACAAGCTTGATACGCAAACTGAATGAAGCCGACCGGGAGGATTTGATGGAACTGGTAGGCAAAAATCCGGCTATCAATTTATACATTATCGGAGACGTGGAAAATTTCGGGTTCGAGCAGGATTTCATGGAGCTTTGGGGAGAAAGCGACTCCGTAGACGGGCCGTTAAAGGCGGTGATACTGCGTTTCTACGGAAGTTATTTGCCATATTCAGAGGGGCCTTTTGATGCGGAGGGTTTTGCGGAACTGCTGCGCAGAAACAAAAACGCCGAAATGATCTCCGGCTCTTTAGAGGTCGTGCGGACACTCAGTAAATGGTTGAATATCCGGCAGGAAAAAGAGATGCTTTTCGCCGAGCTGACAGAGATGAATGAGGAAATCCGTACAGCGGCATCCGCTCCTGTGCCCATCCAAAAAGCCACGACACAGGATGTGGATGCCATTTGTACATTGACGGATGTTATTTCAGAGTTCACCAGCAGTCCGGAGGACGCGCGTAAAACCCTGCATAAAACGCTGGAAAGCGGAACCGGCCGCACCTACTTCGTGGAACAGAACGGGGAAGTAATTGCAACCGCGTCAACCGCGGCGGAAAATTCGCGGTCAGCGATGATAGTCGCCGTAGCCACCCATCCGGAATACAGAGGACAAAAATTAGCTTCACGGGTAGTCGCACAGCTTTGTGCCGATATTCTGGCCGAGGGAAAATCGCTATGCCTTTTCTATAACAATCCTCAAGCAGGCTTAATCTACAAAAAGCTCGGTTTCCGCGATATCGACAAATGGTCCATGACTTATCTACATAAAGAAAATCAACTTACAGGCGCAGGTGCATAAGCCTCAGGGCGACAGAATTCCCAACCCGATTACTGCTGATTCTTCATGGACTCTTTCCCGGTCCACAGCGGACGGATATCCCGCGATTCATCCCAGGTCTGTTCCGCGGAGATGCAGCGGAACAGCGGTTCTACGTAAGGGGCGGCGCGCACGTAGCCGTCCAGTGCGCGAAGCTGGGCCTGCAATGGAGCCCAGGCGGCGCGCAGCGGATCTTTGCTGCCGCTGTAATAGGCGGCATGCAGCTCTTCCCGGTCCAGCGGGCGCTGCGTCAGGTCTTCATAGCGGCTCACGATCAGGTGAGCCAGGAAGACCGCGCCTTTGGCGATGACCGGGGACACCAGGAAGCTCGGCAAGGTCCGGTATTCAAAGCCGCCATGCGGCTGAATACGGAAATCGCCGAGCACCCCGTAACGCGGACGCCGCGCTGCAGCCCGGGCGTCCTCCAGCAGCAGCAGCGGCAACGCCAGATAGTTGTCGAGCGCGCGCAGCAGCGGCGCCGTCAGCCGGACGCCGCTGAAGTGCAGGTGGCCGCCGAGGGCCCAGCCCCGCAGCGGCATGCCTCCCGCCCGCCAGCGGAGCGAGCGGTCGGATACCATCCGGTCCGCCGTGGCTGCGGCGGACATCAGCTGCGCCAGCAGTGCGCGCGGTTCCCCGCGCGGCGCAGGGCGCAGCTCGGCGACCGGGAACATGCCGCGCGTTCCCGGAGGTCCGGCGTCGCAGCCCGCGACGCCGTCTACGGGCAGGAACCGCGACGCGGGCACGACGCGGCCGGAGGTTTCCCGGAGCAGGAGAAACTCCGGGTCCATGCCCATCAGCATGCCTGGACGGCCAGGCAGCTCCCGGGCCAGGTCGCGGGCCAGCGCCAGCGACGCTGTACAGTAAGGCTCCGGCAGCGGCTTGCCGGCAGGTTCTGCGAGCGGGAGGATTTGTTCCACAAGGTATCTCCTTCCGCCCATAGCCTTTAGCCGGACTTCACCGCTGTCCAGCCCCAGGCTGTATAAAGCTCTAACAGCAATTCCCCTCACCAGTCCGGCAGTTCCGCGCCGCTCCGGGCCGGGACTGTAATGCGCCTGTTCACAGGAAATTCCGTAATCTCCGGGATTTCCAGGGTCTCCATGATCTCCATGGTTATCAATTCCACCCTCATCTAGCAAGCTAACACCGGTACCCCCGGACACACTATCCCCACCGCCCGATGCATCTGGGCGGGAATTCCCCGCTGCAGCACTCATGGCCCGGCCGGTACCCAGTGGTGTGATCTCAAGCACTGCCAAGTTGAATACTTTAACCACGTATTGCTGTTTGTGTCTGTCCATATCAGGACCCTTCTTATATGTATGGCCATTTGCAACAGCTATTCTTCCGGCTTGCCCTGCATCCCTCTCCAAGCGATTCCCGCCGGCAGACAGAGCAGCCTCCAGTCCACAGCGCCGCAGCCGGAGCTCTTGTTGCTCCGGAGTTAGCTGCAGGTACTCCTTTAACCCTTCATTCACGCTGGCTCCTCCCTAGTGGTTCGTTCCCCTAACTTTAGATCTTCCAGTTCTTGATGCTGAAAAATAAATAAAAAATAAAAAGGAGGGCATTCGCCCTCTCGCCGCCGCCCTCACTACATATAATGGATTATAACCCACCCGATATTCAGTTGGCGGCGGCGCATTCCTTCCTTACAGCTCATCATCCAGGGCGTCAGGATCCAGATCATCGAAATCAAAGCTTTCACCGTCGAAATCGTAATCCTTGTCTTCCGGATCATCCGTTTGATCAGTGACAAACACGCGAACCTTGGTCTCAGCCACCAGTTCTGCTTCGAATTCCCGCTCTACGCGAAGTGTTACACTGCCGCCGCCCGGAGAGACACCGGCTTCCACACAATTTGGTTCCTGCGTTGCCTCCGCAGAGACCTCTACCGTGGAAGCACGGTGTCTCGGATCCAGATACGACAGCGGAATGAGCTCCACGTAGGAGACCGTTTCCTTGGCTACCTCGGTCTGCTTGTTTTTGTCGTACGAATACCAGATGTTCACATCGTAAGTACCGATTACTTCGATTCCGTTTCCGGCGGCAACCGCTTCGTACTGGTGGTTAATAATCCAAGCCCCCAGAATACTTGTCGGATGATGTGGCGGAGTCACGGTATGAGTTGCGGTAGAGAACTTACGACCTTTGCCGCAAATTGCCTTCGTAATGATCTCCCTTGTTTGACGTTTATGACTTAATGACATCTTTAAACCTCCTCCATACAATCATTCACTATCAAGTGTATGCACGTTCTGGGCATTTGTTGATTGTTAGAGTAGAAATAAATTTGGGTAAGCCCTCCATGCGCCCCGTTATAAGATTCATAGTTCATTTTATTGCAATAATCCCCTGGTTATGAGTACATAGCAAAAAACGGACAGCCCACAGGCAACCGTAGACCTTCCGTCAAGTCGTAACTCCACTCCTGCTATTACAGCCCGTTATTCTTCTTACCAGAAAGGCAAAGACACCCGCAGCAACCGCCTGCGGGTGTCTTCATACGAGGTGTTATAACGGTATTACCCGCATAATCCCCAAATCTCGGTGCCTGCTGAGATCAATGAAATCCTCATCAATATTAACCAATGGCCGCAGCGGATCATGCGCGAGAATCATGATGATTTTGCCTATCCGCCCATCCGAGAGCACTACTTCATTGCCTATCATTGACTGCATCAGCTTATTGATAAAGACACTGCAAATATAAGGGTCAAGCTTGCCGTAGACATTATCCTCCATCTGCCTCAAAACCTCATATAAAGGCGAGGCCTTCCGGTAGTAGCGGTCAGAAGTCATCGCATGGAAAATATCCACCACAGCAACTATTTTACTGAAATCAGTAATCCGGTGGCCCAGAACACCAAAAGGGTATCCGCTGCCATCCATGCGTTCATGATGCTGCAGCGCAACGAGTGCCTGCATATGATTGGTGCCGACCGTGTCCCTGATCATCTCGTATCCGATAGTGGTATGCTTTTTCATCATCGCAAGCTCTTCTTCATTCAGGGGTCCGGGCTTGGACAGAATTTCAGCAGGTATCATAATTTTCCCGATATCATGAAGCGTTGCGGCAATGGTCAGCATACTTAGTTCTTCCGGTTTCAGCTTGAGCCACTTCCCCAGAAGTGTAGACAAAATTCCGACTGCAACATTATGTCTGTATGTATAATCATCCTTGGACTGCAACGCAGCCAATATTCCGTAAAAATCGTTTTTCTCACTAACCCGCTGGATAAAGGGAATGACTTCATTGCGCAGCTCAATCATGGGCAGCCGTTTGCTCTTGTTAAAACGTAGTTGCTCAAAGATACTCTCCATCGCAGACGTACACTCGTCAACCGCAATCTGATAGAAAGCTGCACTGTCCACTTGAACCACATCATGCGGCTCGAGAAAGATCTTGTGCTGACTGATCAGACGGATATGATCACTGCTTAACAAAGTCAGTGCGGGCAGAACAAACACGCCATTATGGTTGAAGAGATTCTCAACAAGCTGTTTACCGATATATTGTTCATTGCTGTTGTTCAATAGTCCTCACCTGCCTGCGCAGAAATTCACCTATGCGAACCGTCTGCAGTAATTGGAACTTTCACTGCCCCATCTTCTAATGAATAACACATTAATCCTGTTGCCTGAACAAAAACTGAACGACGGGACAATTACCAGCTCACTTTTAGTTCTTACATATCTTATCGTTATTTTACGCAGCAATGTTAATACCTCACTGACATTTACATATTATAGATTACGAGGGGCCACGGAAAGTGGCCGGTCGTTTCAACGGTTTGGCTTCAACCGGAACCTTATGGCGTTTGGCAATTTTCAGATAAAGTGCCAGCTCCCGGCAGAGCTGCAGAATCGCAGAACGGACCTCGAACTCTTCACGGGTTTCCGGCAGCTCCATCCGCTCGAACTCCTGCTCAAGCGCATCCAGCAGCCGCTCCGTCCGTCCGGTGTATTCCTCTGCCAGTACATCATTAGAAAGCTGATCGAACAATTCGGCAACCATATCTCCATGCGGCAGCTGACGGTACACCTGGGAGAGCAATTGCATCATATTCTGGATCGACTCCAGTTGCTCCTTTCGCATATAGAAATAAATATTCCAGGCCTCATCGGGATGAATCACATGATTTTCCATTTCCCTGGACGCAGCCGTAAGTCCCCGCTGCACGGCCTCGTTCGCGCCGATAAGCTCCTTACCGTCCCATACATAACCCGGGTCCCGCAGCGTCCTTGCCATTTGTACAAATATGATCGAAAAGTACTTGTCGACCTCCTTGCGGATACCCGCAATTACCCCGCCAGTCTGCGGCATATAGATCAGATTGACCAGACCCGCCGATCCCAGACCCACTACCAGCAGCTCAATCTGCTGCAGCAGAACATGAAGTGACAGCTCAGCTTGTCCGAACACGCGGAACACGATTACCGAGCTGGTAACGATGCCCTCCTTAAAGCCCGATTTAACGATCAGCGGAAAACCGAACAGTACATACAAGCCAAGTACCCAATAATGAAAGCCCAGGGTGAAAAACAGAATACAGCCTAAAAAGAGTCCCACAAGCGAGGCTGAGAAACGCGCCATTATCGTTCGGAGACTCCTTTTACGTGTAGTTTCCACTCCGAGGATTGCAAGCAGGCCCGCGCTTTGCGCGTTGGGTATACCTATAGCTGCTGCCAGCAGAATGGACAGCAGCGTTGCCGCCGCTGTTTTGATAATTCGAAATCCCATGTAAATACCTCTCCTTGGCGTTTCATCGTTCAGGTAAAGATATAAACATGGTACAAGATTTTCCGGGGAGACACAATATGACATGTTTCTCACCGCCTCGACAACAACAGCTTCTCCACATAGACGACCATCTGGTACATCGCCGTAGCCACCGCTGCAATAATCAGCAGACTGGACATGACAAGAGTGAAATTGAACACCTGAAAACCATATATGATCAGATATCCAAGCCCCGACCTTGCGACTAAAAATTCACCGACAATTACACCCACCCAGGACATGCCAACGTTTACCTTCAAGGTTGAAACAACCGTAGGAAAGGATGCCGGCAGGATAACCTTAAAGAACTCCTGTACTCTGGTCGCCCCAAACGACCTGACCACCTTCACGAGATTCGGGTCTACGCTGCAAAAGCTGTTATATACAACAAGTGTCGTAATGAGAACAGTGATGGATAAAGTAGTGATCACGATTGCGGTAAATCCGGCACCGAACATCACGATAAAGATAGGCCCCAGCGCAACCTTAGGCATACTGTTAAACACGACCATGTACGGGTCAAGCACCGCTGATAAAAAAGGCGACCACCAGATGATCACTGCCAGCAATGTTCCAAGCAGCGTTCCGAGTACAAAGCCGACCACGGTCTCCCCTACGGTAATCCCCAAATGCGGCCAGAGGCTTCCGCTGATCATGTCTTCCCAGATCTGACGGAAGACCTTCGTCGGATAGCTGAACAGCAGTTCGTCAATCCAACCCAGCCGGGCTCCTGCTTCCCATAGCAGAAAAAACAGCAGCAGCAGACTGCCCCGCACGGCCATGACTCTGCTCTGCCAGCGTCGTTTTTTCTTCCTGTAATCGCTATGCTTCTGCTCCAGCCATTGTGCGCGGGAAGCGGTTATTTCGCTTTGCTGACTTGATTTCACACGTCTTCCCTCCCAGCCGACTCCATTTCCTTCCAGACTCCATGAAAAAGCTCCGCGAAACCGGGCAAGTCCCTCGCATACAGCGGGGGTGTATTGCGGATTTCCTCCGGAACGGTAAATATTTTACGTATTCTCCCCGGGTTCCGCTGCAGCAGAATCACCCTGCTGCTGACGGCGATTGCCTCTGACAGATCATGGGTAACCAGAACCGCCGTGGTTCCGCGGCGGCGCAGTGTCTCCGATACCAGATCCTCGAGCTGCAGCTTGATCTGATAATCAAGCGCAGAGAACGGCTCATCCAGCAACAGCAGCCCCGGGTCGGTGGCCAGTGTCCGTACCAGTGCCACACGCTGGCGCATGCCGCCGGACAGCTGTGACGGATAGGCTTGCTCCTTGCCCTCCAGCCCCATATCCTTCAGCAGCTCCAGCGTCTTTTGACGTGTGTTTTCGTTCAGATTTCCGGTGAGCTCCAGTCCAAGTAGCGCGTTGTCCAGGATCGTCCGCCATGGAAAAAGGTAATCTTGCTGGAGCATATACCCTACCTCCGGGGAGGGTCCCTTGAGACTATGTCCGTTAACGAACACTTTGCCGCGGGATGGACTGAGCAGCCCGGCAATGATCGACAGCAGTGTCGTCTTGCCGCAGCCGCTAGGCCCGACGAGACTGACGAACTCCCCTTGTTCAACACTGAGGCTGAGGTCCTCAATGGCCAGAGAAGCCTCGCGGTCACCCAGATAGGCATGCGTCACTTCCTCCAATTGCACTACTGGCAGCATATCAGCCCCTCCTAACCCTTAATCAATTTGACGAAGACAACGCCTACTTGACGTTGTCTTTCGCTTTTTCCGCAAAGCTGTTGTTCACAATTTTCTCCGCCGGAACCCGCTCTTTCAGCTCTCCGGCATTATCCATCACATCCAGCAGATTGTTCCACTCTTCGTTGTCCACGACCGGATCCACGGCATAGGTGTCCTGCTCTTTATAGCGCTTGATCGCGGAGATCACAATCTCACGCTCCGTTTTATCAAAATACGGAAGTACCGCATCGGCAATCTCTTCCGGACTATGCTCTTTCACCCATAGCTGTGCACGCTGGATTGCATTGGTAAATTTTTGCATAGTATCAGTATTTTTTTTGATATAACTCCCCTTGGACATAAAAGCCGTATAAGGAAGATAACCGCTCTCCACCCCAAAGGATGCCACCACCTGGCCCCGGTCTTCACTCTCAAAAATGGAAGCCTGCGGCTCAAACAGCTGTACATAATCACCTGTCCCGGAGGCGAAGGCACCGGCAATATTGGCGAAGTCGATATTTTGAATCAGCGTGAGATCCTTTTCGGCATCAATCCCTTTGTTAAACAAAGTAAAGGCACCCGCCATTTGCGGCATTCCCCCTTTTCTTTGTCCGAGGAAGGTCGACCCCTTTACTTTATCCCAGTTAAAGTCCGCATCCGGTTTGCGGGCGAACAGGAATGTACCGTCCCGCTGGGTCAGCTGGGCAAAAGTGATAACGGGATCATCCGCTCCCTGCTGATAGACGTAAATTGAAGTTTCTGGACCAACAAGCGCCACGTCAACGGCTCCTGAGAGCAGTGCAGTCATTGTTTTGTCACCGCCGGGTATGGTCTGAAGCTCAACATCCAGCCCTTCTTCCTTGAAGAAGTTCTGGGATAATGCCACATATTCGGGCGCATAAAAGACGGATCGGGTGACTTCGCCGATCTTCACTTTTACCGCAGCCGAGTCTCCGCCGCAGCCGGCGAGCACTGAAAAACACAAGGCGAGAATCATGAGCGACAGCGACAGCTTTTTCTTGTTTTTCATTCTTCATTCTCCTTTCTTCCCGGGTCTTTTGCCCTTGCTTGCAGCATATGCGAATGCCTACGAAAAGGTTAAAGAGTATGTGTAGTATCGTTTGCGCTTCATTATAGAACTTCAAAGTGAAAGAACTGGCGAATATTTCGGTTCCTTGTATGAAATTATTTTAATGAAAGTACGATTTTCCGCATAAACACGAGATATCAGAAGAATACAAACAATAATCAATGATATATCACTATAAATCTTCATAAATCGCTTAATTCGTTAATTTTTCGTTTGTGCAAACGTTTTACCAAAATCATGCATTCGACTAAGATATCAATAAAGCGCTTATCACATCAACATACTAATGAAGCTATTTATTGGAGGGGTCCGCAACAGATGCAGCGCCAGCCTTTAACCTTGACTAACCGCCGCATGATGTGCACTTTGGCCATCGCAGGCATAACTGCTGCCCTGCTTGCCGGATGCTCTGACAACAACAGTACAAGCGCCGTCCAGCCTACCGCTTCTACGGCACCAGAACTTTCACTCGCGGCGCGTATATCGTAGGGGAGGTATGGGAGAATTCAGCTGTTTCCGTAGGGGCCTATCTGGATCAAGCATTTGATTCGGGGTTTAATTTCGGCCTGGCCGAAGCAGTGCTGAATTCTGCCAATACAGAAAAAGACAGTGGGATTGCCTTTACTCTGGAGCGAACTTATAAGCTATATTCGCAGATTTCAGGGGGAGCCTTTACAGATGCCACTTTCCTGAATAATCATGATAAGAACAGAGTTATGAGCCAGCTTGCGAACAATCCGGATCATGCCAGAATGGCCGCCGCTATTCTGCTGACCTTACCGGGCAACCCGTTTATTTATTATGGGGAAGAGATAGGAATGCTTGGAGTGAAGCCCGATGAAGGCCTCCGTGAGCCTATGAAATGGACTGCCGATGGTCAAGGAGATGGCCAGACCACCACTTGGGAGCAGGCGAAGAATAACGCCGCTAATTCCGGTGCTGATGTGGAGAGTCAGCTGCAGAACAGAGGTTCTCTGCTGGAGCATTACCGTCAGCTTATTTCCTTGCGCAATGAAGTACCTGCACTGAGAGACGGTGGAATTCGCGAATATTCTTCCGGAAACAGTGGCATTATGGCCTTCGAACGGATCACTGCCGGAAAGCAGGTATTGGTGGTTCACAATTTAACTGGCGGGACACAGAACATTCCGCTACATCCCGGCACGAACACCGTTACTTATTCTTCTATACTCAAGACGCTCCGGGGAGAAGCGGGTCTGGCGGACAGCATGCTTACACTGCCTGCTTATTCCACAATCATTCTGGAGTAAACACTGGAGATGTTTGCTGTACCCACTCATAGAGAGCAGAGCATATCTGCGCTTTCGTAACTGGAATGGCAACCATCCAGTCCTCCGCGGCTTCGCAGCTCATACGCAGCAGCCAGCCGCTGGAAGTATCTTCAATAAAAAAGGCATGCTGAAGCTTACACTCCTCTTTACTGCGTGAACACAGCTTAAGCTCTCCTTCAGCCGTTTTGTTCTTCATGACCTTCGCAAGCTGTGCGGATTGCAGCAAATCCCCTGTTTCCGCTGTCAGACATTCTGCCAAAAAACACAAGCTGTAGGTTGCGGCGCTTTCCTTTAGCTCCTCATATCTCCGTCTGGACAGATGCAGACACGGTACATCCTCTACGCTAAACTCTTCAGGCTCAAAGCAATTAAACAGATAATAACAAGCGCGCTGCACCTTCTGTGGATCGCTCAGTCTATAGACGAAGGAATCTGAGGGCTCAATGCCTGCGATCAATGTTATATCCTTATGTACCTGCAGGCAGATATCCTGCACTTGATCACCTTCACAGTATTTTAACCGGCATATTCGGTCCGCGGATGCTGCCATTTGCATCAGATCCGAAATTTCCTTCCCCGCTGGCTTATCTGGGAACAGAAAATTAGCTAAATATACCTTATCCTTTTTATTCACATTGATATATCCTTCCCGGATCCCGCTAACATTGGAATCACACTGCAATAAAAAAAGTCCCAAACTATAAAACTTGTAATCTTTATGTTATCATAAGCTAATTTTAAGGTAAAATTAAGAAACGAGGGGTATGATCTATATCATGAAATACTTGTAGCGAGGTGATTTCAAAATGAGAATGCTCATCACATTTCAGAACAAGCTTGTACCTGTGTACTTCACTACAGAAAACAAACAGCCCACCCAGAAGGTTATCCGGTTGCTGAACAGCACACTGGAGCTAAAAATCCAGAAGGGCAAAAGTGCTCTGCAGAAATGCTTAAATTCTCTGATTAGTATCGAAATTAAAGGCTCTGAAGCTATATTGCACAGTTATAGTGAAAATGATTCATTGGCGCTATCCCTCTATTAATTAGAGGGGTTGTTTTTTTGTACAGAAAAAAAGCACACCCCTTCATTAAGATGGGATGTGCTCTGCTCGCTCTATATGTTGGCCGGGTATCTGTACTTCAGCGGCATATCTTCAACTAATCCGGTGATTTCTGTTCTCTTCCTTTTCTGCCTTCTGAATCCGCAATTTGAACAACTTCACTAAGTTGCGACGAGTCTGCTCTTCGTGACAGTTGTCCAGTTTTTTAATGATAAAACGGTCGATGGACATGTCAATCGCTCCTTCTTCAATAAGTTGTATTGCCAACCTGAGGTGAGGAAATCATTTCCTTTAATCCTTGTAACACCTATATAACCGGGTCCTGTATTCCTTAAACTTTGCCCAAAAATGAAAAAAAAGCTGAGTCAAAGCGGTTTCACTACATATTGATGTTCTGCCAAAAAAACAATTCGTCCATTAAGAGATGTAGTAGCCCTGCAAAGAAAAGGCCTTTGCTGTCGAGCAAATAAAAATTTGTTTCGACTGTTATTTACAAACTAAATATTAAATGCTATATTATTGATAGTAAGTATTAAATATATATCTAAGGAGAAATCATAATGTCTAATGTACTTTTCATCAAAGCCAATAACCGCCCTGCAGATCAATCCGTAAGCGTTCAGCTTTACAACGAATTCCTGGCAAGCTACAAGGAGTCCCACCCGCAAGACGAAATCACTGAACTGGATTTGTTCGCAGAGCAACTTCCATATTATGACAACACACTGATTACCGGTGTTTATAAAGCTGCTCAAGGCTACGAAGCTACTCCTGAAGAAGCTGCCGGCGCTGCACTGGTTAAGAAATACCTGAATCAGTTCCTTGCCGCTGACAAGGTAGTATTTGCTTTCCCGCTCTGGAACATGACTGTTCCGGCTGTACTTCATACTTACATCGACTACCTGAACCAGGCAGGTACCACATTCAAATACACTGCTGAAGGTCCAGTTGGCTTGCTGACTGACAAAAAAGCTGCTGTACTCAATGCCAGAGGCGGCATCTATTCCGAAGGACCGGCAGCAAGCGCTGAAATGGCTGTTAACTTCATCATGGGCAACCTGAACTTCTGGGGCTTCAAAGATACTACTCAAGTGATTATTGAAGGCCACAACCAGAACCCTGCACAATCCGCAGAAATCATCGCGAGCGGTTTGCAACTGGCCAAGACTGCTGCTGCATCGTTCTAAGAACACACCAGTATTAAAGGTCCGGTTCTAAAGATAGACATCCGCACTTTAATTAGGTATATGCATTGCAATTAGCCGGACTTTTATTTATATATAGCAAGGGCGCAGCTTCTCTGGAGCTGCGCCTTTGCGTTACAAGAGGGTCTCCTTACAGCCATTCTAAGGCTTCAAGGGACCCTCTTGTTCAGGTTACTGTTGCTTAATTATACTGTTCCTCAATATTCCTCCAGCTCCCGGCGCCAGCCGGAATTTCTGGAACGGGAAGGCGCTGCCTTGGTCGCAGCGGCTGCTGTTTTCCGCTTCTGCTTCACCTCTTTGCTGCTCTGGTATAGCAGCTCCTTCTGGGTTTTGCGGTAATTCAGCAGCCGTTTCTCTTCCAGCGCACCGTTTGATACTGCCGCAAGAACTGCGCAGCCCTCTTCGCGTTCATGTCTGCAATCGCTAAAGCGGCAATCTGCTGCCAGACTGCTGATATCCCCGAATGCAAGATCAAGTCCGCCTTCATCCTCCCACAGCTGCAGTTCGCGCATTCCCGGGGTATCGACAATGATACCGCCGTCCGGGAGGATGAACAGTTCCCGGTGAGTGGTCGTGTGCCGCCCCCGGCTGTCCCCTTCCCTGACATCCTGAGTGAGCTGCAGGGTTGCTCCGCTAAGCCAGTTAACCAGCGTTGACTTCCCGCAGCCCGAGGAGCCGGTCAGGGCCACTGTCTGACCGCTGCCAATATAGGGCAGCAGTTTATCCCGCCCGTCTCCGAGCAAGGCGCTGACTGCGTACACGGCCACTCCGGGTGCTGCCCGCTCCATCTCTGCAATTTTGCTCTCTGCATCATCACACAAATCCGCTTTGGTCAGCAGGATTACCGGGTTTGCCCCGCTGTTCCAGGCCATGATCAAATATCTTTCCATCCGCCGGACATTAAAATCGTCATTTAACGCACTGACAAGGAATAAAGTGTCTACGTTGGAGGCCACAATCTGTTCCTCATTTGTATTTCCCGCCACCTTCCGCGAAATCACACTTTGCCGGGGCAGCACGCCATGAATAACGGCATGTTCTCCACCATCCATCATCGCCAGCGACACCCAGTCACCGATTGCCGGATAATCCCCGGAATCGGTTAAGGTATGTCTGAGCCTGCCTGCCAGCTCACCCCAGGTTTCTCCCGTTTCCGTCATAACCCTGTACTTGCTGCCGAAATCGCCGACAATTCTGCCGGGTACAAATGTTTTGTTTTCCAGACTTTGATGCAGTTCGTTCCACTTGTTCATCCAGGTTTCATTCCAGCCATATTGTACTATTGTCATCTAAATCCTCCTGATTGTTTAGTTCGTACACTCCCGGCCTGGCTTCGAAAGAAGCCGGCGGCGGAAATAAATCACTTCGTTTGACTAACGTGTATTACGGGAACACAAAAAGCCGCCGGAATCCTCATTCCGGCGGCGGACTTCACAGAAACTCTCCCCTGCACTATGGCAAGGGACAATTTCTGTGAAGTCAAGATCAGAGCATGCTATTCCTCCTCCGAAGAGGAGAACCAGCACATTTCTGAGCGTGAATCCGGTATGCACGAATACAATAACCGTATCCGTACTTACCGATCCACGCAAAAAAGCCGCCGGAACACATACGGTTCCCGGCGGCTCTAAAAGGCATCGTAGAGCTTACCCGCAAAGCTGCGTGTTACTTACACTGCAGCTGCTGTTCCCGGAAGACACGTATCCACAACAGTTGTTACCAATCGCGCAATTGCAATATAAACTGTCATATAACATCGTCTCCTTCCGAACTAATATGCTGTAATAATAAACTTGCCGGCAGCATATTGTCAACAGCAAAGCTAAAGAATTCCCTTCAACTCATCAAGCTCATGGATGGTTTTCCATGGATGCACATCCAGCTTGTCATCCCATTCATGATTACGCTTCAGCCAGATTGTTTCCATACCTGCCTTGCCTGCACCCCAGATATCGTTCACCGGATGATCGCCGATGAACAGCGTCTGTTCCGCTGTTGTGCCCAGACGCTCCAGTGCAAGACGGTAAATAGCCGGATCCGGCTTGCTGATTCCGGCTTCGCCGGAAATGACTATCGTCTTAAAGAAGCCGCGCAGTCCAAGAAGATCGATTTTGCCATATTGGATCTGTTTCTTGCCGTTCGTAACCAGACCAAGAATATACCCCTGCTCCCGGCAGTAGTTCAAAATATCTTCGGCGTACTTCATAAGCGCTCCGTGCCCGGTGTAGGTCTCATCATAATAGGCCCGGATGTCCGCAGCCGACACAGCCTTCTCCCATGGCAGCACCTCGCTGAGCTCGGCAAAAAAACCGTCCTTGTCCCGGTACCCGTCGGCATCACGCACAATAATATCCTCAACTACCCGCCGTGCTTCTTCCGGCTGCAAATGCCCGAGGAAATCACTTACAAATTGTTCGCTGAAACTGCGGAAGGTTGAATCACGGTCCATGAGCGTGTTATCCAGATCAAACAGAAGTGCTTGTACTTTGTTCATGCAATAATTCTCCTAATCTATGAATTCTTCCGGAACGTGTTACCAGAAATTCATTGTACTATGCCAGCATGAACAAAGAAAAGACCGTTCTGCTGACAGGCGCCTCAGTGCCCCTCAACTGAACAGTCTTCCTCGTGTTAAGTGTAAATCGTTCATTCATTCAAAATGCTCCGGCCGATGGGTCAGCATCATCTCTTCCTCCGTGATGTACAGGGGAAATGGCGGTGTTTCTTTCAGATAACGTTCAGTGTGCAGCAGGCGGTAATGAACCTCCGGCAGCCAGGTGTCCTCAAGCAGCGGCAGCTTGCCTGTGTCGTTGATATAATTATCCACAGCCGACTGAACCATATCAATATAATAAGGCACCATCTTGTCAGCTTCCTCAAAAATTTCGAACGTTTCCCGCGACATGTAAAACTTCTGATGAGGCACTCCGCCCAAATATCTCTTGAGCCGGATAAGGTCAATGCTCTTATCCTCCAGAATCAGTGCGGTACGGTTGATCGGAGCAGGCATATCTTCTTCAAATTGCCTAACAGCTTGCTTGATCTGCGGCAAAGTAACAGTGAGATGAACGGGAGGTGTATTTTTTTTCGCGCGTTTGAATATCATACTGAAAGTCTCCTTTCGAAGTATATGTCAGATAACGCTTACAATTCCAGTTTATTCGTTATTCGGACATTTAATCAGTCGAACCTTCAATTGTCACAAAAAATCCCCATATATTAGATCATTATTTGACATTTTCCCAGTGAGTCCACATCTCCGGCGGGTTAAGCTCGTATTTGTCATTTTCCCGGTACATAAACTGGTGCATGATGAACTCCCGGCGGATCGTGGCATAATCCTCATGGAATGGTTTGATAAACTCGTTGATTTCTTTTTCCGTATACACCACACCGGGTTCAAGCTTCTCAACCATATATTGCAGTGCGATCAGCTTCTTCTTGTATTGTGCGGGAATCTGGCGCAGCCGGCCGTCTTTGGCAAAAAAGTTGCGCAGCACTGAGTCCTTCAGACTCTTTTCTGTAGATAACTCGTCCATATCTTCTGCCCCCTTGGCAAAAATAAATTTAAGCGATGCCTCTGAACCGGCCTTGATAAACTCGGGGTTCAGCGAAAAGTAAACCGTATTCTTGTCTCTGCGCTCCTTGATCATTGCGGCCTCACGGAGCTTGGCGGCATGATGTGTTACGGTAGGCTGTGATAAATTAAGTTTCTCCGCCAGCGCCTGTCCGTGCACCTCCCCCTTGGACAGCAGCAGCAGCATGCGCAGGCGTGTCGGGTCGGATAAAGCTTTATGGTAATTCACAATTTTCTCCAGCTGCATCGGGGTCACTCTCCTATAACATTTGCAAGCAATTTTTACGATTAAACTATGTTTAGATATATATCTAATTATACTCTAATCCAATCTCCAGAGCAATAACGATTAGCTGAATATGCTGCACAGATAGCAAAAACATTAAATTTAAGGTACGATTTAGAGAAAAGAAAGTATACACCAGGAGGTTGCCATCCATATGAAAGACGTCATTATTATCGGGGCAGGTCCGTGCGGGCTTTCGGCCGCAATGGAATGCCAGCGCCAAGGGCTGTCCAGCCTGATTATTGAAAAAAACTTTATTGTCCACTCCATTTATCTGTATCCGACCAGCATGCAGTTCTTCAGCACAACCTCTTTATTGGAGATTGGCGATGTGCCTTTTACCTCACCCAATGACAAGCCTTACCGCCATGAAGCACTCGTCTATTACCGCCGCGCCGCCGAGCAGCATGGACTCGATATTGCCGCTTACGAAGAAGCGCTCTCAGTCGAACGTCTGGAGGACGGAAGTTTCGCTGTACATACGATCACTAAACGGGGGGAACAGCTAACCCATGCAGCCTCAAACGTGGTGATCTCCACTGGTTACTTCGACCAGCCCAATATGATCGGCATCCCCGGGGAGGAGCTCCCTAAGGTCACGCACTATTTCGGTGAAGCCCATCCCTATACGGGGATGAAGGTTACTGTCATCGGCGGCAGCAATTCTGCTGTGGATGCGGCACTTGAGTTAATGCGGGTGGGCGCTTCCGTAGATATGGTCTACCGGGGAGCCAGCATTTCGCAGAACATCAAACCGTGGGTACGGCCTATCTTTGAAAGCATGGTAGCTAAAGAAAAGATAACGCTCCATCTGGAATCACGGGTAACCGAAATTACACCTGGTTCAGTCATTGTTACTAAATCAAACGGTGAGACGCTTGAACTCGACAATGATTTTGTACTCGCCTTAACCGGCTTCCGCCCCAGCAGGACACTTCTGTCTTCCGCAGGGGCAATAATGGACGACGAACAGGATAAACCTGCCTATAACCCGTCCACGATGGAAACTAACATCCCGGGACTTTATGTAGCCGGTGTTATCGCCTCCGGACGCAATGCCAATGAGGTATTCATCGAAACCGGCCGGGGCCACGGGAAGTTGATTGCAGATCACATCATTTCAAAACGGCTTACTTAGAATAAGGAGTGTTTCGTTACGATGGATATCACCTCGCTCCTCCTGCTGGGCCTCGCAGCCCTCGGCATTATCAGCAGCAATTCGCCGGTAACGATCGCAATGGTTGTGCTGCTGCTGCTGAGGGTGCTTGGACTGCAGCAAGCTTTTCCGTGGCTCGAAAAGTATGGCCTGACTGTCGGGATCATCATCCTTACCATCGGCGTGATGACTCCGCTGGCGAGCGGTAAAATATCGCTGCAAATGATCTGGCATTCGTTTTACCACTGGAAATCGCTGCTTGCCATTGGGATCGGTATCCTTGTTGCCTATTTGGGTGGACGTGGAGCAGTGCTTATGGGCAGCCAGCCTACGATCGTTGCCGGCCTGCTGATAGGTACGGTTATCGGTGTGGCTTTCTTCAAGGGCGTACCCGTAGGTCCGCTGATCGCGGCAGGTATCCTCTCCCTGCTGATTGGACGTGGATAATGGTTTAAAGATGGAGACAGGCAGGCCACTCTGCTCACTGTAAGCGGAGTGGCCTGCCTGTTTGGTATGTCGGGAAGCGGATGAAGCTTATAAACCTGTTCCCTCAACCCGGTATTTTTCCTCGAGTTCTGAGCGGTAATGGGGGTCATAGCGAATGAGCTTGGGAAGTGAGCAATCGACCATTACGCTGTCGCTGCCGTCCGGATGAGTGCTCGTTGGCTCAGTTAGGGCCTGTTCTTTGACTCTTCTAATGACCTCCTCGTCTATTTCTACCGTTTCCTCATCCACACTTTCTGCATCAACAATGCTAAGCGGGACGAGCACTGTTTTACAGATCTCCATGCCACAGTGATCTATGAATGACACATGAATGCTCAAGCTGACTAAGCCGCAATCCATAGGCTGGATTGTATAGATCCCTAATAAAAGGTCATTTGGTATTTCGGGCTGCTCAATAATGACTCTGCCACTGGTATCCTGTGGATAGCCCTTTGCTTTCCCGTCCCAATGGATCCCTGATGGAAGCTGCAGTTCAAGTACCGCTTGCTTCCCTCCGCCAAGTGGCTCCAAATGGACCCAGAGGTGATTCATTCCCTCTTCATTCTCCAGCACAGACTTTGCAAGACGCACCTCGATCGTGATTGCCGCTCCAGTCATGGGGTGTTGCCTCCCTTCAGCAGCCGGTTCACCGTTTCAACCAGCTCGGACTTTAGTTCTGCAGATATGCGCGGACTAACCGTAAGCATCACATCTTCATTAATGACTAGGGTCTCATTGCGGAAAATATGCTCCGTTTGGTAGAAACGCAGACGATCGCCAATCTTAGCCACTTCCTCCGCAGGCAATCCCGCAAGCTTCTCTTGAATATCTGCCAGACTCTCCCCGCTTTTGGACAAGGTGAGGATCGCCCGCAAATATTCCAGATGCCGGTCGGTATAGACCCGTTTGTTGCCGGATAATTCCAGCGGTGGCAGAAGCCCGATTTGCGTATAGTACCGTATCGTTCTTAGATTCATATCCGGCTCTTCTCTCTGAAGAAGTTCGGCAAGCTGTTTGCCGGTATAGGTATTCATCCAACCATCCTCCCGTTCGCAAAAATGATTTAAACTTCCGACATCAGTTACACTTCACTGTTATAGTTACAGTATACTGTAACTTAAATTCAAATGCAAAGAAAAAGCGGTTCCCGAAGGAACCGCATAGCAGTAAACACTATTCAAGCATCCAGCCGTTGTACATTGAACAGCCGGGCGTAACTTCCGTCAAGCGCCATAAGCCCTTCGTGGGTCCCCCGCTCGGTGATCTCTCCATTCTCCAGCACAACAATCTGGTCTGCATGGGTAATCGTGGACAGTCTGTGGGCGACAATCAGCGTTGTGCGCTCGGATGAAAGCGACTGGAGCGCCTGCTGGATCAGATGCTCCGATTCCAGGTCCAGTGCCGAGGTAGCCTCGTCAAGAATAAGCACCTTCGGGTCCTTGAGAAATACCCGCGCAATCGCCACGCGCTGTTTCTGGCCTCCCGACAGCTTCACCCCCCGCTCTCCTACCTCAGTATCATAGCCATCAGGAAGCTGCATGATGAAATCATGCGCGTTAGCCGCCTGTGCTGCGGAGACAATTTCCGCCTCACCAGCTGCCGGATTGCCGAAGAGAATATTCTCGCGCACCGAACCGCTGAACAGGAAATTATCCTGCAGTACCATGCCGACAGTCCGCCGCAGACTCTCCTGCGTCAGCCCCCGGATATCATGCCCGTCCATTCGCAGATTGCCTTCACTGATATCATAGAACCGCGGGATCAGACTGATTAGAGAGGACTTTCCCCCGCCGCTCATCCCTACAAAGGCCACCGTCTGTCCGGGGTTTATCCGCAGATTAATATCCTTCAGCACATATTCGTTCTCATCGCCATATTTGAACCATACCTGATCGAACTCTATATCTCCTGTCGGATTGTTCAGCGGCTTTGCTCCAGGCTGATCGACGATATCGTAAGGTTCGTCCAATAGCTCCATGACCCGCTCCAGCGATGCGGATGCCTGAGTCAACACGGTGGACGAATTGATCAGCCGCCGCAGCGGGGCATACATCCGGTCCAGGTAACCGAAAAAGGCAACAAAGGTACCCAGCGTCAGATTGCCGTGTATCACCTGATATCCCCCATAACCGATCACAAGCAGCGGTGCGATGTCCGTTAAGGTATTGATAATAGCAAAAGTAACGGCGTTCCAGCGCGTTTGGGCCATCGCCTTTTCCAGAAACTTGCCGTTGATAGCCTCAAATTGCTTCTGGTCCACCCGCTCCATCGTGAAGCTGCGGATAATCGCAATGCCCTGAATCCGCTCATGCAAATAGCCTTGAATCGCTGCCAGCGCCTGGGAACGGTCCTTGGTCAGCAGCTTGAGCCGCTTATAAAGTGTGTTCACGGCAATGCCGTACAGCGGCAGGATGGCTATGGATACGAGCGCCAGCACCGGATTGAGGTAGAACATGAAACCTAGTGCAAAGACGAGCGTGAACATATCCAGCCAGACGTTCATCATCCCGACTTCCACGAGATTCTTTGACTGCTCCACATCATTGATGAATCTGGATATGGCCTCGCCTACCTTTGTATTCTGATAGTAACGCAGTGACAGGCGCTGCAAGTGGCTGTACAGCTTGTTGCGCATGTCGAACAGCACTTTACTTGTGATCAGCTGTGCAAAATACTGACGGAAATACTCAACAGGACCTCTGACAATGACAAACAGGAATAATGCGCCTCCGAGGACATACATCAGTTTCGAGACACGTTCCGCGACAGTCAGTACGGAGTTGCTCAGAAGATCATCCACCACATATTTCAGAATCAGCGGCAGTGTTAGCGGAATGCTAAATTTGATCATGCCGATAATCAGCGTCAGCACAATCCATTTCATATAAGGCCGGACAAAAACAAAATAAGATTTCCATTGTTTCACAGATGGTTACGCCCTTTCTCTTCACCTTGTTGACTGGGTACTGTTGACATTTGCGCTCCACAGTGTTTTTATATTTTTAAGTCCATAAGTACGATTGCAGTACCTGAACTTCAGGAGGATAACGATGTCTAGACAATTTGTGACAGAAGCGGTCATGATGGCAATTTATGGCCAGCTTCTCATCCCGCAAAGCCCTGTAGAATATATAGTGCCCTATACAACCATCATGGAATTGTACGAACTGCGGGACAGTGACGAGCCGTTAATGAACCGGGCGGATGATGATCAGCACGTCAAATTGAAGATCCGTGAACTGATCGCCTATTTCGAGGAACCGCTCAATTCCAAGAAGATCAACCGCTGTCTGGCTGTTCCATGGGCCAAGAGCTCCGGCATTCTGCTCGGAGGGCAGGCACAGATCACCATCATCAACAGCATTGATAATGCTACATACGGAGAGCTGTTTGATCCGATCGAAACCGAGCTGCTGCTCTCTTCCCAGCGTGAGAAAGTACCGATTCTGACCGATCAGTTCGAGCTTATTCAGCGCATCATCGAAGGCGGAGTCCCCGTCCAGGTGTATGACATTGATGACTTTGATTTCGCTATGGAGGAAGAGACCTTCCGCAGCTCGCCCTAATGACGTTTTAGGATTTATAGGCCCAACCTTATAGATTCTTGTATCCGTAAATTCTCTTTCTGAAAAAGCCCCTGCCTTTTGGCAAGGGCTTTTTCAGATAGTAACCTTTGCTGTAGCATAACCAGTCTGCACTGGGCAGAATTACTGCTGCACTCCACCGGCCACCGGCAGTAGCTCATACTGGTAGTCGATATCATCCTCAGCCTCCACATAGACAATGGATAGGCTGTATCCCTCCATATACCACAAGTCCTGCTCTTCCATATAAAAAATCAGGCCTCCCTGCTCAGTCTGCACAGCAGGACGTCCCGGCAGTTCGGTGGCTATTCCCAGTGAAAACCCGGGATGCAGTCCTCCTCCTGAACTGTAACGGGGAAATAACCGGATATGCCCCCCTGTCTGCAGATCTAATTCCCGCTTAAACCAGGCGGCGGCTTCTGGGCTGATTACCATCTTCATGTCTTTTAGCTCCTCCCGTTTCTTCTTATCATACTGAAAAAAAGTCCTCATTCCAAATTATCGCAACGTATTTTATCATACTGCTAATTCGAAATTTGTTCAAAATTATATTTGACAATTCTTAACGGCGGATGATAAACTCTGAACATAACGAAGCGTCTTCAAGTTATTACCAAAACTAAGGAAAGGGTGAGCGCGGTGTTTAACCTTGTTAAAGTTGATTTTTATACTATTGTCGGCAACTGTACACAACTGAATACCAAAGCAGCCCAAGTAGTGGAAAGCACCTGAAGAATCATGTATGTAACGCGTACATCTTGATTTCAGGTTATGCAAGTCTCTTCCATGTCTCTGTGCTGTCTTAGCACCGTGGACATGATAACTGCTGTATATCACAGGCATATCATCCGTTTTCGGATGATATGCCTTTTTGTATGCTGTTAAGAGCTGAACCACTATTCGCACCATTCCAACAGCCGGCAATCAATTCAATACGAAAGGAAGGGATTTCCCTTGTTCTCCGTTCTCCGAAATCTCGGTTGGTTCTTCCGCCGGGAGAAAAGGCGCTACACAGTAGGCCTGATTTTATTAATTGTAGTTGGTGTGCTTGAACTGCTGCCTCCTCGTCTGCTCGGCAATGCCATTGACGAGATCGTACGCGGCTCGATAACCGCCGGTTCCCTAATGAAGTATATTGGCCTGATCGTCCTCATGCTTCTAATTATTTATTGGATCACCTACATATGGATGCATAAGCTGTTCGGGGGTTCCAACCTTGTGGAGCGTCTGCTCCGCTCCCGCTTTATGAATCATCTTATGACGATGACGCCTTCCTTCTTCGAGCGCAACCGTACCGGTGACCTCATGGCCCGGGCAACCAATGATATCCGTGCCGTATCGGCAACCGTCGGCTTCGGGATGCTGACTCTGGTGGATTCAACGGTTTACCTTACCGTTGTGCTGCTGGCCATGGGCTTTCTGGTCAGCTGGAAGCTGACACTCGCGGCAGTGCTGCCGCTTCCGCTGATCGCCATCGCCATGATTTACTATGGCAAGGCCATTCATGACCGGTACAGCCTGGCACAGGATGCCTTCGGAGATATGAACGACCAGGTACTGGAATCTGTATCCGGTATTCGTGTGATCCGGGCCTACGTACAGGAACGTATGGACGAGAAACGATTCTCCGACATTACGGAGGATGTATACCGCAAAAATATGGCGGTAGCCCGTGTTGATGCCTTTTTTGAACCAACGATCCGCTTTTGTGTGGGACTAAGCTATATTATCGCGCTTACCTACGGCATTTATCTTGTATTCCGCAATCAAATTACACTTGGAGATTTGGTTTCCTTCAATATGTATCTGGGGATGATCGTGTGGCCGATGTTCGCGATCGGTGAGCTGATCAATATTATGCAGCGCGGCGGAGCATCCCTTGAACGGATTGATGAGACGCTGAATTCCCGTCCCGATGTTGAGGATATTGCTCATCCGGTTCCGGTTGAACACCCGACGCGTATTGAGCTGAAGGATGTAACGTTCCGTTACCCCACTTCGACCATCGACAATCTTAGCGGCGTCAGCTTCTCCCTCTCCCAGGGACAGACGCTCGGGGTAGTCGGACGCACAGGCAGCGGCAAATCGACCTTGCTGAAACAGCTGCTTCATGAATATCCGTCCGGTAAAGGTGACATCCTGATCTCCGGTGTGCCGATTGGGCAAATCGCCCTCGACCGCCTGCACGGCTGGATGGGTTATGTGCCGCAGGAGCAAATTCTGTTCTCCAAATCGGTTCGTGAGAACATCCAGTTCGGGTACAATAACGCCAGCGACGAACGGATTATGGAAGCCATCACGGCAGCGGCTTTCCAGAATGACCTGGGTACCTTGTCTGACGGCCTGGATACCTTAGTGGGTGAACGCGGTGTCTCTCTTTCCGGAGGCCAGAAACAACGCGTTTCGATCTCCAGAGCCTTTATCGCAAATCCCGATATTCTGATCTTGGATGATGCGCTTTCTGCCGTTGACGCACGTACAGAAGCCAAAATTATCGAGAACATCCGCTCGGAGCGTGCCGGCAAAACCACGCTGATCTCCACTCACCGTCTCTCTGCTATTGAGCATGCCGATCTGATCGTTGTACTGGATAACGGACATATAACAGAGCGGGGCACGCATCAGGAGCTGCTGAACATGAACGGCTGGTATCGTGAGCAGTTCGACCGCCAGCAGGTGGAGAACAATTTAACGAATGAATAAATGATGAGCATAGGCTTTTTGAAGCTCCCTAAAAACGTTTAGGAGGTGTCACCGTTGACACAAAGTACGGGCAAACGCCTGCTGCAGTACGCATTAACTGCCAAAAAAACATTTATCGCAGCACTACTGCTGCTTACTATCGGAGTGGCAGCCGAGCTGGCAGGGCCTTTTATCGCCAAGAGCATGATCGACAATCATCTGCTGGCCATAGAGAAGCCCTACTTCCAGACGGACTCTTCCAAGGATGCCGCTGAATATAATAATTCCTTCTACAAACGCGGTGACCGGTTTGCCGAAGGCGAAGCCAAAGGCCAGGAAATCCGCCTGCTACAGGTCGGAAAAAGCTTCTACTTCATCAATGAAGCCGTAGCGCAGCCTGCAGGCGAGCGGACCTTCCGTGACGGAGAGATGCATATCCAATACGGAGACACTCTGAGTGTATATCCTGCCGAGAAGCTCTCGGCAAATGAATTATTCGCTTTTTACAAACCTGAATTCCCCGGCATTTATAAACTGGTAGGACTGTACGCGATATTCCTGGTCATCTCGATCATAGCGGAATTCGGTAAAACCTACTGGCTGCAATCGTCGGCCAATCAGGTCATCCGCAAGCTGCGGACCGATGTGTACGCCCATATCCAGCGGCTGCCGGTTTATTTCTTCGACAATCTGCCTGCGGGTAAGGTCGTCTCCCGGGTTACGAACGATACGGAAGCGGTCAAGGATCTGTTCATAGCCGTATTATCCAACTTCAGCACAGGGATTATCAATATCATCGGCGTTTATGTCGCCCTGTTCCTGCTGGATATTCACCTCGGACTGGTCAGTCTGTTCATTGTCCCGATTGTGATCCTCTGGATCGTGCTGTACCGCAAAGTTGCCACCAAATATAATACCATCATCCGTTCGCGGCTTAGTGAGATCAACGCCATCATCAATGAATCGATTCAAGGGATGTCAATCATCCGCATTTTCCGCCGCCAGAAGCAGAGCAGTGAAGAATTCGAGCGCCTGAACGATGATTATCTGAAATATCAGAATAAAATGCTCAACCTGAATGCCTTCACTTCGCACAACCTGGTGAACTCGCTGCGCAGCCTCTCCTTTGTACTGGTATTATGGTACTTTGGATTCGGCAGCCTGGATGGCTCTACCTTTGTGTCGCTGGGTGTGCTGTACGCCTTCGTCGACGTGCTCGGACGGATGTTCCAGCCAATTACCGGGATGGTCAACCAACTGGCCAATCTGGATTCCTCGATGGTCTCTGCCGGCCGCGTATTTACACTTATGGATGAACCCGGCGAACCGGTGACCGATGGTTCCATGCCGCGTTACAAGGGAGATGTGGTGTTTAAAGACGTTTCCTTTGCTTACAAAAAAGACTTCGTCCTGCGCGACATTTCATTTGAGGCCCGCTCTGGTGAAACTGTCGCTCTGGTGGGACATACCGGCTCCGGTAAAAGCTCGATCATCAATCTCCTGTTCCGCTTCTATGATCCGCAGCGCGGAAGCATTACCATTGATGGTCAAGAAGTTAAAGATCTGCCGAAGCAGTGGCTGCGAAGCCATATGGGAATTGTGCTTCAGGATCCTTACTTGTTCACAGGGACCATCGCTTCCAATGTCAGTCTCGGGGACGAGCGGATCACACGGGAGCGGGTGGAACGGGCACTGCGGGAAGTCGGTGCGGATAAGCTGCTGTCTCATCTGCCCAAGGGCTTCGACGAACCGGTGGTGGAGAAAGGCAGCACGCTTTCGGCCGGCCAGCGTCAGCTGATTTCATTTGCCCGGGCGTTGTCCTTTGATCCGGCCATTCTTATCCTGGATGAAGCGACCTCCAACATCGATACGGAGACAGAAAGCATCATTCAGGAAGCGCTGGAGGTGCTGAAGAAAGGCCGCACCACCTTCATCATCGCTCACCGCTTATCCACGATCCGCAGTGCGGATCAGATTCTTGTTCTGCATCACGGTGAAATCGTTGAGCGCGGCAGCCATGATGAGCTCATGGCGCTGGGTGGTCGCTACTTCCGCATGTACCAGCTTCAACTTGGTGCCGGTGCGGAAAACGGAGCTGCGGCCGGCTCGGCTTCCGCATCTTCTTCTGCCTCGGCCGCAGCCCTGCAGCCTTCGTTCAAGCAGGGCTAGTGATTCAACTGCTTCTCCCCAAAAAGAGACAGTTCCTCATATATTGAGGAGCCTGTCTCTTTTTAATTTACTTAATAGTAATACTTCCTGATTTACTTTTGACTTGCAGTAAATTCTCCCCATTGCCAATAGTTCCATCTACATTCTTGTCTGTATTCTTCGTGGGCAAGAGCTTCTTCAAGTGAACCGTCGTATCTCCTTTTGCATTATCCACTGCTACTTTCAAGTTGGATGGCTCAGTTTGATACCCTACTTGAATATCTCCAGTTGATGTTTCGACTCTCATCTCACCTTTTTCCACAACCCCGCCAAGAACGATTTCGCCACTTTTAGAATAAAGATTCATAACAGAACTGGTTACATTTTTAAAATAAAGGTCATTCCCCCTGGCAGCTACGTCTATTCTATCAAATAAGCTATCCTTTACATTCAGGTCCCCTTCTATGAGATTTAGGTCCCCCGAATCTGCTTCAACTTGATTAAATTTCACGCTGCCTGCTTTATTTTCAACGATTAAATTATGGGTTGCCAACGTTCGAATATTGATATCTCCATCATTGTTGACCATTCTGACTCTTTCTACTGTATTTTTGGGAATTAAGACTGTGATAGTTCCCTCTTTATGAAAAGAAAAAGCTGAAAAGGCCCCGCCAATTTGCTTATCTTGTTGTATCACCAAGTTATTAGAATTACGTGTCACTACAACAGGAGCCTTCTGCTTGTCCGTCTGATAACCCACAATGTCTACATGAACTTGATTGTCTGTTGATTCCTTCACTACAAGATCCCATGAATCATTATTCATTTCAATACTCTGAATTTCATTCGCTGGGAAGTCTTCTGTCAACTCAAAATCTTGAGCTCCACCTTGCAAGCCAACAACAAGGATTCCCACCAGAACAACCGCCATCGATATCCAAATCCACTTATTAGTTTTCATGGTTTATGCAACATCCGTTCTGTCAATTTTTCGATAGGATAAATAAGCTACGGCCAACCCTAACAAGCAGAAAACTATAGGTACGCCGATAAATTGAAACATGGATACAGAACTGCTCCCATCCGAAATCATAGAATTCAGCAGAATCCCTAAGATTACTGAACTAGTAATTGTTGTGGCTGTAGATTTTTTACGCATCCCGAAAGACAATGGAATAAGACTTAAGCCAGCTGTCATTGCCGAAGCCGTAAGAATGGCTGGGAAGGTAGCCAACACATCTTCTTTTGATGCAGCTGTTTCAAAAAAATGAGCTGCCGGATTTAATAACACTGTCAATATTTCAATGATGAAGGTGGAAATCACTACACATGTGAAACAGAAGACTAATACGATCATCAACTTTGCTTGCATCACTTTTTTGCGTTGGATGGGATAGGTAAATAACAATTGAATGGTCTTATTCTTATATTCATCAATCACAAGTCTGGAAATAATGATGCCTGAAAAAACAACAAAGGTAACGCGAATAAAGATGTTAGCCAGTGACATAAAGGCTGTAAAATCTAAAAACATTGGTTCATCCTGAGCATTTGACATGACAGCCATTCCTGCAACCATTCCAAATATAATCATCATACTAATCACGGCCCTAATACTATATCCCGCCAGATTATTTCTCTTCCATTCAATCTTCATTAGTCTAAGCATGTTGTCTGCCTCCATGACTAAGATCCAGGAAATACTCTTCTAAGTTGCTTTGCTGTGTTCCGATACGATTTACAACGATATTATTGAGCACCAGCTCTTTATTAATGACCGATTGAGATACATCTTGTTGATAGACCCGGATGGTTTCCAGATCAACCGCTTCATAGTCATGGATGTTTAATTTTCTCTCCAGCACAAGTGAAGCCTGCTTACTGTCAGTCACTTTTATCTCCAGGTATTCAACATTTTCGCTGATGATTTCACTCATCTTAACTTCCTTAATTAATTGTCCATGATTAATGATTCCGATCGTATCTGCAATCGATTCAATCTCTGAAACAATATGGCTGGAGACTAAAATTGTCATACCGCACTCCTTCTTAAGCTTCAGCAAAAGCATGCGAATATCCTTAATTCCCACAGGGTCTAAACCATTAATCGGTTCGTCCAGAATCAAGATCTCAGGCTTTGTGAGGATGGCTCTGGCAATACCCAATCGCTGTTTCATTCCTAAAGAAAACTCATGTACTTTTTTATCCTCCACACCGGTTAAGCCAACCGTTTCTAAGACTTCATGAATCCGCTCCTCAGCATGAATCTGCGTATAATCACAATGATATTGTAAGTTTTCGGCAGCCGTTAACCGTTCATAAAAAACGGGATATTCAATGATACTGCCGATATGTCCCAAGTATTGAAAAGAGGTTTGTAACACAGGTTGATTGAGTACAAAAATCTCGCCGGATGTTGGCTTCACCAAATTAAGAATCATTTTCATTATTGTTGTTTTTCCCGCACCGTTTGGTCCTAAGAAACCGTAGATTTCACCAGATTCAATATGCATGGTTACATTTGACACTATTTCGTTTCCCTTATAAACCTTTGATAGTTGGTTAATCATGATCATGGTCCCCATTGTTCCCCGCCTCTCGTTCTATATAAAATTCCACAACTCCAAACCACGATAACGATGGAGTGTAGTTTATTGTTGTAGCACTTTTACAGCATAAGGCTTTTGCCCTCCATTCAAGAGCCTCATCGCACCAAATGTCCTTTAACCTTCATAGACGGTACTTTTTCATACAAAAAAAAGCGCTAACAGCCATATAAGATATAGCTGCAGCACTTCGTATGTAACTCAAAACTCATTTTTCCTTAACGCTTCCATCTTTTCAAGGGTTTCCTTTTGCAGTCTTCTTGAAACTGAACAACTTTCATCATTATCAAACAAGACCAGCTTGTTCTTTTTATCCACGGATCTAATATTAGCTAAATTAACTACAAATGCCCGGTGGCAACGGAACAGACGTTCATCATAACCTGCAATTTCATTTAATTCAGCGTAAAAATCAAGAACTTTGGATTTTGTTATTAATCTTATTTTATGTGCAATTTCCATGGTCTCAAAATAAAGGATATCGGAAAATGGAATTTGGAAGCTGGTATACTTATTCTCAAATGAAAAGTTATCAGAACTTACCGGAATCGTCCGGCGCGAATCAGCAATCAAAAGACACTCTGTAACCTTTTCAATAAATTCTGTTTCCGGTAAATCCTTTTCAATAAAATCTAAAGCAGCCACTCGATATGTAAAAGTTATTGGCGCTAACTCGGAATGTGTGGTAACAATAACAATCGTCCCAAAAGGATCTTTTTTCCGGATCTCCTTAGCAACCTCCAACCCCTTCTGATCCTCATGATTGATCTGCAAATCAAGAAAATATAATTGATGGTCAGCCACTTTCTCGATCTGCGATAACAGATCATCAGGTCTTGCGGTCGAAATTAAACTCCGGTAACGGATCTGATGCTTCAGCGCTAATGTTTTGATGAGCCGTTCTAAACGCTGCTGCTGAATTAAATTATCTTCTAAAATAAATATATTCATTTCTGTTCTCCAGTCTTTCTTAATGTAAGCGTCTGTGAGAATAGGCCAGATTGGAGCGCTGTTTCTAATGACGCAAAGTTATTTTCTTTTAAAATTTGCTGCACATTATATAAACCTAATCCGCGTCCCTTGCCTTTTGAGGAATATCCGCGTTCTCCCAGCCGTCGCAAATTGACTTCCTCCCCGCAACTATTTTCAATTCTTATCAGTTGTATGTCCGTATCCTCCAATAACACAATGCCAATCTTTGATTCTTCCGTATCTGTTGCTGCTTCAATCGCATTATCCAGTAGTATGGAGAGAATCCTTGTAAATGAAATCAACTCCATTTGAATGGCGTGAACGGGTTCTTCAATTTCCAAAGCAACATCAATTTTCATTTGCTGGGCGATTAAAATTTTGGCGGCGAGAATACTTTTGATCTCTGATACATGCAGGTTGCGCAGCTTGACAAAGCTATACTCATTCTTACGCATCAATTGCCCCGTTGGCTTAACTGTTTGTTCATATACCTGCTTGACTTGATCCCAATCTTCCCGATGAATCCCTTCCTCCAGAGTCAATAGGATATTCGCATAGTCATGACGGAAGCTTCTGAATTCATCATAAATTTTTTCGAGCTGCGTCGCATAATCTGTTAGTTGTATCAATTGCTCATTTTTAGATTTTTCAATTTCTCTTTTCCGGATATGATTGTATTGAAACTGCATATACAGCAAAGCAATGATAAATAGCAGCCACATCCCTAATAATAATGTTCGATGAAATGAGTTGAAATCACCAGTCTTATTACCAATGGATAAAATCGGATAGACCGAAAGGATAATGATGATTAAAAGAATGATCACCGGAAAAAGAATCACTTTGCTGGAGTCCCGCAGAATTTCTTTATTGAGCTGTGGAACATAGTGGCGTACCACTCTTAGGCCGATCTCATTCATTATGGGTGGCGCCATAGCTGTAAAAAGATAAGGAAGATAGTCTATATTAACCGATGATTGTCTAAAAACAAACTCAATTAAGTTTGTAATCGGATCTGCTGCGAGATAACCTAAAAATGAATTCATGACCAAGGCATACGCCCCGTAAAACACACCCAATGAGGTAAACGTTTTTTGATTTTTAATATAAGACATGCCCACAAAACAGAAAAATAGGGCAACGGCCCCCCATACTCCGATAAAATATGTAGAAACTACTCCAATGCTTATGAATATCATTAGCCAGATTGTTATTTCTTTGACACTAAAGTGATAGCGGGAAACGGATTGATAAATAAAAAAAAAGCTTACGATTTGAATTATCATTATGAAATGAATCATTTTAAACACCACCAGTCTTCACACGAAAAATCCCCTTTACCACCAATTGTCATATTAACTTAATGATACTCTCCAGTCTATCACTATACTTCCCTTAGTCCTGTTAAATTGTATTTGTGTACAGAACATTTGTTCTATATAATGAAAACTAATACATATGATTGGAGTGATCGATAATGATTACCTACAACATAAGCAAGAAGCAGGCTAGACTTTTTTTGCTGCAGCATCAGGGGCTGATCGCCGGTGGTCTTCCTGGCGGCAAGACAGGTATTTATGAATTCGTTCGCCATGTAGGATGTATTCAATATGATCCGCTGAATATTGCCGGGCATAATCATGAGCTTGTGCTTCAGGCACGGATTCCCGGCTTTATTCCCGCTCAAGCCAATGAGCTTCTGTACCAGGACAGGCTGCTGATCGACGGCTGGGACAAGAACATGTCGATCTATTGCACGGAGGACTGGCCCTGCTTCCAGCGGCTGAGGGAAGCAGCCTCCGGGCATCACCAGGGAAATGAACCTTTGAAAGCAACGGTGCTGCAAGTCCGTGATGCGCTGAGTCAGCGCGGCCCCCTCTCTTCTCTGGACCTGGAAGGTAAAGAGAAGATTAACTGGGCCTGGGCCCCTGCCAGATTGTCGCGGGCAGCTCTGGAAACCATGTACTTCCGGGGTGAAGTGTCCATTCATCACCGTGTGCACACCCGCCGCTACTACGATTTCACGTCACGACTGCTGCCGGAGCAGGTCGTTACAGCAGCCGATCCCAATCCCACGACTGAACAATACCATGACTGGTACGTGCTGCGGCGCATTGGCAGCATCGGACTCCAGTGGAATAAATCAGGTGACGGATGGCTTGGCATATCCGGTCTGAAGAGCAAAGAGCGGACCGCGGCAGTGCAGCGTCTGCTGCAGAATGACAGCCTGCGCGAGGTGCACGTGGAGGGTATTAAGCTGCCGCTTTACATGCGGACAATGGATGCGCCCGAGCTTGAAGCTGTGCTGCAGCTGGGGGAAGAGGCAGAAGATCCCGGAAGCAGATTCTCTCCGGGAAGTTTCGCCGCTGCTCTGGCTCCCTTGGACAATCTGTTGTGGGACAGAGAACTGATCCGGCAGCTGTTCGGATTTCATTACCGCTGGGAGGTATACAAACCTGTGGTGGAACGGGAATATGGTTACTACGTGCTTCCGCTCCTGTACGGTGACCGTTTTATCGGCCGGTTTGAGCCGGTCATGAACAGAAAAAGCGGCATCCTTACCATTACCCGCTGGTGGTGGGAGCCTGAAGAGGTGCTTACTGCAGAAATGATACCCGCACTGCGGCAGGTTCTGTCTTCCCTAGCGCGCTGCACAGGAGCATCCGCTATTCAATTTGCCCCGGAGGTAATCAAGGCATGTGGACTTGAAGCGCTGGAGACAGCAAATCTGTAGCACAGCTCCTCATTAAACACAAAAGAAACTCTCCTATGGACAGCATTTCTGCTATCCGGGAGAGTCTCTTTGCTCTACTATGTATACATGTTAGCGAAGCGGTTTCTGCACGATGTAATCTACAAAACCCTGGGTGATCAGTTGACCGTCATATATTCGCTGCAGCACCCTGTCTTCCTTATACAGCAACTTCATCCCGCTGAACAATTCATCCGGTTCTGTAGCGGTATAGTAAGAGTGGATCACCGGCAGATCATCGTCAAACTGCTCGTATTGGTTCTGTCCAAGATCGCCGCCTTCACCACAGCGGAAATCATTCACCGTCAAAAAGTTAACAAACATGATCCCGCCAGGCTTCAGCACTCTCTTCATTTCTTCTATGGATTGTGCGACCTCCAATTTCCTCATATGAAAGATAGAATTATAGGAGTAGACGAAGCTGAATGACTCATCATCAAAGGCAAGCTGCCGCATATCCCCTTGCTGTATATCCAGTTCATAGCCCTTCTCTGCAGCCCAGGTCTGAGCTATATCTATTTGCTCCGGATTACAGTCTATGCCGCTGGCCACATACCCATACTGGGCGAATAAGCCAAGTGGAGGGCTGTCTCCACCTGCTCCGCAATCCAGCACAGTCCGTTCGAGGTCACTTTCATTACAGAAACTAAGGTATCTGTACAGTGGAATTTGCTTATAAACTTCATTCACATTAAATCCTCCTCCTCAAGTCCCAATTTCGTGTACATCTCCGTGCAGTAGCCCTGCAGCTTGATTTCCAATCTTCTGGCCTTGTTCTTGAAACGCTTCAGCTCACGGATCATGTGGGCCCTGCCGGCCGGAGTGAAGGTCTCCTGAATACGCTCCTTAAAATAGTCATGGACAATATGGTTGCGCTGCTTCCAGACTGCTTGCAGCTGCACCGTCTCCTCTTCCGAGAATGGAAAATGATGCTGGATTTCTTTGATGAGCTGGCCGAGTGAATTGCTGAGTTTGCGCTGATACAGATCTGCGAGATCCGCTTCAGTAGGTGTCTTCCCCTGAGACAGCTTCGTAAGCAGCAGCAGATTGGTCAACTGCTGCTCCAGAGCCTGACAATAATAGACTGCCAGCCCGAAATAAGCAAATAGCTCTTTGGATTGTTCACTCTCCGGTATTTGTGTATCCTTCATCTTTCCTCCCGTTTCTCTCTCTTCGTTTTTCAGAAAATGAATTTAAATGGCTTCACGCCAAGTCTGTTTATCACAAGTTTTTGTTAACATCCATTCGGCTGGTGCGGTACAAATAAAAGCCGGTCAGCACAGAAATGTAGGCCAGCGTATGGGCGAAGGAACCCAGCAGTGATGAAGCAGGCAGATCATCCGCGTTCATCAAAGCATCCATAACCGGTGACACCGGCGGCAGCAGGATAGGCATGACAGGACCCGGGACAAGCTCCTGCAGTTGGGTACCCCCTATAGACAGCGTGATAATGATCAGCATTGATCCCGCAGCATAGCTATTTTTGGAAACCCAGGAGGACTGCAAATAGAGCGAGATTGCAATTCCCAGGAACCCGAGCAGCGCATGTCCGGCTAAAGCAAGAAATAAACGGTACCCTCCCACGGGATCACTAAAATTCCCCGTAACTATAGGATACATCACAATCACGAAGCTGAGCAGCAGAGTAAGCACCCCCATTGTCAGCATTTCCCCAATGCTGTGCTTAACCGCACTTCGAAGATGAACCACAGCTACCTGCCGCTGCACCGCCTGCTCATGATTCAGAAAGCTCAGTCCCAGCCAGGCACAACCGACGAACAACATCACTGCCGACGCCGCATAGCTGTTCATCACCGGGTTAGGCTTATAGGAGTAGAGAATCAGCACAGCGATCAGAGTTCCGGCAACGGGAGCGAAATACCGCTGAGAAAAGGTATAACTGCGTAGAAAATACGCGATCAGCGATCTCATAAAGGTTGTACCTCCTGGACAGTCTTCGGGTCCATCCATTGCATAAGCCCTGATAAGCCGCGGCGCCGTTCTATAGAGATCACCGATCCGCCCGCATCAAGCACAACCCTGAGACATTGATCTGTCCATTCCCTTTCCACAGTTAAACCGGAACATTCCATCCCGTACTCATCCCGAACCGCTTCTATAGAGATCAACCACGGCATCTCCGCCAAAGCCGATTTTTGTTGAGGAGCAATAGCTGTGCACATTATGTATGTGGAAGGCTTATCCTGCAGACTCGCTGTTTCTGATACCTTCATGACCGTTTGGCCTGCTTGAAGCACATGTACGCCATCGGCAAGGGTTTCCACACAAAGCGGCTCATGAACGGAGAATACCATCGCTGTACCGCCTTGCTTCAACTCTTGAAGAAGTTCAATCAGCGTATGCTGTGCCGGAAGATCCAGGCCGGACATAGGCTCGTCAAGCAGCAGCAATTCTGGCTTCGGAAGCAGACTTTGAATCAGATTCACCTTTTGCAGCATTCCTTTAGAGAAGCTGGTCATAGGATACGTCCGGAACTGCTCCAGATGAAAAGCCTCCAGCAGCGCTGTTATGCGCTCTTGCAGTCCCGCCTCCGGCATCCCGCCGATCCGGCCCATACTGCGTAAGTACTGTTCAGCAGAAAATTTAAGACCCGGGAAAGCCTCGGGTGCATAACCAATCGAAATCGTCCCCTTGCTGCGTTGGATTGTCCCGGAAGTAAGCTGGGTAAGTCCAGCTAAAATGGAGAGCAGCGTACTTTTGCCGGAACCGTTACGTCCGATCAAAGCCAGAGCCGTTCCACTTTCCACCGTGAGTGAGACTTCACGTAAAACTGGGCGTCCTCCATAAACCTTGGTAGCCCGGGTAAGTTCAATCAAAGGACCGCTGCGGTCCGTCAATCGGTGTTCACTAATACTTCGAAACGCCATTCGGCTGTCTTCCCCCTTAGCCAGAAGCCAAGCTTGCTTAGCGCATCTAATGGACAACTGGTTCTTCCACTCTATAATTCGCCGGAACTGCACTAAATTCCTTTGAGAAAGAACAGATTGAGGATCCATTCTATACAAAAAAACCAGAACCCTCAGTATAATTACTGCGTTGGTCTGGTCTTGTATAGTCTGCTGCAAAACAGCAATTTTAAATTTACGCGTATACCTCAACGACATCGCTGATTAAACGGCAAGCTAATGCGGCATTGCGGCAGGAATCGATGCATTCCTGGCAATGAGTATGCTCATGTCTGCTGCTCTCGTCGGCACAACGTTCGCAGATTTCAGCACATAAGCGAAGGATTTCCGCTACAAATGGACTTTGGCGGGTCATTGCCTGAACGGCGAAGGAACAAATGTCCGCGCATTCCCGGTCAAGCCGGATGCTCTCCCGCAGTGATGCTAGATCATATTCTTTCAGGCTTGAGACATAGCTGTAGTTACAGGCGTTCATACATTTTATACAAGCGTCAATGCACTCCTGATATTGAATTCGGGTCATAGCCTAAAACCTCCTGCAATTATTATAGGGTATGCCTATCTATTAACCTGCAAGAAAAGGAACGAACCAATTCCCCTGTCAAAGGAAGCTTGATTAAAGGCTCCTCTTCACTGTACCCGGCCGGATCAATGTACGTTTCTCCAGCTGAAGCAGCCTGCTGCGCAGCTCGCTTGATGAGAAGTGCTCACCGATAAATACAGCAACATCAGGGACATCGCCCTGAGGAGTTATTTTCATGAAATCGGCTTCCCTGTAGGCATATTGGAACAGAAAACGGCTCGCAGTGTCATTAAAAGTTACGATCCCCTTAGCCCGGTAAACATCCCGTGGAAGCTCCTTAACGAACTGCTCGAACTCCTCACTGTTCACCGCACGTTTAAAATAATGGGTATATGCCATTACATGGTCATGGGTATGATGGGATTCTCCCCCATTCTCCGTATTCAAACCGCCGACCGCCGGACCGGCTGCTTCATCCTCTGCATCCTCCTCAGGACGGGCCTCCGCATGAACTCCGCCGACGCTGCCAAGCAGCACTTCCGGCTCCAATTCACAGCGCACCGCAGGCATGATCTGGGCGTAGGCGTTCCATTTGCGCAGCACGGCGGATATCTCTTCCGCTTCCTCTGTGGTTACGCGGTCGGTTTTGTTCAGTATCAGCACGGACGCGCAGCGGATCTGCTCCTGCATCAGCCTGTAGGTAGCGCCCTGCTGGGACCGGTACAGCTCCAGCAAATGTGCGGTATCCACAACGGTAATCAGCCCTTTAAGCTCTACCAGCTGATACAGCGAGGTTTCGGTAACGGCATCTACGATTTCCAGCGGGTTCGCCGCACCTGTCGCTTCAATGATAACAACATCGGGTGATTCTTTCTTTACCAGCGTAGTCAGTTCCGTACTGAGATCACCGCGGCTTGTGCAGCAGATGCAGCCACCCAGCATTTCTGCCATCGGTACGGATTGTTCGACCAGCAGCCCGTCAAGGTTCACCTCGCCAAGCTCGTTCATGATAACTGCCGGTCTGAGTCCCTGTGTCTTCCAGTGATCCAGCAGCCTTTGCAGCAGAGTCGTCTTGCCGCTCCCCAGAAACCCTGACAATATGTAAACTGGCAATGCCTGTTCCAAGTTTCATCTCTCCCAACAAAATTCCGTTATGGTAGCGAGTGTACTACAAGTGCCCATATGCACGCAAGGAGGCCGGAGTTGAGCGGGGGATTTCGACTTCGGTCAAGGCCGCAGCTTGTCTTTGACTAATCCTTCCCCTAATATGGGGTAAAGAAGGATTAGGCTGAGCCCAAGCTGTCTCGTTGGACAGCTGGCAGCCATAATGAATGATGAAGGAGTTGGTCTGCATGTCATCTGTAGAGGAACACCGGCGTGAAGCGCCCCAAACGGTGGCCTGCCATATTATAACGGTCTCGGACACGCGTACCCTGGAGACTGACACCGGAGGCGCCCTGATAGAATCTATGCTTAAAGAGGCTGGATTTGTTGTCACGGGCCGCGACATCGTCAAGGACGATTACGAAGATATCCGCGAGCTGATCTACAAAAGCTCCGTGCACTCCGGCATAGAAGCCGTACTGCTGACCGGGGGAACAGGAATTTCACCGCGGGATACCACTTACGAAGCCGTTGCTTCCCTGCTTGACAAGTCGCTGCCGGGCTTCGGGGAGATTTTCCGGCTGCTGAGCTTCACGGATGATATCGGCTCTGCTGCGATCCTCAGCCGGGCTATAGCCGGGACGATCGGCAACACGGCTATCTTCTCCATGCCCGGTTCCACCGGTGCAATTAAGCTGGCCATGGAACGGCTGATTATTCCCGAGCTGCGCCATGTCATGCGTGAAATATATAAACAGCCGTAACTGGAGTATAGGACAGAGTAATGGAATGCCCATATTTACTGGAGCATGGACAAATGAGCAATCCCATATTTACACTTACTCTGTCAGAGATGAGATGTGCACTATCTCCGGCTCCATGCGCGGCAAGAAGCGATAACAGCTCTTCCAAATCATAATAATGCTGCCCTCAAAGGTGAAAGAACAAATGCGTGCACGGTATTCACGCGGTGTTCTTTCGCCTTTTTCAGCTGTGGAAAAATCCATTGACAACCGGGGCTGTGAAATTTATAATATTGAACACTTTACGCGAAAGTGGTTTTTGATTAACCAAATGGTTAATCGGAAAGGAACGAGATGAGCTCACTCTTAACCTTGCAACGCAAGATCAAAACCGTCATCAGTCCGTATCATGAACTGCTGTGCAGTCTGCATGTGCTGCATCAGCCTCAGCATCATCCGAAACGGCTGCATTGGGCCAGGGAACTTACAGCGCAAATGCCGCACTCGTTGTGCGAGGAGATTCAGACTATCGGGAGGATATCGGACGGATGGCTGTCCCTGATGACACCAGTTCGTCCCGGCTCCTCCTTGACATGCTCAGAAGGCATCGCACTGCTCAAGAGTCTGCCCGATGCAGAATTTATGCACCATTTGCTGAACAGCAAGGTCTCGCTTGGAACGATTCTTGAATGGCAGCAGGGCAGGTTAGCAAACCCTCACGGAGAACAGCCGGATGAAGCCGGGCTGTATCTGCTGAAGAATCTGAAAGACGTCCGCCACCTGCTGCTTGCTGTGCTGGAGACCTACGAGAGGGAGTATTTCCGCAAGGAATGGGATTACATCGCCCCGTGGATCAGCACAGCCGCCACACAGTTTCAGGCAGATGTAATCCTCTCAGCCGAAAAGGCACTGAATTCGCTGCACCCGCGCCTGCTCGCCGGGAGCGGAACCTTTACCGCCCAGAAGGCAGTCACCTACTATTTCCCCTATGATCGTCTGCAGCAGGTGTATGTATTGCCTTCAACCTTCATCCACCCGCATCTGCTAATGGACTGGAGCGAGGATACACTGACCCTTCCGCTGGCCGTGGATATTCCCGGCCTGCCTTACAGCGAAGCACCTCCAGAGGATCTGCTGCGCCAGTTGAAGGCGCTCGGTGATGGAAGCCGCCTGCGAATTCTAAAGCTGCTGTGGCAGGCTCCGCATTGCACGAAACAACTGGCCCCGCTTCTCGGCATCTCAGAAGCGGCTGTATCGAAGCAGTTGAAGCAACTGGTTGAGGCCGGACTGGCGGGTTCCGAGCGGAAAGGCAATTACTTGTTCTACTTCTGCAACAAGGAAGCCTTTGACAGTCTGATCAACTTGCAAAGGCAGTTTTTCGAACAATAACGCCGATTACTGAAAAAGGAGTTGTTTCTTTGTGTGGCAAACCGCAATCGCAACCGCAGTCAGGAACCAGAGATCCAATCTGAGAGCTTACCCCTGGACCTTTACCTTCGGTCATATTATTGAAGGAGGCTATCTTGTCCTAATTTCTTATTTCTCGTATTACTATTTGATCCGGGGCGAACTGGATGCACAGTTCTCTGTTTTTGCAGGCAGCAGCAACTACCTGGCCTATGTAATCATCGGAGGGGCACTAAGCATTTTCTCCACCAGCATGATCATGAATGTCTCCCGCGCGCTGATGACAGAATGGCGGGAAGGAACCCTGGAAGCGCTGCTGCTCTCCCCCTCCAGACGGAACGGATATTTTCTGGGCAACGCCGCCCAGCAGCTGTACCGCAGCGGTTTTGAACTGGTCACGATCCTGTTGTTCGGATATCTGGCAGGCCTTCGGCTCCCCACCCCCCATCTGCTGTCGGTATTGACCAGCGGACTGCTTTTCTTGCTGTCCTGCTATGCGATGGCTCTGGTGCTGGGAAGCATCATGCTGTACACAAGAGATACATACATCGTACAAAACACTTTTTTTGCGGTAACTACGCTGCTCTGCGGATTTCAGTTCCCGCGGCAATATTTGCCCGGTTATCTGCAGCAGGCAGCCGAGATTTTTCCGCTGACCTCTGCACTTGAGCTTCTGCGCAGCAGTCTGCTTACCGGGGAGGAAGTTGGACTGAGTGATGTTCCCCTGGTCCTGCTGCTGTCGTTCCTTTACATCGCAGTAGGCTTATGGTGCAACCGGCGCGTGGAGCGTGGAATGTTTGAGCGATTTTAGCCAGTGAAGGAGTGAATAGCAAATGATTCAAATGAATGAGGTTACCAAAACGTACGAAACAAGGAACAGAACCGGCTTATTCCGCTCCGAGCTAAAGAGAGTGACTGCCGTTAAAAACCTGTCGCTGAACATTGATAAAGGGGAAATTGTCGGATTGCTGGGACTGAATGGTGCTGGCAAAACGACAACCATCCGTATGTTATCCACCCTGCTTGATCCCACCTCAGGGGATATTCAGATTGACGGCGTCTCTTTGGCCGGAAACCGGCGTGATGTGCAGCAGAAGGTCAACATGATAGCCGGTGGAGAACGGATGCTCTACTGGAGACTCACAGGAAGAGAAAACCTGCAATATTTCGGCAAATTATACGGTCTCAGTGCTTCCAAAATTCGTGTGGAAAGTGATCGACTGCTTGCTGAAGTCGGCCTGACTGAAGCCGCAGACCAGCCTGTGGAGCAATATTCCAAAGGAATGAAGCAGCGCCTGCAGATTGCCCGCGGTCTAATCAATGACCCGCAATATTTATTTCTCGATGAGCCGACACTCGGGCTGGATGCGCCTATTGCCAGGCAGCTGCGCGGCACTGTGCGGCAGCTTGCCAAAGAGCAAGGCAAAGGCATCCTCCTGACCAGCCATTATTTGCAGGAGGTTGAAGAGCTCTGTGACCGGGTGTATGTACTGAATCGCGGAGAGCTGCTGCTGTGCGACAGGCCGGAGGCGATTGTCCGGCAGGTTGCCGGATCGCAGACCGCCCATCTCGATGTCACCGGTTGGGATGAAGCCATGCGCCCGCAACTGCTGGAGCATCTGGGCCAGCTGGGCCATCCGGCAGAGCTTGCGGGCAGCTGCCGAAGCGATGAATCCTCATTTGGGAGCGATGCCTTCTACCGCATCTCCGTGCAGACCCCTTCCGCCGACAGGCTGATTACGGAGCTGCTGCCTTGGACCGCAGCAAACGGTCTGGTGATCACCGGTTTTTCCTGCGACAAGCCCAATCTGGAGGATGCGATCATTTTGCTCTCGGAAGGAAGGGTGTCATGAGGCCCGGTGGTTTATGGCTGACGGTTGCAGCTGAGCTGCGCAAGCAGCACCAGAACCGTACGAAGGGCCGGACTGTGTTTTTCTCCCTGCTGTTTTGGCCGGCACTCGCCTTTTTGACTTCCTATTATTCGATGAAGCCTTATCGCAGCGGAGAGGGTTCCATGCTCTCGCAGGTTATCCCTGATGGCAGAATCCCCCTATTTTTGCTGAGCGGTTATCTGGTCTTTCAGCTGTTCTGGACAGCGGTAGAATCAGCATGGCTGTTCGAATTGGAGCGCAAAGGCGGAACGGTGGAGACCGTCTTCCTGACCCCGTCCTCGAAGATGGGTTTTCTGTACGGGCGTTCTCTGTATTCTCTGCTTCACGGCATCTGGATGTTCGCCTCCTTTTCACTGCTCACCTTCATCTTTGTAGCGGATATGTCCTCTGTAAACTGGCTCGCGCTGCTGATGGTCCTCCTGGTAACGCTGGCAGCGGCCATAGTCTGGGGAGCCTTGCTCTGCGCGGTATCCTTGTTCTCCAGGGAATCTTCGTTTCTGTACTATATCTTCCAGGCACCGATGCAGCTGTTCGGGGGCGTGCGCATACCGCCTGCGGTCTTTCCGGCCTGGGCTACAGGATTATCTGCACTGTTCCCGGTCACCTACAGCTTGATTCTGGTGCGCGGGGCACTATATAACGACATCGGCACAGGCTGGTGGTGGTCGCTCGTCATCCTGATTATCGGCAGCCTCGCGCTGATCGGCTGCACCCGCTACACACTGTACCGGGCAGAAAGACATGCCAGAATGAAAGGCAACTGGACTTTATTTTGATACTATCGAAGCATTACACGTGATAGTGTTTAGCTCACCTCATACACAAGAAATACAGATAGAAACAGGCCAGCCGGGAATCGGGCTGGCCTGTTTCTATCTGTTGCGGGATCTTCCTCAGTTTGAGGTTTATTGCATTTCACCACAGATTCAATGGGCACCCATATGTCCCCAAAGTCCGTTAAAGAACGCTTTTACCTTTTTAGAATATTTGCCCCTCTCTTTATCCATCGAGGTGTACACAATTGGAATTCCGGCTTTGTTGCCCGTTTCTGATTCTGTCACAGACGTTTCTCCTGGTGCGACCGCTCCATATACGTCCGGAATATTGCCTCTTAGCTCTGCCCGGATGGTGAATGATTGATCTGCATCATGTTGTGAAGGCTGGTTAGCGCCTGTCAGCACAGTTCCTACAGTCCAAACGGCAGCAAGCCATCCAGTAATATAGCGCTTCATATCCGATACCCCCTAAGCCAAGTATTCTTAGATCCTGTTAACTATAGGATGGCTGGGGGTTCAAAAAATATACAGCAGGATTAGAGCAGCGGGGGATCCGTATGTACATCCTTATCGGGATCCGTGGTTATCCAGCGTGTGAAGACAACCTTTAATCCCGCTCTTGTAGGAGCGCAGACGTGAGGACCTGCCTGTACACCGGACTCATAAGGAAAACGGGCGACCCGCAGGGTCCGCCAGGGATGCGACTGCGTTCTGGCTCTGATGATAACTGCATCCTTCATGCGCGAAGCGCGGAAAGTTATGGTCTCTCCGGCCCATTCTGCCACGGGAGACAACGACCAGTCGGAGTATCCGTCAGTTACAACTGCACCGGCATGAGGCACGCCATCATTCATCTCTATGCCTGCTTTAATCCAGACTGTAGGGCTATGCCACAGCATAATTCCCGCCTGATCGTATAGTTCTGTGATGCCCTGCAATGAAAAGCTGATTTCAACCGCTTCTCCATCTTTCCATGGAACCAGCAGTGCATGCCCGTTGTCATGCTGAAATTCATACATCGTTTTTTGCCAATAATCGCTGCCCTCTACTGCTTCGACAATCAATTGATCGCCCTGTACAGTACAGCTCTTCGGTTCATTGGTCCATATCCCATCCTGCCAGTTGTTCGTCTTTACCATTTAGGCACCTCCACTTTCCGTTTTCACATCAGCCATTAACTTGCTAGGCACAAATTACCATAACAACAATATAACCTAACATTGCGGCGGTATGAAGCTTATAAATGCTGTAAGTTTGATTCTGTGCAAATAAACCCGGCAGAAGAATCCGCCGGGCTTTGTGCTTAATTTTCTTTTATATAGTGAAAAATAATATATATAATGGCTTACAGGTTGACTCGATCTTACAAGTCTGGATGCTCGTGTTTCGCTTTCAGACGGTTCCAGCGGCGTTGTACTTCGTTCTCGAAGCTGCGCAGTGCAGGCTCGTTCTCAGGCTTCAGGAGATGGCGGGTTTTGCCCATCGTCTTCAGCCAAGCCGAGACCTCTACCCGTTTATTCTTGTCTTCCGGATTGTACGTAATATTCGTCGCTCCTTGCTCTACTTCGTAGAGCGGGAAGAAACAAGACTCGACAGCCAGGGATACGATGTCGGTTCCATCCTTGTCTTCGGACATCCAGTTCAGCGGGCAGGCAATCAGAATCTTGCCATAGACCAGACCTTCATTCTGAGCATACCATTGTGCTTTGGCCGCTTTCTTCAGCAGATCCTGCGGGTAAGCCTCACAGCCGGTGAACACATAAGGAATGTTCGTAGCCGCCATAATTTGCGCGGTGTCTTTATGCTGTGTTACTTTGCCCTGCTGGGTTTTCCCGATGCTGGATGTCGAAGTACGGTGTCCGAGCGGCGTAGAATACGATTGCTGTGCGCCTGTATTCATATAACCTTCGTTATCGTACTCTACGATGATCATCTTGTGGCCGCGCAGCGCTGCGCCGATGGCCGGTCCCATACCAATATCCATACCGCCATCGCCGGTAACCATGACAAAGGTAAAGTCCTCTTGCAGGCCCAGTCCATCCAGCTCGCCGCGGCGTTTGCGTTCCCAGAACATTTCCACGACACCGGACAGCGTAGCTGCACCGTTCTGGAAGAGGTTATGAATAAACGTTGATTTATGGGAGGAGTACGGATAACCTGTTGTGGTTACCATTGCGCAGCCCGTGTGGTAGAGCGCTACGATATCTCCTTCAATCCCTTTGAAGAACAGCTCCAGGCCCGAGAAAATACCGCAGCCCGGACAAGCACCATGACCCGGTGACAACCGTCTAGGCTTCTTCATCAGGCTACGGACCGGAGGCACCTTCACACTCAGCTTGCCGGTCACTTCATCCTGCTTCACTGTAATCAGGCCGGTCTTGAGCGACTCGAAATTCATCGGTTTCAGCAAACGTTTCGGAGCTTTTTCCGCTTCACCAGGATTATGTCCATAATAATCGAACGGCACTTCTACGCGATCCGCGACCACAGCGTCCATGGCGAGCTGGAAGAAATGATGTCCATCTTCAGCGAAGAAATCCTTACCACCCAGTCCATAAATGCGGCTGATTACCTTGGTAGTGGTGTTGCCGTAAGTGAACAGGGCCGCCTTAATTTCGTTGACCATATTGCCGCCGTGTCCGCCAACAGAGTCAGCACGGTCCCCGACAGTGATCGCTTTAACGTTCTTCAACGCTTCGGCAATTTGCTTCTGCGGGAAAGGACGAATCATATTCGGCGAGATCGCACCGGCTTTGATGCCTTGCAGGCGAAGCTGATCTACCACGTCCTTGATAATTTCGGAAGCGGAGTTCATCAGGAATACCGCTACGTCGGCATCCTCCATCCGGTATTCCTCAATCATAGGGTAATGGCGTCCGGTCAGCTCAGCAAATTCCTGGGCGATTTCCTCGAACACTTCACCAGCATTGTACATCGCTACCGATTGCTGGTAACGGTTGTTGATATAATCCGGTTCATTCATATAAGGACCTACCGTAACCGGATTGTTGCGGTCCAACGTATCGGTAAAACCGGTTGGCGGCTGTTCGCCTACGAACTTCTGAACATCCTCGCGGTGGGCGAAAGCCTGCACACGGCGTTTCTGGTGGGAGGTGAAATAACCGTCAGAAGCAACCATAACCGGAAGGCGGACCTTGGCATGCTCTGCCAGCTTCAGCGCCATCAGGTTCATGTCGTAGACGGACTGCGGATCACGGCACATCAGGATCGGCCAGCCGGTGTTCAGGGCAAAATACAAATCCGAATGGTCGCCATGAATATTCAGCGGACCAGAAATGGAGCGGCAGACCAGGTTCATGACCATAGGCATCCGCGTACCGGCTTGTACAGGCAATTGCTCCAGCATGAACATATAGCCTTGAGCACTGGTCGCGTTGAATACGCGTCCGCCTGCTGTAGAAGCACCATAACAAATCCCTGCCGAGCTGTGCTCGCCATCCGAAGGAACCAGCATAATGTCATGCTGTCCGCTTGCTTTCATCGTATCAAGGAACTGGGCAACCTCCGTCGACGGGGAGATCGGGAAATAACCCATGACATGGTAATTAATCTGATGTGCGGCATATGCCGCCATTTCATTTCCTGATTCATACAGGAATTTCTGTTCCACCTTGGCGGAACCTACTTCTTTTTCATAATCAATAGCCACTGTTCATTCCACCTTTCTTCAGAAGATTAAGACTGCGATATAAGATCGAATTGATGGTGCACCGTGTGACTGTCCGCATAGCCTTCCTTCTCACGCAGAATGGACAGCGCAGAGGTCGGACAGGCGCCTACACATTTCAGGCAGCCCTTGCAATATTGATAGTCAATGCCCAGCAGGAACATTTGCGAGCGGCCTTTGCGGTCGAGCCGTTCTTCCCAGACAAAACACTGATCGGGGCAAACAGTATCGCACTGTGCACAGTGGATGCAGGATTCATTCTCATATGCAGGAATCATTCCGGAACGGGAAATACTCAGATTCTTGAGGAAGCTGCTGCCCGGGTTAATGATGGTTCCCCCCATCGGCTGGGTCTCATAGCCCAGCGCTGAAATGTCGGAACGTACATATTCCGGCATGCTTTCGCCCTCCGGTAGCTCGAAGTCCATAAACTTCACTTCATTGAAGCCCCGTTCAAAGGTGGTAATTGCCGATTGTACAGCTTGCGGATATTTTTTGCCAAGAGATTTCTCAATTACGCCCTTCATGGTTTCGGTATCCAGGAAAGGACAAAGCCGGAACAACGCACCCAGCATCGCCATATTGACCCGGTTCTTTTCTTTCAGGGCAATGCTTGTCGCATCGATCACCGCGATCGTGCCTGCCTTCATCTTGAGCAGCTCTTTCAGCTCCTCCGGCGTCTTGGCCGAATTCACAAGAACGGTACTGTGCTCATAAATGCCGCTTGTCACATTGACGGTTTTGGCTAGTGCTTCATGAAAAACCCCAACGACGTGTGGACGCTCAACCGGCGACGTATCGCGGATATGTGTGTCCAAATCACAGAAACGGATATGGGCCTTTACTGCTGACCCCTTCTTCTCCGAGCCGTAAGACGAAAAACTGACGCCGTTCAGACCCGCGCCCACCACGCCCGCTTCCGCGAGCATCTTACCGGCCAGATTCGCTCCCAGCCCTCCAATGGACTCCAGACGAATCTCAAAGAAACCGAGATCGTTCAATTTTGGTAATTGTACCACCGACATAACCCCTTCCTTAGTGTCAAGTAGAATAACATCCTTTTGACTTTTTCAACGATTGTAACTTGAATTTGCAAGTCGCGAAGTGACATATCTTGCATTTTCCACGCATTGGGAATCACATTTATTTATGGATTTTAGATGATTTCTTTATACGCGACAGAGTGGCGTTACTTTAATAGAAGGTAATCTGCCATACAAGCAACAATATATGAAAATTGTGTGAAAAATCCGTGTTTCCCAAGGTTTTTGTGGATACAAGGTCACCCTTAATTTAGCAATAAAATTAAAAATTAAGATGTTAAATTTATCACATTAATCATGATAAATATCACAGTTAACTACTCTCCCCAGCGAAAAACGGGTCTGAAAATCGTAAAAGCCCATCCGGAGATGGGCCAGGATTGCTGTAATTCTCAAAGGTATACGGGTATTACATGAGTTAGATGGGTTATTGGTTGAATGATAAGTTCACTCGGCACTGGGTAGCCCCCACCAAAGAAAAACCTTAAAAGGCACGAAGCCAATCAAGGTCTTTCGTAAATCATGAAAAAAGTTTAATCATATTCAACCAATACTTCTCTATCTACGGATTGTGCCTGATGAAGTAGTTCAAATATACTTCGATAGACCTCTAGTGTCTCTTGATCTAATTCTGTTTTATTGACACTTTGAAGACCGTTCAACGCATCGCCTAAATCAGGTATTCTCCATGGCGTCTCTTCAAACCAACCAGTATCCGTATGATAGTAATATGAGAGCCCACTCCATCCGTTTTCATTAGGTTGTATAGCCGCCATAATCGAATCAAAATAACCAATCCAAGCCTTAATCTGAACTTTTTGACCCTCGGAATTCTGGAAATAGAAGATGATCTCCGGTTCACCCTCAAATCCAGTATAAAAGTCTTTAACTATTTCCATTTGACACCTCCTATTCTTATGGGGCAGGCCAATGACCTGAATCTAAGATTTCTTGTTGTTCAGGCGTCGCTGTTCCATTTTGTCTCGCTCTTACAGCATCCTGCCACTGTTTCATAGATGTCCATTGATTCTCGCTCGTCAAAATATGTTCCTGTTTTCTTGTTGTTTGGCTTCCTGGAGTCGTTCTTGTAACAACCCAAGTATTTCCTTGATCCACAGGTGCACCAGGAGTTCTTGTATGCCAACGTGCTTCATACTTATAAGTTCCATCAGACCAAGTATATTTTGTTTGATCGTATCCATTCTTAGCCTGTTCTACCTTTACAGCATTACTAGGGATTTTTATTGGACTTGAATCTATAAGATTTCCCGTCCCCTAAGTAGTAATCTTAAACTCTACTAAAGGAAAAGGTGATAACCATTTTACCAATTACCACCATTATATCATCCGGCTTTGAGTTCTGTTAGAGGACTCGCCGCCCTGTATTCAGTTTTGTTCTTCATCATGCTGTAGATGATGTTCACAAGCCTTCTCATGACGCATATAAGGGCTTGCTTCTTGGTCTTGCCTTCTGCTAGCTTTCGTTGGTAGAACTCGTACATGAGCGGATTACGCTGTGTCTTGTTCTTCCCTTTGGCTACTTGGATTTGCTGAACGGCTAGGTTATGGAAGATGCTGTTTAGTGCCCGATTGCCTTGACCGCTTGCTTGGTCTTTGCCCTTGCCACCCGAACTAAAACGGACAGGTGCGATTCCGGCAAAACGGGCTAGCTTGTCTGCATTGGCAAAGCGGTTAATATCTCCGATTTCAGCCACCAGTTCCGCCGCTGTGACGATGTTGATACCATCCATCGACTCTAACTTATATTCTGTTTGTGACAACACCTGACGAAGTTGTTCTTACGTCTGCTTAATTAGTTCTCGGCTTCTCCGCATATCGTGAACCATATTTACAACTAGGAAATCCCTATGTTCTTGGTAGTTCCTCTTTGTTGCTCCATCTTGCTTGACCACTTCTAATATTCTTCTGCCTTACGAGTAGAGCAAGTATTATGGCTTGCTTTGCGAAGATACATAGCTAGTTCCTCCACCCCCACCGATAATAGATGATGTGGTGCAGGGTACTTCTCCCAAAACGCAAGAGCTGCTTTCCCATCAATGTCACAGAAGAACTTCTTGTAAGATGGATAATGATAACTTAATTGCTGATGAAGCTGATTCTTGAGCATAGCGGCGTGTTTGACGATCGAATTACGTCTTGCTACCACTTGCCCCATTGTCCAATATATGTACTGCGGATTTGCTTCCGGCAGTTCGTCCAATCTTGCAAGCAATACCTTGGCGATGCAAAACGCATCCCAACTGTCGCTCTTTTGCGTAGTCGCATTACTCATGCGCTCGTTATAGGATAATGCGGAATTGACTTCCTTGACGATTTGTTTATTCTCGACTAGGTGAACGGCTACTGCTCTGCCGTTGCCGCCCGTATCCTCTAAACCATAGACAGGGGTCAAGCCTTTTGGTGTATGCTTCTTGACGAACTTCATTAACTCGTCAAAAGCAGACGGTTTGTTCTCGATTTGAATTTCAGCTAGCTTCTCATTCCAACAATTGATAATAACTGCGGTATGTTGAGCCTTATGTAAATCCATTCCGACATAAATATGCGTTTGTTTGTAGTGTGACAAAAGAATTCACCCCTGTATATGGATTCTGTGTTGGTATGACGGGGTTAAAGAATGGGTGCAACCTCAGTTCGAGCGTTAACCTTTCGGTTCGCAATGGCACGCAAGCATCTCCATTCAGTTCCGTCAAAGGATGGCTTGATGTAAGCCCTCCGCTTCTATATCTCCATAACGGTATATACCACTATAAAAATCACGTCTGTCCAAGATTCGTTTGACTTGTACTTTCGTAAACAAACTGCCTTGCTGTGTCTTAAAACCTTCTTCGTTCAATGATTCTGCGATTCGAGTAAGAGTCCATGTTGGATGCTGTTCCTTAATCTCAAATGCTCTACGGACAGTCAGCGCTTGCTTCTCGTCCACTTGGATATACTTCTGACCTTTCTTAGCTGTGTATCCAAAGGTGGCTCTCCCTCCGGCATAGCCACCCTGCTCTGCTTTCTTGTTTCGCCCCCGACCTAACTTAAGGGCAATCTCCAAGCGTTGGTATTGGTCAAGCAACTCCATTAGTCCATTAATCAGGAAATCGTTCGGGTCTTTCTTGTGGATGCTGTAAGTCGGTTGTTCAATACTCCGAACATCTACTCCATGCTTCTTAAACTCTCGATGTACCAACACTTTCACAATATCAGACCGCCATAAACGGCTTGTATTGAGGACAACTACAGTATCAATGGATTGACTTGTCAGAGCGGTTAACATGCTCTGAAAACCGATTCTATCCACTTCAAGGGCTTCCTCATCGACCTTCGCCCCACTGATACCTTCATCGCTATATATGGTAATCAGATTCCATCCTTGCTCCTGACAATAGGATCGGATTTCATCCTGTTGGTACGCTAAACTGTAGCCATCCTTGGCTTGTCCTTGTGTCGAAACTCTGACATATCCAATGACATTCATGCTATTTCCTCCCCACCGTTACAGAAATTCAGATTTATGTAACGCCTAGTAGATACAACGTCATTATATATCACCTAAGCGATACAATCAATCACTTTCCATTACTGATATTCAGGAAGTATAATAGGAGGAACATTACCTGTACGAAAGTTGGTGTCTTCATTGCCTGTCGTTGTTCGACTAAAAGAAATATTAGCTGAGAGGAACATGTCTCAGCGTGAATTAGCAAGATTAGCAGGTTTACGTCCTAATACCATCAGTCATTTGTGTTCCAAAGAGGTAGACAGGGTGCATCTCAGTACGTTCGATATTATCTGTAAGACCTTAAACATCAGCCTGAACGAACTTCTTGTATTGGAAGATGACTAATCTGACCGCATAAAACTGCACAAGGAAGTGTAATAGCTTCCTTCCATTGCTTCGCCGCTAGTCCATCCAAGTCAATTACTTCCTGTGAGTTCATTTGATTCTGAATTCGCTTCCGATAGTACGGTGTCGTATCCTGCGGTAACAGTTCTCCTAGTTGAATCTCCTGAACTAGCCGCCCCACCTTAGGTGTGAATTTGAATACATCCGTTAGCACAGCACACAGATACTTGCTATTAAACTGGGGCGGATACTGAACCAGTGAAGCAAGCGGTATCTTCTCTTTCGGTACATACACAATCTCCATCCTCGTTCGCTCCCCCTCGATGTTCTGCCGCCTTCTCTCCAATAACTCACGCTTCTTGTCATACACCCGACAATAGCCATCTTCTTGACGCTGATGCTTACCGTTGTAATAGCGAGTGCCCTTGAAGATTCGCAACTTACGCCCCTTCGTAGACATCGTAAACAAGTCCTTTATTAGAACTGGTATATCGAAGGCTACGTCACATCTCACGAACAACACTTGATTCGCATAGTCTCGGATTTGTTCGAGCCAACCACGAAAGTAAACAAGCGACTTCGGATAGACTTCAATTCTCAGCGTGTTCTTTCGAGTTTTCGGAGCAAAGACTAACTTGTAGGAGATATGCAGGAAGTGTTCTCCTGTATTGATTCTGATACGGTATTGAAATCCTCTATCCCCCACCGTCATTCTTACTCCGTAGAAATGGCAGATACGCTTGTGGAACTCATTGAAGAAGTCCCAATAGACATCTGTAAAGTCAATAACAATACGGTCTATCGAAACTTGTACGTCTTTCATGTTCAGCCCCCAACCGAAATTTTTTAACGAATTTCGGACTATATTAGAGGGCAAGGTGGCTAGCCTTACAACGTTGCCTTACCTGTATATATTGACTGGTCGTCACCAGATTTCTTTCCTGCACCGTAATCATCGTTGCAATGGTCGGTTATGTTGCGGACAAAGTAACCTCAAATGTTCACCGCTCTTACTATAGTTGTCGTTGTGTCCATCGTTAAAGTTGCGATTTATGACCTTCTCACCGTACCTATCGTTGTATAGTAATCTACAGTTGCGAATGAATTTGAAAAAACCGTAAGAAAACGAAGATAACAAAAAACAGGTCAATCATGGTAGTATCTGACCATAATCGACCTGTTCGATGTATCGAAATAGCGTTATTTAGGTTATAAAATTAAAGCATTATGTGCGTACAAAGGAAATGAAGAAATTCTTGTAGCGGTATTACATGGGTTAAGTGTGTTATTGGTTGAATTAACGAATCATTCGGCACTGGGTAGCCCCCAAAAAAAAGAAATCCCCGATTTACATCAGGGATTGTAGGATATTTTCTTTAGTTTACTTTCGACATAGCGGCAAGATAGTCATTGAATACTTCATAAAAATCTGAATTTGTTTGTAGCTGTACATGTTGGGTCATTACCGTATCACCACTTGAGTAATCCAATACTTCAACGTATGCAGTATTTGTTTCCCAAAGTGTAATTAAGCCAATGAACTTTTCAGGTAAGTAATGATGTACAGTAATACTAGGATTATCGGAAGTTTTTGCATCCACGACATTTACTTCTTCCGTTTCAACACCCTTTTCTTGTAATTTCCCCTTTACTTCAATTATCCAATTTTGAAAATTATCTAGCATTACTTCTCACCTACTATTTTTATGTTTGTTGCAGAAGGCATTTCTGGTAGTGGCTCACCTTTTTTAGCCGCCAACCTGCCTTCAAGCGAATTTGGTCCAACTATTTTTGCCCAACCATCATTTGTTTGTTTCAAAGCTGACGTTGGGACATCAAACTCAACGTACACTGAACCTGGCTTTGCTTGTTTTCCAAATGCATTAGCATCCGCCGGATTAGCAACATGCGATGTTCCTGTGTAACTCTCAGGCACTTTTCCTGTTTTCACCATAGTATCGTATTCTGCCTTGGACATCCATCTTCCTACTGTGGTTTGAGCAATTTTACCCGTGCCCTCAGCTATCTTCCCTCCGCTCTTGATACCCTCAACAACTTCTGACTGTTTAGGCTTCGTAGCAGACCTCGTTACACTGATCTCGCTCTCTGCTTGAGCCATTCTCTTTAAACCGATCCCACTGCTCATCACATTTATCGTCACTGCTGCGTAGGCTTCTGCCATCTTTGGATCGGTGACTTCTTCCTTATACATTTGCAATGCTTCTTTTACTGTAAATCCTTTATCAGCCATATCGTAAGCAAATTGCAACGAATCTACTGTACCGCCAAATCCTTTAGTTACTTTAATTTGGGCATCCTTAAGAATCGCAGAAGTTACTTTCCCTTTATTTAACTTCACCGCATCTATGATGTATAAAACTTTCTCCAAGCTTTTCAAAGACGAGCCTGTGTCGGAAATGAACTTTAGTTCATTCGCTGTGACACTATACTCCATAGCGACCGAAGCGCTTGCTCTGTCGATGATCTCATTTTTCTTGATGTATGTTGAAGATGAATCTACTTTAACCGTCATATTTGTTCGTCCAATGATTACCTTGCTGACCGTTGAATAATTGATGGTATTCGTCGAAAAATTCTCACTAACTTCTACGCGCTTAGAATCTGGCGCTTTTATTCCGACTTTCGTTAAAGCTTGTTTCCACTCCGCTTCATTAGCATAGCCTTTCGATGTCCCTTGCACCACAATCTTTGTAATTTCCTTGGCTTGAAACTGCAGCGGGGTAACTACGGATTGTTTAGCGTCTTTGGCTGTTCGTACAGTGGTCGCCTGATCACGTATCGCTCTCTTCTCTGCCTCAGTTTCAGCTTTATAATAAGCATTTGTCAAAGCAATAATCTTAGCCTGCGCTTCAACATTTAGCTTCTCGTCGCCTTTCGCCCAATGTCCTGTCGGATCGAGGAACCGAATCGGATCATTATTCGCATAGGTGTACAAATTTAGACTTAAAGGATTATTATCTTCTCCCCAATAGCTATCTTCTGATATGAAACGTCCCACATATGGATCGTAATAACGGGCACGCAGATAGTACAGGCTTGTCTCCCCATCCAAAAATTCGCCGCCATAACGGATGGACTCGGCATAGATCTCGATGGTAAGTGTTGGACTGCCAAATGCGTCATATTCATACTGATTCTGAACTTCTCCGGTAGAGGATACAGTTTGAACGACATCTCCATGTCCGTTGTACAGATAGTATGCATATTGCTTTGCCCCATCCATTCTGGCAATATAGTTGATCCCACGAATGTAACGGGTCATTACCTTGCCTGTACTGTCCATTTCCAACACAACATGTTGACGGTCATAGACATAATTCGTTTCTTTAGCTGTATTTCCTGCTTTGGAGCTCTGCACCACCTTCTGCGTCCGAAGACCATCTCCGTCATATTGGTAATTAACAGTAACTCGTTCTGCATCTCTAACCTTAATCACTTTCTTTAAACGGTTGAAACCATCATAGGTTTGGGTCACTTTTTCCAGCAGATTATTAATTTCCTGTGTCCCGTACGTTTCTCCTCCGGTAGTTTGGTGCATGTCAGATTTATGAGGCTGAATATAACTGGTCCGCTCACTGACCTCATTACCGTTTGCATCGTAAAGATATTCTACGGCTTTGAATAACACTTCTTTCCCAGTTGCATCAAGCATTCGTTCTTCTAGTTTCATTAACTGGTTACTGGATGAATATAAATACTGGCTTTTCTTTAATTTGAATTCTAAAGCCTTTTTGGTACCAGGATTAATGTAACTGCTAGGCTGGTTGGAGGTGTAGGTCTCCAGCATAGAATTACGGTTGCTTGCTCCATCGTAAGCATACACTGTCGTCTTTCCTGGCATCTCTACCTGTACAATTCGCCCAGATTCATCATAGCCATATTTTGTTGTACCGTAGCTATCAGTCTTGGAGACTTGTCTACCGGTGTCATCATAAGTGTAGCGGTAACTTGATACCTCTGAACCGTTGCTGCGTTTATTGATTAGAGTAAGCAGACGGTTGCTATAATCGTAACTATATACTTCCTTAACACCGTCTTCATATTGTACAGCGGTTCTGTTGCCACTTTTATCATAGGTATAAACGGTTTCTTTATTGTCATAGGCAACTTTGCTCATCCGGCTGGAAGAGTCATAATAGTAGGTCGTTACAAACCCTGCTGTATCCGTTACCGTCTCAATGTTTCCAATGTCATCATAGGTATAACTAATTCGGGTTTTGCCATCTTTCGTAATCTTCAGCAGTTGACTCCGCGAATTATAGGAATAAATGGAGGCTCCACTCTCATCAGTCATACTGATCCGGTTACCTGCTTCATCATAACTGTAATTGATTTGATCTCCAGTTTCCTTCACCTTGGTTTGAGTCAATAAGTTGCGATTATCATAAGAATATAGGGTATGCTGCCCCAAACGATCGATCATTTGTGCTTTATTAAGCGCCAGATCATAGAAGTAGCTCATAGTCTGATTGGAAGCATCTGTAACGGAGTGAAGAAGCCCGAAAGAATAATAACTGTACTGGGTTACTTTACCTCGTCCATCTTTCATAAACAGCTTGCTGCCCATAAGGTCATACCCGTAGCTAACCTCTATTCCTTTACCATCAATTACTTTGGTCAAATGATTTGCGTTATCATACTCGTACCGGATTGTAACACCCAAAGCATCGGTTTGCTGTATAAGATTGCCCACAGCGTTCAACTGGTAAGCAGTCGTAGCTTTAGCGTTACCAAATTTTACGGCTAATACCGGATCGATAAAAACAATCATTCTGTTAGCTAAATCATAACGATAGACATTCCCATACTGTGCATCATCCGTTTTTCCAGCAGCGTACCCATTAGCATCTATTTTCTTAATGATATTGCCGTTGGCGTCATAGATGTTTTTACTAATCACAGTATCATCAGGGGCTATTGTCAATACCAAACGATTTAATTTGTCATAAGTATATGACATTCTATTTCCTTTGGCGTTGATCGCTGTCGTTTTATTGCCAGCCGCATCATATTCAGTGGTGAATTTCTTTCCTTCCGAATCGGTTGTCACTGTCAAACGATTCAGTGAATCATAGCTATATTTGGTTACAGCACCTCGTTCATTCCGATCTGAGATTTTATTACCCGCTGCATCATAGCTATATTGACTGTATACATCTGCTTTGCCATGTCTGCGGATAATCTTGTCTGGACGATTTAAGATATCATAGGTGTAGTTTATGGTATACAGCTTGTGATTCTCAGTGTCTGCATCCAGTACACCATATGCTCTCGGGTCCACTTCCTGAATTTTATTTCCCAGCAGATCATAACTGTAAGTGGTAATTTGGCCTACCTTACCAGGAAATTGTACATTTTTGAGATTTTCCAAGTTTGGCAATTTCACGGCATCAACGATACTATTTTCGTCTAGCCAAGCTATTTTCTTGACTACACGATTCTGAGAGTCATATTCATACTGCTCCACATCGCTAAGATTAGAATCCCTTAATTTGTCCTTGAGAATCAAATTCCCATTTAAATCATATTGGTTAGTAGTACTTGATCCACTGTTGTCTGATACGTTCTTTAGTAAACTGTTATCATAGTAGCTATAAGTAGTTTCCTGCTTAACCGAGTCATCTCTGGAACCCGTTATGATTTTACTCAACAGATTTCCCATAGAATCATAGGTATAGCGCTCAACAGCATAAACAATATTTTTACTGTCATCAAGTTCAAGCGGCGTTTTTTTCTCAGTCATCCTGTTCAGTACATCGTAACTGAATAGGGTCAGACTCCCCCGCTTGTCTTTTACAGAAATTAGATTTCCATTAGGATCATATTTGTTCTCTATGGTGTTACCATATGGATCTTTTACCATTTTCTCTTTACCAAGTGCATTATATGCATATAAGGTTAAAGCACCAAGCGGGTTCGACTCTGTTAGCTTACGGCCCAGCTTATCATAGGTGAACTGAAACACACCGCCATCAGGATAAGTGATTTTGGCGGTGGTTCCATCCGGATTCACTACATAAGCGGTAATGTTGCCCCGTTCATCCGTTTGTTTTACCAACTGATTCAGTACATTATACTGATACAACTTAGCATTACCCGCTGCATTAGTTTCCTTCGTTAGATTACCCAGACCATCATATAAGTAGGACTTACCTTTGGAATTCTCTATGTTGCCGGTATATCTCAATCCATCTACCACTTTAGAGATTTGACCCATGGCATTATATTGAATACACTCCAACCCGGCGTCTTCTGGGGATAGCTTGGAAGTTCGACGGTTCATCGTATCATAGGTATAAGAGATGCCCTTCATTTTGGAACTCTGCTCCGCACTCTCTAGCTCACGTTTGTATTGATTAGGGGAAATTTCCTTAACCAAATTTCCTTTCTTATCATAAATATAGAGGCTAATCGCCCGATCATCTTCTCCAGAGGGACTATCTTTGCTTTGTAAGCGATTCAAAACATCATATGTGTATCGTGTGTCACTCCCTTTCGCATTTGTTTCCAATACTAAATTATTATTGTTGTCATACTGATAAGTTATTGTCCCTTGCATAGCATCAGTCTTTGAGAGAGGACGCTTGTCATAATCATAAACAACCAGTGTCTTATTACCTTTAGGATCCGTGACCGTTTCAACTTGATCATTCTTAGAATATGAATAGGTGGTTCTTGCTTGCAACCGGTCAACATATTCATTATCAAATACAGCACCCGCCAGATACCCTGAGCTAATATCAGAGGTCTTGATAAGCAATGCCGTGTTCATAAGTCTGGATCTGGAATCATACTCGTTCCGTGTGATATCGTAGTTACCGTCACTAACCTTTTGATAAGAAGTTATCACATTGCCCGCGCGATCATACTCTTGCTTGATCTCTTTGCCAAAAGGACCTGAAACTTGTACCAGTCGCCCGGCTTGGTCGTAACGCTGATCCACACGATCACCTGCACTAGACTCAGTTACAGCACCACCAGTTTTGCTGACTTTGTATAAGAAGGTTTCTTTGGCCACTATACTAGCCGTCTCATCGTATTCCACACGTGTTAGTTTATAAATGGAGTTGGAATCATCAGTACCAATATAGGTCTTTTCCGAGACTTGATTGCCTGCCCTATCATAGGAGTAATAAATCGAACTTCCGTCCTTGTTGATTCGTTCCAGCAACTCACCCTTAGAAGAATAGAGATAAGACTCACGGGTGCCGTCAGGGTATTCAATTAAATAAGGTTTATCAAAAATGTCATTGTATGTTTTAGTAACAGCCCCCGCTTGATCTCTGTTTAAAATCATCCATTTACCTGTAAGATCATACTCTGTTGAAGTTACAGTTCCATCAGGATAGGTGATTTGCTTCAATCGGCCGCCAAAATCATAGTCATACAAACTCTTATGTCCAAGTCCATCCGTTTCACTCAATACATTTCCTGAAGCATCGTAAGTAAGTCTCTTAGTGAAGTTACTGGTTCCAAGCTGCTGATTTTGGTACATGGTTTGCGCAGTAATCAGCTCAATTGGCTTATCAAGAACATTATACCGATACAACGTCCCTATAGATTTTTCAGGCTGAGCAACATTGTAACCTTTTCCGTCACTCTGCTTGACTACATTATTTCTGCCATCATATTCCCTATAATCAATGACCTCTCTCTGCGTTCCATTAAAAGCAATGGTCTTGATCAGACGGTTCAGACCATCATATTCTTTCTCAGTACCCGGTGCTTGCTCGAAGGGAGTGGTACTATATCTAGGATCCACAACTTTTAATACGTTCCCCATGCTATCGTATTGATAGCGTGTCTTATTCCCAAGTGGATCAACTACCTCTGTTTTGTAGCCTAAGCCATCATAAGAATAGGTCGTCGTGCGCTCCGTACCTGCAACGACTGTTGTCTCTGAAGTTAGGTTGCCTACTTTATCATATTGGAAGCGGCTTACCTTTTGGCCATGAGTATTGAATGGCTTATTAGATGAAACCACCAAATTCCTATAATTATATTCATTCGTCTCTGTATCATATCCGGAACCATTAAACTGCTGCTTCTTTAAGAGGTTCCCGACAAGATCATAATCATATCTGGTTTCATATGAACCTCTCTGAGCCAGTGAACCATCCGCCAATTTCTCCTTGGCTGAACCTGCTTCAACCGTTGTGCGTCCTGCAAAGTCATACTCAAAAGACCGCACAACCAGCTTTGTACCTGCAGAATCACCATATTCTGTAATTTTCACCTTGTTTCCATTAGCATCGTAGTCAAAATGTGTATGGGTGCTGGTTGCTGAGTCTAGCTTGGAATATTGATCCGTAACTCTGTTAAGAGAGTCATAGACATAGGATACATTGGAAGAATCCTGGTTCTTTCCATTCAGATGAGCACCTTTGGTAGTTTTGACTGGATTATGGGCAGTATCATAGTCATTGAGATTATAATAATAATCCGATGAACCAGATTGGTAGATTTTTTGAACAGTATTCCTTCCAATTTCATCATAAGTCAATTCCGTAATCTTTCCGTTCGGAGCCTTTTCAAGGACTGTCTGTCCCAATACGTTATATACGAACTCCGTAGTATTTCCCTCAGCATCCGTTTGACTGATCTTTTTACCTTGTAGATCATATGTGTATGAGGTTGTTTGTTTCCGTTCGTTCGTCTGGCTCAGGGTGTTACCAACATAATCATACGTAGTCGTAGAAGCGTAATAATTCTTACGATCTGACGTAATTTCTTTTTTAATCAATTGACTTAGAATATCGTAATGAAAACGCTGCGTGTATCCTTCCTCATTGGTGATAGTAAGCAATAATGGCGTCTTCGCATCAGCACCGATCTGATACTCAACTTTCATCGTCCCCTTAGCTGTCTTATCATTCTCATAGTACGACTTCTCAATAATACGCTGCTGACTATCATAACTAAAACGCGCACTATGACCATTGGCATCTATCTGTTTGGTTATATTGCCAAATGAGTCGTACTCCATACTTGTAAGTATTCTCCACATTCCTTTATCCCACACTTTGGAGAACAGCTGATTCCCTTGAATATCGTATTCATACAAAAACTTAAACTTGTTTCCATCTATTCTCTGAATTTTAAAGTTTGAGAAGGAACTGGTTTGGTATTGATATTCATTTAGTGTTTTATCCGGTTTTATTTCTTTAATCACTCGGTTTAAAACGTCATATTCATAGGAAGTTGTATTCCCTTTGGGATCAGTTTTGGTTAAGAGATTACCTGATTGGAAATCATAGGCGAAAGTCTGGGCATAAGTCCCTCCCTGATTCTTCTGGTATTCTTTAGTAAGGTAGGCTCCTTTGGTATTAAACCCATTCGAATCTATGCCGTATTCATAATAAGTTATGAAGTCCTGTTTGCTGTCATGGGCAGTTTTACGTGTAAGATTGCCATAATTGTCATACGCGTATTCCGTAATAATCCACGGATTGGCAGCATCGTTGTTGGATTTACTTTCTTTTGTGACATTGCCTTTGTCATCCAATGTGTAGTTAATTTGAGCCGTTGTATCCTGATTTAGCTTCCAGGTTTTCTGGGTTAGGATATGAAATTTATTAATATCATAGGTGTACAACACGGTATGCTCATTGTTTACCGGGTAGCCCTTGCTATCCCGCTCGGCAATCGGCCCCGTATAACTGGTCATATCGCCGTATTCATCATACCGGAAATTTTCTATTTTATGGACAGGTTCACCCGCAGCTTGTCCATTGGCAACCTGATACTGCAAGATTTCCTGTTTCTTGACCAGCTTCAGCTCATCATGCTCATTTGTGATGGTCTCTTTGTGATCTTTTCCTTCTTTTTCAGTTAAAATAAGCTCTTGATTACCATTATAGGTGAAACGTGTACTGCTGTTATTTGCGTCTTTGATTTGAGTGTAATATCTGTATGTATCCTTAAGGTAGGTTTTATCATCTTGCTTATAGTCGGGGTACCCATAGCCATCTGCTTCATTCGTATATGTATAAGTCTTCTTGCTATAGATATCGGTGATCAGCTTGTCCACAAAGCTTGTTTTAGAAGCATCGAACCCCTTCTTAACCAGATCATTACTCTCAAAAATTTTTCTGTACTGCATGCTGCCTTCATTCAGCCGTTTCTTGTATGTGTTATAAACATAGCTTTTGGCTTTATTAGTTTTGACCTCATCCACCAGTACAAGATTCTCATAACGGGTATAGGCTGAATAATTATCTTTATTAAAATATGTAAAACCCAGATCGGGTTGTTCATACCAAAACATATATTTAGGCTTTGTATCTGTGTCATATACTCTTTGCAGCCTTGTGCGCAATACATGTTTGGAATCACTGACCAGAGCCGCAGATTTGTCGTAGACAATACTTTTATCTCCCGGAAGATGGAGGACAACCTGGAATCTACCTTTTAGATCGCCAGAATCGGTGTTATTCGGACTTTGCGATGCTTTATAATAATTGTTAATTCCAACAGGAGAGTCATTACTAATGGGACCTACCGTATAATTAGGGTCCTCGAGATATTCGATTGTCGTTACACGACCCACTGAGTCTGTGATTTTGGAAATTAATTTTTTGGTAATGGAATCACCATCGATTTCATATTTCAAAGTATTGTATTCAAAATTGATAGTATTACCATACCGATCTACTATCCCCAAAATACGGCCATCTTCTGAAAAATATGTATTTTTCCCATCTTTACCAGTCATCTTATACTTTGAAGTCCCATCCGCTTGACCATTTTGATAAGTCGTTGCTTCCCGGACAACAACATCTTTTACAGTTTGACCCTCTGGTAAATAAACGTACGCCCCCTCCAGATTCGCAGACTTAAGCCGATACACATCTCCACTATCTGTATGCAAAAACTTATGACTAGAGCCATCTGAATTCACCTTAACCTCAATACTCGGGAACGAAAAACGCATACCAATCCCTAAGTTATACCTGTCTTCATAAAATGAAGAGGTTCTTGAATTGGAGAAAGATTTATCTACCCAAGCACCGTCAACATAATTCACTTCCATCTCTTGCACATTAGCTGCTTCATTTTTGTAGATGCGTTTGAATTCAAGATCTAATCCATTTCTCCCTGGCAGAACATAATCAGTCTGAGTTATAGTCAGCGAGCCACTCTGAGGGCTTATTTCATCTACAGTCTCATTCGTTCTCAAATATGCAGGTGAGAGCATTGTATTATATTTTTGTTTTGGCCCAACCAGATTATTCAGTTGTTCCTGCAAGGTTTCGGCACTAGCTATTGGTACAAAAAACATCATTAAGAAAAAAGAAACTAACGATATCCGAATAAATACTTTCACAAAGCTACCCCCATCTGCCGTTCAAATTATTCTCCGTACTTTTTCATATAGCTCTGAGCCATAATCAACTCTTCTGAAATACCTTGCTCCATTTTAGAAATTACAACTTTAGGGGACTCTCCAAGCTTTTGTGCTAAAACAAAGGCTTGGGTCACTTGCTGCTCGGAAAGTTTGCCATGCTGAATGTACTTATTCATTTCTTCTTCAGCTAACTGAACTCTGGGTAATGAGTTTCCACTATGTAAAACGCTCTCTTGCGCGAAGATGCTGCTCCATTGCCCGTTTTTCAGCTTTTCGCTTAACAAATCACCAAACGGCTTGCCCGTTACAAAGGATAGCCTATCAGCAATCATGATATCGTCTGGTGTAGCCCCTTGAATTTGCATTAAAATCTCAAGCTCATCAGAATTAAAAGATCTTGGAACAAAATCCGGGTGCTTATCATGATATTGTATAAAGAGATCTTCCCAACTTTCCCCGGAACCTTTGGCCTTAAGCATGTTATTCAAATCATCTATGGTTCCAAAATTTTGATATAAGAAGTCGTAGGCAATTGAAACATCAGCACGACTATAGCCGCTTGCAACCAACTGTTCGATTTGTTTCCGATATGCCTCCTGGACGTTGAACTCCTTAAGAAACTGTTCAAATGTGCTCCGGACTACTTCGGATTGCATGCCCGCATTACTCATTCCAACACTATCTTCAACCCCCTCCTTAGAAGGAGAGGCAACTTTTGCGTAGGCAAAAACCCCTGCCTGAAATACAAATACCAGAATTATTATAAGAGCTGTACCTTGAATGATTCGTCGTTTGTTCATTCTTCTTAACTCCTCTATCTGTAGTTAGGATTAATAGCCTGAATTTCTTGCCGTATAGCTTCACCTGGGTTTTGCGGTATTACGTCTTGCACAGTTGGCGGATTAATATCAGGAAGCGGGGAATCTTTTTTCTCGTCAGAAGGAGTTGCCGTTTCAGAGTTTCCCCCTCTGGCTTCACTGGTCACCTCTTCCTTGCCTTGCTGTAATTGGTCCAGCATTGCCTTCTCAAGAATTTCCATAGTTACGATTTCGTTCTCTTTTAATGTAATGGTTTTTTGTTCCTTTTTTTCCTGATACGATTTCTTATCCGTGATGTAATCCTGCAGATCCAGCTCAATTTGAAGGGAAAGTAAATACTCATTCATTACTGCTTCCATCGAACCAAAATCCTGCTGTAAGGTAAGAATTAACTTAACAGACTGTACCTCACTAAATTGATCATTAATTTTGACGAACGCTGATTGCAATTCCGCTTCAGCCAACTGGGTATTTCCCGCCAGTACTGTCGGGCTCTCAACTGTAGTAACAGTATTGTCTATCACTTCCTTCAACTGCTGCATGATTCTCTCGGTCAACAGTTTGGCCTCCATAATTTCATCATCCTGGAAGCCCTTCTGCCGAAGTTCATTAAGCACTTCCTCACCTAATCCGGCCTCATGAAGCAGATTTGAACGATTTATCTTATCTTCCTTATTGTTTGCCGGAGGCGGATTTTTTAATGTCTCAGTGATCTCTCTCCATGAAGAGCCTGAATTCTTCATCTCCATAATTTGATTTACAGCCACTCCGGTAAGATTAGAAAGATCCGCAGCGGTCTGTTCATCTTGTTGCTCAGAAGACATTTCTACAGCCGAATCTTGGTTCCACTTGGGGAAGGTAACAATGGCAGCTTCGGCCAGTAAGGCTACTACGATTGCAATGGATATATATTTATACTTGCGATTGTGAATCATCCTGATTCTCCTTCAAAATCTTTTAATCTGCCACAACTTTAATGTGTGTTTCACCCGTTATCTTCGATTTAAATGTCAGTGTAGTGACTTCTCCCGACCATGAGGTTCCCGGAACAATATTCTGATCTACAGAGAGAGTGATTTTTCCAGCCGTATATGTTGCAGTCAAATTTGAACCTGCAATTCTTCCATTGGAGAGATCTTTGGCTGGGGTAAAATCATATAAGTCTATTAACTCAAGTTCATTCGGATCATAAGTCACTACGAATTCCAGTTCACTGAAATCTTGTACATTTTGTGCTAGTAAAGTAAGGCTACTCTCCTCGTTCTTTTTCACTTTAAGAGTGTAATCCGGACTAGTAGTACTCTTCTGAAGCGAAGGGCTCCATGCAGTAACCCCTGTAGCATTCTTGGCCCTTACCCTATAATTATGAGCAGTTCCTGAGAGAAGTTTATCGTGCAGATAGGTTGTATTATTACTAACATCTATAGTTTTTCCATCGATTTCAAGCTGGTAACTATTAGCCCCCTCCATCTTCTGCCAATGCAATTCAATGGATGTGTCTTTAGCAAACCCATCTATCTTTGATGGGGAATCTGGCAGATCGGGAAGTGTAGATAGGGCTAACACTGCAACCCAGTCCCCACGTTCATTTCCCTGCTTCACTCGAATTTTATAAAGATGGTACTCTTCAGCATGAAGTCCGACATGGTTATAAATTGTATTTGAGGCGTTATCGAGCAATTTTCCATCCACTTCAATTTCATACCGCGCGTCCTGCGCAACCGTATCCCACGAGAGGGTAATCGATTTATTCGTTACTACAGCGACAATATTAGTTAAGGCTTCAGTATTAACTCCCGTCGGCATTGTAGTCATTGTTATAGGTTTGGACCATTCACTGTTCCCGCTAATATTCTTAGCCCTAATTCTATAGGTATGTAGGGAATTTGCCGTAAGCTGGTCATGCACAAATATATTCTCCACTACGTTGGTCACGACCCCATTATCAATCTCTATGTCATAACTATCTGTATGAGGAACGGTGTACCACGATGCTGTTATCTGACTCTCATCCGATGTCGTCATTATGTTTGTTGGAACATCAGGTATCTCAGGATGGGTGGTTACATCAAGAGGCGAGCTCCACGCGCTTTTTCCTCCAATATTGATAGCGCGAATTCTGTAGGTATGCCCGCTGAGTGCATCTAACCCATCATGGGTGTAACTGGTCAAATTTTTATTGTCCATAATTAGCCCATCCACTTCAATTTCATAACCACTGGCTCGCTCCATCTCATTCCATTTCACAGTTACAGTATGTATATCCTGCACTGCGGATATTTTAGTAGGTACCTCTGGTGGATTAGGCCATGTCTTCTGATGAACTGGAAGACTCCATTCACTTACGCCTCCTGAGTTTCCAGCTCTCACACGATAAGTATGCTCTGTCGATGGTTCCAAACCTTTATGTATAAAGGTATTACTGTTTCCATTGTTAATCACGATTCCATCCGCTTCCACCTCATAACGTACAGCCTTTGGAACCAAATCCCAGGTTAGCGTGATGAATTTTTGAGTTAGTGATGTAAGTAAACCAACGGGAACAGCAGGCGGTTCAGACAATGTCAGCTTGGTAAACGGTTGACTCCAACTACTTGTGCCCCCTGAATTAATGACCCTAACTCTATAAGCATGTTGAGTATTAGGTGACAATCCGTTTTGAGTATAGGTATTAGAAGTTCCATTATTAATAATCATGCCATCTGCCTCTACTTCATAACTTAACGCATGGGCTGACGGAGGCCAGACAATTTTAATCCATTGCTGTGAAGCTTCTGCGGTAATACCTTTAGGTGCTGCAGCTAATGTGGTCCCACTTACAGAAGCTCCAAAACCTGTCTCTATCCCTTCATTATTTCTCGACTTAGTTTTGAAGGAGTAGGTTGTGTTTTCGTTTAAACCATTAAGAATAACCGTCTTATTGGCTGGAGTAAACCATACAGGTGAAGAGGCAAGACCCCCGGATGAAGTAACATAAGAAGAACCCGTTTGAATTAAATATTGGGTCGGAGAAGAGTTCTGATCATGCAGCAACAATTTGAGAGAGGTTTCACCATTTGACTGAATGGACAATGACGGTACCTGAGCTTTCGTGTAGACATTTTGCCCATGAACCGCGATATTCCCCACTTTGTCTCTGGCTTCAAATTTGGTGTAGATTAAAGCATTGGAATTCAATCCTGAAGCTGAGAAACTGGGAGCCGTTGTCCATCCGCTGGACTGGTTCCCAATAGTATACCGGTATGGAGCGGCATCTAGCCCTGAAATGGAGTCTGTAGCTGTTCCCGATAATTGAACTTGTGAGTCTGAGGCTGTAATATTTACGTTCCCTACAGAAGGAGGTGATTTATCTACAAGGACAGTGATTGAATTCTGGGTATTGGCCTTTCCGTCACTGGCTGTAAATCGGATGGTATGACTTCCTTCGGATAGAGTAGATACATTCAAAGGACTAAAAGATACTGTTTGTGCAGTTGCTGTATTTGTTACCTTTTTGGTCTCCCTGGCTTCTGTCTCCGAATCTATAAAATACTTAAGTTCAAGCCGGTCCCCATTTGAATCTGTTGCATTAACCACAGGAATAAATAAAGAACTGCCACTAAGTTGTTGTCCATTAGGTGTTGGGATAGTTATCGAGGGGGTTGCATTGGATACTAAATCCTTACCTAGATATTCATAGACCTCATTCCTCCATCCGTTGTAAAATTGGTTGGGAACGTGATGAGAATCTCCCGCAACTACAAGCAGATTGATTTGGGTTGGGAGGTCACCGTCGAGTCTCCCTCCTTGTTCTGTTATGAAATCACCCGAGGTGGTGGTAAATGTGTTGATCGTATTTACCTGGTTCAGGTTTTCGACAAGTCTATGCGTGTGATAAGTTGAATCGGAACTTGTGTTTGAATTACTCATAGAAACATAGAGACTTAAGTATCTAGTCCGCTGGTAGCTATCCCAAAATGTTTGAGAGCCTGAGGTCAATACTGCCACATTATCCAATACTATCTCGTAGGAAATCTTTCTTGACGACAAATCAAAGCGTATATTTTTGAGCGTAAATCCTGGCATGTCCAAAGTTATTTCCGCAATATTCCCCATGCTAGGCTCCCAGTCAGCCGTTTTTCTGAAACCGTCAAAATGAATATCTGCAAAGTTAACAATATTAGATTCGCCTGCTGCCTTGACATGTGAATTTCCTGGGTATGATTGCAGAAAAATCATTATAAAAACACAGAAAACTGAAGTCCATTTTTTCAACATATATCTCATAAATTCTCTCCTACCGTTAAAAGGCTTAATATATCTGGGTTTGTGAATCTACTCTATGCTATATGTAACCTCGGTAAATTCATTAGTACGGGCAGAGAAAATACAAGTGTTTATAGCAGCTTTATCGCTGGTTTGAATGCTATAGACAATTTTCCCAGGTTCAAAACTAATCACATTTATTGTTGTTCCTTTAATTATTCCGGTCTTAAGGTCTGGATCGGGAGTTTCTGCACGAAGATCAAACACCTCAAGATCATTGGCATTGTAGGTTACTGTAACTTTCCGCTCCGTCTTACCATTCTTCTGCGGGATTACCATTACAAAATTAAACTGAGTATCTTTTTCCGGTTTAATCGTTAGTGCTGGGGTAGTGACTTTCTTTAATTTGTCTGACCATGCACTAATCCCCTCTGTGTTCTTAGCCCGGACTTGATAAACATGCATCGTATTTGGCTCTAACCCGCTGTGTTTATACTCCGTATTATGAAAGCCTGAAACTAACTGCCCATCTATTTCCAGATCGTAACCGGATACTCCATTCACTGAATCCCATGAAAGCTGGATCGAGTTAACAGTGACTGTAGCCCGCAGGTTCTTGGGCACTTCTGGTGCAGTAACACCTGTAACAATAGTAGTCCACTCACTCCAATCGCTCACAACCTGAGTGGTTTTTGCACGTATACGATATGTGTGCTTCGTATTTGACAGCAACCCTTTATGTGCGAATGTAACCTTGCTGCCATTATCAATAATTTCACCATCAGCTTCTACCTCATAGCCTGTTGCCCCGGTAACTGAATCCCAGGATAACAAAATCTGATTGCTCTGGCTTTCAACCTTAACATTTCCAGGAATACCGAGCACTGTTGATATTGTCAGAGGATTGCTCCATTCTCCCAGGGAGTCTCCATACTTGGCTCTGACTCGATATGTATGCCAAGAATAGGGTTCTAGTCCTGTATGCTTATAAGAAACTGAATCTCCATTATTCAGAATTTCGCCGTCAAGCAGGATATCATATCCGGTCGCACCCTCTACCTTATCCCAGGTAAGATCAATACTTGTGTTTCTAGGCACAGCCCGCAAGTTTAATGGCTTACCGAAGGTAGTCGTTGCTGACACTAACCCGCTCCATTCCCCTGCCCCTCCCGCATTTATTGCTCTGACCCGGTATTTGTGGGTAGAAAAAGGATGAAGATTTTTGTGTAGGTAAATGTTATCGTCACACGCATGAACACTTGTACCATCCACTTCAATCTCGTAACTCACAGCACCTATAACCAGGTCCCATGTTATTGTGATTTCAGCACTTGTTGTTGAAGCCCGCACATTATTAGGAACTCCCGCATGCGTCGAATAGACAATAGCTTTAGTCCAAGCCCCCAGCGCATTTTCATTTTTCGCCCGTACTTTATAGGTGTGTTCTGAATTCAGATTTAGTTGTGAATGAATAAATTTCGTATTCAATTCATTATCTAGAATGTCTCCATCCACTTCTATGTCATATCCGGCCGCCCCGGAAACTTTATCCCATGATACATAAATAGAGTTCCCCTGTACTTCTGCTGTAAGATTCTGAGGAACTTCAGGAGTAGTGTAAATTGTGATTTTATCGCTCCATTCACTGACTCCGTTGTCATTTTTGGCTCTCACACGGTAATCATGTTTACTGTTAGACTTCAGGCTGTTATGCAAATATGAATTATCTGTAATGTTGCTGCTTATTACTCCATCTAATTCCAAGTCATAGGCAACTGCTCCTGATACAGCATCCCAATGCAAATTAATTGACTCATCGTCCGCAATACCATGCAGCTTGGACGGTACCCCAACAACAGTAGATTTAGTGATAATTTCACTCCATCCCCCTGATCCACTGCTATTCACAGCTCGGATGCGGAAGATCTTAGGCATGTTGGGATTTAAATCATTTTCCTGATAAGTTGTAACGTTCCCTATGTTATTTATGCTGTTATTAACCTCAATTTCATAACTGGTCGCTCCAACAATTTGTTCCCAATCCAGAGTAATTGTATGACTTGTTGAAGTCATATGGATATTTCGAGGAATAGCCGGTAAGGTCCAATATGGCGCTGTCATTGACCACTCACCTTTAATGTCTCCGCTATTTGCCCGAATACGATAGAAATGTTCAGTTCCAGGATTAAGTTTGTCCTCTGAAAAATTAGATTCACCGGTTAATGCGGTAACATTCTTATCAAATTCAACCTCGTACCCATCCGCATTAAACAGGGGAGGCCATTTCAGAGTAATAGCTGTGTCTGTCGCGCTCGCAATTATGGAAGGTATAGCAAAAGGCCTTAAAGATATTGAAGGAACGACTTCCCGAATCTGTTGCTGACTTTCCCATAATAATTTTGCCTGAGGATTCCCCAGATCATTGGCATACTCCATCTTCAGATCATATTTTTTCCCGGCTTCAAGCTGAATATTTCCTTGTTCAACATGCTGTTTCGTTGTCCAAGCATCTATAAGGAGCTGATCATCGATCCAAAGTCTAACTCCACCGGTGGTAGTGACTGAAAAAGTGTATTGATCCGAGTAGTTAGGCTGAATCTGGCCTGTCCACCTCACCGAAAAATTCTGATCAGCTATTCCAGATACACCTAAGACTGGTTGCCCTGACAAAGCAATCGAATCATCAATCTTCACGATTCTTTTACCAGTAAAGTTATTACTGCTGAAATATTCCGCCTTAAGACCAGAAAGAACATATTTTAATAGCGTACGTCCTTCTATTTCGTTCCCTGTATGTATAATGGGTCTTTGATTGGATATAACATTGCCGCCTACTGCGAATACCCCTCCTGTATTAATGCTCAAATGATTATTTACACTGACATTGTCCCGAACGAAAAGGTCTCCTCTGGTTACATTTAGTTCAGCTTTTGAATTATTAGAAACAATCTCCCCTACAGACATTTCCTCATCTATATTCATAGTTACATAAGTGTTAATATTCATGTTGCCTTCAACTAGTATCCGTTTTGCTTCAAGACCCAGTGATCCATTGTTGTAGGTCAAAGAACCTGCCAGCAGCTCATTATCCACATGTACATTTGAATTATTGTTTAAATGAACAGTACCTTTTACCCATAGGTTTCCAAGGTTTGACTCCTTCTTAGGATTAATAACATTGATATTCAACTGTGCATTGGCATTTAACCCGCCTCGGAGAATTAAAGATCCATACACGGTTATATTTAGATTTTGGTTAGAGTTAATACCGTCTGCTATTAAAATAACAGGCTGTTCCTCGCTCCCAAAGGTAACACTTGATTCTAAATTCAGCTGTCCTGTAGTCACAATTGCGGGCTTCTTGCCTATTGAACGGATAGATTCCTGGATAGCCATAACATCAGCAGATCCTGTTGGGACTGCACTCTGAGTGTACTTTTGTATATCTTGTTCAATGGCTTCAGCTTGTTCTCTGATATGTTTGGAAATTTCCCCTTGCAGCCCGTTTATATGTATAAATGGAGGAGCGTTATGTACATTAGTTATGCTTCCGGACAGAAGAACCTTGTTTCCTTCAACTTTATTGGGTTCGAAGGGAAGACTGATTTGAGGCGGTACGAGCGTGGGTGTAAATATGTTCACCAATGAAATTTCTAAACGGTTCAAAGCAGTTTCAATTCCAGGCCCATTAATTTGACTTAATGTAAGTCTCCCATCTTCTACAGCAACCTTTTTCTTGATTGTTCTGTGCTGACCGGCTTCGAGCGATAATCCTTCCATAATCACCTTGCCTTCAACTGCGAGGGCATTGTTACTGCCGTAAACACTATCACCTACCGTTACTGAAACTTCATAGGTACCGTTATCTAGCCCGATTTCCCACTTCCCGTCAGGATGAATACGAGTCAAAGTATTTAAGCCGGAATTATCGTAGGTATTCCTTGAGACTGTAGTATCGGTATGGTCAATGTTCCAGCCATAAGAGTAATTATTTTTCGAACTAAAAACATCCCCAGAATCCGTGAGTCCCTTCTCTCGTACAGGAGCTTTTGGGGGCTGAAATTGAATCTGGATCGAATCTCCCTGGGCAGATATCTTCATCTCTGAGATTCCAAAAAAAGGCGCCACAAATTGAGTCAAAATAATAAAACATAATAATTTACTTACAAAACTCATCCTTCTAGTCATAAAGACCCTCCGCTCAAAAAATAAAATTCTGATATGTATAAAAATAGGCGCAAAAAAACCACTAAAAGAAGCGGCCCGGCTACCATTCATAGGACTAACTGATACTGTCCTGTGAATAAGGCCCGTGGCTTTGCGTCCCTGACTTTCGTACAGGTTTGCCTTTATAGTTCTAATGGTTAGTTCAAGAGAATCAAGATTTCTTTAACTATTCTTACAATGTGTATTCTGCATGGCAATAATAACCTATAATTGAATCAGTTAATATTGTTTTTTTTGTGAACATTAAATCATTCAAAATTGTTAAATTTTAATAGACGCCACTCTAGATAACGTAGAGCTTCCCTCCGCCAGCTCACCTCCGTGAAACTCCTTTCAATAAGTATTGATTTCGATGTGTTCTATAGAGATTCCAAACTATCCTAGGGGTAAAAAACCGCATCGTTAAGTAACCTTGCCATGGCGACGTAGCATTCAATATCCATTAACCTGAATTATTCACAGCTTAACCTATATTCCATGGAAACGGCAGTAGAATCAAGAGATTTGACGTTTGAAGAGTCTCACCCAATAGGTGAAAAAACAGATGGAAAAAGAGCCTGATCTTTGGTAATGTTAATGGCGTCGAAACCGCAACATTTCCCTTAGGAGGCTCTTCCATGACTAGTTTACAAGAATACAAGATGAATTCCAACCCCGTGATGAAAGTGAATTTTAAGGGCGGCGATCTCACATCCGATGCCGGGTTACTTTTATACAAGTCTTTCGATCACAAGCTGGGCTTGAGCCAAACGATCAAAGAGCAGCTTGTTGTCCATGACAACGTGGTCCACCGGGATCATCCCAACGCCGATGTGGTCATCCAAAAGCTTTATCAACACGTGAGCGGTTATCATCCTGATGACCATGCTGATGATTTGCATGCGGAGCCGCTGTTCACTTCCATCTTCGAAAAAGAACGGCTTGCTTCTCAGCCCACATTATCCCGTTTTCATGCCAAATCGGACACGGCTACCATCGAATCTCTCGAAATCATTACGGAAACCCTGCAGTCCCGAGTCTAACAAGGCTTTCATCCATTGTTTTGCTTTGACGGATTGACAGGCGATTGCCTGAAAGTACAGCTGCGTCCCGGTAATGTATATGTCTCGTGATGTGGTATCTTTTATGAAGCCGCTGTTTTACCGCTATGAAGCCTTAGCGCCAGGCGCTTTCATACACCTTCGGGAGGATAGTGGTTTTTCCGTCCCGGAATTGTATGAGCTAATTGAAGCCCAGAAGAAACACTACGTCATTCGCCTGAAAGCCAACGCCCGACTTCAAGCGCTGGCACAGGCCATCGCCAACGAAAAGCTGGATGGGACTTGCCTGGGTCAACGCCAAGTGGTTGTGGCCGAGGTCCTTTATCAAGCCAAAAGCTGGAGCCGGGAGCGTCGTGTCGTGATTCACATGGAAAAGCCAGCAGATGAGCTCTTGTTCCATTTCATCTACATCGTCACAAACCTGGAGTTAGAGCCGGAGGATATCCGGCGGGTGTACCGCAACCGCGGGCGGATGGAGAACTTTATTAAAGAAGCGAAGAACGGCTTTGCCTGCTCTAAAATGAGCAGCACGAACTTCCAAGCCAATGAGGTCAAACTGCAGATCTCGATGTTAGCATACAATTTCAATAACTGGTTTCGCCGTCTTTGTTTGCCGGAGAGCATGCAACCAAACCGGATGGAAACGGTTCGCAGCTGTCTGGTAAAAATAGCGGCCAGGCTAGTTCGTTCCGGAAGATATTGGATTTGGAAGCTGTGCAGCTCCTGTGTGTACAAGGACGCGTTCAAACAAACGCTAGAAAATATAGGTCGGATTCCACAGCTGGAATGAAGGTAGACAGAGCCTTTAAAAATCAAAAAAAGAGGCGCTAGACCCATTAGAGATTTCCTTGGCTTTTGAAAACCATAATTATGCATATTTATAATTATATAACAATTTATGCATGCGACCTTTCTTACGATCAATGAAAGGCTCAATTCGAATACATTACGTTTTAATTTATGCTTAATTATACATATTTACCAGTTTGGCTTTTGGGCTGTGAATATTTCAGGTTTACGTAATATTTGCCTGTGCCTGCCGGTTTCAGATAAGCCGCTTTCCAGGCATTCCATTTGGTTTTTACCGAGTTGTCCATACTTGTCTGTGTGACATGGTTAGGCTTGATTGTGCCGCTCGTATAAGTCGTATGCTGAGGGAAAGGTTTGTTTACAGCAGCAAATGCGGAACCAGCCGGCAGGATAAGTAGCGCCAGACAGAGTAACAAGAAGCTTTTCCAGCCAAGTTTATGCTTGCCTCGTCTTTTCATAAATGATTCACTCCTCAATAGTAGAATAAGAATCAATTGCGAAAATTAACCGGCGAAACCAGAGCTCCCCCCTCTCAAATGGATCAATGAAACTTTCCGGCAGCAGCAGTGAAAGTTAAAGCGTTTTAACTTTCACAACAAAAAAGATAATTCAGTTTCCTGAATTCGTCATGAAAGTAAGAACATCTTTAATATATTATCCCTGTTATTTTCTGTCAATCAGTATTGTGTCTTGGATACCGAAATCAAAAAGCTGCCCCCATCCGCAGATTGCCTGCAGGGGACAGCTCGTCCATCACATTCTATTTAAAAAGCCTCTTCTACTCGATATCCTGTTGCATATGCTCAGCGATCAGCTGCTGCTTGCGGTCCCACACCTGCTCGCTGAGATTCACGCGGTACACCTCAGGATTGAGTATGCGCAGATACTCAGGCCAGAACAGGTCGAGCTGCTCCTGATGGTAGCGGCGGATCTCATCCAGCTCCGGTAATTTATAAACCTGGAAACCATTGACGTAGATTGGCTCCAGCATCGGCAGCGCCTCGTAACGGTCCACATGCTTCTTCATATAGGGATGCAGCGGATTAAACAGCTTCAGCCGGGCACCGCTGCGCGGGCCAGTTTCTTCAGGGAAGCTGATATAATCGGCCAGCGCCTTACCATTGGTGCCGACAATCCGGAACACTTCCTTCTTGCCCGGCGTTGATACTTTTTCGGGGTTGGAGGAGATTTTGATCGTCGGTACCATTTCACCGGAAGGGGACTCAATCTCCACCAGCTTGTACACTCCGCCGAGAGAAGGCTGATCGGATGCCGTAATCAGCTGTGTTCCCACACCCCAGGTATCTATGGCAGCTCCCTGCGCCTTCAAGTTCATGATCGTGTTCTCATCGAGATCATTGGAAGCGACGATCTTGACATACTGCAGTCCGGCTTCATCGAGCATCTTGCGTGCCTGGCGTGACAAATAGGCCAAGTCTCCGCTGTCGAGCCGGATGCCGTTCATACGTTTACCCTCTGCCTCCAGCTTCTTCGCGGTGTTAATCGCATGCGGCACACCGCTGCGCAGCGTGTCAAATGTATCCACCAGCAGCGTAACGCCATCCGGCAGCACCTTGGCATAAGCATCAAACGCCTCCTGTTCGCTGGCGAAGCTCTGCACCCATGAATGGGCATGTGTGCCCTTCGTGGGTATGCCGAACATTTTGCCGGCCAGCATATTGGAGGTGGCATGGAAGCCGCCGATATAAGCCGCACGTGCTCCCCACACCGCTGCGTCGGCTTCCTGAGCACGCCGTGTGCCAAACTCAAGCAGAATATCATCCGGCGCCACCTGCTTGATACGGGAAGCTTTGGTGGCGATCAGCGTCTGATAGTTCATGAAGTTCAGGATGGCAGTCTCCACAAGCTGAGCCTCCATGATCGTTCCTTCCACACGGATCAGCGGCTCATCGGGAAAGACAAGCGCTCCTTCCTTCATGGAATGGATGCTGCCCTGAAAATGAAACTGCAGCAGCTCCTCCAGAAAAGCAGGTGCATAATTCTCCTCCTGCTCAGACAAGTAACGGATGTCTTCCTCAGTGAAACGCAGTTCACTGATGTACTGAGCGATCCGCTCCAGGCCCGCGAACACAGCGAAGCCGTTCCCGAAGGGAAGCTTGCGGAAATAGGCTTCGAATACAGCCTTGCGTTTATGGCTTCCATTCACCCAGTGGGCGTACATCATATTAATCTGATATTTGTCCGTATGTAGAGCAAGCTCTCTCCTCAAATCCTCATCTCCTAGTATCTTCACTGCTGCATCTGCAGGTGCTATAGTTTTCTCTATTTTGCGATAACTACTTTTGCTCCAAGGCTGCCCCGGAAATGGCCCAGCGCCCAGATATGCCCATCGGCATTAAAGCTCGCCACAGCGTCTTCGTGTATGATGATTTCAAAACCTTTGTTATATGCATCCACTGCAGTATGCAGCACACAAATATCTGTACATACCCCTATCAGATGAAGCTCGGCAATCCCGCGTTCACGCAGTTTCAGCTCCAAATCCGTGCCGCTAAAGGCGCTGTAACGGGTTTTGTCCATCCAATAGATGTCTTTCTGGTTCGCTTCATATACGTTATGCAGTTCCCCATACAGCTCACGCCCCCGGCTGCCGCGCAGATTATGCGGTGGAAACAGTTTGCTCTCCGGATGATAGGAATCATTGGCTTCATGTAAATCTACCGCCATCACCACGAAATCGCCACTCTTCACAAATTGCTCCGTCAACTGGTTCACTCTGGACGCAATGTCTATGCCGGGCTGTCCAACAGGCAGGCTGCCGTCAATAAAATCATTGGTGAAATCGATCACGATCAATGCCTTCATTTAGTGACCTCCTAAAAGTTTTGTGAGCATCTACTCCATTGAATAGCTTCGTACAAAACTGCTTCGAAAGCATACGCTAAGTCTGGTGAGCATCTACTCCATTGAATAACTTCATACAAAACCACTTCGAAAACATCCGCCTGGTTTTGTAAGTATCTGCTTTAAGTATAAATTGATAATAATGGCTCGTGGTCCGTAAACATATAGAGCTGGGCAGGGCGCTGGGAGTATTGGTTGGAGCTGAGCGGATTGCCTGCTTCATCGCTCACTTCCTTTAATATACCCTGCCGGCTGCGGGTTGACGTAATTTTGCGGATAAAGTTCGGTTCTTTAAATTCCGGCACTACGGTCTGAATGACCTGATACAACTCGCTCAGCGTAAAATGCCGCGGTAAAAACTGTCTGGCTATCGTCGTCTGCAGCATTTGCTGCTGAATCCGCAGATAGGCGTCGTTAATAATATCACGGTGGTCAAAAGCCAGCTCCAGCTCTTCGAGCGCTTCCTGCAGCGTAAACAGCCCTACCTCACCCGCGTCATCGGAGGCTTGTCTCTGCTCCAGCATCCACTCCTCCACCAGTGCGAAAAAGGCGTGGCTGATAATCCAGCCGCGCGGATCCCGGCCTGGTGTACTGTAGACACCAAGGTATTCCAAATGTCCGCCGTCCACACCGGTTTCTTCCTTCAGTTCACGTGTGGCTGCATCATATATAGATTCATCTTCCTGGCAGAAGCCACCCGGCAAGGCCCACATGCCCTCGCAAGGCCATTTCTTCCGACGGATCAGCATGACTTTCAGTTCGCGCAGCGGAAGCGTCTTCGTGACCGTCTTCCGTTCCCGTTTGGTCAGGGTAAACATGACAATATCGGCCGGAACTCCGTCCGGTGTACGGTACTTTTTGGCGTTATAGTTTTGTTCCGCGTTCTCGCTCACTCTAGATCATCCTTTGCTGCAGCTTTAATTTAACTGTTCGTATCTTTTAATGTACCAAACCTGAACTTCTAAAATCAATTAATTATGATGTCCTAGCTGAAAAAAGGGACGGATCTGCATCCGCCCCCCGAAATTTATTTAATCACCGCATGTGGACGGAGGCGCTTCAGTGCCGGCTTCCACATTGATTTTTTCCGACACGGTGTCTCGGATTACAGAAATAACGAGCTGCAGCAGATAGTTAATATCGCTCTGGCTCTGCTGAAATTCGTTCACGACCGGTATGCCGTCAATTTCATCCTGCAGCACTTCAATTTCACGCTCAATCTTGGCCACCATCTCTTTATTCTTGAAGCTCTCAAAGGCCACAATCTCCTTCTGCTTCTTCTTGATCGTGGCGATCAGTCCCTGCACCCGTTCATGATTCAGAATCTTTTGCTCGGCCTGCTGGAAATGCTGCACCTCTTCGCTGGTCGAAATGAGTGAAGCGAGCTCCTTGGCTTTGCCCATAATATCCTCGCGCACGATCAGATCGCGGGTATTGTAGGTCGGCATGCCGTATTCGTTCAAACGCGGTTCTTCCTGGCTCACTGACATCGCTCCATTCCTCTATAATTAGAGGACAGCCGCGGCTTCCGCCACGCAATCCCCTTTAATGTACCATGTTTTCGTATCGGTAATTCTGACTTGCACCAAACTGCCGATGAGATCCTTCGAACCTTCAAAATGCACCAGTTTGTTGGCGCTGGAACGGCCTGAAAGCACTTGAGCGTTATTCTTACTCTCCCCTTCCACCAGCACCTCGACCAGTTCACCGAGCATCCGGTCATTGCTGATCCGGCTCTGCTCTTTAATGAGGTCATTCAGCCGCTGCAGGCGCTCGCTCTTCACCTCAGCGGGTACATTATCCTCCATCGCAGCCGCAGGCGTACCCTCGCGCGGTGAATAAATGAAGGTATAAGCCATATCATATCCTACTTCACGCACCAGCGACAGTGTTTCTTCGAACTGTTCCTCGGTTTCACCGGGGAATCCCACGATGATATCCGTCGTCAGCACGGCAGCCGGCACACTGGCCTTAATCTTGCGGACAAGCTCCATGTACGCCTCACGTGTGTATTTGCGGCTCATCTTCTTCAGAACGGCAGTACTTCCGGACTGTACCGGCAGGTGAATATGCTCTGCGAGATTTCCGCCTTTTCCCAGTACTTCAATCAATCTATCGTCAAAATCGCGGGGATGCGAAGTCATGAAGCGGATGCGTGGAATGTCGATCTTGCGCATATCGTCCATGAGGTCCCCGAATGTATAATCCAAATCCGTAAAATCCTTGCCGTATGCATTCACATTCTGCCCCAGCAAAGTCACTTCCTTAAAGCCCTGACGGGCCAGCTCCCGAACCTCGGCGATGACATCCTCCGGACGGCGGCTGCGCTCCTTACCCCGCGTAAACGGTACGATGCAGTAGGTACAGAACTTATCACAGCCGTACATGATATTCACCCAGGCACGCATCCCCTCCCGTTTCTTCGGCAGGTTCTCGATGATGTCGCCTTCCTTGGACCAGACTTCAACTACAAGCTCCTTGCTATAAACCGCTTCCTTAACAAGCTGCGGCAACCGGTGGATATTGTGCGTGCCAAAGATCATGTCAACGAAGCCGTATTTGGACATGATGCGGTTAACCACACCTTCCTCCTGTGACATGCAGCCACAGACCCCAAGCAGCAGACCCGGCTTCTCGAGCTTCAGCGTCTTGAGATGGCCCAGTTCCCCGAACACCTTATCTTCAGCATTCTCGCGGATCGCACAAGTATTCAGCAGAATAATATCAGCCTCATTGCGGTCTTCGGCAGCGAGATAACCCATTTGCTCCAGCATGCCTTTCATCGTTTCCGTATCATGCTCGTTCATCTGGCAGCCGTAGGTGGCGATGAAATAATAATGCTGTTTGTGGCGGTTTATCTCCCGGAACTGCTCCATGGCCTGATTTGTATCAGTATCTTCAAAGTTTATAACTTCTATTTCCTGCTTGCCCCTGCGCTTGCCCTCTTTGTAGTCCGGGTTGGAATTGATCTGTACGGTACGTCCTTTGATTCTATACGTAGTTTTGCCTTCTTCTTCACTGATGACTTTGGCATCAGAAAAATCAAAATACTTCGAGTAATCTTTCGAACCACCCTTGCCGAATTTTAAGTCCGGTGAGTTATTCCCCATTGTCATTATTCCACGTCCTTTATATTGAAGCTTTGTAAAATAAACTCTAGAATTTTATTCTTGCTAATAAAAAATTATAGCATAAGGATAAAATGCAATCCAAGTTTTACAATTTTAAAAGGCAATCTGGTAGAATAAACTATATCCCCTGATACAATTAAAATTCTACATACTAATAAACCCTCCTACTTTAATAAGTAAGAAGGCTCGTCTAAAATTATTATTTTGTACATTTATTATCTGCGGATATACATCCGTAAATAGACCAAATCGAACTTGGAATCCTTGACGCAAATACAGTAAAACATCTTCATAGCTGCACATCATCTCCCCTGAAAAGTATTGCTTGTTCCAAGTTTAGCAAAGCACCGCTACACATACGTTACACATTTCTACAAAAAACCACATATTACGATAAAATATTATATATTTTTCAGATATAATCATTATATAATGCAACGTAGAGGGGTACAGTAATGGCTTATATTTCAAGACATGACATCGATATCCATTATGAATACGAGACGGCAAAAAACACCAGTGACCGCACAGAAACCTTGGTACTTATCCATGGTCTGGGGTTTGATCTGAGAAGCTGGGACTTTATGGTTCCATATATGACTGACAACTACCATATTGTAAGATATGATCTCCGGGGTCATGGATTAAGCGGAAGCTCAAAGACTACCCTTGATAAACTGGCCGCATTATTTGTCGAAAATTTGCGAATGCTGCTGGAAGATCTCCAGATTCAAACCTTCCATATCATCGCCCATGGGGCAGGGAGCATTATTGCCCTGTATTTTGCCAAAGCGTATCCGGATCGAGTAAGAAGCACTGTTCTTTTGTCGCTTCCCTTGTTCAATTCGTCGGGGACAGCCAATAAATATAAGGACTACCGCAAAAAGCTGATGACTTATCAATCCATGCTGGCGCTTGCAGACCACGTGATTCCTAACGCAACCCTTTATCCGCGCCATAGCGCAGAAACGGAAGCGCTGTACAGCGCTTTTGCCAAAGTCACCTTTGACGTTTATCTGGAACTGCTGGATTTCTTTGCTTATGCACATAACGAGATTATGGATCTGTTCAAACAGCATACTCATCCGACATTAATGTTGACTGGGGAACAGGACCCGATGTATCCTCCCTATCTGTCCAGCCTGATTGCATCCGCCAATCCGAATTGCCGGTTTATGACCTTATACAATGCATCCAACATGGTTTTTTATGATCAGCCGGAGGAAACCTTTAAACAAATTGAAGTCTTTCTGAAGAGTAAGTGGATAAACAGGGCTCCTTTGGACCCTTTGCTGTTGAATTTGCATTCCGAATTTCTGGACATGGTTAACAATAATCCGGCCGGTAACGCCCCATCCGTACAATTGAAGATCAATTTACTCAACAGATTTACGGTTGCCGTAGATGATATTCCGATTATTAGTGGCTGGGGAAGGAGAAGCGCCAAGGATTTGCTGATTTATTTGCTGCTGAATCCCGTCGTCACCAGAGACCGGCTCTGTGAAGAATTATGGCGGGATATGGATCTTGTCAAAGCCAGAGGTCAGCTTCGGGTATGCCTCACCCATCTGAAGCAGCTGCTGAACAATGAGGTCACGAAGCTGATCTACAGCGATAAACAGCAAATTTCCCTGCAGACTGCTGTGGACTCCGATGTGCTGACTCTGATGGCGGAGATTAACCGGACTAATGAGGAAACTAATCCTGAACTGAAGGAACCACTGATTCATTCTGTTTTTGCGCAGATCCAGCCTGACCTATTCAGAAATCTAAACCAGGAATGGAACCTGCACCTGAGAGTCAAGATGGAGATTCAACTGGTTACACTTGCCCATCAGCAATCAGATTATCTCGCGTCTCAAGGCAAGTTCACTGCGGCTATAGCGTTTTTAAAATATGTACTTTTATTTAATGCGGAAGAGTTCGATGCCTACGAGCAAATCGCTAACCTGTATGAACAGAACCATCAAAAGCATGAAGCGAAGAAATGGCGGCTCAAGGCGGAACAATTGCAGCACACCAAAAGTATGTAAATTGTTAAATCATCATTGCTTCGTTAAATAGACACAGGCATTGTTGCCTCCGTATCCATGACTTGTAATCAGTACTTCGGATGTGGCTTTCGGGAGAGTCTTTGTGATTAATGGAAGATGCTCATAGCCAAGTTGATCTGTCCGGATGGTTCCGGGAATAAAATGATGCTGAAAGCCGAGCAAGGAGGCAATAATCTGCGCCAGGCCGCTGACGCTGAACGGATGGCCGATCAGCCCTTTGATCGAGGTCAGCGGTACTTCATGCTGAAAGATATCCATGGAGACTATATCCTCGATTCTGTCATTAGCGTCGTAACCCAAGGCCTGGCTGTTAAAATAGTCAGGTCTTCTGTTGCCCAGCACATCATTTACCGCCCGCTTCATATTCCTTCCGGTTTTGTCCTGGCCATTCACCGATTCAGCGTCATTATTCGTAGACACGGCGTCTACATAGCCATAAATAGTTGCATTGCGGCTAAGCGCATGTTCCTCGGTTTCCAGAATCAGGCTGGCAGCCCCCTCCGACAGTATGAAGCCTTTGCTTTTTTTGTTGAACGGCGAGCCAGAGTTCCAGATTTCCTGATTGAATGGCAGCGCTCTTATTTTTCCGAACCCGTACACCGTCACTTTATTGTTGCTGCTGTCCGCTGCACCTACAATCGCCGTGTTTATCTTCCCACTTTGCAGGTACAGCATGGCGTCCTCCAGCGCTTCAAGTCCGGCAGTGCAGCCGGTCGTTACCGTCTTCGATATTCCTGTCAGATGAAAAAAGCTGGAGATGGAGGAAGCCAGACTGTGATAATGCACCAACCCGCAGCAGTAAACGGGCATTTCTCTGAACTTGCCGGCAGATGCGTAATGGACCATTTCCTCCAGCGGAGTTGTACCGCCCATGGTGGTTCCAAAGAACACCCCCGTCTTATTGCCAGGGTCCGTCAGATCTAGTCCAGCCATCGCTAGTGCTTCGGCGCTTGTACTAATGGCCAGCTTGGAGATTCTCGGCAGAACCCGGTACTGCTTATCCTCCAGCGTCCCCAAATCCCCAAGAACTTCACCAACCCATAAAGGCTCCTGATTCGGTGTAATATCATTTCTGGCCGTGAAATCATACTCGCCGCTGATCAAATGATCCAACAAATCGTTATTGTTCTCTCCGTTAGGAACCTTCACGCCAAAACCGGTAATTGCTATTCGCTTATTCATCGTTCCCCACCCTTTTCCTGATAATTAATAAAAAAAAACAAAGAGGACTTCTCCCACCTGTGCGTTTTGGATGCTCCGTCCAAAACTCTCCCATGCGGTTGAAGCCCTCTCTGCTCATGATTGCCTTCCTCCTAAAGTTAACCGGCTGCCGTTCAGTTCAGTGTCTTTGTGGACTCGGACGTAAACGGAATGATCTCATCCATTCTGCCGCTTTGCACTTTGGCCGGCCACTGCGGATCACTGATCAGCGCTCTGCCGACCGCTACCAGATCAAATTCCGCTTGTTCCAGCTTTTCCAGCAGGCGTTCGATGTTATCTTCCTCATTTTCCTCCTTCACCGCACTGGTGAACTCGCTGTTGAGACCTACAGAACCTACCGTGATGGTTGGTTTGCCGGTGATTTTCTTCGTCCAGCCGGCCAGATTCAGCTCGGAGCCTTCGAACTCCGGCAGCCAGAAGCGGCGTGTGGAGCAGTGGAAGATATCGACTCCGGCATTGCTGAGCGGTGTCAGGAAACGGGACAGCTCTTCCGGTGTTTGGGCAAGCTTGGCAGAGTAATCTCCGCTCTTCCATTGCGAGAAGCGCAGCACAATCGGGAAATCCGGTCCAACCGCACGGCGGCAGGCATCAATAACCTCGACCGCAAAGGTAGTCCGCGCTTCAAGATCACCGCCATATTGATCGGTGCGCTGATTGGTCTTCTCCCAGAAGAACTGGTCGATCAGATAACCATGTGCCCCATGCAGCTCAATGCCGTCAAAACCGATCCGCTTGGCGTCTACGGCCGCCTGGGCAAAAGCAGCGATGATACCGTCGATCTCCTGCTGCGTCATCGGCTCTGTAATCTGCTGGCCAGCCAAATTCAGCCCGGATGGACCAATCGGCAGCGCTTCGGCATTCGGCAGCTCGCCAATGTTGCGGGCCATGCCGACATGCCAGAGCTGCGGAATGATTTTGCCGCCGGCGGCGTGAACTTCTTCCACAACCTTAGCCCAGCCGGCCAAAGCAGCCTCCCCGTGAATATTCGGAATATTCGGATGGCTGACGGCTGACGGATGGTTGATCGCTGTGCCTTCGGTTACAATCAGGCCTACTCCACCCTCTGTCCGTTTGCGGTAATACTCGGCAACCGCTTCGGTTGCTACCCCGTTCGGTGAATATGCCCGGGTCATTGGCGCCATTACGATCCGGTTTTGAAGTGAAAGCGTTCCAACCTGAAAAGGTGTAAACAATTTATCGGTATTCATATACTACCTCCATTTAATAATATAATTACTTTAAGTAAGGATATTATGACGCTAGTTGAAGGCAATTGCAAATCCTGGCAGCAGATCTTCAGGACAGCCGCTGCTGCGCAAAAAACCGGACAAAGGCAGATAATCTGCCCATGTCCGGTTGCCCTTCGCTATGATGTGTATTTTATAACTCCAGGATGCCGGCTTTGGGTGTAACATGGAAAGCCGCCGCCAGATCCGCCAGCTGGCGGTCGGTAATCTTCTGTTTGATTTCTCTGCCACCGATCAGGTTATAGACAATCGCCGCCTTCTCAATCGTTTCCACCAGACCAAAGGTAGCATCCATCGTGCCGCCGGTCACAAAAATGCCATGCTGCGGCCAGATAACTACCCGGTACTCCTTCATTTTATCGGCTGTGGCGCGGCCGATTTCACTGCTGCCGGGAACGATCCAAGGAATAACCCCCACGCCGTCTGGGAAAACCACCAGACATTCGGTGCACATTTCCCATAAGGTTTTGGTGAATTTCAGCTCATCCAGATCATGCGTGAAGGTCATGGCAATGACATTGGTAGCGTGGGTATGCAGTACGATCCGGTGGTTGGGGTCCACCTTCAGGCGCTCAATATGGCTCATGAAATGGGAAGCCAGCTCGCTCGTCGGCACGGCGTTGTTGCGCAGACCCCAGAGCACTTCTACGCTCTCGCCGCTGTCCGTGACACGCAGCACCCCGAGATTGGCTTCCGGGTCTTTGATTACATTCCGGAAATATTTGCCGGAGCCGGTGACGATGAAATATTTGCCGGCCAGCTCAGTGACCGGGAAGGTCAGGTTAATCGTCCGCAACGGTTCCCGTACGTTAATGTATTTAGCAACCTCATCCTCTTCCAGCAAATAGCTGACGTTACCGCCGTTCAGCTCATCCCAGCCGAGCGACCACATGTGATGGGTAATCTCCGACATTTCCTGAATAAATGGCGCCTCGATGCCGGCAATGTATCCTTTGGACTTCATTACAGATGTACTCATATGTCTTCTCTCCTTTATATACACTGCTTAATATAGTCAAGTCTTGGTTAGCCGTTGCCTATCTTGCCGCCAGCACTTCCTGCTCGTAGCTCTTGACCTCAGCCAGCCATTGTTCACGAACCGGTGTATTCTGCGAAGCGCAGTAATAATCCCAAACCGCGCCAAATGGATAGGACTTAAATTCTTCGACAAGTGCGAGCCGGGAAGTGTAATCACCGGCCAGTTCAACAGCCTTCAGCTCCGCTACTGGTTCCAGCATCGCACGCAGCAAGGCTTTGATCGTGTTGCGTGTGCCGATGACCCATGCCGCAATATGATTGATACTGCCGTCGAAGAAATCCAGACCGATATTCGTGCGCGGCAGCAAATCTCCGCGGACCAGCTCCCGGGCAATCTCCAGCAGTTCATCATCCATGGTCACCACATGGTCACTGTCCCAGCGGACCGGTCTGCTGACATGCAGCAGCAGCTGCTCGCTGAACATCAGAATGGAGGACAGCTTATTGGAAATCACTTCAGTCGGATGGAAGTGACCGGCATCGAGGCAAATCGCTTTCCCCCGGGTCAGCCCGTAGCCCATATAAAATTCATGCGATCCGACTACATAGCTCTCCGAACCGATGCCGAACAGCTTGCTCTCCACGGCATCAATATTATACTGTGGATCAATCTCTTCGCTGAACACTTCATCCAGCGATTCTTTCAGCCGCATCCGCGGCGCCAGCCGGTCCACCGGGGTATCCTTATAACCGTCAGGCACCCAGAAGTTGGTGACGCAGGGTTGTCCAAGCTCACGCCCGAAATGTTCGGCGATCCGCCGGGAAGCCTTGCAATGCTTAATCCAGAAGCTGCGGATGGCTTCGTCTGCATGGCTCAAAGTGAACCCGTCTGCCGCATTCGGATGGGAGAAGCAGGTCGGATTAAAATCAAGTCCAAGCCCCTGCTCCTTGGCCCAGTCTACCCACGATGCAAAGTGGCGCGGTTCCAGTTCGTCCAGATCCACCTTTTCATCTGTGTCGGCATAAATCGCATGCAGGTTGACCTTATGCTTGCCCGGAATCAGCGATAAGGCCTTCTCCAAATCCTGACGCAGCTCCTCTGGTGTGCCGGCGCGGCCGGGATAACTTCCGGTTACGGCAATCCCGCCGCTAAGCTCCTTATCCTTAAACAGAAAACCTCTAACGTCATCTCCCTGCCAGCAGTGCAGTGAAATCTTGATCTGTGCCAGCTTCTCCAGTACTTCATCCACATTAATGCCATGAGCGGCGTACAGTTTCTTGGCTTCGTTATAGCTGTTCATGATGCTCTGATCCATGGCGCATCCTCCTAAAAGTTTTGTGAGCGATACTTCCGGGAATATTCTTCGAGCAAAACTTGCTCCGGAAGCATACGCTTAGTTTTGTGAGCATCTGCTCCATCGGTTTACTTCGGGCAAAACCCGCTTCGAAAGCGGAGCTTATGCGCCTTCACTTGTAGCCGTTTCCGCTGCATTCAGCTCCTCCCAGCGGACCAGCAGCTCGCCAAGCTGCGGCATAGGCCGGGGTAGATAGGATTTGATCTCAAACGATTGCCCGATCAGTGTTCTGGCCTCGTGAATGTCCGCGACCTTGCCCGACTGAATCAGCTGCACCGCAATATTCCCCAGTGCGGTGGCTTCAGTGGGTCCTGCAAGGACCTCCTTGCCGATTACGTCTGCGGTCAGCTGGCACAGCAGCTCGTTGTTTGCTCCACCGCCGACGATTTGCAGCACTTCGATGGCTGTGCCAGTAAGCGCTTCGAGTTCTTCCAGATAGCTGCGATAGGACAACGCCAGACTGTCAAAGATGCAGCGTGCCAGTTCACCCGGCGACTGCGGAACAGGCTGGCCGCTCTCGGCACAGAATAGGCGGATTTCTTCTATCATATTATCCGGATTCAAAAAACGCGGATCATTGCAGCCAATCAGGCTGCGGAAGCCTTCAGCGGCAGCGGCCTGTTCAGCCAGCTCAGCAAAGCTGTAGCGGCTGCCGTCCAGCCTGCGCACCTCCTGGATCAGCCACAGTCCCATAATGTTTTTGAGGAACCGGTAGGTGCCATAAGCACCCCATTCATTGGTATAGTTAGCTTCCCTTGCACTCCGGTTATTAATCGGCTGATCCAGTTGAGCGCCAAGCAGCGACCAGGTGCCGCTGCTGATATATGCTGACGATCGCCCGCTTTGCGCCGGGATGCCAAGGACGGCGGAAGCCGTATCATGGGTTGCCACGCAAATGAGCCGGCATTCCGGCAGATCATACTGCAGCATCAGTGAATCACTGATGCTGCCTAGATCTTCACCGGGCTCGGTCAGCCCGGCGAACTGCGCTCTTTCAAGCTGAAGCAACGCAAGCAGCTCAGGATCGAAATCACGGCTTGCGAGATTGAGCAGCTGAGTGGTCGAAGCATTGGTGACCTCGTTGATCTTCCGGCCGCACAATCTATAGTAGAGATAATCGGGCACCAGCAAAATCTGATCCGCCTTAGCCAGCTCCTCACGGTCATGGACATACAGCTGATATAACGTATTAAATGTTAACTGCTGAATCCCCGTCTTGGCATAAACAGCTTCCGGAGAAATGAGCTTCGCCACCTCTTCCATGACCCCATCCGTTCTGCGGTCCCGGTAAGCATATACCTCCTGGATTCGGTTTCCCTCAGCATCCAGCAGGACGTAATCTACCGCCCAAGTGTCAATCCCGAGGGTGCATTTCGTCACACCCCCTGCTTTTGCTTTTTGCAGCCCGGTAATGATTTGCTCCAGTAAATAATCCACATCCCAGAAGCAGGAATCGTCGCGCTCGGTGAATCCATTGCTGAAGCGGTGAATCTCCTCCAGGGTGAGACTCCCGTCCACGATGGTTCCGAGCACTAGCCGCCCGCTGGAGGCGCCGATATCGACGGCGATATGATTGTTCATAGGGAATCTCCTTATTAAAAGATGTTCTAGAGGATTTTGCGGAACAGGGCAATGACTTCTTCTTTGGTAGGAATGAATGGATTTCCTGGTGCACAGGCATCCTTCATCGCATTTTCAGCGAGCAGGTCAAGATCGACCTCATCTACACCCAGCTCGGATAATTTGGCCGGTATGCCGACTTCCTTGGACAGCGCCTTAATTGATTTGATTACGAAATCGGCGCATTCCTTGTCACTTTTACCGTTCACCTGCAGGCCGATCGCCTTGGCGATACTTCTGAATTTCTCCGGTACATATTTGGCGTTTTCTTCTTCTACATATGGCAGCAGCATCGCATTGCACACCCCATGCGGCAAATCATATACTCCGCCAAGCTGATGCGCCATGGCATGCACATATCCGAGTCCGGCATTGTTGAAAGCCAAGCCTCCAAGGAAAATTGCGTAAACCATCTGCTCACGCGCTTCAATATCATGGCCATCTTTCACCGTGCGGGCCAGATTGGCAAATATAAGCTCCACCGCAGCTAATGCCGTTGCATCGGTGACCGGATAAGCTCCGGGCGTCACTAATGCTTCAACGGCATGAGTCAGGGCATCCATTCCTGTTGCCGCAGTAAGCGCGGCCGGCTTGTCGACCATCAGCTCAGGGTCATTCACCGAGATGGTGGCAATGCTGTTCTTATCCACCATAACCATCTTCACCTTGCGTTTCTCATCCGTAATGACATAGTTGATCGTCACTTCGCTTGAAGTTCCGGCGGTAGTGTTCACCGCAATAATAGGCAGCGATTTATGCTGTGACTTGTGTACACCTTCGTACTCTACGATATGTCCGCCATTGGTAGCAACGATGCCGATGGCTTTGGCTGTATCCTGCGGCGAACCACCGCCGATGGACACCAGATAGTCGCATTCATGCTGCTTCAGAAAATCAACGCCGTCGTGGACATTTTTACAGGTCGGGTTAGGTTTGACTTCATCATATACGACATAATTAATTCCCGCTTCATCCAGAACAGCCAGCAGCTTACCGGCGATTCCGCTCTTGACCAGAAACTTATCGGTGACCACAAGCGCTTTCTGCAAATTCAGCTCTTGAATGTACGGCCCGATTTCCTTCAGACAGCCTTTTCCCATAATGTTGATAGAAGGAACATAATAAACATGAGTACTCATTGATTGACCAGCCTCCCAGGCAATTTATATACAGCGTTTACAAGTTAACAATCTATCCTCTGCAAGCTTGGTTTCATTCGGCTGTGGCACTTCAGGCTGGTCTCTGAAGATTCGCAGCGGACCGGCTCTGGCGCTCCTCTAAGAGGCATGCGCTTTCAAAGGAATAATGATATCCTCATCGTATCGCCTTGAATCTTTGTTGTCAACATTTAAAATAATAATTATGTTGTTTTTATTTGTTTATTGTTTGTTTCGCGAAGGTTATAATAGAATTAATGTTGTTTCTCCTTAGTTTATTGCAAAACACAGATCGTTAGGTCTATATTTATAAAATAGTTCTATATAGATTGAACTTGAGAAAATACACTTAGGGAAAAGTGGCGGAGGAGAATTTTGGAACTGTAGGAGCGATAGCGTCCGCCTGAAAGCTTTCCGCAGGAAAGCTCGCTTCGAAAGCATAGGCAAGGTTTGGATTTCTACCGCGCGGTCTATTTCAAGAAATCCAAGCCTAACAGCGGCTGGAAGTCCAATCATTCTCTGGAGTCACTGCCAACCCCAAAATAGAAAATCACAAGTTCAATCTATATAACTCCGGAAAGGTGATTATGATGCTCGCAGCTGAAAGACGCAAAAAAATAATAGATTTAGTGCATCAGGATAAAAGAGTTCTGGTCTCTGATTTAAGCCGCATGTTTGAAGTAACGGAAGAAACGATCCGCAGGGATCTGGAGAAGCTGGAAAAGGACGGCATTTTAAGCCGCACATACGGGGGGGCTATGCTGAATAGGCATACCAATGAGGATCTGCCGTTTGTCACCCGGGGTGCCATCAATACTGATATCAAACGCAACATCGCGCTTAAGGCGCTTGAGCTGATTAATGACGGTGACACGTTGATGGTCGATCCCAGCTCAACTTCCTTTGAATTTCTCAAGCTGCTGGGCAACAAAAACAATCTGACGGTCATTACGAATTCCATCAATATTTTGCATGAGTTCGCCAGCTCCGGTATGAATATTATTTCCTCCGGCGGATCCTTGCGCCACCGCTCACTCTCTCTTGTAGGCCCTGTCGCCCATGACACGATCCAGCGGTACAACGTAGATACTGCCGTGATCAGCTGCAAGGGAATTGATATGGAACGCGGTATCACCGATTCCAACGAACCGGAGTGCGAGCTTAAGAAATACATGCTGCGCCAGGCCGAAAAGGTTGTGCTGCTCGCCGACCATACCAAATTCGACAAAACTGCCTTTACACAGCTGGTCCAGCTTAACCGAATCGACGTGCTGATCACGGACCGCAAACCGTCAGAAGCCTGGCTCAAGCGGCTCGCGAAGGAGAATGTTGAGGTGCTGTACTGACCTCTGCGGAAGGGCCTGGTCACTTGTGGCAACAGGAAACGTATAAAAGCAATGGAAGGGCAAAAAGAGGCGATACGAGGATAATACTGGGGCAATTACAGAGCTGCAATAGGAGTGTTATAAAAAATAAAAGCGGCACTTCCCTCCTTTAAGGATGAGAAAGGCTGCTCTTATTGGGATAGTTCATGCTTAGAGTCGGTAGTCTGTACACGGTAGGGTTTAGACACGACAGAGCGGAGCTTCATTTGCCGCATGTACACACTCACGGTGCGTTCAGTAACGGTATAGCCCTCTTTGTGCAGCAGACGAGTGATCTTCGGACTTCCATAACGCTTTTTATGATCGGCAAAATGATACTGGATTCGCTCCATGATCGCTGCTTTGTGGAGTTTCTGTGTGCTGGTTTCTCCCGTCCGCCACTTGTAGTAACCGCTCCTTGAAACGTGTAGGGTGTCGCACATCTTCTCCAAGCGAAACTCGGAGCGATGGTCCTCCATAAACTGGAATCTTAGTTCCTTGGTTTGCTGAAGATGTGCACAGCTTTTTTTACAATCGCCAGTTCTTCTTCTGCATCGGCAAGTTTGAGTTCTTTCTCCTGGAGCTGACGGGTCGCCTCTTTCAACTGTGCTTCGAGTTCCCGTACCCGGTCCATACTCGCCGCCGGTTCATTCTTTAGCTCCCGATATTGACCCATCCACTGATGCAGCGTACTTTTCGGGATGTTAAGCTCTTCCGCTAAGTCACCTAAGGTCTTCGTCTGTTCTTGAATGAACTTCACGGTTTGCTTTTTGAATTCTTCGTTATACCGTTGTCGTTGTTCTCCCATGTGAACACACCTCCGTTGCTATCATTATCGGTCCGTCCGTTAATGGGTGTCCACTATTTATTCTAATTGCAGCGCAATATGTGCATGGCGGCGGTTCTATACAATATGCATCGGACTCCAGTGACGTTATTTCGGAAAATACCCTGTTTCCGGTCACAAAGCGGACTCCAGAGATGTTATTTTTCATTCCCAGCGCCATTTCGCCGTTTTTTCCGGGAATAACGGCTATACGGTCCGTAAGAAAGACATTACAGCCTATTATTATAGAATAGCGGCTTTACGGTCCGTTAGCCGGTCTGGTAACGCAGAATGCTAAATCGTTTGAGCTTAGACAACAGTTGCATGAGTTGCGTCAGTCGTATCAGTCGCATCAACTCACGTTAGTCACGCCTTTCACATCAGTCACACTTCTCACATCAGTCACATCAGTCACATTAGTCACATATTCGCAGCATCCATAACATCAGACAGCAGCCTCGCTTCACTATCTAATCTGCCTGATTACATTACCTCTCCCTTAGACAGCATGATGTTAAGAATTGTCGTATCCGTTGCGGCAAGGCCTTCCTGGACCAGCCTCTCCATGTTGCGGATCGTATCTTCCACCTCTTCAAAAATCACCCCATCCCTATCGGTGGGCGAAATATTGTTCATGGCCAGTGTAGCTGCCTGAATTGCTGCATTAGTAGCCGTGGAGATTTTCAGCGCGCAGGTGGATTTCGCACCGTCGCAGATCATGCCTGACAATGAGGCAATCGTATTCTGTATCCCGTGCTTAATCTGCTCCAGGCTCCCGCCCATCAGATAGATGATCCCGCTGTTGGCCCCTACTCCGCCTGCGATGCCCGATCCGCATAGCGGGGACAGACGCCCGATATAATGTTTGACATGGACGGTGATCAGGTTGCTGAGGGCCAGTGCCCGCGCCAGCGTCTCCTCGTCTTTGTTCATGAGCCGGGCGAGCTCAATCACCGGCAGTGTACACGCTATGCCCTGATTCCCGCTGCCTGCCGTTGTCATCACCGGCATTGCACTGCCGTCCATCCGCGCATCGGAGGCTGCAGCTGTAGCAGCGATAACCTTGTTGGCCACATCATTGCCAAACAGATTGACCGCCGATTGCTGCAACATTTTTTTACCAACCTGCAGCCCGTAATCTCCCCGCAATCCCTCATCGGAGATGGCCTTGTTCATTACCGCACCTTCTAAAAGAAACTGAAGGCTGGAGAAATCGACAGTCCGGACGAACTCAAAAATCCCGTCCAGGGAAACCGCATAAACCTCAGGGTCCAATTCCTCGGACCCCTCACAATCCGCCTTGTCTTTTGGCAGATCAAGTGCGATCCCATCCTTGGCCAGAAAGATCACATGCGTATGCTCTTTGGCAATAATCGCTGTAGCTGTGTGGCTCTCACTGTGTACCCGCGCCTCAATATACAGTTTCTCGGGCGTGTTTTTCAGCTCCACTTCAAGCAGCTTCCGGTCAATGATCTCGTTGGCTTTACTAAGCTCTGCCTGGGACAGCCCTGACAATATCTCGAGCTTCTTATGGGAACGGTGAATCACCGCCCCCAAGGCAGCAGCAATGGGCAGACCGTTTTGTCCGGTACCCGGGATACCTACCCCCATAGCATTTTTAATAATATTTCCGCTAAGAAACAGCTGAATCGACGTGATTTCTTCCTGAACCAGCTCCGCTGCTAAGGAGACTGCATAAGCGACAGCGATCGGCTCCGTACACCCCTCCGCCGGAACTACTTCCTTTTTCAAAACATCCAATAAATTAACCATGTTCGATATCACCATTTCCTCTTGTTGTCGGAGCATTTCTTATTATAGTACAGGAATATTGCCGAGAGATCGACCCTTCTTCTCTGGAAATTGTCCGTTCATGCCATTTCTCTGGCGGGTTTAACCTGTTTGGCATTACAAAAAAGCAGCAAGCCCCAATACCAAGATGGTATTAAGTCTTACTGCCTATTGTTATCCTATGTGTTTCCAGAACTTCTTATTTGCTCTCCACTGCATGGCCGCCGAATTCGTTGCGCAATGCGGCGACCACCTTGCCGGTGAACGTATCGGTTTCAAGCGACCGGTAGCGCATCAGCAGCGCCATGGCGATGACCGGTGTCGCAGCCTGCAGGTCAAACGCCGTTTCCAGCGTCCATTTGCCCTCACCCGAGGAGTGCATAATCCCTTTGATCTCATCCAGCTTGGCGTCTTTGGAGAAGGCGCGTTCTATCAGCTCCATCAGCCATGAGCGGATGACGGAACCGTTGTTCCACACGCGGGCTACTTCTTCAAAGTTGAAGTCATAACCGCTTTTCTCCAGCACCTCAAAACCTTCGCCGATCGCAGCCATCATGCCGTATTCAATCCCGTTGTGCACCATCTTCAGGAAGTGGCCGCTGCCGGACTTTCCGGCGTACAAAAACCCGTTCTCCACAGAGGTATCACGGAACAGCGGTTCGACCACTGCCCAGGCTTCCTCGTCTCCGCCAATCATATAGCAAGCGCCATTGCGGGCGCCTTCCATTCCTCCGGAGGTTCCTGCATCCAGGAAATAGACCCCCTCCTTGCTCAACGCCTCATGGCGGCGGATCGATTCCTTGTAATGTGAATTTCCTGCCTCGATAATGATATCGCCTTTAGACAGCAGCGGTGTAAGCTCAGCAATGACAGAATCGACAAACTGATGCGGAACCATAATCCAGGCAACCCGCGGGGTTTCCAGCTGATTAACAAGCTCGGCGAGACTTTTCGCCATAGCTGCACCTTTAGAACCCATCTCCTCTACAGCAGCGGCATTCACATCAAACGCTACAACTTCATGATCATGCTCCAGCAGGTTCTGGCCCAGATTGAAGCCCATTTTTCCTAAACCGACTAATCCTACTTTCATTAGATATCCCTCCGAAAATTATTAATTGGATCTTATAAAACCAAGTGCGCAAGTAGTTACAAAGGGCTTAATCAAGCACCCGGCCGGATGGCCACAGGATCGGTCTCATGAACATCATTCGGCTCATGCTGCTCCGCAGGGAGCTCATCATCCAACCACCAGTGGTCCTCTCCAAGCAGCTCATCGGCCGCATCCGGTCCGTAGGAACCCGCTGCATACGAATGAAGCGGCAGAGTGCCTTCCTCAGTGGCTTCAATAATCGGCTGCACCCACTGCCAGGACAGCTCGACTTCCTCCCAATGGGCAAAGAAAGTAGCATCTCCAAGCAAAGCATCGTAAATCAGGTTCTCGTAAGCTTCCGGCAGATCCGGATTACCGGATTCATGCTTAATGCTGACCGGCTCCAGCTGCCCGTGCTGGCGCGGATTTTTGGTGTTCAGCTGCAGTGAGATACCTTCGCCGGGACCGATTTCGATCACCAGCAGGTTAGGATCAAGATCCAGCTTCCCTCTGTTTTTGTTATGCAAATCATTAAACGGTTCTTTGAACTCTATAACGATTCTTGTTGATTTCTCTTTCATCCGTTTACCGGTACGGATATAAAACGGCACCTCACTCCATAATGGATCATCAATCCAAAGGCGGGCCGCGATATAAGTCTCATTCTGCGAAGAAGCTTCAATTCCCGGCTCGGAAGTATAGCCGGCTACCTTACTGCCCCGGATTTCACCGGCGGCATATTGTCCACGGACCACATGCCGGGCCACGTCTTCTTTCAGCAAGGGGCGCACCGAGCGGATCACATGCCGCTTCTTGCTGCGGACATCTTCCGGCGTACTGCCCTTGGGAAGCTGCATCGCCATCATCATCAGCAGCTGCAGCATATGGTTCTGGAACATATCGCGCAGAGCACCGGCTTTGTCATAATAACCTGCCCGTTCCTCTACCCCAACCGTCTCAGCGGCTGTAATCTGAACATTGGCGATATAGCGGTTCTGCCACAACGCTCTCAGCACCGGATTCGAATATTTCAGCACTTCAAGATTCTGGACCATCGGTTTACCCAGGAAGTGGTCGATCCGGAAGATTTCCTCTTCTGTAAAAGCTGCATTCAGGCTGTCATTCAGCTCCCGCGCCGATTTCAAATCTCTGCCGAACGGTTTCTCGATGATCAGGCGTTTCCAGCCTTTGGTGTCACCTAGTCCGCTTGTGTTAATGTTGCCGGCAATTGGCCCGAAAAATTCAGGACCTACAGACAAATAAAACATCCGGTTCTCCGGAATGTTCAGCAGTTCCTCACGGCGCTGCACATGCGCCAGCAATTTCTTATAATCCTCCGGACGTCCAACGTCCAGCACGCTATATTCAAAAGCCAGCAGGAAATCCTGCAGCTCCGCCGATTCTTCTACCTTCCGCCGGGAAAAGGTGCGCAGCGAATCCAGCACTTGCGCCTGGAAGGTTTCGTTACTGAGCTCTCTTCTGCCGAGACCAATGACCGAGAGAGGACCGGAAAGCTTGCCATCTGCGAACAAGTTATATAATGCAGGGTATATTTTACGTTTTGCCAAATCTCCTGTGGCGCCAAAAAGTACAAAGGTTGATGATTCCACTTTCATTCCTCCCGTTGTTGTCAAATGTTTATGAGGTTACTTATTATTACTCGCAAACTTTTATAACACCCATCATACGACTGCAAAAAGTATTCGTCAACCTCATTCTGACATTTACGAAAAGTACTTATTTTCACGAACTTTTTACTATGCTATAGTAAGGAGGATATTAATAATAACTTTAAGGGGTGGGAAAGGCTATGAAGCAGGATTTCAAACCGTTGCTCGCCAAGGTGGAACATGCCTATCATATCATCGGGAAGAAATGGGTTAATCTTATCATCCACGTTTTAATGGAGGGACCCAAGCGCTTCAGCGAGTTGCATGCCATCATCCCGGATTTAAGCAAACGAATGCTGAATGAACGCTTGAAGGAGCTTGAAGAGTGCGGGTTGCTAAATCGTGTGGTCATCCCGGACCGCCCCGTAAAAACGGAATATTCGTTAACGGAAAAAGGGCAGGAGCTTGGAGCAGCACTCTGCCATGTGGAGGTATGGGCGATGAAATGGTTATAGCTCCAGCCCCTTACCGTAAAAAAGAGGGAGTACCCAAGCCTTAACGGCTTCCGGTTCTCCCTCTTTTCGGGTTACTATTGTTTGCAAATGTCTGTTAATTGTTAATTACTGTTCAGATTGTACTCTGCCAGCACATCTTCCGCCGAAAGCATATTACTATAGACCTTCAGTTCGTCGATCAACCCTTTGAACGGTGGATTCCAGTAATTGATGCCCAAAGTGAATACGGCATTCATATTGGTAAACACATCCGGGAAGCCCGTGCCGGAGAATTTCTCCGATCCGTTGATGTACACTTTGACTTCACCTTCACGTACTGTAAAAGCGACATGTGTCCACTCATTCAGCGGGATTAGCAGACCGGTTAAAGCATCATACCAGGCCGTTCCTGACCATAGCAGCGTCTGGCCGCCGGCATTTTGCAGAACCAGGCTGATCCAGCTGTCCATGGTGCTTGCACCGAAAAAGGTGGTCGTGAAATCCGTCAGCTGCGCAGGATTTAACCACATGGAGACAGAGTAGGTGCTGCTGTTCAAAAGCCCGTCAGGCAGCCGGATACCGGAAGTACCATCGAAGACAGCCGCCTGTCCGGCAACACCTGTCCCATAGGTAATACTGCCGACCGTCGCACTGTCCACTTTGTCACCGGTTGCCTTGCCCGGCGCAGACAGCTGCAGCGAATCCTGTAAATTGCCGTCAAACGCATAATAAGCTATTTTCCCATCTGTAACCTTCACTTGATAGCTGGAAGTAACCGCGCTGCCATCTGTCGCCTTTGCAGTAATACTTGCATCCCCGACCTTCAGAGCCGTTACTACACCTGTCACAGCATCGACAACTGCGACCTCGGGAGTGCTTGAGCTCCACTCCAGCTGCTGGTTGCCGGCATTGGCAGGCAGTATGCTGACCACCGGGGTATAACTGTTGCCTACAGCTACTTGTTGGACTGCTGTACCGAAGGATATCGAGGTCACCTTCGTATCCGTTTCCGGCTCACCATTCACCAGCCAGCCCACGGCTTCCGGTGACAATGCTTTTTCATAGACCCGGAATTTGTCAACCAGGCCCTTGTACGGGATATCCCAATAGTTGACGCCGAGGGCAAACACGCCGGAATCATCTGTAAATACGTTGGTAAATCCGCTTTTCGTCGATTTCAGCACACCATTCACATACATTTTGACTGTGCCGGCATCGTAGGTAAAGGCCACATGTGACCATTCACCTGCCTTAATCTGCAGGCCCGTATCCGCATCCATCCAGGCCTCGCTGCCAAACCACAAGCGGGTTGTTGCGACACCGTTGCCGTATGGAAGCAGACTGATCCAGTTCGTATCGGACTTTGCTCCGAAGAACGCAGTCGTAAAGGCGGTCAATTCATCCGGATTCAGCCACATGCCCAAGGTATAGGAGCTTCCGGAAATCAGGCCGTTTGGCAAACGGATGCCGGAGCTGCCATCCAATTGCGCTGCCTGTCCGTCTTCACCGCTTACATAAGTGATCGTACCGCCGGTGTTGTTCACCCGGTTCCCCGTTTCCATCCCCGCTTCAAGCCGTCCGCCGCTTTCCTTGAGATTACCCTCAAAGTCATAGGCGCCAACTAAACCGTCCTCCAATTGACTGCCGCTAAGTGCTACAACACCTACTGTGAAGGTTTTGGTAGCGCTCGCCTTGCCAAGCCGAATCGTAGCCGTCAGTTCCACAGACGTGTCAATACTGCCAACCTCCGGCCGTGTTACCTTCCCGTCATTTCCAACAACGGCTTCATTGGACGAAGACCACGTTATCGCAATACCGCGTACGCCTTCGCTCGGCAGGGTTAGATCCTTATACACTTTACTTGTGTTGCCAAGTGTCAGGCTGCTTGTAGCATTGGCCACCAGCTGCTCATCGCTCAGTGTTTCAAGCGCGCTGCCCCAGACGGCAACACCTTGATCCGACATGGCAGTGAAGGTCATGACATGATCTTGGCGCGTGGAATCCCACAGCTTGACGAAGACACCTTTGTACAGCCGTTCAACGGCAGTGCCGTTCTGTGTCTCGTTGATGAGCAGATCGGCATAATAATCGTCTTTCAGTTTCCAGGTCCCGGTCACCGATCCTGCAATGGTTCCGTCTGCCAGGAGTTCAATATCGGCGCTTGATTTGATTTTGGCGCTGATATCCTTGCCATGGTTGATGAACTGATAGGCACCGGCGATGTCTTCCGCCGCTACTTTGCCGATAGTTTCGCCGGAGTAACGGTGCGGCGCGACCACCGGCCAGCCGTCCTCGTTCATGAACATCTGGTGTACGCGAAGCTCATGAGCTTCGCCCCGGTAAGGGAACCGGGTATGGAAGAAGTTGAACGTCTTCCCGCTGTCTTCATCGTAATATACCGAATTATGGCCGGATGAGACATAGCCATAGACCGGGAACTCCGGATCGCCGTTCACGTTCGTGAACAGGAAGTTGCCCAGCAGCTTGTTGCCGTATGCCGAGTGGTCACCATCCGTGGTGAGCACCGCATCCTGCCCTGCTGCATCCTTGTAAGGACCGCTTGGGCTGCTCGAACGGAACTGCCGCATACTGTAGCCGCCATCTGCCGCAAGACCGCCATAGGTTACATATAAATAGTAGTAGTCCGTATTTTTGTCGTACATTACATACGGGCCTTCACCGGATTTATAATTGCCTCCCGAGATTTTGGTTCCAAAATAGCGGTCGATGATTCTGCCGTCCGCTGTCGTCCCGTCTTCTCCGGGATACTTGGGTCCGCCGGTTGCAGGATCAACCTCCAGCACGAAAATCCCGCCCGACCATGATCCGTAGGTCATCCACAGCTTGCCGTCCTTGTCATAGAACAGCGTAGGGTCAATTGCGTTTGTATACATTTTATTGTTATACGTACCATCGGTATTAAACCAGGCCGGATTCATTGCCTCCAGTGTTCCATCATCAATCAACGCCTGAATGTTGGTATTCGTCCATTTTTTGTTGACATCACTGTTCGCATCATAAGCTTCGCCTGCCGTGAAGCCGGAATACAGCAAGGTTCTCCCGTAGGTGTAAGGTCCTTTAATATTTTGCGAAACGGCGTAGCCAATGGCTGAACGAATATAGGTGGAGGAAGTGGAATAATACATCATATAAGTGCCCTTGGTTCCATCCTCGTTAACATAGTCCTCATTCCAGAAAACATCCGGTGCCCAAACGGAGAAACCGCCTTTGCTGTCGGAATCGTTCTCCCCGGCCCAGGCGAAGGATTCCGCCAGATTCGCGGAAAGATCACCGTAGAGTGCATTATCCGGCGTTTTATAGCCGTTGGTGAAAGTGCTCCAATTCATCAAATCTCGCGACTTAGCCGCCTCAATATGCGAACCGAAGACATAATACGTATCGCCGTCCTTCACAACTGAGGGATCATGAACGGATACATTGCTGAACACCGGCGCGGTCGCTTCCGGCGAAACCACCGGTGTCACACTTGGTGTCACACTTGGCATCGGACTTGGTGTAGCTGTCGGTGATATCGGGGTCCCTCCCCCGCTGCCCGCAGTCGCTGTAGCAGTTGCCGTTGCCGCTGGTGTTTCCAGCTTGATCAGGGAGCTGTAGGCCGGGTCAAAAATCACCTTGCCGCTGCCTTGGACAGTAATCTGCTCCTTCACGCCGACCTTCAGATTTTTGATCTCCGTGCCCGCTTCCACACGCAGTCCCGTCTTACGGTTAAGCGTTATGTCCGTGATGCTGCCTCTGTTTAATACCAATGTCGGCTCGCCTAGTGCATTCACGACTACCGAGTCGAAGCTGCCGCTAAGCTGTACCACCGAATTTTTGGACAATGTCTGTTCCAGTGTAATTTTACTGAAGCCCGTCCCGGTTGCAGCTGCATCCTCCTCAAGCTTGACGCCAGACTGAACAATGACGTCCGTTACAGCACTGCTGCCTTTGGCTATGACGCGCAGCTTCCCGTTCTTTTTGTTCACCACCAGCCTGGAAGCCGTCGAATTGCTCATGACAACGCTGTTTTCACCACCGCCAGTGACAACTATTTTGCCTGCGACCTTTACGTTGTCGAGGGTAATGTCCCCTTCAGCAATTCCTTCGGTGAGATACAAGTTGCCCGCGATGCTGGCGTTCTTGAGCTCCACTCCGGCGGTGCTGACAATAACGTTCCGGGCAGTCAAATCGTTGTAGGTTCCGCTCTTGAGGATGATTTGCCCGGACAGTTTGCTGATTAACCGCAGTGCCTCAGCTCTCGTTACCGCTCGTTCCCCCTTAATGCTGCCATCCTCGTACCCGCTGAGGAAACCGTCTCCCAGCAAAGTAAGTACAGCTTCCCTGCTCCACTCCGGCAGCTCCACGGCATCCTTCGGCGCGGCAGCGGCGGCTGAAGCATCAAGCTGGAACAACCGGTACAGCATCACGGCCGCTTCCTGGCGGCTGACCGTTTGGGCGGGACGGAAGGTACCGTCGCCGTAACCCGACACAAAACCGGCTGATACCGCTTTCATAACATCGTTATAATAAACGCTTCCTTCCGCAACATCACTAAACCTGCTCTCACTCAGAGTCTGCAGATTAAATACTCTGCCTACAAGTGAAACCCACTCTGCACGGGTGATATTCTGCTCCGGTTTATAAACACCGTTCCCATAACCCGTGAGCAGACCATTATCTACCCATGTCTGAAAATCATCCTGTGCCCAGTGGCCTGTATAGTCAGGCACTGAGATTTTGGTGGTAAGCTGCCCCGCCTTGTCATTATCTTTCACAGTCCCGGAAGCCGCCATGATCGGCGAAGGTACAAGCAGCAGCAGCGCAAGAAACGAAGACGTTAGCTTGCCAGTCATCTTGTTCAAATGTGAGATCCTCCGATTCTAAAAAATAGTCATGCCTGGTCTTGCGATTACAATATCAAGAAATTAGCGGACTTCTTGCTGGTATGCGGCACCTCCCCTTTTATCACCTGCAAATAAAACGCTTTCATGTAGTCATTAAAAAAATGTTCTGCCGTAAGGTTTAGTTTATTTTAGATAAACAAAAACTAAAAGTTCATAATCCGGCTTGAACGGTTTTATTTTAACGGCACAATCGGCAATTAGTCAATTAGAATTTTATATTAAAATAAATCGTTTTATATTTATGTTGATTATAAACTTCAGCAAAATAAAAAATTGAAATGAAACGCTGTGATCCGCTTCAGGCTAGCAAATGTATGTATATCACTGCTACAGGAGTCGTTGACGAGGGAGTGCCTATGATACAATAAGGACACTAACGAAAGCCAAGGTCATCACGACGAATGTGTACAAGGTAAGCCCGGAGCAGAAAGAACAGCTTGATCTTCTGGCAGAGGAACGACTTCAAAAGGCATGTGAGGAGGCAATACCGAATATTCTCAAGCGGTACGAACAGCGGCAGGAAGAGATCCGGCAGTTAAAGGATTCATCGAAGAAATAAGCAAAAACCGATGACTATTATAGATCGAGTCGGCATTAAATGATAACGGAAACATTTATTTCGTTGCTATATCAAAGAAGCCTGCAGGCACAAATGCGCATGCAGGCTTCTTTGATAACTATCCAGTACAGAATCAAAAAAACGCGATGATTGCACTCACCTTGCTTACCGCAAGCAATGGAAGTCCTTGAGCTAATTCACTGCGGTGATCCGCAAGGCCATATACTGCTTATCGGGCAGCTCGATGCGGTAATCTCCTCTTACTAACTCCTGCACAGCAGTGATGGTCATATTCCACGTATCGATAATTTCAATCCGGTAATCATGATCGGGTGGCAAAATCAGCTTCTTAAAAGCCGGCCGCTGATTGCCGTGCCCATTTCCTCTTATTGCCTACGCCATTATCCTTCCAGAGCTTTATATTCAAAAAAGTCAAAATACGCCTTTTTACTCTGCTGGTCCAGGTCCTGGGCGCAGACTCCTGCATAGGAGCCGGTAAACCCAAGTTTGCCGCCGAATTCATCGGACAGTGTGCCGAAATCAAGCGGTGTGCACATCGCTGTCCAGACCTCTCCATCCGGGGAAGCGTAAAACACGATATCCCGCCCGTTGATCTCTGCCTTGAGAAAATAGCGCTCCCAATCCTTCACCGAGATTTGCATGGAGGAGATTTCATCGTATTTACCGGCTCTGCACAGCACAACGCCAAGGCTTACGCCACGGATCTCATCGGCAGTTACCCGCAAATAATAATAGTCACTGTCATCGTAATAAAGTACCAGTCCCGCCATTTCCATCATGCTAACAGGCTTGAACTCCATACAAGTGGACACCCTGCAGGCAAAATGCTGGATCGGGCGGGCGATCATACTCTGATTATGCAGGGAAGCCAGCGATTCTCTGCCAGTCAGACGCAGAAAACCCGGACGCTCCGTCAAGCTGACCCATGAAGGATCAAAAGGAATACGAAGTCCCTGATAGGGATATCCCAGCTCTTCGCTGTCGAACTCATCGTGTTCCGGCAACGCTTCAAAGGGATGCGGCGGCAGATCCGGCGCCTCTGTCACAAGAGCAGGCAGCTTCCCGCCATGCGCCAGCCGCAGCCAACCGTCTTCGGTCCATACACAGCGCTGGATCGCCGTCTCTCTGCCGAGCGGATTCATCGTCCCTGTCCCGGGAATCGGGCGTGTGCACAAATGGGCCATATACCATTCGCCATTCTGTGTTTCCACCAGTGACCCATGACCAGCCTGCTGGAAGGGATAGTTCAAGTCATGGGCGGTCGTCATTATCGGATAATCGGGATCTGTTTCATAAGGTCCGGTCAAGCTGCGGCTTCTCGCCATGGTGACCATATGGTTCACACCTGTGCCGCCTTCAGCAACAAGCAGATAGTAATAGCCATTGCGTTTGTACAATTGCGGACCTTCCGTAACTCCGGTCGGCGTCCCTTTATAGATTTCGTGCACCGGACCGGTCAGCTTGCCGGTTGAGAGATCATATTCCTGCATAATAATACCGGAGAAATTGCTGTGGCTCTTGCGGAAATCCCAGCGCATATTTAGCAGCCATTTCCGGCCGTCTGTATCATGGAACAGAAAGGGATCAAATCCGCTGCCGTTCAGCCGGACCGGCTCACTCCATGGCCCCCTAATATCGGGCGCAGTAATGAGGTAGTTATGCAGATCCTTATACACACTCTTGCGGGATTTCACATCCGTAAACAGTAAATAATACAACCCGTTATCAAATGAAAGCGCCGGTGCCCAAATGGAGCCGGAACTTACGTTGCCGCGCAGATCAACCTGCGAAGACTCCGTCAGTACACGGGTAAGCGAGTGCCAGTGAATCAGGTCGCGTGAATGGTGGATCTCGACACCCGGGAACCATTCAAAAGTAGATGTAGCAATATAATAATCATCCCCAACCCGTAAAAAAGACGGATCGGGATGAAAACCGGTCAATACCGGATTCACAATCGGTTGTGCCATAAATTCTAAACCTCCAGGGATGATTGGATTGTCTATTTAAATTTTGGATTTACAGTTAATATTCTAGCGCTTACAGCGGTTGAAAGTTATAATGAGTTATTATAAAATGTTTGTATTTTGTCATGATGGAGGAACTATGAAGCAGCTGTTCGAACCTGTTATTTTCACGGACCACAAGTCGCTCATCTGGGACTATCAGCTATACACTGATGACTATTACAAGGGCTACTACCACTGGCACCAGTGCTGCGAGATCATGTATATCCACAGCGGTCAGGGCAATGTTGTCGTCAATCAGCAAATGGATGATATCCGCTCCGGCATGCTGTTTTTTTTCCAGCCTTATCAGCTGCACCGGATTTATTCGGAGGTCTCTGCGGAATGCCCGTTCGTGCGCAGCATTTTCTATGTGGATCCGCACACCGCCGAGAATCTGCTGAAGAACTTCCCCAAGCGCAAAGCGCTCTTCTCTGCCTTATGGCAGGGTAAGAACACCTATTGCGGGTTTGATCTCGGCAGTCAGAATGAGGCCATACAATGGATTTATAACCAGTATGATCAGTGCCGGACCCATTCCCCGGTGGAAGATTCCGAGGATATTACAATGCTGCTTACGCAATTACTGAGCTGCCTGGGAACCGGCGGCAACATGTTGATCCAACCGGAGGAACGGCGGAATCTCCGCTATTCCGAGCAGATCATGAACTGGATCGAGGAGCATTACCATGAAGAGGTGAACCTCGAGCAGCTCGCAGCGGAGACCCATTTATCGAAGTCTTATGTCTCGCGGATTTTCCACCAGGAAACGGGAAGCCGCCTGGTCGACTACCTGACCGCCCGGCGGATCAAGCAAGCCTGCCGCCTGCTCAGCACAACGGATATGCCTGTGGAGCAGATCGGTATCACGGTGGGTTTCCCGAACGCCTCCTATTTCAACCAGCTGTTCAAAAGAGTCCTCGGCACCACTCCCCTAAAATACCGGAAGAGTAATTAACGGGAATCTTCACTTACAAAAACAATATTGCGCGCATATTCATTGATCAGCATTCTGTCTGTGCGCGCCTCTCCTATCACTTCACCATTGATCTGCAAATTGATAAAAGATACACCGTCTACGCCCCGTTTTCCATCGTATCCATAAATACGGGAAGGTTGGATGTCAGCTCCGTCATAACGGACATTGCGGAACGTAATATTTTCGATGCCCGAGCCCGGTTCCGGATTATAATCCTTGTTCATCACCACACGCAGATCCAGCAGCTGACCCTGCTCTATCCGTTCCACCCTGATATCGCTATACAGGATATTCCGCACCATATTGCGGTCCCCGGCATTAATCGCCAGTGCTCCCCAATAATTCTCCTGAGGTTCATGATGCTCCAGAATATCGATATTCTCGAACACAATGTTCTCGATCAAATCCCCGCTCCGTTGGTGATCTCCATGAGTGCCAATCATCAGCGGATGAGCCACATCGGCCCATAGAATGGAGTCCCGTACGCTAATGTTCCGGCTGTCTCCATAGAAATCCCATCTGGAGCCGTAAATGGCGATGCAGTCGTCGGAATTCCGCATGAAGACATCACGGATGTCAATATCGCTGCTCGCCATGATGTCGATTCCGTCGCTCCAGCCCCGTGTGCTGAATGACTTCAGGTTGTTGATCGAAATTTTAGCAGACTGCCCGATAAACACACTGTAATGCGGCGGATCAATGACTGTAATCCCTTCCACATTCACCCGTTGCGAGAAGACAATTCGCACACCGCGAAAAGCCGAAAACCGGTGGAAATCCGCCAAATAAATGACACCCCGCCCGTGGATGGTTACATCCTCTACTCCTTCACACACCAGTGAACCTACTAGGACTGACCCTCCGGCAAGATATACGGTCGTTCCTGAGGGCACTGGAAATGCCGTTTCTTCAATGTAATGGGTGCCTGGTGCAAAATAGAGTGTTTGCGGTACTCCGCCTTCGGCCTCTCTGGTCGTTTCGAGCAGGTTTAACAGATCGGGAGTCCGGTGAATGCCCGGCTGAATCAGGTGCACGCTGGCATACTCAGGCTGAGGCACATTTTTCTCCAGCTCATTCGCGAACAGATGCAGATTACGGAAACGGTCGCCGTTTATTTCCACCGAAAGCTTTTGCGGGCCGTTCAACAGGAAAGAGAGTTTGCGGCCATCCTGCTCAAATTTGATATTTCTTGCTGCCGGAGCAATGTTCACATGAGTAATTTCTGTATAGAGGCATGTAATTTCCACATCAGCCATACCTTGCAGATCAAAAAAAGCGAGCGATGCCGGTCGTACCTGATGCATGTCCACTTTGACCTCGTAAATCAAAAGCGGCTGCCATTCCCCTCCAACCGGACGAACCTTAACCCTGAAATCCTCCCTGAGCGGTATGTTATTGGGAGCGTTATAAATTTGCACTTGGTTCATTGACCTGAGTCCCCCCTGTAATTTTCCTATTCATATTATAAAGTTCAGGGGCCGCACAAAAGTTTGGCAACGTTATAAGGAAATGTTTATATTTTGTCGCGTTAGCAGTAGTTGTGGAATTCGCGAATGATCTTTATTCAGTTATTATCATGACAATATTTCGATATTTTTGAATATCAAATCGCAACTTTGACAATACGGATAGCGATATACTGGGGACACATCTAAAGCATTGGAGGATTCGCGATGAGTAAAACGTATTGGCAGGAAATCATGGACAGACTCGACACAAAGGTAACGCGCATGGTGGAGCAAATCGGCGGCAAATGTCCGCATTTCGCCGGAGCAGACGGCAAATTTGACGATATCGGCTCAGACTGGTGGACGACGGGCTTTTGGCCGGGCCTCCTGTGGATTATGCATGATATGACCGGAAAGGACCTGTACAAGGAGGCCGCCTGGCATTGGGATGGCACACTCGAGGAATGGTTTGTTAAACCGACCGTTGAATTGCATCATGATGTAGGTTTTCAATTTCTGCCGACAGCCGTAATTAAGAATACTTTGACCGGAGATGAGGATGGGCTGCGCAGAGGACTTGAAGCCGCCAATTTCCTCGCTGCACGCTACAATCCGGTGGGCAAATTTATCCGTGCGTGGAATGAGGATAAATACGGCTGGGTGATTATCGACTGCATGCTGAATATCTCTCTGCTGTTCTGGGCGAGCAAGGTCAGCGGCGATCCGCGGTACAAGCATATTGCTGTGAGCCATGCCGAAACGGCGATGAAATATGGCGTCAATGAAGACGGATCGACCAAACATATTCTCTCCTTCGACGCAGAGACCGGAGAATACATCGAGAACTTTGGCGGACAGGGTTATTCCGCCGAATCCTGCTGGAGCCGCGGGGCAGCCTGGGGACTTTATGGCTTCATCAACACTTACCGCCACAGCGGGGATGAGCGTTTCCTGGATACGGCCAAGCGGATTGCCCATTATTTTATCGCGGCATTGCCTGAGGATCAGGTGCCATATTGGGATTTCCGTCTGGAGGATGACAAGCGGATGTTCAGAGACAGCTCGGCTGCATCCATCGCTGCCTCCGGATTGCTGGAACTCGCTGAAGTTGTTCCGCCCGGCGAGAAGAGCCTTTACGCTAATGCTGCAGAACGGATCTTGCGCTCGCTGACAGAGAACTACGCCACCTGGGACCAGCCGGAGCATGAAGCCATTCTGCTGCACGGGACGGGCAGCGGAACCTCCTTCATCGACGTGTCACTGATTTACGGAGACTACTACTATGTGGAAGCTGTCTCGAAATTAAACGGATGGAAACATCGCATTTTCTAAGCTTGAGAATGAAGCATGTGACCATAGAAAACGCCTTGCGCTCCCTAAGAGGACAAGGCGTTTTGTATTGATACGTACAGTTTATTTATGCTGAGTATTCGCTTCATTGATCAGTTTTTCAGCTTCTATTGGAGTTAACTTTCCAGCTTTCACCTGTCTTTCGCAATAAAGCTTTATGGCAGCCAGCAATTCTTCTTTGGTGTCATAGGGCCCGATGTCTGATATATTTCCGTTGTCATCGGAAATTGTCATCCCGTGGGCTGAAGATACCTCTACTTCTCCAGGGTTATACGACAACATTACGTCATCTTTTCCGTCCACCGATTTTGAGACCTTCACACCCTTTTTTATCTCCTCCAATATCCCTTCATACATGGCGATGGTCTCATTAACCTTCTTGGGGGTCCATTCATACCAGCCGTCGGTCGGGTTCCAGCCTTTTCCGCCGATGATCGTTTGCAGCGATTTCTTTTCTTCCGCAAGCCATGTTTTATATTCTTCATAGGTCCACCATACAACTTTTGGCTTCGGATTCGCTTGTTCATATGCTTCTTCACTCATCCACGTTTTCCCGTCATCGTTGCTGATTTGAACTGCGCCAGTTTCATCGCTATAGGAATACACAGTATCAGACGACTGACCCATTGTGCCAGACTGGCCCTCGGAATTATCCGAATAAGCGAAGTCTTCATTGTCCGCAATACCGAGTTCCTTTCTTTTCTCAGCGAACTCCTTCTGCAAAGCTTTCTTCTCGGCAGTTGTCTTGCTGAACTCTTCCGGGCTCCGCTTTTCGATTCCAGCCAGTTTGCCATTCTTATAGACTGCATATACATCCACAGTTCCATCCATCATGGACTGGCCGACTCCGGCCTGTTCATCAAAGAAATCACGGACTTCTTCATTTTGATACATTAATTCGTGGCTTTTTGCATCGTAGACCAGACCGTAGGGTTCATAAACCGCCAGCGAATTCTCTTCAAAACCACTGCCAGAAACCGGCTTAGCAGCACTGGTTGCAAAAGCAGTGACTGTACCCGCAATCAGCAGCAATGCCGCTGCAGATCCAAAAACTGTCGTTTTTTTCATTTTCATAATCGCAATGATCCTCTCTTCAATTGAATTTTTACTGAAGCTGTTGAATAACAGAGTCACCTTGCTTTTCTTCTCCTCCATCCCAATCAGCGTCATAGCATAAGCCGCTTTTACAGGTTCCCCAAATATCCGCACGACGGTTTCATCACAGGAGAGTTCAATATCACGATTGACCAGGATATACATCACCCAGACCATTGGATTGAACCAGTGCAGGCACAGTGCAAATGTCAACACCAGCTTGGTCAATGCATCAAACCGCCGGATATGCACAAATTCATGGGTGAAAATATACCGCAGCCTCGTTTCATCAGTCCAATCCATATCTTTAGGCATGAGTATTACAGGGTGGAGAATGCCATAGGTCAACGGCGCTTTAATTTGATCCGATTGCCTGATTTGTACCTGCCGGTGCAGGGGATGTTCCTGCAGCCAACGGGCGGTGAAATCATTCCCGACCGGCAGAGAGGTTTGAAACTCCCTGCGGCATTTAATATAAGTCACGATAAAAAACAGAGCAAAGACACACATCCCTAGCAGCCCAATGATCGCAAGAGGTGAGATGGATGCTGTTGCTGATGTCGATCCCGATGACGCGACATTTCCTATTGACTCCGCTGTCCCTGAAAAATTCACGGTATGTAAGATTCTTGATGCTTCCGCAGGAGGCGGAGTTGAGGATGTTGTCCTAAATACCAGCTCCAGCTTCTCTAAACCTGTGTAGAAGCTGAAGGGAGACGGGATCGAGAACGGAATAAGCAAGCGGCAGAGCACCACGCCCCAAAGTACGAGAAACGTTTTCTTCGGGAGCTTATGCAAGGTTAGCGCACGAACAACCACGATCGCAATAATGAGTACAGCCGCGGTCAGGCTCATTTGAAAAATATCCATCAGCCAGCTCATTTCAATTGCTCCACGAGCTGCTTGAGTCTTGCGATCTCCTTAGCGGATAGATTCTTCGTGTTCAAAAGAGAAGCAAACAGCAGCTCGGTGGAGCCGTCAAAGACCTTGTTTATCAATTCAGCCGTTTCTTGTTCCTGTACCTGCTCTTTAGAGAGAATAGCCCGGCAGAGAAAATTAGGTTCAAGCCGTTCTATGGCACCCTTGTCGATACATTTCTTGATCACAGTGTAGGTGGTGTTCTTGTTCCAGCCCACCTGCTCACTCAGGACTTCAGCAAGCTGCTTGGCGGTTATAGTCCCTTCCTTCCATAAGACATCCATGACCTTGAGCTCAGAGTCAAAAAGTTTAATTTGAATATGGATCATCTCCTTTCAGACTATTGCAATAGTTTGTAAGTCCATACTACTACGATAGTCTGCACATTTCAAGACTACTGCAGTAGTTTTTGGAAATTTTATTTTTCTTACAGGAATTCCGTATCTCAAAATGACTAAAAAGCGGTCCCCGGTCATGAGCTAACCGGAGGAACCGCTTATTCTGGTATTCCCTATATCAAGTACTCGCCTTGCGCTTGTGCTGGAGCACTCTGCTTAGTGTTCATCCAGCCACAGGATAGCTGTTACCCCGCGAGGATAATATTTGCTGCCGGTAATTTCCCCGGAGATAATCTGGTCGCTCCAGCTCCAGATGGAAAGCTGCGGATGCGTGAGCCATTCCACATGCGCCCGGTCCGCTTCCCGGCCGGCTTCATTCCATTCCAGCCCGAGAATTTGTCTGGCGATAAATTGGCAGAGATACACTTTGCTCAGCCAGCTGTTGTTGCTGGTAGAGGAGATTTTCCAGCCGCCGTTCTCGAACAGGCAGACACCCTGCACAAGAACCGCCTCCAGATGCCGCTCCAATGCCGCGATATAAGCGCCGAACCGGCCTCCGCGTTCCAGTGCTTCCTTGCAGCCTGTGAAATACGGGAAGACCAGACCTTCAATAGCCGGGATGATCTTCGAATCATTCCCTTCCCCAATCACTGCCGGGATATAACCATCTTCTGTCACGCTGGCAACAATCGTTGCTGCGCAGCGTTCCGCTTGAGCTCCGGCTGTTTCTGACAGTACTGTGTTTCCATTCTCCCGGAAAATCTTCTCCATGGCCAGATAAGCCGCCCAGCACTTCCCGGCAAGATAGATGTTGTTTCGGGCCTGGCCAAGCGAAACATCCAGGCTGTCATAGGTGGTAATTTCGGCACCGCCCATTGTGCGCGAGCTGTCGAGGCCCATAACTCCGTTTCTCTGCTCCGGGTCCGGATGATCGCGGTTCAGCATACTTTGCAGGCAGCTCTCCAGCACGGTCAGATTCCGCTCCATCCAGGAAAGATCGCCTGTATGCTCCAGGTAAACGGCCGACGTAAGAACCCAGTTGACCAGCTGTTCATGAGTCATATGCGAGAAGCAGCCGTCAATGCCGTACATCTCATAGGCGGAATAACCGGGACGTGATACAGCATTTGCCACCCCCATATCATGGGTAAAGCTGAGGCCTCCAGGGTACTCCGTTTGGTCGCCAGGGAAGCGGACCGTATCGACGTAGCTGAATCTGTCTACGAACATATCCAGCTCGTTGCGCACCGTCCATGGATTCATCTTCAGTTCATAGAACAGCTGATCGACGGTAAGGTCGAAGGTGTTCATCATCCGGTATTCGCCTTCATTTACGATCCAGAACGGCTTGCCCTTGTAGTCCAGCAGCTGCGTCGAGCCGTAATAGCTGCGGATAGCGTGAGCCAGCATAAAGGTCTGATCCCTGCTAAGGCCTGTATTTTCCAGCAGGCTGTTCGCCTGCAGCGCCTGCTGCTTCAATTCATCAAAATGCGACAACGCATATTCCGCCACGGACTCCACATTGCTGAAATAGCGGTTGTAGTAATAGGAAGCATCCATACCGGAGGTAACGTAACCTGACCGGTGGAAGCTGACAGCGAAACGGTAGGTCTTCCGGACGCCAGGGGGAACATCCATAACAAGCGCTCCTACCCGGCCAAGGCCAAAGGTCCAATTCTCCTCCAGCTCCGACAGCAGAATATCCTCCAATTTAAAATGCATGGCCGACCTTGCCGTTCCCTGCTCTGCGGCAATCGCCACAAATCTTCCTTGCCCGACACCGGCAAGCTCTGCAGAGCAATCATCCAGTCTTCTCATCGCACTATAGGGATCGTTGCCCTGGAAGCCAAAGAATGCACGCCGCTCAATTTCACCGGCAGTGTTATCTACTTCAAATTCCACCAGCAGTGCCGGCAGCAAAATCCCCTTCAACTCTTCTTCCGAAGCCGTCTCCGGGTCCGGCACGGACCGCACCGGCGAATAAATGCGGAAGGTCAAATCACCGGCCTGCCAGCTGTCTGTAGTCAGCTTGAAATCCCGGACAATTTCTCCGTCTGCAAACGGAAAGAGGATCCGCGGCTTAGACGGTTTAGGATCCGGATTCTCGATATCGTAGCGCTTGCTCTCATCCTCTCCGTCATGCTCGTGAAACGGCAGCGTATCAAAGCCGCTGCCGTCCTTCCGCTGCAGTCCGATAAATATATTCTGTCTGGGCGGCTTCCCGGCTTCCAGATCAAAGCCGCCTCCAGCCCCCTTAAATCCTAATGTAAAGCTGGCAAAAGAGCCGATCGGTGAATGATGGGCGTTAAAAAACTGATTCTGCGGCATATCGTAAAAACACTCCCTCCAGGCTGATTCCCGGCGGCGGCCGGGCTCTATCTCTATGTTATCTATGCCGCCCTGGGTGCGACAGGGCCAAAGCCGCCTATTATTTGGGCAAATCAATCGCCTGGAGCAAGCTATGCTATAATAAACCCATATTCTATTCGAAAATGAGGATGGCAATGAAGTCAAATGATCCCGGCATTCAGCATTCCCTGGACGGCCGGATGTCACCGGACATCCAGGCAGCTTTTCATATTTTTGCCGCCCACTGGCGCAAAGTAAATACGCAGTGGCAGTATCCAGTACATACCCACCCAATGTTTGAAATCAATGTAGTTCTGCAGGGCAGGCAGCAAATGACGGTCGGCGGCCGCGCTTACGTTCAGGAAAGCGGAGATATTCTATTCATCCGCCCCGGTGTGCAGCATTCCAGCCTCGTCGCGGATTCCGGCAATGAAATGACATATTTCTGCCTGCATTTTGATATTGATGATCTGATTCTGCGGCGTTCCCTAATGACCATGGATACGGTAAGTCTCAGCGGGAGCAGCCCGGAGCTGCGGTCTATCCGTTCCGCGCTGGACATTATCATCAGCAGGGTGATTCTCTCCGAAGCCAGCGATTCACAGTTGAACCGGTTAATGATACTGAACGCCTCATTGCAGCTATTCACCGCACTCAGCGGCTGGGTCTTGGCCGAAATGCCTGTTGTTTCTGGAAGCGCACTTCCGGGAGTCACGGAGAATACCGTTGCCCTGGCGAATGCCATCGAAGGCCTGCTGCAGGAATCCGTCTTCACGGCAGAAGCTACAGGCAGCCGTGGCGACGGTATTGAAGGCATTGCAGCGCAGCTGGGTTATAGCCCGAATCACTGCAACCGGGCCTTCCGTCAGATCTACGGGATGTCTCCGAGACAATATCTCTCCGATCTGATTATCCGCCATGCCAAGCTGCTGCTGCTTGACAACAGCCTGTCCGTCGAAGCGATTGCCCATCGGCTCGGTTACCGCGACGTCTCCCATTTCAGCAAACAATTTAAGCGCTGGACCGGACTGCCTCCAATGGGCTACCGCAGGCTTACAGCTGATCCTGAGCTGTCAAACGATAAATTAAGCTAAACATCAGGGGAACCGGGAGGATCATATGAAGATATACAGCTTTGCCAAAGAGAGCGGTAAGTCCATTACGGCTTTCAATTCAAATTTTATAATGTCGCGTATTGTACAAACCGAACAGGCTGCCCATATCGGATGTATGCATCTACAAGAGAATGGCGTAATCGGTTATCACCAAGCCGTTGTGCCGCAGCTGCTGCTGATCATAGAAGGAGAAGGATATGTCCGGGGAGAAGCAGCAGAATATGTCCCGGTGCAGGCCTGGGATGCAGTATTCTGGGAGAAAGACGAATGGCATGAAACCAGAACAGATACCGGATTAACCGCGATTGTTATTGAAAGTGAGACGTTAAATCCGGAAGCATTTATGAAAATGCAGCAAGGCCGCCCCCTGTGATCTAGGGGCAGCCTCAACAATATATTATCTTAACCTTTGGTAGCACCTGCGGCGATACCTTTAACAAAATACTTTTGCAGCGATACAAAAACAATCAGCACAGGTACAACGGACATCGCTGTTCCGGCAAAAATCATATCCCAGCGGGAGGAAAATTCACCGATATAGCGGTAGATTTCCACGACCATCGTCTTGGCTTCGCCTGAAGGAAGCACGAGCATCGGCAGCAGGAAATCATTCCAGATCCCCAGACCGTTAAGCACAACCATGCTTGCCGTAACCGGTCCCATAAGCGGGAAGACAATTTTCCAGAAGATTCCGTAACGGGAGCAGCCGTCAATCTCTGCCGCTTCCTCAATTTCCTGCGGAATGCCTTTGACAAAGCTGGTGTAGAGCAGGCAGCCAAAGCCGACAGCCCCGGCAACATAGACCAGAATCGGACCGGCAAGACTTCCGTACAGTCCGAACATTCTCAGCTCTTTGAACAAAGGGATCATGTAAGCCTGAAACGGAATCATCATCCCGGCCAGGAAATACAGGAACATAAATTTAGTCCAGCGGACATTTCTGCGTTCGATGGCGTAACCCGCCATAGGAATGATCAAGACCTGAGCAACAATCGAAACCAGTGTTAGAATCAGACTGTTCAGGATCGCCCGGGGAAATTCGGTTTCTGTGAGCAGGTATTTAAAGCTGTCCAGATATAATCCCTTAGGGAACGCGATGGCGTCCCTCATAATTTCGGCGTTGCTTTTAAAGGCGGACATCAGGTTAAAGAAGATCGGGAAAAAGAAAATGATCGCCAGCAGCAGCGTTACAATAAACAGGGAAATCTCCCAGAGTCTTTTTTTCGTATGAATCGACATTTTACATCTGCACCTCACGTTTCCGGAGGAATTTAACCTGGATGACCGTAATAATCATAATGATCAGGAACAGCACCATTGCCAGCGCCGTACCAAAGCCCTGCCTTAGTTCGCCAAAGCCGACTTTATAAATAATATAGGTCAATGTCTCGGTATCAAAACCGGGGCCTCCATCGGTCATTACTGCAATCTGATCAAAAATCTTCAGCGCACTGATCATGGAGAGCACCATACATACGGTCATCGATCCAGCTAACAGCGGGAAGGTAATGTGGCGGAATTGCTGCCAGCCGTTCGCACCGTCAATGCTCGCCGCTTCATTCAGCTCAGCAGGAATGCCTTGCAGCCCCGCCAGATAGATGATCATGTAATACCCCGCACCTTTCCACACCGTGGACAAAATGATCGAAATCATCGCATACTTCGGATTCCCGAGCCAGTCTACCATCCAGCTTCCCAGCCCGACACTATCCAGAACCTGATTAAACACACCAAAGTTATAGTTCAAAATCATGGCCCAGACAAACCCCATTACAATCCCGCTGAGCAGAGTAGGGAAATAAAAAATACTTCTGAACAGATTGCGGAACCAGCGTACTTTATCTACAAGAATGGCCAAGGCAATAGCGGCGATATTCTCCAGCACTACCAGGCTGACCGTCATAAGCAAAGTATTCTTCAGCGCGTTGTGAACGCGGGGGCTATTCCAGATTTCCACGAAGTTAGCGAACCCGATATACCTCACATCTTCGCTGATGCCATCCCATGAGGTGAAGCTTAAATATATACTTCCTGCAGTAGGAACAATAACGAACAATGTATAAATCAAAAATGATGGCAAAATAAACATGAATGCATAGGACTGCCACTTCTTCTTTTTCTTCGGAACGGCTGCCGCCAGCGGCTTGTCTGCTCTCTCTATTGCTGTAGCCATAGTTACTCTCCCTCCCGGAGATCGCCGGTGAAGAGGAGTGGTTCACCTTGAACGGAGGCACTCCTCTTCCGGACGCTCTTTCTTTACTGTTGATTAGCCTTCACTTGCGCATCGTATTCGGTATCGGCTTGTTTCATATAACTAGCTACATCTTCATCATTCACAACCAAATCCTGCAGCAATTTATAGTACCAGTTGCGGAACTGCGGCGGAATCTGGTTATCCCCCCACCAGTTGTTGATTGCCAGGGATTTGGTAACGTTAGGATCAGCAATCAAATCCAGGGCTATCTTCATTTGCTCGCCCGTCTCGTAGGTTACCTTCTCTTTTGTGGATGGAATGGCATTAACGCTGGCCAGATACGGTGAATATTGTTCAGGTGCAAAGAAGTACCGGATAAAGTCTTTAATGGCTTGTGTTTTGTCGGCGTCTTTGGCGGCTTCAGCGGACAGAGACCAGCCGGCAGGTGACGGAAGGCCAATTACGTTCACTTTACCTTCGCGGTCAGGAATCGCATAGAACCCGAAATCGAAGTTTGGATCGGCCTCTTTAATTTGCGAGAACATCCATGTGCCGGAGTAGAGCTGAGCGGCTTTGCCGGAGACCAGGATAGATGCAGTCTGGTTGTCACCGGTGCTTAGCCAGCCCTTGTCGACGTAATTCTTGAACAGGTCTTTAAAATCCGTCATGGCCTGAACCACATTGGCATCCGTAAAGCTGACTGTTTTGGCCGTACGTTTGGAGTTCCAATCCGGGTCCTTTGAATACACATCGTCAATCAGGAATTTATTCACCCAGAAGCCCATGTGGAAAATATCCTTACCGCCAACCACCAGCGGGGTGATTCCGCCAGATTTCAGCTTCTCCTGGATCGCCAGGAACTCATCATAGGTTTTGGGGAGTTCAGTAATTCCGGCATCGGAATAAGCTTTTTTGCTGTAAATAATGCCTTGAGGCACGTTGACGGACAGCGGAGCGTTCCAGACCTTGCCTTCTACCTGCGGAGGATTATCGAATAAATCCAGCAGGTCGGTTGGCAGCTCAACAATTTTACCGGCATCGGCAAAAACCTCGGTATCACGCATTTCCACCAAATCCGGGAATTCGCCTACCGCATCTTTGGTTTTCAGCCAATCGAGATAAGCGGCGGATGTCGTTTCGCTGAGATCTTTAATCTTCACATTCGGATTAGCTGCCATAAAGGCTTTGACCGTATTGGCAATCGCCTGTTTCGTTGCAGGATCACCGGCGGCGTAACCGATGGTGAAACTAACCTCTTTCTTCGTATCCGCCGCTGCCGCGCTCGGAGCATTGGATGCCGCTGTCTTATCACCGGTATTGGCATCTCCGTTATTATTGTTGTTGCCGCAAGCCGACAGGATAGCCGTAGCAGCAAGCAGCGTCACAGACAGCTTTGTCATCGTTTTTGTAATCATCTGTAGAACAACCCCCTAAAATTTTGTTAGTATCACTACGGGAAAACACTTCGTACCTTAGTACAAAACGGAGTATGAATTTTGGAACACTGCTGTGGAACCGTAGGTTGGTGGCAGACTGGAAACTGGGGTTTGATGTGCGCATCATCTTTTCGAAAGCGTTTCCTTGCTACTAGCATAGCACCCGCCGATTCGGGTTAGAATGAAGTTTCTTAAGGCTCATGTGCGGTAAATTTAAGAGGAAAACCCAAGCAGAAGTAGTTGGGCATTCCCAAAAAGTACAAAAAAACGGAGGTCCGGGGACCTCCGTCTGTATAAAAAGGCTACTTTATCATCAAGTTTCTTCAAGAGACTTACCCTTACTAAGGCTAGTTTTCCTTTACCTGCCTGTCGTATTCTGCATCCACTAGCTTCATGTAATCTCTTACGCTACCACGCTTCACTACCATCTCCTGCAGCAGCTTGTAGTACCAGTTGCGGAACTGCTGAGGAATAAGATTGCTGCCCCACCAGTTGTTGATCTTCAGTGACTTGGTCACCTTCGGATCCTTGATCAGGTCCAGAGCTACCTTCATTTGTTCACTCGTATTATAGGTAATCTTGTCTGTGGTAGAGGGAATCACGTTCAGCCGGGCCAGGAAGCTGGAATATTGTTCCGGGGCAAAGAAAAACCTGATAAAGTCTTTAATTGCTTCTCTTTTGTCAGGGTCACCCGCGGCTTCCGCCGACAAGGACCAGCCTGAGGGAGACGGCAGTCCCACAACATTTATGTTGCCTTCACGGTCAGGCACAGCATAAAATCCGTATTCGAAGCTTGGATCGGCTTCCTCTATCTGCGAGAACATCCAGGTTCCCGAGAAAAGCTGCGCCGCCTTGCCGGATACGAGAATGGAAGCCGTCTGGTTATCTCCGGTGCTGAGCCAGTCTTTATTCACATAATTTGTGAACAGATCCTTAAAATCACTCATCGCCTGAATCACATTATCATCCGTGAAGCTGACGATTCCCGCAGTACGCTTGGAGTTCCAGTCCGGGTCCTTGGCGTACACCTCATCAATCAGAAATTTATTCACCCAGAAGCCCATGTGGAATATATCCTTACCGCCGACAACCAGGGGAGTAATGCCGCTCGATTTCAGCTTTTCCTGGATGTCCAGGAATTCATCGTAAGTTGTCGGCAGCTCGGTAATACCGGCAGCGGCATAGGCTTTTTTACTATAGATAATCCCTTCTGGCACGTTTATGAAAAGCGGTGCGTTCCAGACCTTGCCGTCTATCAGCGGCGGGTGATCGAACAGTTCCACTAAATCGGACGGCAGCGGGACAATTTTATCGGCAGCAGCAAAGGCTTCGGTATCGCGCATTTCAAGCAAATCCGGAAATTCCCCTACCGCATCCTTGATTTTCAGCCAATCCAGGTAAGCGTTTGAGGACATCTCAGCCACATCATTGATCATCACATCGGGATGGAGCTGCATGTAGCTTTTGATCGCTGCCGCAATGGCCTGTCTGGTTGCCGGGTCGCCGGCTGCATAAGCGATACTGAATTGAACCTTTTTCCCGCTGTCTGCTTCAACATCGTCAGCTGCTGTAACGTCAGCCCCATGATTCGCAGAATTACTGTTAGAGCCACGATCACTTTCACAAGCTGTTAGTATGCCGGTGGTCATTAGCAGCAGAAGAGACAGCAGGGTAAACACTTTTTTGCAGAACATAAGCAGTGACCTCCCGGGTATAATGTGGGATTATTCGCTAATCGGAAACAGCAGTGTAATGGAGGTTCCGATATGCTCACGGCTGCTGACGGACAACCCGTACGCCTCACCGAAGCTGGAACGGATCCGCTCATGCACATTTTTCAAGCCAACATTTTTGCTGGGGGCCTCGGCGTCATTCAATGATTGGGTAATACGCGCCAGTTCTTCCCTGTTCATGCCGATGCCATCATCGTACACGGTGACCGCAAGGACATTCTCCCGACGTTCCACCGTGATGCCTACCGTACCTTTCCCTTTAAGCCGCAGGCCATGCTGGACCGCATTCTCTACAATGGGCTGCAGCGAAAGTTTCAGTATCGGCCAATCCATCTGAATGTCAGCAGCGATGTCCAGATGAAGCTCATACCGGTTCTCAAAACGTACGGAAATAATATAAAAGTAATTCTGCAAATGCTCCAGCTCACTGCCAAGACTTACACGGTCTTCCCCGTAATCAATGACATATTTCAGCTGGTTGGAGAGGGCAAGAATCATATCGGCCACTTCTCCGGCTTCCTTGTCCACCGCATTCATACGGATAACTTCAAGCGTGTTATATAAATAATGAGGGCGGATTTGGCTTTTCAGCGCATTCAGCTCTGTTTGCTTCTGCTTGATCTGAGCCACGTACGCCTCATCAATATAGACCTGAAGCCGCTCCACCATCCGGTTGAATCCATGCGCCAGCCGGCCCATTTCATCATTGGTATTCACGCTGACCTGAATGTCCAGCTTGCCTGATTCCACCACCGTCATCTGTTTTATGAGCTCACGGATCGGAGCGGCAAGCCTGCGGGAAAACCAGACCCCCATAATAATCATTACAAAGGCACAGATCAGAATGGCGATGTATACGGTGGTTCTGGCAGACAGAAGCTGTTCGAACAAGCTGCCCCGGTGGATCTTGGCGATAAGCTTCCCCTGCAAAAAAGGGATATCCTCGCTGAGGATAATCATTTCATTGTTCTGCTTGTCTGGCTGTGCGATGATGCCTGAAGTCTCTTTTTGATTGCTGAAATAGATTCTGCCTTCACCGTCCAGCAAATACAGTTCATCCTTCTCCCCAAGATTCAGCTCTCTGAAGAACTGCTGGAACAAAGTGGTATCGATATCGAGAAAAAGCGTTCCTACAACCTTCGGTTCTTTGGTCACACGCCCTGAGGTATCAATCAGACTGCGCCCGACGGTGAACACCTGTCTTTGCGACTGAAAAAAATAATTATCTGTATGTGTGGGGAAGATTTCCACCTTCGAGGGGTTCTCTTCCATCTTCGCCAGCCATGCCGGGATTGGGACCGGTTCACCGGACAACGAGCGGTTCTCTTTCTCCTGGGAATAAATCTTGCCGTCAGACTGGCGGACAAATTGTACTCCTGTAATATAAGGATCGCTGAATAACAGCGTCTTCAGAAAGGAGTCGATCGGAATGGTGTTGATCTGCTCCCGCTCATTGACATTGGTTGCCTGGTTCTGTGTATAGCTCTCAATAAAACCTTCATAACGGCCGGTATACATCAGCTTGGAGGTTTCATTATATTGATTAAATGCGGTATTCAGATTGTAGCTCATATACAGAACCATCTGCTGCAAATTACTGGTAGTATAGCGCTCCACATAGCCGGAGAAGGTCTTCACGGAGAAGAAGCTGAGTGCAAGCAGCGGTATCAGCCCGACCAATAAAAAGGAAGCGGAAAATTTCACGAAAATGCTCTTGGATCTGCGTCCCCAGATCAGCACGAACACCCCTCTTTTCTCTAAGAAAAATGTCTGTTAATTTCTGAGCGAATGTTTATATTCCTGCGGCAGCTTGCCGTATTTCTTCTTGAACATATCACTGAAATGCCGGGCATTATTATAGCCCACCAGCTCGGAAATTTCATACACCATCAGGTCACTCTGCAGCAGTAGACGCAGCGCATGGCCCATTCTGACTTCTGTGAGATAGGATTTGAAATTTTGCCCGGTATGCTTTTTGAAGAAACTGCTGAAATAATACGGATTCATATAAACCAGTGACGCTGTTGACTCCAGAGTGATGTTCTCCGCATAATGCTCTTCCACATAAGCCTTCACCTGCATCAGCTGGGGCATCTCTTTCCCGCCAGCCTTACAGGCCAGCTGGTCATACATTTTATTGACGACATCCTCAAATGCCTGCTGCAGCTCAGCATAGGTTGGCGCATCGGTCAATTTCTCCAGCAGCGGCTTGTCGTCCTGAACCAGCAGCCCGGCGTCCACACCATAGTTGGCAAGCTCCTGCTCCAGCTGAATAATGGCATTGTAGATATGGGAAACCGCCTGATTCCGGCTGTCTCCCGACAGAAGCTGTACCGCTTCCTGCAGTTTCCCGGAGCTCGCAGCGAGCTGCTCCTTATCCAGCGATTTAAGCGCTTCCGAAAGTGAAGCTTGAAGGGAGATCAATTCGGATAATGGGAACGAGGTTTCCTGGCGCTCCGCAATATCCGGGATAACCCGGTTTAATCCGGCAAAATATCGGGCCTTGAGGCCTTTGAGCGCACTGCGGTAAGATTCCACCGCCTCTTCGATGCCACTCACGGACTTGCCGACACCGATAGACACCTGCAGCTTCAGAAAGCTGTTGATCTTGTGGTGAAGATCTTCCATCAACCGCTGCGGCTCCCCTTCATGCTCGTGTTGAAGCAGAATCCCGAAGCGTTCTCCTTTACGGAACACATAATCACTGCCCGCCTCTTCTACGGTTTCCTTAATAATGTTGGACAACGCGAATTCTACCAGCTTGCGTTCGCGTTCCTCCCAGCGGGTGGGCATCCCGCTGTATTCGTCAATCTCCACGACACATACGGTGGCATAACGGCTGATGGCTATATTGCCCATGCGGGCCAGTGCCGCCGCCGCTCCTTTGCTGCCGTCGGTAATCTGTTCGAGCAATTCTTCAATGGTCACGGAATGATTCTTCCGTTCATAGGATTTGAGCATTTCCTTGTTCCGCTCTTCTTCCGTTTCCTGGCGGATTACAGCGACGGCTCTGCTCACAACCTGCTCCAGCTGGCCGGTGTTCACCGGCTTCACCAGATAATCAAGAGCCCCGTACTGCAGGGCTTGCCGCGCATACGAAAACTCCTGATAGGCGCTGATAAACACCACCTTGATCGGAAGCCCGGACTCATGAATATCGCGTATAATATCAATTCCGGTAAATCCCGGCATGCTGATGTCGCTAATTACAAGATCGGGGTTGCAGGCAGCTATCATTGATTTCAGCTCAATGCCGTCACACGCTTCTCCGACAATATCCAGACCAAGCGCATCCCAGGAAATAAGCTTCTTGAGCCCGCGCAGGATTACCGGTTCATCATCCGCCAGCAGCACCCGAATATTTCTGTTCATCGCTTTCCCTCCGCTTGTATGTTCGTTCGTTAGTTCCCATCTTAGCAGACTAGCTTCCCCTATTATACAGTGTCATTATAACCAGATTGATCCACCTATACTTTACCACGGAAGGAAGGAATGCCGGGTGCCGCTTTTTTAACAAATAAGCGCAGTTTTTTAAGAAATATGTGTATGTGCACTTCAAAATCTGCCTATTGCAAATGCCTGTTCGAACATGGGATTATAGAGGAACCTTTATCATCTTAGTCACATATTCAAAAAGGGGCTCGGCGAGGCATCATCCTTCTGCCTTAAGCATCTATATGGAGAGCTTACGTGGTACAATACGGCTATAGAGTATACATATAAAGGGAACGGAGGTTGATCCTGCTGATCTATATTATTAAATTCGTCTACAGCTTCATTCTGCCGCCGGGTCTGTTTGTACTGTTGTTCGCCGCGGTAGCCGTGTGGTTATGGCGAAAAAACCGCCGCCCCGCCCTGGTGCTGCTGGGCATCACGCTGCTGCTCTATCTGTCCTTGACCAGCCTGGTTGCCGATCCGTTAATCGGCAGTCTGGAGCGGAAATATGACCAGCCAAACACCGTTGACGGCGATGTTATTGTGGTGCTGGGCGGCGGCGCTTCCTCCGGCAACCGGGATCTTGACGGTGAAGGCAACCTGCTGGGACCGGCGGCGAACCGGCTGCTGACCGCCGCGCGGCTGTACCGCGAGACCGGGCTGCCGATTCTATTCTCCGGCGGACAGGTCTATGCCGATAGCGGGAATGAAGCTGACATCGCCAAACGCCAGTTAATCGGGTTAGGAATCCCCGAGGCTGATGTACTGGCGGAGAACCAGTCGCTGAACACAGAGCAAAATGCTGTAAATACGGCTGCGCTGATGAAGGCTCACGGCTTTAGCCGTCCCGTGCTTGTAACCTCAGGCTTTCATATGCCACGTGCCATGCTGGAGTTTGAACATGCCGGGCTGTCTCCGCTGGCCTTTCCCACTGATTACATTGCCAGCCGGGAATCTTCCTTCTATCTCGGCAAGTTCTCCCCTTCCCCCGGCTCAGCGGAGAACACCGGAATCGCGCTGAAGGAATACTTGGGGATACTGGCAGCGCATTTTTAAGAGCAGACACAAAAAAGCAGCGGCCCAAGCTTCCCCGGGCCGCTGCTCTGCTTCATTCTATTTAATTAAATCGCCATACTTCGCATTGACCATTCCGGCGAGTTCATCCGGTGCAAGCTCAATCTGCATGCCGATCTTGCCGCCACTAACCGCTATGCTCTCCAGTTCCTCCGCACTTTGCTCGATATAAGTCGGATACAGCTTTTTCATCCCGACCGGCGAACAGCCGCCCCGGACATAACCGGTCCATTTCAGCAGATCCTTCAGCGGGAGCATTTCAATCTTCTTCTCACCCGCAGCTCTTGCGGCTTTCTTCAGATCGAGCTCTTCGGCAACCGGAATGACAAACACATACAGGTTTGCTCCGCTATGCGAGACCAGTGTCTTAAAGACGGTTTCCGGCGGTCTGCCAATCTTCTCCGCTACCGCAGTTCCGTGGATAGCCCCGTCCTCATTATCATAGGTATGTATTTCATAGCCAATTCCCTTGGCATCCAGCATCCGCATGGCATTCGTTTTGGTTATTTGCATCCTTCATCAGCCTTTCCGGCAGCCCCTCTTAGCTACCGAGTTTTTGCAGCGTAATTGCTTCTATTTATTATATCACGGACATTTACTTCATCAACTTCATCAACCTATTAACTTCATCAACTTCATCAATGACTTCGAACATTAACAACAACAATTGTCAAAAACACCAAAACAGATAAGGTCCAACCTGTAAAAATCATCCACCACCCAATCAAAACTGCTTAAACATTTGTAGCGGGAATACCTCCCGCTAATTATGTATATATCCTTCTTCTGAACAATGTAGCGGGAATCCGTACCGCTAATATTGATGAATATTCAAATTCTATTGTTATAAGATTTATTAGCAGGCAAAATTCCCGCTAGTCACTCAATTCAGATTGTTCGGTTTTACCTAGCGTTAACTTTTCCCGTTAAAAAGATCGGTATCGATACCCGAGCAGTATGTATGAAGCGATAAAGTCTGTGCCTGAAGGCCAATACGGGCTCTTCGAAAGCTATCTATTGTACAGATATACAAACCATAGACATCATAACTCAATGCTTAAATGTGTTATGAGACAGTAGTTTGATGTTATACAACCGCACATCGCATGCCTGCCTCCCAACCGCCTCCGTATAACAAAAAACCGCTGCCCAGCTACAAAGGGCTGTGCCAGCGGCTTCTACACTCTTTCCACTACATCGGTTGGATCAAGGCAACCACACTCATTCCACCACTCCAGCTGGATCACAGCATCCACGCTCATTCCACCACTCCAGCTGGATCACAGCATCCGCGCTCATTCCACCACATCGACTGGATCGGCAGCATCTATGCTCATTTCACCGCATTGATTCGATCAGCGGTTATAATACGATTTTATCCCTATGGCCTGTACCGGTGTACTTGCTCGTCATTCCGCCAGAACAGCACGAATCGTGATAACCCCTGCCGCCGGAACCTCCATGGCGTAAACCCCGTTGTTCCAAGCCATTGATTGTATCGAAACCACGTTTCCCTGACAATCCCGGACAATGACCTCCCGCCGACCGGATTCCCGGTCCAGTTCCACTACGATACGGGAGAGCAAGGTACCGTTTATAATCAAGACCAGATCTGGCAGGTCCCCGCTCAAGGGAATAACCGTATCCTGATAGGCAGCCATTGCCCACTTCTGAGGCGTGCGGGCAATGACCAGCGGATACAGCAGTTCGGGATGGTACGGTTCAAGAGATCCGTCTAGCAGCACATCCCGATGCTCGCGCCAGAAGGACAGCCAAAAGGCCAGCATCTCCAAATGCGGCTGCGGAAGCCGGTCCAGCCGGACAGAAATCTGCGGAACGGAAAACAGCACATTGATAAACTGCAGCGCGGCATTTGCCGCAGACTCCTGCGGATGCCACATCAGCATATCGGCATGAGCCGCAGTGCCGCCGCAGATCAGGCGGATATCCAGTGTTTTAATCCGGTTCTGCAGAGCATCATTCGGGCAATCGCCGGCACGGAACATATTGCCGTATTTGCGCATCAGCGGTCCGATATAATTTTGGCGGAATTCAATCATAATCTCCGGTTTCAGCTGCCTCAGGCGGGAGATCACGCCGCTGAGCAGCATATCAACGGCTTCCGGCACAGAATGGGTGTCCCGTCCGCCCCCGTTCTGCGCTTGAGCATCCAGGGTCTGTACCGCATAAAAGCTATCTACAAAGTCGAGCTTAAAGCCATCAAGATCCCAGTCCACCAGCGCCTGTTCATAGATGGAGGTCAGGTAAGCCCGCACTTCCGGATAGCGCGGATCGACAACTCCGGCGCCAAACCCATCGTCGTAATACAGCAGCTTGTCACCGAAGGTCTGCCAAGCCTCACTGTGCTTGCCGATGAATGGCACGGCATACCACAGCAAATATTTCAGTCCCAGCTCATGGACCACGGATACATGGGCTTTCATATCCGGTATTTTGCCGGAACTAATTCGCCAGTCTCCACAGTAGGCATAACCTCTTGCCTCATCCGCGGTCTGCCATCCGTCGTCTACGATAACCGCCTTGCAGCCCAGTTCTGCCGCAATTCTACACTCAGCTTCTATCTCTGCTGCCGTCAGCTGCTGATGAAAGCTGTACCAGGTAGAGTACATCGGCTCTTTGGCAACATCCGGCACCGATGACGGCTTGTTTCCTTGAAGGCTAGCCCACCACTCTGCCACCCCTGCCAGCGCTTCATAATAAGGGATGCTGCGGGAATCCAGACGCAGGACAGCCTCATAATCTGTAAACGGAGAGCATGGCTCCGTGAACAGCGTCACAGCGCAATGGAAGCTGGCCGTCTCCTCATGTAGACCCGCATGCAGCCGCAGCGGATGCAGGACATCTGAGCAGGCGAAGCTCAGGACATTGTTACTCCTGTTGCCGTACAGACATACAACTGGCGCAGAAGAGGTGGACCTCGAAGGGAAACCTTCGAGCCAGTCGGGAATCAGTTCTCTGCTGCGTCCGGCTGCCGGATGCCATAAGCCTTGAACATCCAGCGCGGGACAGCTCCAGCGCAGTGAAAGAGCAGCGGGAACTGCCGGAACGGGAGATTGCAGCGTTAGGCGGACATATTGCAGGCCGTCTTCCCCGCTCTCAAGAGCAAGCGAAGTATGGAAACCGTCAGCATAGCCATCCAGTGTAATTTCATAACAATCCGTGGTTATGATCTTCAATGAAATCCGAACTCCTTCATAGCGGATGAAGCCATCAGGAGGCTACATCCGGCAGGGAATGGTGATCTGTATACAGGTGCCGATTCCAGATCGGCTGGCGATGGCTACGCCATACCCGTTCCCTCCATGCAGCTTAATCCGGGAATCGACATTGCGGATGCCGTAGCCGATCCGGGGTCCTTCCGTTGCCAGAATCTGCTCTATGGTGTCAGCGTTCATGCCCACACCATTATCAATAATTTTGAATACAATGTCCGTTTCCCGCTTCTCCACGACAAGCCGGATTCCGATCGTACTTCCGAACCAGGCATGCTCTAGCGCATTCTCAAGCATCGGCTGCAAAATCAGCTTGACGGTCATATAATCCAGCGCCGCAGGATCAATATCGTAATAGACGGACAGCCGGTTTCCGTATTTGATGCACTGAATGGCAATATAGGCTTTGGCATGTTCAATTTCCTTGCCGACCGTAGTGAGAATTTCCCCGCGGTTCAAGGAGAGCCGGTAGAATTTCGCCAATTCCTGAACGAGAATATGCAGCTTCTGAATATCTCCGAATTGTGCCAGACGGTTGATCGAGGACAAGGTATTATATAGAAAATGGGGATTGATCTGCGCCTGGAGCGATTCCAGCTCCGCTTCTTTTTTCTGGAGACCGGCAACATAATTTTTGTGGATCAGCTCTTCGATATTGCTGCCCATCCGGTTAAACGCTGCAGCAATCTGTGCCAGTTCATCGTTGCCTTTATAATGGATTCTTTTCTGGAAGTCGCCATCGCGAAAAGCATTCAGTGAACCTACAATTTTTTGGATTCGCCGCGAAAAATAACTGGAAACACCAATACCCAGGAAAGCCAGCACAAAAGCGCTAATCAGGCAAACGATCAATGTCATCCTCCGCACGTTATTCGCACTTTCGTCGAACAGGCTGTTCGGAATGTAGGCCCGCAGCTCCCAGCCCAGGCCGTCCAGCGGTTCACTCAGCAGCAGCCGGTTTCCGGTCCGGGAACCCTTCAATCCCTCCGCTTCCGGGGCTGATTCCAGCACCACGTTTCCGCTGCCGTCCAGCACCTCAAGAGTCGTGTGCTCTCCAATCTTGTGGTAATCCACGGAGTCCAGCAGGTCGCTTATTTGGACGGTCACGCGAACCAGCCCGATGTTCTGCCTCCGATGGACATCGTCCAGCCGCTGCAGCAGCGAAATATTGCCATAGCTCTCATCGCGCAGAATCTGGCGCCAGAGCCTTTGGTCCGCCATGCTACCGGAGAACTCCAATCCACGGTACCAGTCTGTCTCCTGTATCCGTTTCAGATGATAAATCTCATAACGTTTAATCGAAAGCAGCGGATTCTGATCAATATCTGTGTAGTATAATTCCGGAAGGGTATCGTTCTGGAGGTAAAGGGACAAGCCGATATTGCTGGCTGTGTAATTCAGAAGATTTTCAAGCGCCGGCATCAGTGTCTTCGTCATCGTCTCATAGCTGTACCATCCCTGCTCGTAGCGGCGCAGAGCGCTCTGCAGACTGTAATTGTAATACAGCATTTTGGAAATCCGTTCAACATCATCCGTACGGTAACGAATATTGTCCCGTATTTGCTGCAGCGTGCCTTGTATATTTTCCCGTGTCTTCTCTCTAAGTGAGTTCACGGAATGCGCATAGGCGAACATCCCGACGGTAAGGACGGCAACCAGCAGACAGAGTACATAAGGTACAATCAGCTTATATCCAAAAGGCACATTCAGCATACGGCGCATGTTATAGATGCCTCCGGTAATCGCCCGGACTGACGCCATAATAATCCTTGAACTGCTTGCTGAAATGAGACAGATTCTTATATCCGACCTGGTGTGCAGCTTCATAGACCTTCAGCTTCGGATCACCGAGCAGCAGCTTGACGCGTTCCAGCCGCCTAATGGAGACATAATCGGAGAAATAAATGCCTGTCTCATCGTAGAAGATTTGACCCAGGTGATTGGGGGAGAACGAGAAGTGGATCGCCGCATCCCGCAGCATGACGTTATTTTCCAGCTCCACCTCAATGTAGGCTTTAATTTCCTCGATAAGCTTGTATTTCTTGCCCTGCCGTTTCCGCTGAAGCCGTTCAGAGAGCTCGAACATCCGGCGGCGGAGCCAGGATTTCATATCCTGGGTTGTCTCAAATTGATATAAAATGCTGAGATGTTTTCTGTCCAGCCCCAGCAGACTATAAAAGTCCTCGTTAATCGTATGCAAAAAAGCATCCAGTTTGGAGACAATGTGCAGAAACAGCTGGTAGATTTCCAGCTTGGTTTCCATTTTGCCGACCCATACGAACAGTTCCTCATTGCAATCGTCGACAGCGACCAGACGGTAAGAAGATACCGCCAGAAATAAAGACTGCAGAATATCATCCAGATCCTTCGCCGTGGCCGAGATCGGACCTTTGGCATCGGTATGGAGAATCAGCTTGCCCTTGCCCAGAAACAGCTTCAGTCCCAGCGCCTCTTTGGCCCGCCGGAAGGAGAGATGCAGCTTGGTAAGACTTGTCACAGGCGGACCAACCCCAATAGTCACTGTAAGCGGTGTCCCGCTGACCGCCATAGCAATCAGTCCCTGCAGCCGGCTGCTGTCCACCCGTTCTTCCACGATGAGGGCATACCGGAACCGGTCCAGCCGGCAGAACTGAATCCGTTCCTGAGCACAAAATTGCTCGACCGCTGTCTCCAGCCTTTTCTCCATCTCCGCCTTGGCTTCTTCCCCAAAGCCGTTTAGTTTCCATGATAAATCATCCGGTTCAAGCAGCGCGGTGTACAGCACGGTCCGATGCCAGGTAATCCCAACCTGCTGCAGCAAGGGCAGCATCTTGTCTGCATCCGCCATGCCGTCATCCAGCAGCTGCATGAACAGCTCCCGCTTCAATAGGGGCTCCGAATCTGAGAAGCAGCGCTGCAAATGGGATTGCGCCTGTTCCCGGTCCAGAATGCCCCGCACCTCTTCAAGCGTCCTGCGCATATCTGCATCATCTACAGGCTTCAGGACATAGCCGGAAGCACTCATCGAAATCGCTTGCTTGGCATACTGAAAATCCTCATGGCCGCTGACAAAAATGATCTTCGGCTTTGGGTTAAGCTCCAGGGCAAGTGCTCTGCGGGCCAGCTCCATCCCCGACATGATCGGCATTCTGATATCAGTGACGATAATATCCACGGTTTGTGACCTCAACACCTCCAGTGCTTCAAATCCGCTGCTTGCGGCTGCGCAAACGTCCATGCCCAGGCTCTCCCAGTTCATGAAGCGCTGCAGTCCTTCCAAATCCAGCAGTTCATCGTCAACCAGCAGCACCTTGTACATATCATCCCATCCTTCAAATCTGTATAGATGAGCTTAACCCATACTTCTGCCCGCAGTTCCTTATCCAGCCTTACATTTTTTAGCAAAAAGGGTATACTTGGTTACAGTATACCCCACAGGTACAGCAGACTCTAGCGTTATTTATTTCATCTTGCTGAGGTTGTTTTGCCATCTTTCCGTCTGGAATTTAAGCAGCTTGCCGTAGCCGGCACGTTTAGCATCCTCATTGGCTTTGCTTAAGAGGGAGCGCACTTCGTCATCGCTTTTGGCATACAGCGCTTTAGCAAAAACCTCCTGATAGATATCGTTGACAGCCGTCGCAATCGTTCCCTCTTCGGAATCCGGCAGCGGGTCCAGATTCGCAAACTCCGTAAAGTTCTTCGAAGTATTCCATGTGACTTTTTTCTGGGACAATGTCGTCCAATTTTGTTTCTCTTCCGGCAGCTGCGCATCCATCAAAGCCTTGGTCTGATCGATGAAGGTGGTGTTGCCCACCCAATTGAAACGGCCGATTCTTTCCTTGTCTTTATCAGCCTGTGGAGTGTTCAACCCGGCCTCATTCTGAATCGGCACCCCATCAGCATCCGATTCATCCCAGTACAGGCCCTGGCGTCCAAAATTCAGGATACGCTGTCCCTCTTCACCCGTTGCCCAGTCCAAATAGGAAAAGATCGCTTCCGGGTCCTTCGCTTTCTTCGTAATCACAAGCACATTCCAGCCGAGCGAGCTGTAATTGTTCGGAGTGATCTTCTTCGCGTCAAGCCCTGCCTTATGAATCGGCCAGATGATGTCGTACCCGGACTCCGGATCGAGGGTCCGCAGCGCGTTATTCGCATCCCGGCCCGGATTGACCACATCACCCTCCACGAATACAGCAACCCGGCCCGTCACAAGCTTCTCTGTCACTTGATTGCCCGTTTGTGTGAACGCATCCTGGGTGATCAGCTTCTCGCGGAACAGCTTGCTGGCGTACAGCATGTTCTCGGTGAATATCGGATCCTCAAAAATTGACTCCAGCGCATTTCCCACCGGATTCGCTTTAGGCAGATAAGGCTTATTCTCGGCAAAGCCGCCATACATCGTATCAATGCCCCGGCCCTTAGCCCCAATCTCCAGCGGGATCACATCACTGTATTTCTCCTTGACCTGCTTCAGGTAGGCATACAGGTCATCATAGGTTTCCAGCTTCGGGGAACCCAGCTCTTTATAAATCTTCCGGTTAATAATCCACCCGCCATTGCCATTGGGACTTGAGGTATACCAGTTCGGGAACTGGTAAAGCTTGCCGTCGTCGGAGCGGAGCATGCCCAGCGTGGCTTCACCGGCATTATTTTTCAGATTCGGATATTGATCAAGGTATTCATCCAGCGCCACAAGCATTCCTGCCTGCCGCAAACGCTCCACATTGGCACCACGGTCCATCATAATAACATCCGGCAGACTGCCCGAGGCAATCATCGTGCTGAATTTGGTTTCTGCGGCACCGCTGGACTGGATGGGTGTCATATTTACCTTAAGGGTATCTCTAATCCAGGCGGTTGTGGAATCCTTGCCCCACGGCTCTGTAGTGTCCCAATCGTAATTGCTGTAGTAACTGAAAGTGACCGGCTTTACGGTGCTTCCTACCGCTACGGCAGGCGTTGTCTCAGTAGCTTTGGCAGTTTCCGCAGCAACAGGTTCTTTTGTCGGTTCAACGGTGCTTTGAACGGTTGCATTGTTCCCTCCCCCACAACCCGACATCAGCAGCACCGAACACAACACAGCCGTCATTACCGGCAAGCTCTTGTTACGCTTCAAATGAGTAACCCCTCTCTAATGCTTACTATACGCACGCAAACTCTGAATCATAAGCAAACCATTCACTTCATATGAAGCCGCCTATTCCTTTAATGAACCGATCAGCACACCTTTGACAAAATATTTCTGCAGGAACGGATAGACCATAATAATCGGCAAGGTTGCCACCATGGTTGTGGCCATGATCAGTGATTTGGATGTGACCGATTTCATCAGCGCCAGCCGGTCCTGAGCCGCCGCATTGGCACCGATGGACTGCAGCTGATCTGTCACGATATTGGAATTCAAAATTTGCTTCAGCAGAGTCTGGATCGGAATGAGATTCGGATTATTGATATAAATACTGGCGGAGAACCAGTCATTCCAGTGCCATACCGCCGTAAACAGTGACAGAGTCGCCACAACAGGCCCGGAAATCGGTAAAATAATCCGGATCAGCACACCGATGTGATTGCAGCCGTCAATCCGTGCCGACTCGGCCAGACCTGCGGGCAGCCCCAGAAAAAACGTCCGGAAAATAATCATGTTATATACGCTGATTAATCCGGGAATCACCAGCACCCAGAAGGTGTCCATCATGCCAAACTCGCGCAGCAGCAAGTAAGTTGGAATCAGTCCGCCGCTGAAATACATTGTAATGACGCAGAACACCATGAAAAATTTCCGGCCCATCAGCTCCTGCCTGGATAACCCGTAAGCCAGAATGGCTGTGAACAGCACCGACAGAATCGTCCCGACTATTGTCCGCAGAACGGAGACCAGGAACGCCTGACTGATCCGGCTGTCATGGAACACCACTTCATAATTGTCGAGCGTCGGGCTGCGGGGCCAGAACGTAATGCCGCCAAACGCCGTATCCGCGCCCGTATTGAAGGAGATCACCAGTGAATTCCAGAAGGGATACAGGGTGACGAAACCCAGCAGGATCAGCAGGAAATAGATGATCACTTGCAGCACTTTATCTCCCCGCGACAGCTTCATCATAACCTGTTCCCCGCTTTCCGATAGACTGTACCGACACTAGACCAAGTTTCCAAAAAACCATTCGCCGTCCCTTTGCTTACCATAGGCTTGAGCCCATTTTCCTGGCCGCTTTGTTGGCAATAGCCAGCAAGCTGACGCTGACAACCGCTTTGAACAATCCTGCTGCCGCCGCATAAGAGAAACGGCTGTTCAGAATCCCCATGCGGTAGACATAGGTGTCGATGACATCCGAGACGTCCCGCAGGATCGGATTGGTAGCCAGAATCAGAATGTCCTCAAAACCGGCATTCAGAATGTTGCCCACTGCCAGAATCATAAAGATGATAATAACCGGCCGGATACAGGGCAGCGTGATCAGTTGAATCTGCTTGAAGCGGCCTGCCCCGTCAATGGAAGCGGCTTCATACAAATGCGGGTCAATGCCGGCAATGGCTGCCAGATAGACAATCGCCGCAAAACCGATTTCTTTCCACACCCCCGTTCCAACGAGTATGCCCCAGAAGTATTCCGGCACTGACAGAAAGCTGATCGGCTCTGAGGTAAGATCCAGGCTCATCAGCAGCATGTTTACGCTTCCATTATCCGTCGAAAGCATCGACCCTACGAACCCGCCGACTATGACCCAGGAGAGAAAATGCGGCAAATAGCTGACAGTCTGAATGATCCGCTTGAACGCCATCCTCCGCACCTCATTCAGCATCAGCGCCAGCAGGATAGGTGCCGGGAATCCGAAGCATAGCTTCAGCAGGCTGATGACAATCGTGTTGCGCATCACCGTCCAGAAGTCGGGCGAATTGAAGAATGCTTCAAAGTGCTTCAGCCCGACCCAAGGACTTTGAAAAAAACCGCCGAACAGCTGATAATCCTGAAAGGCCATCAACACCCCATACATCGGCAGATAGCTGAATACGAAGATAAAGATCATTGCCGGTACAACCATCAGCTGAAGATCCCACTGCCTGACCCATCTGGACCAGGAAGAAACAGAATTCCCTTTCTTGTAAGATAAGGCCCTTGGTTCGATTTCCACATTTGTCATCCTTCCTGTGTCTTTGCTTTACACCTTAATCTTATGTCGCACAGGAAGGACGTACCAGTACCGTGGTCAACGAAAAATGTGGTCTGGCAATGATGACAATCAGCAGCTTGTATGCGGACCAATCATCTATTCCTCTTCCTCCGGCAGCTTGATGGCCTTCACGTTGTCAATGTACAACGTACCACTGCCTTGGGTTCCGCTGCCCTGGGCCACATAGAAAGCAAATTCCTTGATAGAGCCCAGATCAATCACGCCGTTGCCGCTGGTGGCCCACCCCGGTTTGGCAAAACCGGTAAATGGAAGAGTGACCAGCACCGGTGCAGTACCCTGGATCTTGAAGCTGGTTTCCCACACTTCACCGTTCGTCTCATGGAACTGGACAGCCAGCTGACGGTTCGAGCCATCCGGCTGCAGCCAGAAGGATATCGCTTCCATCCCCGGCCATTCCTTGCCCATGCTGCGGTAGACCCCCGCGTAACCGGGATTCCCGATCGTATAATCCAGCTTCAGGCCGTAGGTGCCGCTGTTCGTATGGTAGGTGTCGAGTGTTACCGTCGCTGCGTTGCCTGAGACGTTGCGCTGCCATTTCGCACGCAGACTGCTGTTTGAACCGCCGTACTCCTCGAAATCATCAATCACATAGCTGTCCACCGGCGGAGGAACAAACGGACCGTTGCCTGTTTCGCCGTTGTTTAATGCGCGGGGATGGCTGTAAAGTGATTGAATGCCGCTGAGTGAATTTTTATCGGTCAAATATCCGGACCAGGTCATGAAATATACGTACCGCGGCTGTTTCTCCTGCAGCATCTCCATATCCGGCAGCTCCCCGTTCTCCCCGATCGCAATGGGTCTGCCGCCGCTCAGCTGCACCAGCTTGTTGTAATACGTATCACGGTAATCGTTGTTGTAAATATCCATCGCCAGCACATCCACCTCATCATGTCCGGGATAATAAGGGGCGGAATCATAGGCCCAGGAGCTTTCCGCATTCGGGCTCCACACCCAGATTAAATTGTCCAGTCCATGCAGATTAGTGAAACGGTCGTACATATTGTGCCACAGCTGCCGGAACAGCTCGGGACGCGCCCCCCACCAGAAGAATTCAGCGTTCATCTCGTGATAAGGCCGCCACAGCACCGGGATCCCTTCATCCCTAAGCTGCTGCAGATAACAGGCTACTTCGTCCATTTGTGCCGCCCACTGGTCATACAAGGCTGTACCGGGAGTTACGATATCCGTCATCTGGGCAACCGTAACATCGCCCGTGACACTTTCCCAGCCAGCCGTCGGCGCATCCATCGGCCTAGGCTCATGATAGGTCAGCGTCACCATGGCTCCCGATTCGCTTTTCACAATGGCCTCGTCGATCATCGCCTGGCGCAATGCGCTGAAGTCCCCGCCGGTGTAATAGGCGAAATCCGAGCCCCACAATGCCGGGTAATATCCGGTCAGCTCTGCTGCCGTGTCATACCACAGGCTGGGTTGTTCGTAATAATTGTGCTGCCCCGTATAAACGGCATTGCCCACCGTGGCGTACAGCCGGTCCAGCAGCTCCACTGCCTCTTCCGAAGCATTCGGATTCACCGGATACATCTTTTCTGTGGTCACCTGGAGCGCACTCGCAGCTGACACCGCAGTGCCTTCGCTGACCGCCTTCACCTCGATGTCATACAAACCTTCCGGCGACAAGCCCTCCAATTTGTATGCATACAGTGCTTGACCGGGAACATACGGCACCGTTACATTTTGCCACGCGGTATCGGCTGCTTTTTTATACGAAATCTTGTAAGACTTTACGCCAAAAGGACCTGAAGAAGCTTCCCATTCCAGATTGGCGGATACACCATCCTTACCGGTCACTGAGAATCCCGCGGGTGCCCCGGGTGCAAGCTCCAGCGGAAGCTGCGGAAGTTTGCTGACAACAACCTGATCAAGAAAGAGCTCCGCACCAGTAGTGTTACTCACCGCAAACCGCATGGACTGGGCTGCTGCGCCGGTGATTACCTGCTGCTCCAGCCGTTTCCAGCCTAAAGACGCCTCCGCTGGAAGCGGGTGCGTAATTGTGTCATTGTCCTGATAGACGGCAAGACTTACCGTAGCAGGCGGGACTGCCGCCTCCGCTGAAGATCTGCTCCAGTACGAAACCAGATAAGAGGTATCGCCTTCGGCGGCCATCTCAGCGGTCTTAATTCCTGATTGATTCAGGAGCTTTAGTGCGTACCCTCCCGAGTACGTGTCATAAGTTACCGTCTGCACGGTCCCCGTGGTTTCCCAAGGTTCTGTACTTCCGCTCTCGAAACCGCTATTAGAGACAAGGTTCGTCCCCGGAGTTGCTTCGAGTCCCATCACCGCATCTGAAATGTTGCCTGCCGCATCCTTGGAGCGCAGAATAATAGCGTACACTGAAAATGGATCCAGCTGACTTAGCGTATAAGTGTGCATTGTGACTGTCTCCTGATGGGGTACGGTCACTGTGCTCCAGTCCGGGGCGTCTGTTTTTTTGTACGACAGCTGGTAGGATGCTACGCCCATATCATCCGTCGATCCAGCCCAAGTCAGCTTTAACGCTTCCGGCTCATGCTCGGCCTGCCAGACACCGGGCGTTGTCGGCCGTTCGATATCCACATTTTCACGAATGACTGCATCGTCAATATAGTAATCCTTGCTGGTGCTGTTCCAGAACGATAGACGGACATGCTGATCCCCGGGAGCGGGGGTATACAGCAGCTGACGGTATTCCCAGCTCGTCGAACCCGAGAACTGAAGACTTTGTTTGCCCTGCTGCGTGCCGAATGAATCCATATCAATTACAGCATGGGTCACTCCTGCTCCGGCGAATTTGACCCATAAACCGACACGATAGGTTTTGCCTTGCTGCACCGCCACAGACGCCGAGGCTCCCCCGGTATTCCGTTTCACCTGAAGACTTTTATCCCCTCCATGCTTTTCACTGGCAGTCACTACAGGGCTACCCCACTTCTCCCACCCGACATCACCTGACTCAAAACCCGGATTACCGAGCAGATTCTCTCCTGCCGCACGCGATGGAGCAGGAAACACAGCGATCGATGCAATAAACAGAGCGACGGCCAGCCAACCATGGAACCATTTTTTGCCTGTTTGTGCAACCACTTTGTTCAGGCCTCCATTTGAAAAAGCCGGTTTATATTCGATGTTGGCATCGTCCGGCCCCTTCAATGTAAGCGTTACCATTTAACTGAACAAGAATCATTTGCAACGAAAAGTTTGTTTTAGCAACGACTAATTTGAAAAGTTCACCTACGCTGCTGTTTATCCCTGTCCGTAACTGCCGATGTACGAAAAGCACCGTTGCCGCAGGAGACAGCGAGTACCTGTCCACCTGCGCAATCGACAGCAATTCCCTTCCAGCGGGGGGCGCCAAGAGATTGATTCTCCCACTCCTCCCAGGACAAACCTCCATCCCGGCTGCAAACGACCCGGGCCTCCGTTCCGGTACGAACCATCGGCTCACACGCCAGAATCAGCAGGTCTTTGCCTGAGTTCCCCTTACCCACAGCAAGCGCCGACACATTGAACCTTTCTCCCTCCCCGGCCGGGTACAGCTTGCTCCAGCTTTGCCCGTTATCTTCGCTGCGCCATAACCCTTCCGAGATAAATCCCGCATACAGGGTGCCTGCATGGGTGGGCGAAAACGCCACTGCATTTAATACAGAGGACGGGCTGCTGTACTGGAAAGGAAGTCCCGCACCGATGGATTGCCAAGTGTCCCCGCTATCCTTCGAGCTCCAGATTCCCTCCGTCCATTCCCCAAGCATAAGATGTCCTGCCTGATGGTAATCCGTGTCCAGCAGTTGATTGGCTCCACAGGCATTTTTGACCTGATAGACAACTACCGGCAGCAGTTCGGCTTCAATCCACTTCTTCTGATGCGGCAAAGTTGCTAGATGCGCCGGAGGACGGAATGACGTCCGTTCCCAGGAATCTCCCCCATCTCTGGAGCGGTAGATTCCAGCTCCTAAGGCCATCTCACCGTCCACATAAGCATAGAAAGTTCCTGGGTTGCCCCTATCTTCCCGCAATGCCTGGACGAACAGCCCCCGACCAAGGGAAAGTACGGCTACCGCGCTGTCGCCTCCGTCACGGCTCCGTGCAATGCAGGCCGTTCGCCCATGCCCGACAAGACCGTACAGATAATGCTTGGAGTCTGTTCCGGACATGACGGCAGCAGTACTGCCTGAGTAGCCATCCAGACCCGGTAAATTGCGGAAGGTCTGCCCGCCATCCTCCGTGATCTTGGGCGGATGGTCTGCCATCGTGACGCAGAACTTCCCCGGCTGCACCGTGTCAGCGGTCACCGCTTCCATGCAGGTCGTTTCCAGCCCCCGGAAATGATTCGCCCGCCAGCTCTTCCCCCCATCCTCGCTGATTGCAACTCCATACCAGTTGCATAGATAGAGGCGGTCCTTGCTGAAGCGGTCTACGATGATTTTGGAGATCGCCCAGCCTGTTGCCGCCGCCCGGGATGCTCCGCTGAAATGATCCATATACGCCGGAAAGCCGCTGAGGTCTTCATCGGAATGAGGATGGAGCAGTTGCCAATGTCCACCCCCGTCAGAGGAAACATACAATGGAATCGGTGGACACTCCTTCATATGCGGCCGCAGATCCGGGGCCGTGTACCATCTTTCCGTACGAAGGCAGTCCTGCACAACGGTCCCGTATCTCTGTCTGCCGGGCAGCAGACCTTCTTCCGTGGAAGCCCAAGTCCTGCCGCCATCAGTGCTGCTCCGGATTCCGCCCCAGATCGTAGCCGCCAGCAGATGCTGGTTATCAAGGCTGTCGAATGACAGCTCGGCAAAGCTGGGCCCTTCCTGCAGCAGCTCCCAGGATTCTCCCAGATCAGAGCTGACATACAGCTTGCCTGACCTGCCCCGGGGCTGATCCTGAAGCAGCCCCAATACGCCGCCTTCGCCAACTTCAACATAATCCATGTTTAAATCGTCATCGCTTATTGTTCCGGCATACAAGACACCGGGAACAGACGGGTGAAACGCAACGCAGCCAAACCGTTCCTCTGGAAGCCCCGTGCGTCTCCAGGTCTCACCTTCATCCCGACTGATCCAGAAGCCGCCGGTATACCCTCCTGCGGCGATTATGTCCGGGTGGTGAGGGTCTGCCGCGATCACCTCACCGTACATCCTGGTGGGACCATTTCCATAGAATCCCATACCCGTGCAGACTTCCCGCCAGCTGTGCCCGCCATCAGCAGATTTGTGGACTGAACCATAAAACTTCCGGCTCCTGACCTCCCCGGAGCAGCGAAACAGCACCTCCGGGTGATGCGGACTGATCGCAAAGCTCTGCACCTGATGGTGATACGCCTTCGTCAGCCCGCCATTCAGCGTTTCCCAAGTCTCCCCGCCATCAGAGCTGCGGAAGACACCCGCCACATCGCAGCGGGCATACAGAATCCCGCTTATGGCCGGGTGCTGAATAAGCCCCGTGATATACCCGCCTCCACCCAGTGAAGCCGGAGTCCAGACATGCGCAGTATTTTCGATATTATTCATAATGCTTAATACCTCCTCTACATCTCTTCAAGCTTACACCCGGGCTTCAGTTACGGGCATCCCTGCGAACAACGAATTGTGCCGCTGGGCAAGGAAGATACTTTTATCAAAAAGTTATAAAACTACCCATTCACACAAACAGAAATGATAGTCATTGCATCTCTTATACTATCCAACCGGAAAGAGGTGTTAACTATGACGGAACGTGCAAGAATTCGCAGGGCCATTGCTGCACTGCGTACGCAAAGAGCCATTCTGCGCGAACAGCTGGAAGAAATTAATGAGAATTTACGCAGAGTGCCTAATCCCAGCCGGGCCAGACGGGAACTTTTGGCAGCGAGGGTAGCTATCAGAGAAGCATTGCGTTTAAATGCCATCGCCATTCGGCTTTTGCGCAGTGTGCTGTAACCGGATTATGCTGAAGCTAGTGCAGTAACAGGTATCCTGTGAAATAGTTTATCGAGCATCCTTTGGGATGCTCTTTTTTGTAGGCAGATCCTATATATCCGAAAAAAAAGAGCACCGGGGCTCTCCCCGAATGCTCTTTTCTCTGTTGCCAAGACGGCTTAAGCACGGCTTTCCTGCTCTTCCGGCTGTAGCCGGAGTGCCAGTTCTGGAAATCTATCTTCGCATGCTTTAATCTCTTGGATAATCCATTGCCATTATATCCATAAAAGGCACCTTGACCAGCTCTTCCTTACAGCTGAGATGCACCTTGCCCGTACGCGAGTCCATGCCGACAATCTGCCCCCGGACCTGATCTTCCTTGCCCCAAACCGTCAATAGCACTTCAGAGGCCTCTTGCATCGCTTCCGTCAGTTGATTGCCGATTTCCTCCAGCACAAATTCATCTCTTGTCGGCCGTTTGGCCACCTTCGCTTTTGCCACACTATTCCTCCGTTAAAATAAGACTGTTTCCATGTGTTATTCCATATAAAGTGAATGTCATTTTTACTCGCTTATGGATGTTATCGAGTTAATTATAGCAATTACTCTTAAGCGGTGAAAAGAGCGTAGTGATTATGTTCCTCCAACTGAACTTCAGCTGTTTTGCATAAGGAGCTATTCTAACAACTACTCTACGTAGCTTAACATTTCCTGCAGGTCTGAACAAGGTAATCGTGATTTGCTCCTTCTGCTGTAGAGAGTAGTTCAGGCCCTGATTAAACAGATTCAACGCCTGGGTATCCGCACTGGAATTGTACGATCCCTCCATTGCTGCTCGATTTTACTCTGCTGTGTGATTTTGCCAGATTGATCTTGTTACAGAATTTCAACTATTTGGCCGATGCTCATTTATTGTAAGGTTTTTCCCTTTTGTCCAATCCATATAATTAAATTTATTGCCAATTTTACCTTATAGTTGTATGTTTAGTGTTGTTATATATTTTCTATATTTTGGGAGGTGTACAATGAAAAGGATTTTATTGGTTTTACTTTTAATCGTATGTTTTGCATCAACTGCATCAGTAGCGTCTGCAGAAGATACTGGAGATGGATTCCGATCAGCAATTACGCAAAAAGATTTTCAAGAAACTGTCGTTGGTGGCCAGGCAAAACTAAAAATACCGAGTGCTTCAAATCTCAACCCAATAAAAGACAAAATACTTGCTGAATATTTCATTACAATTAATTCAAAAAACGGAGTTACCTTTGATGGAGGAGTGATCTACGATGGTGATGAATGGGAGTTAGTTATATTCGGGCATAGTGGATGGTGGCCAAAATCTCTACCTAATATCACCGGAAAAACGGTAGATCTCAAATTTGGAGGGGAAGTAGATAATAGAGGGGAATATATCGTAAAACTAACATTAACTGTGGATGGAACTAATTACAGTATTTCCCTCGACAAAAACTCAATAGCTGGTGATACGCCACTCGGATGGCTGGCAGAAAATCCATATTATGCTGGACTAAATACCGTTGGGTATGAATTAAACCTAGTTCCCAAAGCCGAATATGCCTCAACCTTTTATCATAAATTAACAAACACTAACAGTACCAAAAGAGCATATTTTTACGGCGCAGAATTTTCAATTGCTGTTCCAATTAAAAAAGCTGGCGGAACCTTAGATTTGAGTAAGTTTTCCTGGATTCATAAGAAGAATAGCGACGATGCTCAGTATACCCAACCACTAGTTGATCAAATAGTTTATGATACTTATAATCAAACATATTTATATACAACTATGGACTTCAATTATATCCCTTAATAGGTAAGTTGACCCGTCAGGTTAATGTCTGACGGGTTATTTTGTGTAGTCTCTAAATTTCCAATCGTCCTATCACAAAATTGGCGCCTGCAATCATAATCGATTCCGGGGTATACCCTGATGGTAGTACGAATGTGAATTACAAAACAAGTATGTTGGATACACTTCTTTATAACTCAACCCTGAGAAAATCAGGATTCCAAAAGACTTTCGGGTATACCTGCTCCCATCTGTTCCTGCTCGTTTCCGTGAAGGCCGGACTCATCCGCATGAATCCGGGAATCGACAAGCGCTCCTGCGGTTACAGCCGCCGGAAGAAAGCTTTACTTTCTGCCCCACATCTGATTTCCGAACTGCTGGACCGGGCCATCGCTTTCGGGGTTTCTGCGGCTTACGTACTCATAGGTAGCTGGTTCACCATGCCCCCCTAATCGGGCGGATTGCAGAGCGAGGTCTTCATGTCATTGGCATATGACGCTGACGGCACCGGAAATCATTAAAATCTACGCTCTTCGCTAAGGTCGCTCCTGCGATTTGCTCATTAGCCATACAACGATTGTCTTTTCCCGCTACATTCTGCTGTTCTTCCGCGAAGAGGAATACGCACATACACACAAGTACCCTGTTTGGAAATACTCTCGAATTTCAATCCGTATGTTGTACCATATGCAAGCTTTAACCTCTCATCAATGTTGCGGACGCCGTACCCTCCACCTTTTCGTTTTCTATTGTCCCCTTTGAAGATGGCACCCAGTTCTTCAGAATCCATACCAATACCATCGTCTAACAGCTGAATAATAAGATCTTCCTGCTCGGCCCAGGCTCTCACCCGTATAATCCCTGCTTCAGGCTCCTTTTCCATAATGCCGTGTAGAATTGCATTTTCCACAAGGGGCTGCAGAATAATCTTTGGCATTTCGCAGGTATACCATTCGCGGGTTACTTCAAGCTCAAGTCTGATCCCGCCTCCAAAACGTATATTCTGTATGCTTGTATAGGCTTCAATATGTTGAAGCTCGTCTGCCGATGCCGCTGAATTGGTTGCCTCTGGTTCTGACATTTCACTAGCCGAGTTATTAGTATTGTTGTTGTTGCCACCACATCCGGAAAGAGTGAGCACGAACATTAAAGCGATTACAAGAGAGAAAACTGTGTTTTTCTTTAACCTTTTCACTTTGAAACCTCCCTTTTATTCTTAATTCTCCTTACAATTTAATTCTAGTGATTCCTGCGTGGGGAGGGTACCAGTCAAAGTTACGATAGACTTAGAATTCCTAACGTTACACAGTCAGTTTGAATAGTAAACCTTTCTCTTCTACTTATTATTCCGCTTCAAGAATAAACCGGTTCCATTTCTGCTGCCATGCGATATCGTCCCAGAACGGATGATGCGGAGCACAGTTGGAGCATAACGTCATTCCCCAGAAGCCAAGTGACTTCCCTTTTCGCAGTGCATACTCGGCAATGAATTTCCCGACAGGACCTTCCTCGAAACCAGTATGCAGCGGCGTGTAGCCGACATAACCCTCACCGATAACGACTGGAATTCCTGAATGACGTACCCAGTCATGAATTTCCTCAAAGCGGAAATCGATCTTCTGCAGCATAGCCAGCTTGTGGGCACCGTAACGATCATATAAATAGAGGTCCCATTGATCAGGATCAGCCCAGTCATGCAAGTATATGAGTTTCATCCCGACCGGGTTGCCCTCCATCCTCCACTCCTGCCCTTCCGGCAGCGTCCACTCCTCAAATGGAGGCGCATCCTCTCTTAATAAAGACTGGACAAAGGTGTTAGGAAATGACATTCGCTCATCATTTAACCCTGCCGCATCCATGAGTTCATTCAATACGCCCTTTATATAGAGATGATAGTGAGCAACCTGCATATTGCGGGCAACATAAGCCTTCGGATAAGCTTCGTTTAGCGTGTAGCTGGCCGTCATCAGTATATCGGGATGCTGCTTCCGGAGATAATCAATCGCTTCCTCTATATAAGGCTGCATGGCTTCAACCTGCTTAGGCGTATCTGTTTCCCCGATACCCTGTTCAACGCCCACTGCGGTAAGCTGGCCGAATTCCACCTCATTATGAAGCTCGGCATAAACGATTTGACTGGCTAACCCTTCATGCTTAATATACCGGATGAGCTGATCCATAGACCTGGCAATTGACATAAAACGTTCCTTAGGAGCAATGGAGGCCAGTTCGTCGCGCAGAGCGGGATAGGCCAGGAAGCTGGGGCTTTGCTGATATTCCCATGAAGACAGCATAATATAACACCCATGCGCTTTGGCCTGTCTGAACAACTCCAGCAAATGGGCATGTCCGTCCAGCTCAGCTCCGCCGCGGCAGTTGTACCATCGAGTCCGCTGCCCCACTTCCCCCAGGCTCCCAAAATGTAGCGGCCCCGGCCGCTTGCCTTCCGCAGTGAACAATAAGAAAGGCATCGCACAGATCCGAATTGTATTGTATCCTCGATCCACCGCTTCCTTAAATCTTGCTGCAAGATCACTGTAAGGCTCTCCAGGCAAAGTCATCGTATACCAGGAGAAATCCCACATCGTGATGGTCAGTTTGCGCGGCAAATTGTTATGTACTGAATTCATTTTTATCACTCCTTAGCGTTTGATTACCGGGAGAACAAGCAAAGAAAGAATACTGTGACAAATGAGCAGCAGGATATTGCACTCGGGAGCGTAGTCACATTATAAGAGTATTGTTGCCCTAGCATACTACCCGGCGGATCTTCGCGATCACCGGGTAGTTTACTAGATTTATTTGTTCAATTCCTGTTCAAGTACACTGAATCCATTCGGACGATAGATGACAAGCACTTGTTCCAGCAGAGGATGTACTGATACAGTGATGTTCATTGTCAGAATATCTCCCGGTTGCATCTCAGGAATTACTTGCTGGACTACCCTTTCATCTGCCGAAGACACAGTTAAGTAGTAGTCTCGTACGGCATAGCTGGGAATATCATTCCGGCATTTCAGTGTTACCTCAAGCTCACCTTCGTGCCACACAGGTGCTCCCGCCAGCAAGAGCGGTGAAGAAATCTCACGCAAGGCTGCAAATGAAGGCTTCACCCGGTTATAGATATCCAGCGAACCATGTACCCGCTGTTTCAATTTCACTTCACCGTCTTCTCCCATTTGCGTACGGTAATCATTTAAACTGAAGAAGATTAACGCTGCGAACTGAGGATATTGACGGTAAATTTCTGTTTTCCCCAAAAGTATCTCGGTTCGTCTAGGATCTCCTCCCTCATAAATTGGCTCGCAGAGTCCGTACTCTGCCACAACAATGGGCTTATCCGGATAATCGGAAATAATCTTCTTAATCACCTCATGCTCGTCCAAATCACCATGCCATGTTCCGATATAATCATTCCACATTAATAAGTCCCCTGCTCCGGTAGCATCAGTGCCCGGCTGGAAGTGAATCGTGTTGCTTACATAGTTGACGAGCCGGCTTGAGTCCAGTTGCAGAATCTCCTGCTTCAGCTGCTCCATGTACCGAAGTGTGATCTCCGATTGGCCATTCAGTTCATTTCCCATACCCCAGGCAAATATACAAGGGTGGTGCGAATGATCCGCAATCATCTCCTTCGCTTGTGATAACGCTAGTGTAAAAGTGTTCTGATCCGGCTCATCAGGCTGCTGCCAATGCGGGATCTCTTCCTGCACCAGAATCCCGTTACGGTCACACCAATCCAACAGCTCGCTGCCTTGCTGCCAGTGGAAACGTGTGATCACACAGTTGGCTTCCTTTAGCCTCTCAAGCATTGCAATAAGGTCTTCCTGCTTCTCGGCCAATCCTGTCACCGGATTAGAACCTGGCATCCATTCTACTCCCATCAGGCGGACAGGCTCACGGTTTAACCAAAGCTCACGCCCCTTAACCAGGATCTCACGGAAACCAAAATTCACAGCCACCCGGTCTTTAATCTGCTCTTTCTCCCGAAGCGTGAGCTCAAGCCGATACAAATGCGGATGATCAAAGTGCCATAGATCCACCGGAGATAACTGAACATCAGTAAGCTGCCAGGTCATCGTTTGGGGAGGTAAAGGCCGTACCTCATACCAGATTCTCTCTCCATCTTTAAATATCCCGATCTCCACAGTCGCAGCAGCGGATGGTTCACACAGATATACTTCTGCATTTACCTTTCCAGTAGCCTTATTATCACCTTGTCCGAATTGGACTTCCGGGCTGACTTTTATGTGTTTAATTGCTGTTTGCCCGGTTACTATGAGCTTTACGGGCCGGATTATCCCGCCGTCATCCGCCCAATCAAAGCTATTCCCTCGAGGAAGCGCCTGATCACTATTCGAATTATTCACTTTTACCGTAATCCGGTTCTCCACGCCACACTGAATATTTGCTGTCAGGTCTATTTCAAATGCGGTATAACCCGAATTGAAGTGCGAACCGGATTGATGTCCATTAACCCAGATCACTGCATCGCGATATACAGCTTCAAAGTGTATACGGATCCGGCAGCTCTGCCATTCCTCCGGAATACTAAGGGTATACTCATACCACCCGGTTCCCCGGTAATCCTCCAGACCTTCCTGCACATTCCATGTGTGCGGAACGGTAACGTTCAAAGGAGCAGGCAAGCCTATGGCTTGCCACTCACCTTGTTCCCCCAAATTTGCAGCGTCCGGTTGAAATCTCCAGCCTTCGTCCATACTCACCACTTGACGCCCGTTAGTAAGCAAAATATTCAGTCCTCCTCCTTGTTCGAAATCTCCCTAATTCGCCGTACTGCTGCTTAATCGTCTATGAACCATCGCCCCTTGATGATTAGGTTCCAGTTCCAGAGCTAATTCAAGTTCGGTTCCTGCTTCTTCGTCGCGGCCTAGCCCCAGAAGTCCCAGTCCTCTCATGTACCGGCAATGGATGACATTGCGCCGGTTCAGGTCATCCTCGAATACTAGGAAGTCCGGCAAGGATACGGCAAAGTAATCGATTTTGATATCGTCAAAAATATGCTTCTCGGCATAATCAATCAGTTTATTGAATCGGCGCTTGGCTTCCTTCTCATTATGGAGCTTCAACCAGGCCAGCCCTTGATAGAAAATCAGCTCCGGCGGCTGGTCATTATAGAACATCGCATTTGTCGGCTCAGCCAGTCCCCGTGAAGCTATCGTGTAGCTGGCGACGGCTTCTTCTTCCTGCTGAAGACCTTCGTAGGCCATGCCGAGATAATAATAGATATTATTCTCCTGGGCTCCTTCCAGCTTACCTTCACCCAGATTTAGCGGATAGACCAGCGCTTGGTGTAAATACTGAGTTGCTGCTTCATAGTGCCCCTCTTGCAGCGCTTGCTTACCTAACTCGGTATGAGCAAACTTATATTGTCCGGTCACTTTCCCCTCTCCACCTTCCCACGGATGGAAATTACGCTGAGACAGGGCAGCAATAGCGTCTTGATAACGTCCAAGATTGTTCAGCAGGGTTACATATTCCACATACAGATCGTCCCGCTTCTCAACCAGCCCTCGCCGTTCTTCAAGGATATGAAGGCGCTCCTCCGTGGACCATGCCAGCTTCTTGCGCAATTGATCCAGTTCAAACAGGATACGCACATCCTCCGGTGCACAGGCAAACGCCTGCTCCAGCGAGGCTAACGCCGCTTGCGGATTGTTCTGCTTATTGTAATAGGCCAGACCCAAGTTGCGGTGTACCGTCGGATAATCGTTACGCAGCCTGCGTGACTGCTCCCAGCTTGCAATGGCCTCAACCGGCCGTTTCTTGTCATAATAGAGATTCCCGAGATAGTAATGGGCCTTATCGTCCTCCGGATTTGCATGAACTGCGCTTGTCAGCAGCTCAATTTCAAACAGGGTGTTCGGGAAGCAATACGCCGGATTAGCCAATTGTCCTTTGCGACGGGCGGCCTGAGCTTGTTCATGTTGTCCTGTATGCTCATATAATGTACCTAGGGCATAGTGCAGCATCGGATAGAAAGAATCTTCCTGACTCAATCTTTCCCCTACGGCAATGGCTTCTTCGTAAAGACCGCAGTTCATATAATCCGCGATGACATTAAGATAGTTGTGAGCGTCATTTCTCATCAGAAGCTGCAGTTCAGACAGAATGCCTTGCGCAGCGAGACTATCTCCCAAGCTTATATGGGCCAGCGCCAGCTCATTAAAAGCTCCGAAATCAGCGACATCCAATTCGAGCGTTTCAAGCGCATATCTCTTGGCATTATCAACTTGACCAAGCTTACGCAGCATAGCTGTTTTAAGATTCCGCGCTTTGTAATTACGTGAGTTGCGGATGAGCGAGCGCTCAACCTGCTCCAGTGCCTCGGCATACTGGCCTTTAAGGCTGGAAATTTGAGCAAGAGAGAAGTATCCTGCATCCTGCCAGGCTGCCGACCATACCGCTTTGTGAAAAGCAGTAAATGCTTCATCGAACCGCTTCTGCCCACGGAGCGCCACTCCCAACTGATAATATGCCTCGCTGTCATACGGGTTAGGATTACGCCAGGTCAGACGCTCGATCGCTTTGCGGAAATACTTCTCGCTATCGGTATATAATCCACGGCGAAGCAGCAAGGTTCCATAAGCTACATTAAGCCGGATATCGCCGTTGTCCCGCTTCAACCCTTCCAGATAGTAGGCTTCGGGCTCAAATGTAGCATGCCGGTATTGCTCCAGATGCAGGCCAGCCAGATATAGTTCCTCCGTCGAACGCAGCTCTTCAGGCGTTGCTAGTGGTTTAGCAGCTTCCGGAACCCTCTCAATATCCGGCCGTTTCGGTTGATAGGAGATCAGCAGTCTGCCTTCTGCATTCCGGACAGACAGCTTCAAATCAGACTCCTGCTCCCCGCTATTTAGCGTTACAACAGTCTGGTATACATCCACCGGGGACAAATCAACTGTGTCCTGCAGATACCTGCCTGCTGCTCCGCTTAACTCCACGACTGCATGTTCAAGTACATATGTCGCATACACCTTGATCACGGCCTGCCCTGCTTCAGCATCAACCTCCAGATTGATGGCTGCTTCAATTGATGCATTTTTGACGACACCAATGTTTTTGTAAGGCATGAAATACTGGGTGAATGTCTTCTCCTCATAGGGCTGCAGCCAGGTAAAGTCAGGCTGATTGTCTGTGTACACTCCAGTCATGAGTTCAATGTAAGGGCCATCTTCATCTGTCAATTGACGATCCCACGCCTGGCCGAACTCTCCGTTCCCCCAGGTCCATTGTTTCTTGCCGGGAGAGATATGATGATTCGCCACATGCAGCAAACCGGCTTCTACGCCGTGATCATATCCACCGACGAAATTATAATCGGATTTATAGGCCATATATGAGGTTGGAACCGGGAGGTTCTTGTAGCGGGAAATATCTACGCCTTCCGAATAATCCTGTTTGTAATAGGTTCCGGTAGCGATAGGAAAACGGGAAACATCGCGCTTACCATGGTCAAATACAGCAGTTACGTCCGGAGGAAACACGGATTGCGTATGGTCATTAACCGCTACCGCCGGATTTGCCCACCACAGGAAAGTCTGCGACTCAGGTGTCCGGTTGTACAATTGAGCGTTGATTTCCAAGTAAGCCTTGCCCGGATAGAGCTTGAATGCGGCAGTTACTTTCGTGCCGTACATCCGGTCAATCTCGCTCACCCATACTGTAGCGCTGCCATTGTCGGTTGCTTCGATTTTGTATTCGACCGGACCAAACGTATTCGGACGGTGATGCTGCGGCCAGTTAAATTCAATCCCTCCGGAGATCCAAGGGCCGGCAAGACCGACCAGCGCAGGTTTAATTACGCGGTTATAATAGACGAAATCGTAATTGTTCGTCTTGTCGAGCGCGCGATAGATTCTGCCCCCTATTTCTGGCATGATCTCAATACGGATATATTCATTCTCCAGAATAACCAACTTGTAGTTCTTATCATGCTTCACATCCGAGATGCTCTCGATCACCGGATGCGGATACACACGGCCGGAGCTTCCTTGGTAGACTCTTTTCTCAAGAAACATAGGATTAGGGTCTGCTTCACCCGCATCATATGTTGGAATCAACATACTTGTTTCCCATACTTTTACTTGGTCAGATCCAGTTGAAGCCGCCTGCCGTGTATGGTCCATAGCTTCATTCTTCATCTTTAAACTGCCTCCCTAGTCTTGATAGTTATACTTTATCTTCTGACAGGGAAGGTTCCAATTGACGAAATGCGGAAAGTGATGGATTATATTCTTATTCATATTTTTCATTTAAGAGGTGACAGGAATGAGTCCTGACCATATTCGCAAGCCTGAAGGGTTTGTCGAGGAGAAGTTATACGTGCTCCCGGAATACTGGATGAAGGAACTGGAACAGGAGGAACTGACTTCTTCTTTGTTTATTACAGACATTGGCTATTTCCCTAATGCTAAGTATCATTTCAGGGAACGCCTGGAGGGCAGTTCGTCGCATATATTCATCTTTTGCGAAGCAGGAGAGGGCTGGATTGAGCTGAACCATGGAGAACGGATGAACCTGCAGCAGGGAGACATGATGATTATTCCTCCCGAAATCGCACACCGTTATGGGGCAATGCAGGAGAGACCCTGGAGCATATACTGGTTTCATTTCAAAGGCAACCACGCGAATAGATTGGTGAAGCTGTTTGGATTGTCTAACGCTCCAACCTCTTTATCACCAAGCGGCAAAGCCCGTTTAATTGAATGGTTCGTACCTGCCTTTGAAATGCTGGCCGAGCGGACATATGCCTTGACTACCCATGTACATGTGGCCCAGACCACAAGACAGCTGATCTCTGGAATCGGCTTAAATGCAGGGAAATCGACACAGGGGAAGAAACGCGAATCTTATTTGGAGCAGGCGATTCAATACATGAATGGACATATGAGCAGCTCCATTTCTCTTATCGAACTGGCTAATCATGTCGGGGTATCCAAACAGCATCTGATCTATTTATTTAATTCCGAAACTGGAGTCTCCCCAATCGAATATTTCTTGCGGCTCAAAATTCAGCGAGCAGGTCATCTGCTTGATCTTACCGAGATGAGCATTAAGGAGATCAGCTCTGCAGTGGGCATTAGTGATCCCTACTATTTCTCCCGGCTCTTCAAGAAGATTTCGGGTTGCTCCCCCTCCAGTTACCGGAAAATCCCGAAAGGCTAAAATTCACATAACCTAATTGTCTACGTCCAAAAGTGAGCGCCGTGGTTCTGCAAGAAATATGTACTAATTCCGATTTTGTTGTCTGTATTTCACAGGAGTTATTCCGAAATGCGAACGAAACATGCGTGTAAGGTGGTCGCTGCTCTCATAGCCTACATCCTCTGAAATTTCACTGACTTGCCGTTTGGTATACAGTAAGAGCTCTGCTGCCTTCTCCAAACGAAGCTTACTGAGTGTATTTCCAATCGTATCACCAACCTGCTCTTTGAACAGATGGGACAAGCGTGAGCGGGACAGGCAACTAATTCTCGCCAGGTTTTCCAGTGTGGGCTTCTCACGGAAGGATTGCCGCAAATACTCCATAACCTCTATGATACGGGGATCCATCTGATGCTGCTCTTCCGAACAGTCGGCGCACAAGAGCAATAATGCCTGCTCCAGAGCATTCAGCGCAAGTCTTCGGCTGAGCTCCCTTCCGCTGTGTTCACCATAATGCAGCATCCGTCCCATGGCTTCCGGGAAAGCCTGATCCTTAGGGGAAGAATGAGCAGGCAGATGAACAAACCGGCCGGCTTGTCCCGGCAAGCGAAGCCAACTGCTCCATTCCGGATTGGGGATGAAATGCACCCAAGTGAAGGACCACTCTTCACTGCTGACTCCATAGTGATGAGGAATTCCCGGAAGCAGAATGACAACTTCACCTTCGTGACACTTCATAGTCTTCTGGTTGATTACAATTTCCCCGCTGCCGGAGTGGGTATACATCAGCAGCCAATCGATGCTCCCCGATGGCCTGTGAATATAATATGGACTTTGTTCCGTGTAATGTCCGGACACGAGAATCCCATAAGGGCGAAATTCTTCTATAGCATAATCCGTCGGTTTTTTAGCCATATCCGCACTTCCTCCTCATCAAATAATACGGTTAAATAAAGACATAACGAATTATAGTCCTCTTGTTCACACAAGAGAATATACCGAAAACCACCCATGACTTCAAGGAGGAAGAAACAGGTATGAACACTATCCGCCAAACCGTATCCTATACGCTTGATACCCCAGACAAGCAGATTACTCCCGGAAAATTGTCGAACCAAGGAGGCAGTAATCCGGCTGGGAAATCCTTCGGCTTCACGAATTATTACATGACGCAGAACGGACTTCCTTATATCCCAGTCGTCGGTGAATTCCATTTTTCCCGGTTCTCCTATCTACAATGGGAAGAAGAATTGCTGAAGATGAAAGCGGGTGGCGTACATATCGTTGCCACCTATGTATTCTGGAATTTCCATGAAGAGGAAGAGGGCAAGTTCAATTGGTCTGAGAACCGCAACCTTAGACATTTTGTAGATCTTTGCTCCAAAATTGATTTCCCGCTGATTCTAAGAATTGGTCCCTTCTGCCATGGTGAGGTGCGTAATGGAGGGATCCCTGACTGGGTATTTCATTCTCCTATCCAAATCCGTTCCAACGATCCTGCATATCTCGCATTAGCTACCCGTCTCTACCGGCAAATTGCCAGACAAATTAAAGGCCTTTATTTTCAAGAGGGCGGTCCTGTCATTGCCGTTCAACTCGATAATGAGTTCATGCACTGCGGAGCACCTTTTGACTCCTGGGGTTATAAGGGCGGCGTTTACCTGTCATCAGGTACTGGTGGCAGAGAGCATCTGAGCGAACTCAAACGGATTGCACTGGAAAGCGGAATTTCTCCGTTTCTATTCACCGTTACCGCCTGGGGCGGTGCAGCAGTTCCTGAGGAGGGTGCGCTTCCCATGCTTGCAGGTTACGCCTACACTCCATGGATTCCCAATCAGCCGCCAAGCAGAGAATTCATCTATCAGGATCTTCACCATACCCCAGTGGAATCTATGGATTTCGAAACGACGGATTACCCGGTTGCTTATTGTGAGATGGCGGGTGGGATGCAAGTAAGCTACACTGCGCGTCCTTATGTACCTGAGGCAAGCATTGAAGCGATGACTCTAGTGAAATTGGCCAGTGGCAGCAATATGCTGGGCTATTATATGTATCATGGCGGCTCTAATCCCGTCGGCAAACATTCCTATATGAATGAAACTTCACTGCCCAAGATCACTTATGACTATCAGTCTCCGCTTGGCGAATTCGGACGAGTAGGTAATTCATATCATCGTATCCGCACGCTCTCTCTCTTTCTTGAAGCCTTTGGAGAACTCCTTGCTCCTATGGGTACGGTTATTCCAGAAGGTCAAAATGAACTTCATCCGACAGATACCTCTTCTCTCCGCTGGTGTTTGCGGCAAAAAAACGGCTCTGGTTTTGTGTTCCTGAATAACTTTCAGGATCATGTAGAAATGCCTAATAGGGATCTGCGTATTGAGTTGCTTACCAAACAGGGACCCGTTAATTTCCCTCACAGCGGCACCTTCAATCTGGGAAATGGCCTGGGGGTAACCCTTCCCTTCAATCTCAACCTGGACGGGCTGCGGCTGGTCAGCGCTACAACCCAATTGCTTACCAGCCTGAAGGATGGAGTTCATACCACCATTGTTTTGTTTGCGCATGAAGGAATGAAAGCAGAGATCATTCTTCACGCTGAGGAGATTCTGAGCATCGATTCAGGCGAGGGATCTGCGGAGCTTAACGGAGATCGATGGATCATTGCCCCTGCGGTCGGTAAAAGCAATCAAGTAAATATCACCATGAAGGATGGAAGAACCTTTACACTCCTCACCTTAAACCGCAAGGAAGCCCTCGGCACCTATCGCTTCTCCCTCTGGGGACAAGAAAGGATAGTCATTGCAGGCAACGGAAACGAGGGGATGCATTTATTTACTCACTCGGGCCAATTGATATGCATTTCCCCGGATGTAGCAGAATTTACTGCCTCTATCTATCCGGCTCCGTATTTTCAGATGTCACTCAGTATTGGTTCAATTGACTCAGCAGAACAGGACGGTGTGTTCCTCACTTACTTTATCAGAGTTGAGGGTTACACACCTCAGATGGATGTGACTTTTACATCTGAACGGGCAGCACTGCTAAATATTGATTCAGAGTGGCCTGAGCAGGTAGACAATGTGTCGCTCCAAATTAGTTATGATGGAGACGTGGCGAACGCATTCCTGTCAAGTCGCATGCTTACCGATCATATTCATTATGGTCATCCGTGGAATATTGGACTTAAGGAATTCAAAGATGAGCTGGAGAAACAAGAACTGCATCTGGCCATTTTCCCGCTTCGCAAAGGTACTACGCACAGCTATGTGAATCAGGCATTTATTGAAGTATTTAATGGTGTTGAAATTGCGGAGTTCCATAGTATTCAGGCAATTCCTCATTATAAAACAGCTATGTTCCCGCAAGTATAATGATTTAAGTTTGTGCCGGACTGCAAGAACAGGGTATTCCAAGCTAGTGTTCTCAGCTTGAGAATACCCTCTTAATATTTCTGACATTTTGCCATTAAGATTAATCGTCGCCGAACGCCTCCCTATTACAACTGCATTCTTCAGCCGTATTAATGAATCGTGGAGCAGATAAGTCTAGCATTTCACTATCATTGGATAACTTTACGGATGGAAGAGAAAACTATGGTGCTTCCGTAGGAGCGACTGGCTCAAGCACAGATACAATATGCATGAGTTTACTACACCTGTAAAAATAGCATCACACCAATATCGGCGAAACCCCGTTCATACTTACGAATGATAATACTTGTCCACAAGCGCACTATACACCTCATATCTGTTCTCCCATACCCGTTTCCGGTTTCCGAATGGCTTACCGTCCAGCAGTGCTGCGATCACTTCCAGACAGACATGCCACCCCGAGAGATCTTTGGCTGTATGGTCCGTAATTTTGCCCATGGTTTCGATTAATTGCAGCCGGCAGCCTTCCCGCTCCGGAAGCAGCTCAAAACGAACCTTGTCCTCTCCCCAAATAAATTCCAATACGGAGTTCCGCTCAAAATCAGTAATTTCCAATTCCAAAAAGGTACCGTCCCGCATATCAAATTCGATGATCCCGCCGGTCCGTAAATCCTTTACCCTCAGCTCGGAGAACCATTCCTTCAGCAGTTCATTTTGAGTCAACATCGCCCAAACGGTATCCACAGAATGCTTATAATGGAATACAAAGGTGGCTGTGAAGCCTTCCGGGACCGCTACAATCTCAGCAATCATTAATAGTTCCCCTTTTCTGTGATTATTAGTATGCTTATCCTTTAAACTGTAAAGTATTTACAACCAGATCGCAAATGGAGTGATACTTATGAGAAAACTGCCTTTTATCTGCCTATTATTAGTCCTGCTGTCATTAAGCATTGCCGGTTGTGAACGCGATACCGGATATTCAATTCAAAAAGCGATTGATAAAGGCGATCCGATCTTTAAAGATTTGAATTACGATGGGCAAGTGATCAGGTATAGTGTGGACAACTCCAACGATGAATATGGGGGAGCCGGTAAAGGTATTAAAACGGATGTTTGCACAGAGATTACAAAGGAAGACAGCGGCAGCGGGGAGATTTTCTATTCGATCAGCGGATGCACAGCCGACAATCCGGAAATGAGCTATTTTCTGATCCGCAAAAAGAAGTAAAATGCAGCGTACAAGCAAACGGACAACCGCAAGGTTGCCCGTTCATTTAACCCGTATTTAGGATAGAAACTTATTAAACAACATAGTCTTCCAGTGAAATCCGGCTGCCGCCCAGACTGGCTTCAGGGCCCGCACCCACCCCAAGGGTGAGCTGTAGCTGATCGCCGCTTAAAGTCTGATATTGGACCGACAGGTCATTTCCGGTGCTGAACTCCGGCGCTTTATTCGTCATTGCCGTTGCAAAAGCAGGCAAGTCGCCAAATCCCAGCTCTGCTGCCTCTTTCACCGGAACAGCCTCCACGGCAACTCCTCCCGGCATTCCTGTAACCGTAACCTCCAGATAGTCCTGCCGTTCTTTCAACTCGTAGCCCTGGGACAAGTAAACAGCAAAGTAGACTTTACCAGCCCTCCCGAACAGCGCCTCCTGCGACTTGATCCACTCCCCTTTGGGCAGAACCCCTACGACAGAGTCATTCTCTCCTTCCGGAACGGGATACAAGGAAAGGACCGTACTCTTGTGAAACAGCACCTCCATATGCGGACTCTGATGGCGGGGATCGCCTTCCCGATAGCCTTGACCGGGATGGAAGAAATACAGCCGGTTGCTCCCTTCCTGTACGCCAATTGGCAGTGAGAAGGCCCAGCGCAGCTGTTCGTTGTCAAATTCCTCTACCCGCTCCCACATACCTCCAGCCGCATAATCCTCCGTGATATAAGCGTATGAATGCAGCAGCGGCTGAGGATCCGGGTCACTTGGCACAACCTTCCGGGTCAGCTTCTTGACTTCAACAGGCACGCTACGGTCCAAAGCAGCGGACCGTACCTGCTCCGGTGCTTCATAGAATAGTAATCCGGCATATTCAGTTCGCGGCATCTCCGCAGGCAATTTGAAGTCTCCAAACTGCACATAATCATGCAGCACATTGCCGTCTGCCGGAACATCATGCGGCCAGCCCCGGGAATGTGCGCCTACCCAGGCGCCCTGAAGGTAGAAGTGCCCCCGTTCCTTCCACAGATAATCCAGCATTTCTGCCAGCATGTCTTTGATCTTAGGGTCCTCTTCCAGCTCCCAGGCACAGGTAAATGCCTGCACCCAATGCCAGAACCACGGCAGGCTGCCATACTCCGGCATGCCATTCCCGCGGATATAGACCAGTGTATTCTGCAGGCTGAGCAGTCCGTCCTCGCGTAATTCCTCATCATCAAACAGCTTGCCGAAGATCAGCTTCGCTGCGGTATATTTAGCTTCATGATGCCCGAAGGTCACCACCGGTTTGCGGTAAAATCCGCTGCGGTAGATATGGCCGATGCCCGTATGAAAAGCAATTCGGAGTCCTGCACTGAACTCGCTGGAATAATGCTTGCAGAACCAAGCCATCAGGCTGCCCATTATTTCCACCGGAAGCTCATGCGGCGAGGCCTCCCGCGGCAGCGGGTTCAGGCCAAGCGGCCAGTGTCCGTATAGCGCAGTCCCGGGCTGTCTGTTCTGCAGCAGAACGGTTTCCAGCAGCACGGCTTCCGCCTTCTGCTTTGCTGCTACACGGTCAAAGGGCAGCTCGCGAGACGGGTCTACGGCAGCTGCGAACAGGTAAGAGGCATAATAAAAATTATTACGCACATCATCGTGGAACCAAAGACCGCTCTCCAGCAGCGGACGGCTCTCCGCTTCCCGCGCTACATTATATATAATTTCATCCTGACGAATTTTATAAGGACTCTGATTGACATCCACCATTACCGGTTTCACCCTCCATATTTTAAGTTTCTTTTTATCGATCTCTGCCCACTCTCAGGAATCACGACTTCAACAACATCCCCTTCACTCTCCCTGGACCTTGTATTTTAGTCTATTGTGCACGCTTTCGGTTCATATGGCAATCTTTAAAAGCGATAAATAAACTAAAATAAACGTACTAAAAAAGATTATCACTTGCCAAATGAACGTAAATGGATTAAATTGTACCTATACGAACGAAAATACGTTTTTGAAGGAGATTGAATATCCAATGGAAAGACGTTTCGCCTCACATCCCAACGAAGTTAAGCAGTTTGATACTGAGCGCCTGCGCAAAGAGTTCCACATTCCCGTTATTTTTGCTCCGAATGAACTGAAGCTTGTGCTTACCCATGAAGACCGCATGATCGTCGGCGGTGCCAATCCCGTAACCGAAGATGTTGTGCTTACCACGGATCTGAAGGAACTGGGAGTCACTTACTTCCTGGAACGCCGTGAACTGGGTATCATCAATGTCGGCGGCAAAGGTTCAGTTGTTATAGACGGAACAGAATATGAAATAGATTTCAAAGAATGCCTGTATGTCGGCCAAGGTTCCAAAGATGTGGTGTTCAAAAGCGCAGACAGCGCCAAACCGGCGAAATTCTACCTGAACTCCGCTCCGGCTCACCAGTCCTATCCTACAACCAAAACTACACTCGCCGAATCCGAATCCGGAGCAATGGGTGGTCTGGAGAACTCCAACGAGCGTACGATTCACCGCTTCATTCATACCAATGGCGTACAAAGTGCACAGCTGGTCATGGGTATGACACAGCTCAAACCGGGCAGCATGTGGAATACAATGCCTTCCCATACTCATCCGCGCCGGATGGAAGCCTACTTCTATTTCGATCTTCCGGATGACTCTATCGTGTTCCACCTTATGGGCGAACCTACCGAAACCCGCCATATCGTGATGCACAATGAACAGGCCGTCATTTCCCCAAGCTGGTCAATCCACAGCGGTGTAGGCACGCATAACTATACCTTCATCTGGAGCATGGCCGGTGATAACAAACGTTATGATGATATGGACCCCGTAGGTATGAAAGAATTACAATAGAAAGAAATCAACTACGGAAAGATGAGGCAGGCGGATGAACCCGATACGGCGACACGAGATGATTATGGAAGTTATGCTGAACCAGAAGGACGTAACGGTAAACGAATTGAGCGACAAGCTCCAGGTGACGGGAAAAACAATCCGCGAGGACTTAAGCAAGCTGGAGGAACAGGGATTGATCGTGCGTGTGCACGGCGGTGCTGTATTGGCCCAAAGTGATCAGTTCGGCATTCTGCCTTCCAAGAACCCGCTGGATAAATATTCCGACGAGAAAACGGAGATTGCGCTGCGTGCGCTTGCCCATATCGAAGAGGATGACATCATTGCGCTGGACGGCGGGAGCACCACGCTTGAAATTGCCCGGAGGCTGGACAATATGCCTCTGACGGTCGTCACCAACGATGTGTACATCATCAGCGAACTGGTTCCCAAAGACAACATACGTCTGGTTGTTCCCGGAGGCTACCGCGTCCGCAACATGCTCGCAGGTCCCGAAGCTGTCTCATACGTGCAAAAGCTAAATATACAAAAAGCATTTCTGTCGGCTACAGCCGTGCATATCGAGCATGGGCTGTCTATTTACACCGGTGATTTAATAGATTTCAAACAGGCCTTGGTCTCCACGGCCCGCAAAGTATTCGCCGCCTGCGATCATCATAAATTCGGGCATACCGCTTTGCGCACCTTCGCTTCACTGCAGGAAGTGGATGTGCTGCTTACGGACAGCGGTCTTGCACCCGAAACGGTGGAACAGTTCCGCAGTGCGGGCGTCAATATTGAATGCGGATAATTAATTGCACTTTTTTAAAAAACTTAAGTACAAATTCCACAATCCCCACTCAAAGGAGAGAATATTAATATGTCATCATTATTCAGTCTGGCTGGTAAAACAGCCATCGTAACGGGCGCTGCCCAAGGTCTTGGACAAGGTATTGCCCTTGCTTTTGCGGAAGCTGGCGCAGACGTTGTTTCTGCCTCCCTGAACACAAGTGCGGAAACCGTTGAAGCCGCCAAAGCTTTCGGTGTGAAAGCTATCGGCATCGAAGCTGACCTGAGTGACCACACTACCCTGCAGGGCATGTTCGACAAAGCGCTAGAATTGACCGGCCACGTTGACATCCTGGTCAACTGCGCTGGCATGATCCGCCGTACTCCGGCCAAAGACCATAGCGAAAAAGACTGGTTCGATGTCATCAACCTGAACCAGAATACTGTATTCCTGCTGTCGCAAATTGCCGGCCGCCACTTCCTGGAAAGAGGGTCCGGTAAAATTATCAACATTTGCTCCATGCTTTCCTACCAGGGCGGGATCAATGTTCCGGGTTATACTGCAAGCAAACATGCGGTTGCCGGTCTGACCAAAGCATTCGCCAACGAATGGGCCGGTTCCGGTCTGAACATCAACGCGATTGCTCCAGGTTATATGGCCACAGAGAATACCGCTCCGATCCGCGCGGATCAAAGCCGTTCCGACTCGATTCTGGACCGCATTCCTGCCGGACGCTGGGGAACTGCAGAAGATGTTAAGGGACCTGCCGTATTCCTGGCTTCCGCTGCTTCTGACTACCTGAACGGTCATATTCTGGCTGTAGATGGCGGATGGCTGGCCAGATAAGTATTTTACTGACCCTAATAATAGAAACAGCAGCAGTCAGGGACGAGAAAATAAAATCCCAGGCTGCTGCTTTTTTTTGACAATCGTTATCTGATAACCTCATTATACCCTATTCACTGTTAGTTCAAGAATGGCTGTGCTCCATCCGACTTCTATATAAGTTCAAGATTCGGACTTGCTCCTCACTTAGCTCTTTAGCATTCCAATACATATGCATTAAATTATATTCAAACAATTCTTTTAATTTCATGAATAGCGGTAGTTTCGTAAGCATCTCGGAAGAGAGCTCATTCTCCTCTTTATATCCATCTACTAACGCCCTGGTAATGGATCTTTCATAATCTCTGAGGTTCTCTCCCCCTGAGAAGGAGAACTCCAGTGCAGAATAGATAGGAACGGCTAAATCGTATACATAATAATGTTTTTCACAATCTTGAAAATCAATCATCGTTAGCTTGGAGTCACTGTCTACAAGGATATTTTCCAGCCACAGGTCTCCGTGTATTAAGCCATAATTTGAAGACTCCTGCGGCAGTTCCTTAATTTTGTTTACTACATCGTGTGCAAATTCCCGTATGGTTTTCTCTTCTGCAGGAATGTATTTAAGAAAATCGTATTCTTTAGACTCATACCAATGATTGATATGTGCAGTAGTCTCAGAATTCATATATCCTTTACTGACCCGATGCATTCTGCCTATTTGTTGTCCAAGATCTTTAAATACCGTTTTGTTCCATTTTGAACGTGGCAGATGAATTCCTGATGCAGCCTGAAATACAACGACCCGTTTCTCTTCCTCTAACTTTATTTTCCCAATGAATGAATTATTAATAGTGGCTATAACCCGGGGAACCCCTATACCTTGGTTAAAAAGATAATTCATCCAATTCACTTCATCTAATTGTTCTTGATAGGACTTATAATTCGTTATTCGAACAAAAAAAACACCTTTTTGAGATTGGCAGCGGTACATTTCATTTGTTACGGCTTTAACATCATAAAAATTAATAGGATATGTATTATTTAGAAATTGCAATATTCTTTCTTCCATAGCGTTGTTTACCTCAACTTTCTAAATGCAGCTTCAACATTCAACAAGATTATAACAAGCAGACTCCCTATATGGCAGGTAAAGTTTCTTTATAAATTATTGTGCGTTAATTTCAAGCTGAATCATCAATCTAAGCACGTACGAAAAAACACCCCGGCATCACAGGCAAGTGAGCTTGCACAGGTTACCGGAGCGTGGGGATTGATGCAGTATGAATCTTATTACACTGCCGGCGTTACGATTGGCAAGGTGACAATGAATGTTGTTCCCCTGCCAGGTTCGCTTTCTAACCGGATGTCACCATGATGAAGCGATACGATCTGTTTAACGATGGCAAGCCCCATACCGCTGCCCTCATACTTACGGCTGTGGGAACGATCAGCCTTAAAAAATCGCTCAAATATACGCTTCTGGTCTTCGGGGGAAATACCAATGCCAGTGTCGGATATTGTGACTGTCACGTTTTTGTTATCCTGTGTAATGCTGACGGTAATAACGCCGCCATCCTGGGAAAATTTAATGCTATTGCCGAGAATGTTGGTCCATACCTGATTTAGCTGGTCATGATCTCCCGTTAGCATAACTGCCTTCAGTTCGAGCTCGAAAGTGATGTTGCGAGCCGACCATTGCGGCTGAATCGCGACAATGACCCGCCTAATCTGTTCATCAAGACTGAGCGTTGACAGAGTCAATTGCTGTGACTGCGATTCAAGCAAACTCAGCTTTAGCAGGCTAGCGCTCATCTTGGACATCCGATTCGCTTCATTGATGATAATGTCGAGATAACGTATCCGATTATGAACCTCGATATTTTCTTGTTTGAGCGCCATTGCATAACCGGATATCGAGGTGAGCGGTGACTGGATTTCGTGTGACACGTTTGATACGAATTCCCTGCGCAGCTGCTCCAGCTGCTGCAGGTCGTGCGTCATTTCTTCAAAGCTGCGAGCCAGAGTACCTAGCTCATCCTTTTGCTTAATATTCAGCTTCACACTGAAATCTCCATCTGCGATACGCTTAGTCGCTATGGTCAGCTTTTTGATCGGACTGACTAGGAACCTGGCAGCAACCAGAATCAATAGGCTTCCTGCGATCAACGAATAAGTTATAAAAGTCAAAATCCACTTTCGGTTGAAAGCGGCAGAAGGCGGGCCGATTGATTCTAAAAATATCGCTTTCGTACCCGTTTCAGTTGTCAAAGGCAGCCCTAAGAGAACAGTAGCATAACCACTGGGATTTACATGAACTATCTCTCCATCTATTACTTTTTTCAGTTGTTCCATACTCACAGTGACAGGTTTGTCTCCGTTAAGCGATCCATAAGACTTGAACTTACCCGTTTCTTCGTAAATTCGAATATAAAAAGATTTGAGCTGATACATTCCACTTACGAACTCGTCCGCTTCAGTCAATGGAAGGGTTTCGTAAAGCCGGGTGACATCCTGGCCAAAGTGAAGTAAAGGCATTAGCATGTTTTCGTTCAATTTATCTTTATATACCCAAACAGCCACATACAGGGCAAGGACTGTGCCCCCGATGACGGAGACTAGAAATGTCAGGACGATACGTGTATATAAGGATCTGATCATTCGTTAACCTCAAGCCGGTAGCCAAGTCCGCGCACCGTCTCGATACGAAAATGTGGTGTAGTCGCGAACCGTTCGCGCAGCCGTTTAATATGTACGTCGACCGTTCGGTCATCTCCAGCGTAATCGATCCCCCAAATTTGATCAATCAGCTGCTCACGTGTATACACTTGCCCCGGTGTTCCAGCAAGCTTATACAACAGCTCGAATTCCTTGAGCGGCAACGTGAGCGACTCCGTCCCTCTCATCACCTTATAGGTTTGCCGGTCAAGGATGACGTTGCCGAACTGGATCGGTTGCGTAGAGCCAATCCGGTATCGTTTCAGCAATGCCCTGACACGAGCTGTCAACTCTAACGGATCGAATGGTTTCGTCAAATAATCGTCCGTCCCAAGTTCGAACCCTTTCACTTTCTCCCAGGTTTCACCTCTCGCAGTCAACATAAGTAATGGAAGGTCAGGATTGGCTCTTCTGAGCTCCTTGCATAACGTCCATCCATCCATAATTGGCATCATTATATCGAGCACGACAAGATCAACATGCGTTGAGGCGTAGACGTTCAGTGCTTCTTTGCCGTCCACGGCTTCAACTGTCTCAAATCCGTCGTTGCGCAGAAACAAGCAAACAAGTTCGCGAATGTTCGCATCGTCGTCAGCAACCAGTATAGTAGGCATTCGTTCCCTCTTTTCCTGTTGTAGATCCTAGCATTATACTATGAATCAACCCAAAATAAACGTTCAACTAAAGGAACCGTCTGTTAAATGCATGTTGTGTCGTCAGTTGCAACTAAGCATAACCGGGTGACTGGACAACATCCTAGCTGAGCGGATTAATCCGCCAATAACACAAACTCCTCGGGATGGGAACGAATATATTTCGCAATAATGGAGTGGGTCATCGGGGCAACCTGCTCAAATCGGTCAAACAGGGATTTTATCATTTGCATCAGTTCGTCATCCCGCTCCAGATCCATAAGCGTTGCATCTCCCCAGTTGACCTTTAACCTGCTGTTTCTCGCTTCAAGCTGCCCCCTAGTTTCCTCCAGCAGCGCTACTATTCCCGACTCGTCAAAAAACCGCACCCCCTCCATCATCCGGTCCCAATACCCCGGAATACTCAGCATGTAGGAGATCCAGGCATAATACTCAGCCGCCGATTTATAACTGTGACCATACATAACCCGGAACATGCAGAGCGCCTGTTGTCCCCCTGTCAGCTGCGAGATCACCTCCGCCTTAACCGCCGGCGATTTACCGCGTATCTGCATAAAAGTCGGCTCCATACACGCACTCCCAAGTTTTTCATCACCTAAGCTATAAAAGGATTCCCGCTTCATAGTCACTAAACTCATTACATTCCTCTTTTCTCATTTAATAAATCCACCAGCGAATAACTATCATACACTCCACAAGTCCGGCTTTTCATTATTTTATTTTACTGCCGATAGCTGCCAGTTCAACTTTGATTTTCTCTGCCGCTTGATTATCCTGTGCATTAAGCGGATTAAGCACAAGTTTATCCGAGATTATTACCAAACCTCTATGATAATACGTTTTCTTGCTAAATACATCCATTATCACTCTCAGGGGGACAAACGTCCGTCCGTTTTTTGTCACGATCGTTGTATTTTTTGCTGAGGAACGGCCATTGACTGAAATGGTGGAATCCGCTTCATTAATTAAGATCTTCTGATCTCTATATTGAATCGAGACCTCATGCTTCTTGGAATCAAAATGTACTGCGGCACCGAACTGATCTGATATAAAACGCAGTGGAACCATTGTTGTCTCTTTGCGCAGATATGGGGTGATCTTTGAATTCGTTTCATCTATCATTGTCTGCTTTCCTTTGGCAAGCACGTTGCTCTGGCCGATAGACAGAACGATGGCGTCTCTCTTAATATCATCTACCAAGGAATTGATTGCTGCCTGCTGCTGGCCACCGCCTTGACAAAGGTCATCCTTGTACAGCTCCATATACTCAATAATAATGTCGATGGCTTCTGGTCGAATGTCCTGTTTCAGACTTTTATCGGCAAGGACCGCCTCCGTATTCTTCCAGCTGCACATTAAGTTCTCTTGGGACACGGCAAGCGCATGGATCAGGGATACCGTCATACTGTCCGGTGACGCCTTCTTGGCCTCAGTGATCCAATACAAATCAGGATCAAAATAATGATCGAGTACCTTCATATAGCCAAAGACAAAAATCTCCTGCGGTGTCAACTTCGCTTTATCCAGCGAATCTGATTTCTTTCCATAAACAGATTGTGAATACTCCTCTGTCAGATCTCTATCCTCCCATCCTTGAACTGAATACAGCGCATTTATTACTGCCGCTTTTTGATCCAGCGGTGTGGTTGCTGATGATAAAAAATCGTTAACTTTCACGCCTAATCCGTTCTTCAAGGCCTCAGTAACCATATCTACATCAAGATAAGCCTCATAAATAGCCGTCGAGGTTATGGGCGAGTCTGCATGCACGGTCTCCTGCTTATTACCAAAAAAATAACCAAAAAAAACTATTGAAGTTACCAGAAACAATTTGCCTATCCTTGAATGTAACAGGCTATTCATAAACATTCCTCCTTGGGATGATGGGATATTCTAGCTCATTCATATCGTATTCTATGTGGACAAGCCGTTGCCTGTGCGGCAAATGCTATGATATATTTAGCCGACGAAGTAGGATCGGCATCACCAGATGTTAACATTAATAAAGGAGCCTTCGCATGAATGACGAACTACTGACCACTTTTGATGACAATGGCAATATTACCGGGACCGCGCCCCGTGATGAAGTTCACCGGTTGGGACTCTGGCACGAAACCTTCCACTGCTGGTTCGTCAGCAAGGAACAGGATATGCTCCATATTTATCTTCAGCTGCGCAGCGAACACAAGAAAGATTATGCCGGTCTGCTGGATATCACGGCCGCCGGGCATTTATTATCTGATGAGGTTCCGGAGGATGGCGTCCGTGAGGTGCAGGAGGAGCTTGGAATCCGCGTTGCTTTTGAGCAGCTGATCCCCCTTGGGATCATCCCTTACAGCATGGACAAAGAGGGCTTTCTCGACAGAGAGCGGGCGCATGTCTTTTTATACACGAACGCCTCCCCTTTAAGCGACTTTAAGCTGCAACAGGAAGAGGTTGCGGGAATTGTAACAGCCGATTTCGCCGGCTTTCGAAGTTTGTGGCTGGGAGACAGCGCTACACTGCAAATCCAAGGATTTAGTGTGGAAAGCAGCGGTAAGCGGATTCCAATCAGCCAGACTGTGGACAGGAGCCACTTTGTGCCGCATGAGATCAACTATTATCGGCGCATCATTGAGGGCATTGAGGCAGCCTTTGGCTGATTAGCATTCTTCAATCATTACCTATTTTAACCATTTTCTTATGCGCATAGCAAGATTCTACCCTGCACCCGCAGGCTGCTTCCGTTTCCACAATGAAAAGGCAGGACCCTGATGACCGGGTCCTGCCTTTTGTAATTCTATCTATTTCTGTGCTACTTTCCGTTTCAGCATTACTAGCCCGTTCACAGGAAGTGCAACAACTTCCGGAGCTGGCTCGCCTGATTCCAGATCTGTATAAACCAGACCATCCAGTGTCACTGAAGCTTCAGTACCGCTAAAGTTCTGCAGGAAAATATAGTCTTGTTCACCGTCTGTACGAAGCTGCGCCGTTACACCTGCTGGCAGTTCACTTTCCAGCACGCGGCCAATTCCCGCCTTGGCGGTAATTGCAGCATACAGCTCTACGTAAAACGCTGCGTCTTTGACGCGGGTAGCCAAATGGTACGCTCTGCCTGCTCCGAGCTTGTTGAGTGTCAATGCCGGCTGCCCGGCGTAGAAATCGCTGCGGTAATGGCCTAGCGCCTCCGCCCCCTCCAGATGGATCAGCTCGGCAATTTCATGGGCATCGTAATCGCCCGAGAGCTTCAAGGCGTTGCCTGCCTGCAATACTAGACCATTCACATCCCGGCTGTGCAAGCCTTCCGTTTCTTCAGCCCAAATACCGAGCGTTCTGCGCAGCGGTCCCGGAAACCCGCCGAGGTGACACAAATCTGTTTCGCCTACCACTCCAGACCAGTAGGTTGCCAGGAAGGTTCCTCCCTGCTCCACATATTTCTCGATTCTTTGACCATTCTCTTCACTGATCAGGTACAGCATCGGAGCGATGACCAGCTTGTAGCGTGTGAGGTCATCTCCTGAACCAATCACGTCAACTGGGATGCCCAGCTCCCAGAGGGCACGGTAATGCTGCAGCACGGTCTCTTCGTATTTCAGACCGGAATTGCGGATCCCTTGGGCATCCTTAATTGCCCAGCGGTTATCCCAATCGAACAGGATCGCCGTCTCCGCCGGTGTGACGGTGCCCACTACTTCGGTTAATCCCGCCAGTGTTTTACCAACCTCGGCGACATCCCTGAACACACGGGTTTCTGCATGGCCGCTGTGATCGAGCACAGCACCGTGGAACTTCTCGCTGGAGCCGCGGCTCTTGCGCCACTGGAAGTACTGCACAGAATCAGAGCCATGAGCGACCGCCTGCAGTGATGACAGCTTATGCATGCCCGGCCGTTTCAGCTTGCTGACTGACTGCCAGTTCGTGAGCGAAGGCGTACTCTCCATCAGCAGGAACGGCTTATGCTTGAAGCTGCGGAACATATCATGGTTCAGAGCTGTCCAGGCCGCCAGCCGGACATCATCATCGTCCTCGGTGTAATGCCATTCCGGGTATGCATCCCAGGAGACGACATCCAGAATTTTGGCCAGCTCACGGTAATCAATACCGTCGATCATATGCATATTGGTGGTCACGGGCAGATCCGGGTTGAAATCCCGTACGGCTGCAATTTCATGCCGGCAGAAATCAATCGTCCGCTCACTGACAAACCGCCGCCAGTCCAGGTTCAGGCCATGGACCTGTGTCTCCCCATGCGGTGCCGGTGAATCAATCTGCTCCCACGAGGTGTAGGTATGGCTCCAGAAAGCGGCCCACCAGGCATGGTTCAGTTCGTCGAGGCTGCCCTTATATTTGGCCTTCAGCCATTCCCGAAAGGCGTTCTGGCACAAATCGCAATGGCACTCGCCGCCGAACTCATTCGAAATATGCCAGCCGATGACCGCCGGATGATGAGCATACCGTTCAGCCAGCTTGGCATTCAGCGTTGCTGTTTTGTCCCGGTAGACCGGGGAGGTGTAGCAATGGTTGTGCCTGAATCCATGCAGATTGCGCACACGGTTTCGTTCCACCCGCAGCACCTCAGGGTACTTCTCGGACATCCAGGCTGGCCGTGCTCCGCTTGGAGTAGCCAGGAAAGCATATATTCCGTTCTCCGCAAAAGAGTCCAGCACATGATCCAGCCAATCGAATGTAAATACGCCCTCTTCAGGCTCCAGTGACACCCATGAAAAAATACCGACAGACATCACATTGCAGCCCGCCAGCTTCATCAGCCGGATATCCTCACGGAGAATTTCAGGATATCTCAGCCATTGCTCGGGATTATAGTCGGCCCCATGCAACATCACGGGAGCCTTGCTGCTGACCGCAGGGAGTTTTTTGCTCATCATCGTATATTCATCCTCTCATTTTAGATCCGTGTCAGAATGAGACTTTTCTCTGATTCAAGTCATTCTGTGTCTCTGTCTTTTTCACGGACAAACATTTATACTATTTATAATATAGGATAACCGCAGATTCACAGTAGGATTATACTCGCGATTACATAGCACAAAATGAATATGAGGTGAACAGTTTTGCTACCTTTTTCTTTGGTTGAAATGCCGCGTAACCTGGAGGACTTTCCCCTGTACCCTTATTCTGTCGGCAGACACATTCAGTACCATCATGTCCGCCCGTCTGGATTCCCTGTCCATCAGCTCTTCCTGATCCGCAGCGGAAAGGGGATATTCCGCGATCTCACGGACGGAACAGAAACGGTGCTGGCACCCGGAATGGCTTTCGTTTTCCCGCCTGACCGCGGACATGAATATTACCCGCTGTCTCATGAGCCGTGGCATGTAGCTTTTACCGGCATTTATGGCAGCCAGACAGGGCCAATGCTTCACAGCCTCGGCTTGTTGCCGCCCTCCGCCTATCATCCTGTGCGCTTCGAGGAATGCTGGGAAGCCATCGGCGGAATCTGGCAGACCGTAAATGGAGGGAATGCCAGCCGCCAGGAGGAACAGGCCACGCAGGAACTGTCCGTCAGCCTCTACCGGCTGATCCTTATGATGCGCCGGGGCGAGCCTTCTGCCGGTACAGCCAGCCGCCTGGAAAATGAGCATGTCCGCAACGAAGCACTACAAAAAGCGGTGAGACTAATCAATGAGCATTTCACCGAACCGTTGCTGGTTGCTAATCTGGCTGCCGCCGTCGGCTATTCCGTGCAGCACTTCCAGCGACTGTTCTTGCAAGAGTATGGCGTAACCCCGCATAAATACCTCCAGAACCTGAGGCTGGAGCGGGGTCTACAATTGATGACTGAAAGTCCCGGCATCCCTGTGCAGGATATCGCTTTGAATCTTGGGATGGAAACAAACTATTTCATCCGGGTATTCCGCAAGACTTACGGCTGCACGCCGGGTGTAATGAGGGAGTCACTGCAGCGAAGCCAGAGTCAAGCAGCGAACCGGCAGAAGCAATAAGTGCTTTTGCCTCAGGAACTGGGCTCTATTTTTAAAATAACAGGTAAGATAATATAAAATAGCTCGTTGGAGCTGCCCCCTTTTTATGTTATATTTGCTAGATCCAAATTTTAGGATGTAGAAGTCAACTAAGGGGGATGCAATTTGTTTTACCACAATCTCAGAAGAATGGGTCTCATTTTTGGAGTCCTGATTCTCTTGTCGAGCTGTTCCACAAAGGAACCAGTGAACTTAACAAAGGAAGAAAATAGCAATAAGGCTGTAAGCCCGGCAAATCCGGTCAGGGAATACATCATAAATGACAGTAACAAGGTATTGCTGAATGCTGACAACGTTAGTAACATGGATGGTCATATCTTGGAACTGGCGCGTAATGAGATTTATGCCCGGCATGGTTATATATTCAAACGCAAGGATTTGGCCGGCTACTTTTCTTCAAAGAAATGGTACAAAAAGAACCAAAACTATAAGGATGCTTTCACGGACATAGAAAAGAAAAATATCGAATTATTACATACCTATGAAGCAAAGTACGCAGCCTATCAGTTAACAGCAACACATACGGATGATTATCGTGTCAAAAATTACGAGGGCTCCAATACCTTTAAACAGCAACATATGGTTATTGACCTTAATGGAGATGGAATTAGTGATAATGTTGAGCTAAAGATCCCTACAACGAAAGGCGATACAACATGGACGCTTAAAGTAAATGGAACATCTCTTCAATTTGACGGTGAAGACATGTTTCCTTATTTTGAAATTGTCGATCTTAATATTAATGATCCTTACTTTGAAATCGCTTTTCAATTTGATAGTCAGTATGATTTTTTTAGAGAGACTTATTTTTATTACTATAACGGTCAAAAAATCAGATCCGTTGGTACCGTTCCCGATTTTGCCGCACATTCTTCTATGATTGACGGGCTTGGCACTGTTAAAGGGATTGATCGAGCGAAGGAGCTGCAGACATGGTATCGTGAACTCGTATTCCGGTTAGATGCAGAGCATCAGCTCCGTGAAGAAGAACAAGATTTCTACTCTATGTCTCCCCCTACTGTGTTAACCGCCAAAAAAGAACTAAAATTGCAAAAACTAAGAAACTCAGATGAAGAATTTCTTCAAATCAACCCTGGTGATCAGGTGAGTTTCTTAGGAGAAGACAACCGGGGTTATATTAAGTTTGAGCTCTCCACAGGATTAACCGGTTGGTTTCAGGCAGGGGATATGTATGATTTCACTGATTATTTCGAAGGGCTGATATTATATGATTGAAGCAGCTTGAACTAACAAAGAACTCTCTCTCAATAAAACAGCGGCAGTCCAGGACGCTTCTTTACCGTCCATGAACTGCCGCTGTTTGTATATATGGGGTCAATGAAAGAGCGTGAAGCTCTGCCAAAGTAGCACAACTCCTCCTCCATAACCTGCCACGTTAAGCCCGCTATACCGTCGCAAACTGGCTGTTGTACAACCGGGCATAGTGTCCCCCGCTTTCCAGGAGTCCCTCATGTGTGCCGCTCTCGACGATGTCTCCGTCCTTCATATAGAGAATGAGATCGGACTCGCGGATCGTGGACAGCCGGTGGGCAATAACGAAGCTGGTGCGCCCTGAGATCATGGCGAGAAAAGCCTTCTGAATCCGAATCTCCGTCAATGTATCAATGCTGCTGGTTGCTTCGTCCAAGATGAGCATCGGCGGATCCACGAGCATAACGCGGGCGATGGTGAGCAGCTGCTTCTGGCCCTGGGACAGATTGTCTCCAGAACCGCTGATCTTCGTAGCGTACCCTTCCGGCAGCCGTTTGATGAAGCTGTGCGCATTCGCTGCTTTGGCTGCTGCTATGACCTCTTCCTCTGTCGCATCCGGTTTGCCATAAGCAATATTATCGCGGATGGAGCCTCCGAACAGCCATGTATCCTGCAGCACCATTCCGAAATTACGCCGCAGACTGTCCCTGGTGATCTTATTAATGTCTATTCCGTCAATTTGGATTGTCCCGCTGTCTACGTCATAGAAACGCATAAGCAGGTTGACCAGCGTCGTCTTCCCTGCCCCAGTCTGTCCTACAATCGCTACACGGGTACCCGGCTTCACTTCCAGGCTGAAATTCTTGATTAGCGGACGCCCGGGATCATATGCAAAACTTACTTTATCGAAGGTGATTGTGCCCTGGCTGGTGTCCATGACGTGAGCCCCTGCAGCATCTGGCGTTTCCGCCGGGAGGTCGAGAATGGCAAAAATCCGCTGTGCCGAAGCCGTCGCCGACTGCAGCTGGGTGATGACACCGGTAATCTCATTGAACGGCTTTGCGAACAGGTTCGAATAAATCAGGAAACTGGACAAATCCCCGACCGAAAAATGCCCACCAATTACAAGCGCGCTGCCGATCATCGCAATGACCGAGAAGGTAATATTATTGACCAGCCGTGTTGTCGGATTAGCCAATGAACCGTAAAACTGGGATTTGACACCTGTCTGGTACAGCTCATTATTACGGTCCGAGAAACGGGCGAATGAACGGTCCTCGTAGTGGTATGCCTGCACCACCTTTTGTCCGCCGATAATTTCTTCCACATATCCGTTTAATCCGCCGAGAATCTTCGCCTGCTCACGGAACAGCTTCTGGGAACGCGTAGTGATGAACCGGGCGACAAAAAAGGTTGCCGGAGCCGACAGCAGCACGACTATCGTCATCACCGGACTAATGTACAGCATCAGCCCGATCGCACCGGCAATGGTCACAATACCGGTCAGCAGCGTAGAGAAACCCTGCAGCAGCCCGTCCGAAACGGCGTCCATATCATTGACAAAACGGCTGATGCTGTCGCCCTGCGGATGATTGTCATGGAATTTCAGCGGCAGTACGTTCAGCTTGTCAAACAACTCACGGCGCATGTCGTAGACCGTCTTGTAAGCTATCCGATTAGTGTAATACGTCAGCAGCCAGCCAAAAAAGCTGCCCACAATATATACCGCAGCCAGGATCAGCAGCAGCCTGAGGATTCCGGCGAAATCAACCTCGCCCGGACCCACCATATGATCGACAGCCCGGCCGATCAGCAGCGGCCCGATCAGACTGGCAATCACGCTGATGATAGCGCAGATTACCGCGGTTATGGTCATGCCTCTAAAATGACTTGTATAGCCAAACATTCTTTTCCAGGTATTGTTGCCCTTCATTGTCCCGCCTCCTCGCTGGAAAGCTGGGACTGGCAGATTTCCTGATAAACCCCGCAGCACTCCAGCAGTTCCTGATGACTGCCTTTCCCAACAATCCGTCCTTCGTCAAATACGATAATCTGATCCGCCTGCCGCACCGTGCTGACCCGCTGGGATACCAGCAGCACGGTCATATCCCTGCTGCTCTCCTTCAGTGCCCTGCGCAGTGCCGCATCGGTCGCAAAGTCGAGCGCACTGGAAGAATCATCAAGGATAAGGATCGGAGGGGTACCCACGACGGCGCGGGCAATGGTAAGACGTTGCTTTTGTCCGCCGGATAAGTTCAACCCTCCACGCGCGACCGGTGTATCCAGCCCTTCCGGCAGCTTGCGGATAAATTCATCGGCCTGGGCTACAACGGCTGCCTGCATCAGTTCCTCCTTCGTTGCATTCTGCTTGCCCCAGCGGAGGTTATCGGCAATCGTCCCGGTGAACAGGAGCGCCTTCTGCGGCACAATGCCAATCAGGCTCCGCAGCTGATCCAGCCGGTATTCTTTGACGTTGACGCCGCCTACTCTGACTTCCCCCTCCACCGCATCATAGAAACGCGGAATGAGATTCACGAAGGTGGACTTGCCGGAGCCGGTGCTGCCGATAAGCCCCACGGTTTCTCCGCGGTTGATCACCACTGAGATATCCTGCAGTGCAAGCTCTCCAGTCTTGTTGTAACCGAAGGAGACATGCTCGAATGAAATAGCAGGAGCTGCCGCTTCCATCACTGGCAGGGCGCTGTTCCCTTCATCCGAGATTGAGGTTTCAGCCGCCAGCACTTCATTCACACGATTCGCAGAGGACGCAGCCTTGGTAAAGAGGATTACCAGATTCGATACAACAATCAGCGCCAGCAGAATCTGGGTTACATAGTTGATAAACGCAATGATTTCACCCTGTGATAATCGGCCCGCATCAATGTGTATGCCGCCAGCCCACAGAATGGCAATAATCGCTGCGTTCACCACCAGAGTAGTCATCGGGCCAAGCCAGGCAGAGATGCGTCCAACACGGATCGCCGTTGCCGTCAAATCATCCGAAGCTTCATTGAAGCGCTGCTTCTCCCGCCGTGCTTCGGCAAAGGCGCGGATGACGCGGATACCGGATAGATTCTCGCTCAGTACCAGCGCCAAATGATCCAGCTTCTGCTGATATTTGCGGTAGAGCGGCGAGCTGCGGGTAATGATAAAGTACAGGATAACGCCAAAAACAGGTGTCGCCGCGAGCAGAATCAGCGACAGCCGGAAATCGAGAATCATCGACATAATAATGGCCCCGATGCAGATAAACGGCGCACGGACTACGAGACGGATCAGCATGGCCACAGCCAGCTGCAGCTGATTCACATCACTCGTGATCCGGTTGATTAGCGACGGTGTACCGAAGGTATCCAGCTCGGCATAGGACAACAAAGAAATATGCTTGAACATTTTGTTGCGCAGCGAAGTGCCAAAGCCCTGTGATGCCCGGGCGGCATAATATTGGCAAACCATCGAGCAGCCGAAACCGAGGAGCGACATCAGCAGCATAAGCCCGCCCATCCGGTACACATAGGCACTATCCTGCCCGCCGATTCCGTTGTTCACGATCAGCGCAACGATGGTCGGCAGCAGCAGCTCCAGGATCGCCTCCAGCAGCTTAAAGATCGGCCCGAGTATAACTTCTTTTCTGTACGGTTTAAGAAAAACAGCAATTTTGAACACAGTAACCCTCACCTAACTTATGTAGTATGTAATCACTATGAAACAGCGTTAAGACCCGTTATGATTATGTCATACCTGCTTACATATTAATAATATTGGTTTCGTATCAATGCCATACTTAATTCATATGCCAAATCCGGAGGTTTAACAAATGGATATCCGACAGCTCAAATACTTCTTGGCGATTGCCGAGGAAGGACAGATTACTTCCGCTGCACGGAAGCTGCAAATGGCCCAGCCACCGCTCAGTCAGCAGCTGAAGCTGCTGGAGGAGGAGCTTGGCGTAAAGTTGGTGGAGCGCGGACCGCGCAGCATACAGCTGACCGATGCCGGAGTAATTCTGCGGGGCCGGGCACAGCAGATTCTGGAGCTGGCCGATGCCACCACGCGTGAGATTAGTGATTTTGCAAGCGGGCTGCGGGGAACGCTCTCCATTGGGACGGTATCCTCCTCCGCGGCAACTCTGCTGCAGGATCGGCTCTTTGATTTTCACAAAATCTATTCCGGCGTCAAATTCGAAATTCACGAAGGCAACACCTATAAGGTGATTGATCTGCTCAGCAAAGGAATCATCGAGGTCGGCATTGTACGCACGCCTTTTAACAGCACAAGTCTCGAATGTGTATATGCCGGGGCTGAACCTATGATTGCCGTGATGACTCCTGATTATGACTGGACGGACGGAGAGTCCTCTATTGATATCGGGGAACTCAAGGACAGGCCGCTGATTATTTACCGCCGCTTCGAGCAGCTGATCCGTGAAACCTGCCTGGAGCACGGATTCAATCCGGATGTGTTCTGCATGAACGACGATGCCCGCACCACGCTGCTCTGGGCCAATGCCGGTCTCGGCATCGGCATTCTTCCGAAATCAGCCTTCGGCCTCATGAGAAACGACAAACTGCGTTATAAGGAAATCCGCGGTGAATCGCTCCGCACCCGGGTCGCCGCCGTATGGATGAAGGACAAATATTTGTCGTCACTGGCCGAGAAATTCATTGAATGCTTCAGAGCGGAGTAGGCATGGGTATGGATACACAAAATGAAAAAAGCGCTGAACCGGCATTATCCGGAACAGCGCTGGCATTTCGCTTAAGCTTATTGGCTTGCCGGCCTATCAGCCAGATGAACCTCATCTCCAACGCAGACGCGCCCGGTTTGGATAACGGAAGCATACACGCCGAAATGAAGCCCCAGCTCTTTGTTGACGATTTTCAGAAGCGAGGGGGCTTTCTCCGCAGTATCCGGGTCCATCGTCGTCATGACGCATCGCTCGCACAGCTCATTCACCTGCAGCTCCACCCCGCCAATCCGCAGCCTCCGCCCGGTCCAGTCTCCCTCAAACAGCGACTCATCACTTAATGCTATCACGAAATTCCCACGGAACCGGCGCTGATCGACCTCGCGTCCCCAGAGCGCCTCCAGTTTTCTCAGACTGCCATCGGTAACAAGCAGAATACTGGCCTCATCCACCGACAGCAAATGCGGATTCTCCGGGTGCGGTTGCTTCAGGCCGGACATGCTCACCGGGATTTTTGTCTGGCTTTGAATCTCTTCAAGCAGCTGCTCGTCCCAGCGAAAGGTCCGCCCGTCCGCTGCAGTGACAGCGACCTCCCCATCCCGGTAACGCGCCTGATAGGTAAGCATATTCGGTATATTGCGGGCCGTAACGAATCGCTTCCAGCCCTGTTTCCTTTCATCATAAAAAGAGCAAACCCGATCGCCTACGACGCCGTAGGATTCAATGTCGCAAGCCTCCAGCTGCTCTCCCGCGAACGATTTGACCGGATACCGGTTGATTTCACGGATCACACCAACAGTCAATGTCAAAGTCTGTTCCTCCATTTGTCCTAGAAATTACATAAGCTTATTGTACCCGATTTCGCCTTAAATTGTAGCTCTCTTGAAGCAGGCCTCAACAAAAAAAGGAAGCCTCATCTTTACGATGAGACGTCCTCTCTCTCTGGGTAGCCGTTGGGCGAAGCCTTCAGTGATGCTCCAGTTCGGCAAATGCCGCCATTCTATACCATGATTTTGCAAATATCGTTCGTGAACTGTACAGGATCATTAACCTGCAAGCCCTCGATCAGCAGCGCCTGATTGTAGAGCAGGTTCGTGTAAAGGCCCAGCTTCTCCTGATCCCCTTCGGCAGCAGCCTTCAAGGACTTGAAGACGTCGTGGTTAATATTGATTTCCAGTACCTTATCCGCCTGTACCTCTTGTCCGTTCGGCATCGCTTTGAGGATTTTTTCCATCTCGATGGTCAGCTCGCCTTCCGTGGACAGGCAGACCGGATGACTCTTAAGTCGTTTAGAGGCTTTGACTGCCTTCACTTTGCCCGACAGAATACCCTGCATCGCGTCGAACAGCCCTTTGTTCTCGTTTTCCTCTTCTTCCGAAGGCTTGTCAGCTGCATCTGCTTCAATCCCCAGATCACCGCTGGATACATTTTTGAATTCTTTTTCCTTATAGTTCATGATCATCTTGATCGCGAACTCATCGATATCATCGGTGAAATAGAGCATTTCATAACCCTTGTCCAATACCATTTCAGTCTGCGGCAGCTTCTCGATCCGCTCTACCGATTCCCCGGAAGCATAATAGATATACTTCTGGTCTTCCGGCATTCTTTCCACGTATTCAGCCAGCGTAACCAGCTTCTTCTCCTTGGAGGAGTGGAACATCAGCAGGTCCTGGAGGGTTTCTTTTTCCATGCCATAGTCATTGTAGACTCCGAATTTAAGCTGTCTGCCAAAAGACTTGTAGAATGTCTCGTATTTCTCTCTTTCATCCTTCAGCAGGCTCAGGAGCTGGCTCTTAATCTTGCTCTTGATGTTCTTGGCAATCAGGGTCAGCTGGCGGTCATGCTGCAGCAGCTCTCTGGAGATATTGAGCGACAGATCCTCGGAATCGACCATCCCTTTGACAAAGCTGAAGTAATCCGGCAGCAGATCCCCGCATTTGTTCATAATCAGCACGCCGTTGGAGTACAGTTCAAGACCTTTTTCATACTCCTTGGTGTAATAATCAAACGGTGTATTTTCCGGAATGAACAGGATCGCATTATAGACTACAGCACCATCGGCACTGATATGGATATGCTTCAGCGGTTTATCGAAGCCGTAGCGTTTTTCGGCATAGAAGTTGTCATAGTCCTCTGTGGTCAGCTCGTTTTTGTTCTTGCGCCAGATCGGCACCATGCTGTTCACAGTCTGCTCTTCTTTGGTTTCCTCGAACTCGCCTTCGCTGCCTTCCTTAGGCTGACTGCCGGTAATATCCATCTTGATCGGGAAACGGATAAAGTCAGAATATTTCTTGATGATGGATTTCAGGCGGTAATCTTCCAGGAACTCATCGTAGTTGTCTTCTTCACTGTTCTCTTTAATCTTCAAAATAATCTCGGTGCCGACAGCATCCTTCTCGAACGGTTCGATCGTATATCCATCCGCGCCCTGGGACTCCCATTTGTACGCCTGGTCGCTGCCCAGCGCCTTGCTGATTACAGTAACATCGTCCGCTACCATAAATGCAGAGTAGAACCCGACACCGAACTGGCCGATAATATTGTGGCCGTCCTTCGACTCATTGTCCTTTTTGAATGCAAAGGAGCCGCTGTTCGCGATAATCCCCAGATTGTTCTCCAATTCTTCCTGCGTCATCCCGATCCCTGTATCAGAGATGGTCAACGTGCGGCTGTCCTTGTCGGCAGTCACTTTAATGAAATAATCCTCTTTATTGAACACCAGCGCATCGTCTGCCAGCGCTTTGTAATAGATTTTATCAATGGCATCGCTTGCGTTGGAAATCAGCTCCCGCAGGAAAATTTCCCGCTGTGTATAAATGGAGTTGATCATCATCTCTAGTAGTCTCTTCGATTCGGCTTTAAACTCTTTTTTGGCCATGAATAAAATAATCTCCTTTCAAAAATAACTCTTCTGTTTGCTCTCTGGAAATTAGCACTCCACTCGAATGAGTGCTAACACTTCCTTTTATATACCATATTCTCGTTTTTGATGTCAATATCTTGCTGCATACTAGCCTGTTAAAAAGTCACTTTTCTATCGTTCCTCCGAGCATTTCACAGCGCCACCGTCTTCGTCTTTGCATCTGCCAGCAGCATCTGAATCAGCGATTGCAGCGGCAGTGATTTCCACTTCTTGGGATGCAGCAGCAGCTGCAGATCGAAATGAATTTCCGGATGGGCAAAAGACAGCTCCGCCAGGTTCCCCCGCTCGATCTCCTCCTCGGCGACGATTCTTGGCAGCAAGGCAATGCCCAGCCCGTTGCGCACGCAACGCTTGATCGCCTCCAGATTCGACAGCTCAAAGCCGATGCGGAAAACAATCCCATGCTCCCGCAGCAGATTCTCGAACAGGCTGCGGTAAATACAGCTCTCCTCGGAAACGATCAGCTCACAATTGTTCAGATCCTGCAGCGTCACGTCCGCAAGTTGGGCCAGCGGATGGGTGGCAGGTGCAACCAACACCAGCGGTTCATCTCTGATGATCGTCCGCTCAAGCACGGAGTCGGAGGCATTCCGGTCCAGCATTAAGCCGATGTCCACTTCACCGTCCCGGATCTTCGCCACCAGATTGGCTTCCTGCTCGGTCTGCAGATGAATGTTCAGTCCCGGAAAAGTCGTGCGCAGCTGCTGCAGGAACGGCGGCAAATAAAACGCAGCCAAGGAATCAATGGTCCCGATCGTCAGCGTCCCGCCGATTTGTTGAGCGATCGTCTCCTTGGAACGGTCATACAAATCCAGAATCTCTACGAACAGCTTCAACAGCTCTTCTCCAGGTGGAGTCAGGCGCAGCGCACGTCCATGCCGCTCTATCAGTGGAACCCCGTATTCCTTCTCTATCTTCTGAATTTGCATCGTCACACTGGACTGCGCATAGCCCAGCTCTTCTGCCGCGCGGGTAAAGCTCTGCCGTTTCGCGACTTCGCGGAAGGTCCGCATATATGTTAAATCCATAACCTCACCCTAACATCAATATTATTGATAACCCACATCATTTATTATAGCTAACGCCGATGGAATATTCCATGCTACAGTAAGATAAAAGGATTTCAACATTTTGGAGGACGATATTCATGTTAACAGAAGAACAGATTTATGGAATCTATGTTCCCGTGGTAACCCCGTTCAATGCAGCTGGCGAGATTGATCTGGAATCATATCAGCGTTATGTGAACAACATCATCAAGAACAATATTCATGGTCTGGTCGTCAATGGAACCACTGGAGAATCGCCGACAGTCAACATACAGGAATTACAGACTCTCGTGGATGCATCACGGGAATTATTGAAATCGAGCCCGGTCCCGCTGGTGGTCGGCACAGGCACTAACGATACGGCCTCCACTATAGCCCGCACTGAGCTGGCTGCCAATTCAGGTGCTGATGCTGTGCTCGTGGTCGTCCCTTATTACAGCCGCCCTTCCCAGCAAGGCATTATTGAACATTTCCGCAAAGCCGCCGAAGTGGGCATTCCGGTCATCGCCTATGATATCCCGGGCCGCGCCGGAGTCGGCATGTCGGTCGATACCGCACGCACCATCCTTGAGATGAATAACGTAGTAGGTTTAAAAGACTGCTCCGGCTCTCCGCTGCTTGTCTCCGAGCTGTCCCGGCTGGGATCGAAGCCGGTGCTGTGCGGCGACGACCTGCAGTTCCTGCATATGCTGGGCTGCGGAGCCGCCGGGGGTATGCTGGCCTCGGCCAACGTGCATACCGCGAAGTTCCTCGGTATCTACGAGCAGTTCAAAGCCGGGCAGACTGCTGAAGCTACAGCAGCGTTCGACCAGCTGCTGCCGCTGATGAAGCTGCTCTTCAAGGAGTCCAATCCGGCTCCGATCAAATGGCTGCTTAGCGCCTACGGAGAGATTTCCTCTGATACGCTCCGCTTGCCGATGACCTCGATCAGCTCTGAGCTGCGTGAGGAACTGGGGGCTTATCTGGCCGGATAACACCTGAATCCATAACCGGAATTTACGCATAACAACAACCGCTACGGTGCAGTCACAGACTGTCCAAGGCGGTTGTTGTTATGACTACCATTTTCAGCGTAGTCTAGGTATTATTGATTGTCCGCTGCAACCGGATTAACCGCAAAAATAGAATGAATGTTGCCTTCCGGATCTGCGAAGAAACCCGTGGTATGCCCCCAAGACATCGACTTCGGTGCAGTGATCCCTGCAGCCCCTTTTGAAATAAGCTCCTCATACATCGTGCGGACAGCCTCCGGTGAATCACATTCGAAGTTAAGCTCGAAGGCTTGCCCTTTACGCTCTTCTATAAAGGAATAATGACCGTTTGTGTTATCCGCCATCAATGGTGTTGAACAAATCGCAAGGCGAATGCCGCCATTCACAAATTCAGCATAATGGTTTTCTGCAACAACGGTCTTAAATCCGAGTACATCACGATAAAAGCTAGTCAATCTAGGAACATCATGCGCCAAAACCGTAATTCCTTCTAATTTCAATCTCATACTCCCAATTCCACCTTTTCTGAGATATGCAACTGTTTTATAATGCTTTTAACCATAATCTTCAATCAATGCTATTTTTCCATTTTTAATTTCAAATACCGACTTCCCTTTTAGTTGAAGTGTATCTCCAGTCTTTAATCCATTAGGTAAATCAACAGCCAGTATTGCTTCATAATCAATTTGCATTTCTACTCTGTCATCTACAGCGCTGTAATGGGTAATGGTCTGACGACGATTAGAGAAAACCTGTAAATACTTTTCTGCCAATTCTTTAAACTCTTGAATTCCCCTGGTCTCTGTCGTGATTTCACCATTGGAAAAATCTTTAAACAATATATCAGTACCATGCCCTCGACATCAAACGCATTGTAGGCCTCAACATAATTATCGATGATTGCTTGGTTTTCTCCACTAATCATAGTCATACTCCTCTCTTAGATTGTACTCTATCCATATTCCTCAGGATGGATAGTTTTACCTTTATTTGCTGTCTTGTGAAGCTTCTGAACCGGATAGCAAGCTGCCTTTACTCGTCGAAACCAATAAAAAAGCGGAAGTCATGGCGAAATAAAGCCCTAGACTACCGCTTTTTTGTGTAACTGACGAGACTCGCAAGCTTAACAACAAATTTACTCAGCTTCACTTAGAACCATCTTTAAAATGAAAATGTTCATGGTGGATCCCGTCCATACCAACCAATTCACCACTCTTTTTATGATAGTATGCGAAGCTATTATTTATCGGCATTCGAAGTAATTGATAATTATCAACGACGAAAATTCCCCAGACAAATTCATCTATCACATACCTCACCTCTCTTACTCCAGTTTAGCCTACAGCTTCAGAAAGCAGAACTCATAACGCACAAAAAACAGCCTCCCGCTCAGGGAAGGCTGCAGTCTAATCTATAAGCATCCGTTTATTGCGATCTGCCCGCTTTGGCTGCAGGTCTGCCGCCTGGGCGGCTGCTGTGGTTGTTGCCGGGTCTGCCGCCTTGGCTGCCGGCAGGTCTGCTGTTCTGTCCGGTACCAGCCCGTTCGCCAGGTCTGCCGCTATAGCCGCCTGGGCGGCTGCTAGCACTTGCTCCGCTGCCGTTTCCTCCGCTTGCTCTGCCGCTAGAACCAGCTCCACCGGCCGAAGCACTCCCGGGTCTTGCACCCGCTCCTGCTTGATGAGCCGATTCCCCGTTCGGTCTGCCGCCCTGGCCGCTGTTCTTGCTTCCGCCGGAAGTGCTGCCTGAACGGTTGCCCTGTGTGAACCATTCCGACTTTGGCTTGCGCGCCGGATTGGTCTTCGTCTTAGCTGCCGGCTTCGCCGGAGCTTTTGCCGGGCGTTCATTCAGCAGAGCCTGTGCGCTCTTAGACATCGGATACGCATGGTCCTTAACTTCAGGTATCGTCTTGCCGATCAGCTTCTGAATATCCTTGAGGTACGGGATCTCTTCGGCCTCACAAAGAGAAATGGCGATTCCGCTCATACCGGCACGGCCTGTACGGCCGATACGGTGGACATAAGTTTCCGGAATATTCGGCAGGTTAAAGTTGATGACATGCGACAGCTCGTCAATATCAATTCCCCGGGCGGCAATGTCTGTAGCAACAAGCACGCGGGTAGCTCCGCTTTTGAAGTTACGCAGCGCATTTTGCCGGTCATTTTGGGATTTGTTGCCGTGAATCGCTTGAGCAGTAATATTAATCCGCGTCAAATCACGGGTAACCCGGTCAGCACCACGTTTGGTGCGGGTAAAGACTAGTGCCGAGACAATCGATTTGTCCTGAAGAAGGCGGTTTAATTGATTCTGCTTGTTGCCGTTCTCCAGCAGATAGATCGACTGCTCGATTCTGTCCACGGTGGAGGAAACTGGCGTAATCTCGATTTTCACCGGGTTCACCAGTAGTGTTTTAATCAAATTCGAAATTTCTGTCGGCATCGTAGCCGAGAAGAATAATGTTTGTTTTTTGCTTGGCATTTTGGCGATAATCCGCTTCACGTCATGAATGAAGCCCATGTCCAGCATGCGGTCCGCTTCATCCAGTACAAGAATCTGCACATACTGCAGGTCAACATGCTTCTGGGTAATCAGGTCGATGAGCCGGCCTGGCGTGGCAATCAGGATATCCGCACCCTGGCTTAATGCCCGCTCCTGAGCTTTTTGCGATACACCGCCAACAATAGCTGTTGAACGGATACTGGTGAATTTGCTGTAAGCCTGGATATTTTCCGAGATTTGCAGTGCAAGCTCTCTTGTCGGTGTGAGAATCAGCGAACGAATCCGGCGTCTGCCGCCGGTTGCAGAAGGCTGCTGGCTTAGCAGCTGAATAATCGGCAAGGAAAAAGCGGCTGTTTTGCCTGTTCCGGTCTGTGCGCAGCCGAGAACGTCTCTGCCGGCCAAAGCCGCGGGAATGGACTCCTCCTGAATGGGGGTGGGTGATGTATAATTTTCTTGGCTTAACGCCTTGAGGATCGCTGGGATCAAATTCAAATCATTAAAAGTCATGTTGTCTCCTTAATTTTAAATACATATATTATCAATCAGGTAACTGCTGTACCTTGTTTGCAGCGTCTCCACATAGCGCTCATCAAAGTCATAACACATAATGATAACACAAATTGAACAATAAGAGAAACATCAGCAGAAATTTTTATGGTAGTCCTAGTGTTACCACCGTCCTTTCCATTCACGCCTCCTATTCCATCAGCAAAGCAGCGTTGTTCAGATTTGGTTTAGATTGCTGGTGTACAGTAATCATGCAAATCACAAATGACGCAAAGGAGCGCTTTGAATTATGGGTAAAAAAAGAACAGCAAATCCATCATTATGCTCATTCCCCAACTGTTCAGCGAGACATTATGCAAAGGGCTATTGCAAGAAGCACTATAGCAATGAATGGTATAAAAACCGCGCCGCCGCCAAACTCAGCCAGACTTTGCTCGAAGAACGCACTCCGTAGGAACCATCGTAAACACTGTAGCTATAACATAATAACGGCTTATTTAGCTCACTTACCCACTTACCCTGGCTCCAAGGTATCATCATCTCAAAGCATAAAGTAACAGAACATAAAAAAGCGGAGGATCGCTCCTCCGCGTCTTGACCTGCTTATAAATAAATACTAATCTACAATTTCAGCTGTGTCGCCGTTGTTGGCACCTGCAGCATTGGCTTCGTCGGTGTCGATATGCATATCAAGCGCAAAATTGTCCGATACGCGGGCAAGAACATTTTCCAGTACCAGGCCGCGTTCGCCGCCCAGACGTACTTTTAGAAGCTGCTTGTCGGCGATGCCCCAAGCTTTTGCTTCAGAAGTGTGGAAGTGAATGTGACGTGCAGCAATAATTACGCCAGTCTCCAGTTCTACTTCACCGGCTGGTCCCTTAAGGGTAATGCCCGGTGTGCCTTCGATATGTCCGGATTCACGAACAGGTGCTTTCACGCCGAGGCTGAAAGAATCTGTGCGGGAAATCTCCAGCTGTGATGCCGGACGGACAGGTCCTAGAATTCTTACTTTGTCGAATTTACCTTTGGTGCCGATTACTGCTACTTGCTCGTTAGCTGCGAATTGTCCGGTTTGGGAGAGCGGTTTGAACTCAGTCAATTGATAACCTGCGCCAAACAACGCTTCCACATGCTCTTGCGTAAGGTGAATATGTCTAGCCGACACACCTACGGGTACAGTCTTGCTCATTGTAAAGTCACTCCTTGTATTTTCTCTAGTATCTGTACAAGCCACTGAACATTATACCTCTTATTACCCAAAAATAAAAAGACCCTCTGCACAATGAGAGTCCTTTTTTCGACATTTTGAGATTTCGAAGCTGGATTGTCACGATTTTGTCATGATCTGTTACTTTATGGTATTTTATGGTCGTTTAGTTTTGACGGCAAATGCAGGCTTAAAAAACTCCAAGCATTTTCGTACAGCCACCCCTTCACTTGATCCTCCGGATAGTAGCGGAGCAGCAGCTCAGCAAACTCGGCGTATTTTCCAGGATGTTCCAGTCCCTCTACCCAGGCATCAATCCCGTCAAAATCGGAACCAAACATCAGCTGCCTTGTGCCCCCCAGGCTGCAGACATGATCGATATGCCTTAGAAGATCATCAGCTTTGGCGTCGCCTCCATTTTTAACAAACCAAGGAACAAAGGTAAGTCCCATCCGGCCGTCCATGGCAATCAACGCTTTGATCTGTTCATCGCTCAGATTACGCGGATGGCCGCACACAGCTGCGACGTTGGAGTGGGAGGCAATAAACGGACGCTTGCTCCGCTCAGCCAACTCCCAGAAGCCTGCTGGGGCCAAATGAGACACATCCAGCAGCATACCGCTGCTGTTACACCACTTGATCAGCTCCCGGCCTTTTTCGGTAAATCCTCCATTCCGCTGTTCGAGTACACCATCCGCAGCCCAGTTCGCATAGTTCCAGGTGACTCCAAGGAAGCGCACCCCGAGATCGAAACACAACTGAGCATAGAATAGATTCCCCTCCAGACCGTCTACGCCTTCCAGAGACAGCAGCCCCCATGTGGGGGGCACTCTAACCAGTTCCACTGCTTCCTCCTTCCAGCGCAGCCACTGAAGGCCTCCTGAGCCTAGTACTTTGCCCTGGAATAGTTCAATTTGTCCCAGCACACTTTCAAAACTAGGTCTTCCCCTAACCGTAGACAGATAAATCGCAAAAACTTGCAGGCCGACGCCACCCGCTGCAAGCCGTTCTGCAGTTACATCAAGCCGGCTGTCCTTGTCGAAATTAAGATGGGGGGAAGCCTGCAGTTTGCTCAGAACATCACAATGGAAATCCGCCACCCGTAGTTGCTCCGCTCTTCCCATGAGATCGGCCTCACTTTCTTACTTGTCATCCAGTTTCCGCGCCACATCGCATCCAGCGCTCCTGCTTATAGTTTATGCAGAGGATGACCCGCTCTTCACCTGCACAGCAAAAAAGGGGCTGTCCCAAAAGCCATGAAATGGCTGCTTGGGACAGCCCCTTGGTTTTGGAGTAAGATGTATGTTTTCGCTTGGGTGGACGCTCCGCGAACGGACCG